>CBDHYJ010000025.1:0-134129 GCA_965275905.1 Hyphomicrobiales bacterium | reverse complement strand
GCGCCGCTCGACCAGGTTCTGACCGCGTGGGCCGGCCTCGGGTACTACGCGCGGGCGCGAAACCTGCACCGCTGCGCCAACGAAGTCGTCGAACGGTATGGCGGCGCGTTCCCGGACACGGAAGAAGAACTGAAGAACCTGCCGGGCATCGGCCAGTATACGGCCGCGGCCATCGCCGCGATCGCATTCGGCCGGCCGGCGGTGGTCGTCGACGGCAATGTCGAGCGCGTCATGGCCCGCCTGTTTGCGGTGGAAGAGCCGCTGCCGGACAGCAAGAAGACCTTATGGGCCCATGCCTCGACACTGACCCCGGATGTACGCCCTGGCGACTACGCCCAGGCCGTGATGGACCTGGGCGCCACAATCTGCGCGCCAAAGAAAGCAAACTGCCTGCTGTGTCCCTGGTCGGAACCCTGTGATGGCCGTCTGGCGGGCATCGCCGAAACCCTGCCGCTCAAACGGCCGAAAGCGCAAAAGCCGACGAGGCAAGGAATCGCGTTCTGGGTTGAGCGGACCAACGGCACGGTCCTGCTGCGCGACCGTCCGCCCAAGGGTCTTCTTGGCGGAATGGCCGAGATACCGTCGACCCCCTGGACGGACAAATCCGAGCCTCCCGGCGATCCATCCGTCCACGCCCCGGTCGAGGCGCAATGGGCACGCAAGGCGGGGCTGGTTCGCCACACCTTCACGCATTTTCACCTGGAACTTGAGGTCTGGACCAGCAAGGTAGGCCACTCACAGCCTCTCACCCTTGCCGCTGACGAGGGGCGTTGCCGGTGGGTTGGGTTGGAGTCTCTCGACAGCAATGCGCTGCCGAGCGTCATGCGCAAGGTCATCGCCCACGCCACCGGTATGTGACGTGACCGACAGTCCGGAATGTAAGCGTGTTCGTCGTGTCAGGCGCCGGTGCGCATCTCGGAGCGGATCTGCTGGCGCAGGAGATCGATCGGCTTGAGCTTGCCGTCGGTGCGGAAGTGCCAGAACGTCCAGCCGTTGCAGGCCTCAAGGCCCTGAACGTGTGCGCCGATTTTGTGAATCGACCCCGTGGCATCGGCGCAAACGAGCGTGCCGTCGGCCCGCACCTTGGCGGCATGACGGCGCGCCGGGTCATAAAGCATGGTACCCGGCTCCAGCAGGCCGCGTTCGACAACTGTGCCGAACGGGACGCGCGGTTCCTGCCGCTTTCCCTTGGAGACCTCCAGCGTCTCGCCATCGAGCGGAACAACCGCATCGATCCTTTTCTGAGCCGCCTGAATGTAATGATCCTCGCGGTCGATACCGATCCACCGGCGTCCGAGACGTTTGGCCACCGCACCGGTCGTGCCGGTGCCGAAGAACGGATCGAGCACGACATCGCCCGGCTGGGACGACGACAGAATCACCCTGTGAAGGAGGGATTCCGGCTTCTGCGTCGGATGCGTTTTCGCGCCGTCCTCGTCCTTCAGCCGTTCGCCGCCGCTGCAGATCGGCAGGAGCCAGTCGGACCGCATCTGAATGTCTTCGTTGAGCGCCTTCATGGCCTCGTAGTTGAACGTGTAGCCCTTCTGGCCTTCGCCGCGCGCAGCCCAGATCATGGTCTCATGCGCGTTCGTGAACCGGCGTCCGCGAAAGTTCGGCATCGGGTTGGTCTTGCGCCAGATGACGTCGTTGAGAATCCAGAATCCGAGATCCTGAAGCGCCGTGCCGACGCGGAATATGTTGTGGTAGGAGCCGATCACCCAGAACGATCCGGTGTCCTTCAGAATGCGCCGGGCGGCCGCCAGCCACTCGCGCGTGAACCGGTCGTAGGCTTCGAAGCTGGAGAACTGGTCCCAGTGGTCGTCGACGGCGTCGACCTTGGTGTTGTTCGGACGAAGCAAATCGCCGTCGAGCTGCAGATTGTAGGGCGGGTCCGCAAAGATAAGATCGACAGATTTCGCCGGCAGCGTATTCATCTGTTCGATGCAATCGCCGACCAGAATTCTGTTCTCGAAAACCGAAACGTCCGGTTTGTGAGCGACACCCATTTACCGTTCCCCTGCAATACTCATCGAGGGGCGATGATTGGACCCCCAGGGTAAACGGAGTTTAAAGGGCTGGACGCGGAACGGTGGGCGATCGCGATTTATGGTTAACAGTGGGTTATTACTGCGGTTTTTCCAGCATGGCCTGGCGTCTTTTGGGCGGGGAATCAGGTGGTCCCGCGATCTCGAGAATGAGTTTCTGCCGCACCGCCTCGGCGAACCGTTCCCGGCTGTCGACCGTAATAACGAAGCTGCCCGGTCCGCCGATGATCTGTGTCCTGAAGGCCTGCTCCAGGTCGTAGCTGATCGGCCGGCCACTGCAATCGGAATCGAGACACAGAATGGCCAGCCCGTTGATCACGGAACCAGCCGCAATGGCGGCGGCCCGGGCATCCTCGATGGGTCTGCCACTCCAGTTGTTGGCGCTGTCGCCCGAGAAGTCGATAACGCGGCGGATGCCCTCGAAACTGTTGCCGGCAATCTGTGCCTGTCCGGCGGCGATGGCCTCGCCGATCGCGTTGGTGCCGTAGGTCTTGCGCGGTGCGGCCATCAGGTTGTCACGAAAGACGCGGGCCGAGTCCGCACTGTCTATGACGGTCCAGGGCACGACCACGTCCTGATTGTTCAAGTCGGCCCATTCCATGAACGTCACTGCTATGCGGCCGAGAATGCCCTTGGCGATCGCCGCCTGGACTTCAGGATGCATCAAGGCGTCAGCATAACCCTGGCGCTGGAACCGGGTCTCCGCCTCGTCGATGGAATTGGAGGCGTCGACCAGCAGGACGAGCTCGAGGTCGACCTCGGTTTTCGTATCCGCGTAAACGGTCGCGGGTGCGCAGATCAGCAACAGGACGAGGAGTATCGGACGCATCGTTCGGCCTTCCGCAGTTGGCAGAACGAAAGCCTAGGTCACCCGAACGGGCGATGCCAGCATCACCTGCAGTGTCAATCGGGCAGCCCAAGCGCCAGTCGTATGGGACGGAATGACCGCCGGTGGTGCGGTGTCACGCCGATCCGGTCGATCGCGGCGCTGTGCTCAGCGGTGCCGTAACCCATGTTCCGCTCCCAGCCGTAGCCGGGGCATTCTTCGGCAAGGTCGCGCATGATCCGGTCCCGGGTGGTCTTGGCGATGATCGACGCCGCGGCGATGGACAGGCAGCGGCCGTCACCCTTGATCACTGTCTCGGCCGGGCAGGGCAGGTCCGGCATGCGGTTGCCGTCGATGAGAGCGTAGGCCGGAGCAGCGGACAGATCGTCGAGCGCCGCCCGCATCGCCCATAGGGTGGCGGCAAGGATGTTGTCCCGGTCGATCCGATCTACCTCGGCGATGCCGACACCGACATGCGCCACTGCCGAGATCTGATCGAAGAGCGTGTCCCGGGTCGTGGCGGTGAGCTTCTTGGAATCGTTGAGGCCTTCGGGGATGTTCCCCGGATCGAGCACGACGGCGGCCGCCACGACCGGCCCGGCCCACGGACCCCGGCCGGCCTCGTCGATGCCGGCGACGGCCTCGTGACCGGCGTCAAGCGCGGCCGCCTCAAGCGTGAAGTCCGGCCCGGTTTGCAACCGAGAATCGGCCCTTGTCTTCATACAACAGCCATGAACGATTAGAGCCGGCCAGGCCAGTTCTATTTGCGACCCTCCAGCCGCCACGTCTCGGTCGGGCCGATTCCCTTGAGGTCGAGGGTCCGGTGCGGCTCGATAATGAATTCTTCCTCGAGCAGGGCGCGCGCGGTGTCGTTGACCAGGATCGTACCCGGGACGCCGTTCGATTCCAGGCGTGCCGCGAGGTTCACGTTCTCGCCCCAGACATCGTAGGCGAACTTTGTCTTGCCGATCACGCCGGCGAGCACCGGGCCCGTGGCCATGCCGACCCGGATCTTTATGTCGAGCTGGTTGCGGGTCGCCATCTCGTGCGTTGCAGCGACCATGCCGATGGCGAGCCTGGCGATCGCCTGGGCATGGTCGTCGCGGGCGGTTGGGACGCCGGCCACAACCATGTAGGCATCGCCGATGGTCTTGATCTTCTCGACCTGAAGTTCCGCGACGATGGCATCGAACGCGGAGAACAGTTCATCGAGAAGCTCAACGATGCGTTGCGGTCCCAGAGTCGCGGAGAGTTTGGTGAACCCGGTCATGTCCGCGAACAGGATCGTGGCCTCTTCGTGGGCGTCGGCAATGGTCTGGTCCGGATTCGCCTTGAGCCGTTCGGCGATCTGGGCGGGCATGATGTTGAGCAGCAGCGCGTCGCTTCTTGCCTGGGCCTCGCGCACCAGCGTGAAGGCGTAGTAAATGACCACGCTGATGATGCCCATGATCGAGATGACCGAGAAGAAATAGAGCTGGTTGAGGAACCAGGGCTCCGCCTCGATCGCGACGCGGGTCACCGGGAACAGGAACCACGCGACGAGATGCAGTCCGGCGGCCAGTACCACGACCGCCGCGACCAGCCAGATCCTCTGCAGGCCCAGCACAACGAAGGCAACGGCTGCCGCGCCGACATAGTTGAGCTGGATGCCCGACGTCCGTCCGAGCAGTGAGGTGAAATAGAAGATCGTCGTGAACAGCACTCCGGTCAGCAGCATGGCCCCGGCGACCCGGCCGAAGCGGTGCATGAGCGGGACGCAGGCGGTGACGACGGCGGCGACGACATTGCCCCAGACGAGCGGCGCGAACTTGGCGGCATCCTGCATGGCGTAGGTCGCCGCGTAGGACAGCGACGAGATACTGGCGAGATAACCGATGACGTTTGCGACGACGAGCCCGTAGCGGTCGGCCTGCGGATAGTTCCGGGTTCCCGCATAGACAAGGCGGTGCATCAGGTCCGGCATGTCGCGCAACAGCCGTCGCCTGCGGACGAATATGGTGTCTCGTGATTTCATCGCGGCGCCACAATGCCACAAAGCACGGACAGGCGGCACGGTTCCGGTCCGGAACGTTCCCGGATTGAAGGCGCGGGCAGTGCGTTACGAGGTGGCCGGCTGCTCTGTCGGTTTGTGCTTTTTCGCATCGCCGGGATCTTCCACGGAGAGTTCGCCGTAGCGCACAATGCGGTTGCGACCCTTATGTTTTGCTTCGTAGAGGGCGGCATCGGCGCGTTTCAGGATGTCTTCCAGCGGCTGGCCCGGCTGGCCCGAACAGACCCCGAAACTGCTGGTCACCCGAATGATGCATTCATCCGCCTTGAACCGGCGGGATTCGATCCTGCACCGAAGCTCCTCTGCGCGCCGGCTGGCGGAACTTTCATTGTGGTCCGCAAGAAGGATCGCGAACTCCTCGCCGCCGAGCCGTCCGCTGATGTATTCCTCGTCCTTGGCGAGTGCCGCGACCCGGCGCAGCACCTCGTCGCCGATATCATGGCCGTATGTGTCGTTGACCGCCTTGAAGTGATCTATATCGAACATGATCGCCGCAAGCGGGTGCCGGTCCGCGGCGGTTGCCAGGGATTCGCCTTCGCGGAAAAACGCCCGTCGGTTGAGCAGGCCGGTCAGAGGATCGATATTGGCCATCTCGATCAACTGGCGCTGCATCGAGAGCTGGCGCCGTGCAGCGCGAAGCCGTGCCTTGAGCTCCCGTTCGACGGGCGGCTTCTGGACAAATTCGTCAGCGCCGCTGTCCAGCACTTCGATCAACTTGCTCTGCTCTTCGCTGGAGGACATCGCGATGACGTAAATCGCCCGGCCTTCCTGCGCGAGCAGACGGGCACCCCAGCACAATTCAAGACCCGACATGGTCTCGATCTCAAGTCCGGTCATGACGACGTCTACGCTGGGCTCATCGCGGATGAACTCAAATGCCTGCAGGCCGTCCGTAAAGGCGGTGATCCGGTCATCGCCATCGTCGAGCATGCTTGCGAGGATTCGGATCATCGTCCGCGACGATTCGATGACCGCAATATGCATACAAGGACTCCCTATTTTGGGAGTTCTGTACGGCAAGTTACTTAAGGAACGACTAAGTTAACCTTATTTACTTGGGCAAATCGCAAAAAAGCTGCAGTTGTTCACCGGGCAGCGGCGGGCGCTCGAAAAGATCGGTCTTAAGCGCACTGCGCACCGAATTGAGCCCCAGACGTTTCGCCGCGATTTCGAACCGTCTGCCAATCGACCATGCATACGGACCCGTTCCTGTCATGCGCCGGCCCCAGGTTGCGTCATTCTCTTTGCCGTTGCGCACCGACCGGATCAGGGACATTACATGGGAGGCGCGGTCAGGCAGTTGCTCCATAAGCCATTCGCGAAAGATATCGCGCACCTCGAGCGGCAGGCGGAGGAGAATATAGCCGGCTTCCCTGGCGCCCGCCTGTGCCGCCGCCTTAAGGATGGCTTCCATTTCGCTGTCGTTGAGGGCGGGAATGATCGGCGCCGTCATCACCGCGGTCGGAACCCCGGCCGCACTCAGCAGATCGAGCGCTTCCAGCCGCTTTGTCGGCGTTGCCGCTCTCGGTTCCATTGCGCGCGCGAGCTTGCGGTCGAGCGTCGTAATAGAAAGCGCCACCTTGACCAGGCCGCGCTCCGCCATGGACGTCAGGATGTCGAGGTCCCTCGCGATCAGCGCCGACTTCGTCACGATCGCGACCGGATGGTTGAAACGGTCCAGAACCTCCAGAATCTGCCGGGTTATGCGGCGTTCCCGTTCGATGGGCTGATAGGGATCCGTGTTGGTTCCAATGGCTATTTTCCGGGGTTCATAATCCGGATTGCTCAGTTCCCGCTCCAGCAACTCCGCTGCATTCGGCTTTGCAAACAGCCGGGATTCGAAATCAAGCCCCGGCGACAGACCCATATAGGCATGCGTCGGGCGTGCAAAGCAGTAGACGCAGCCGTGCTCGCAGCCGCGATAGGGGTTGATCGAACGATCGAACCCGAGATCGGGAGATGTGTTCCGTGTGATGATCTTCTTGGGTTTTTCTTCCGACACGGTCGTCTTTATCGCGTCCAGCTGACCGAGGCTTTCCCATCCATCGTCAAATGTTTCGCGGGCGAATTTCTCAAACCGGCCGGACCTGTTGCTCTGGGCGCTGCGTCCGCGCCGTCTGCCGGCATCGACGCGCGCGTCCTTGAGTTCGCCGCTCGGGTCGAACACGCTCTGGCCACCATGCGATATGTGGATCGATGTTCTCATGATGGAAAAGGTAGTGCAGATATGAGAACAAAACAAGAACATAAATGCGATTTCCGGTTTCGCCGCATTTGTGCTGCAGGACCGTCTCTGTATAGTGCGCGCAATGTTGAGCATCGTGATACCGACTCTGAACGCGAGCAGCACTCTGCCGCGGACGCTTTCGGCGCTCGTTCCAGGTGCAATTGATGGTCTTGTCAAAGAGGTCATCGTTGCGGACGGCGGGTCGGGGGACGTAACAGGAGAGATCGCGGATGCCGCCGGTGCGACGCTGGTCAGCGCCGAGCGGGGCAGGGGGTGCCAGCTTGCTGCCGGTGCATCGGAAGCTCGTGGAGAATGGCTGTTGTTCCTGCATGCGGACACTGTTCTGGATGACGGCTGGGAAGACGAGGTCGGGAACTTCATCACCAATGCGGCCATGGAGGGCGACCTTGAGCGGGCCGCATGCTTTCGCTTTGCGCTCGACGACAGTGGTCTCGGAGCACGGGTGCTGGAAACCTTCGTTGCCACGCGCTGCGCACTCTTCGCACTTCCCTACGGCGACCAGGGGCTTCTTATTTCGCGCCGCTTTTACGATCAACTCGGTGGTTTCGGAACCATGCCTCTGATGGAAGATGTCGACATGATCCGGCGGATCGGCCGCAGCCGTCTGTGGTCATTGCGCCATGCCGCCGTGACGAGTGCGGAACGGTATCGCAGAGAAGGTTTCATCCGCCGCAGCGTGCGCAACTTCACTTGCCTCGCCATGTATTACCTGAAAGTGCCGCCCCGGGTCATAACGCGGTTCTACGGATGACGCGCTCCGTTGCGGGGTTTGCCAGCCGCCTTGTGATCATGGTCAAGGAGCCGCGGGCGGGCGGGGTCAAGACACGGCTGGCGAGAGACCTCGGCGCAGGCCGTACGGTCGGCTTCTACCGCACTCTGACCGCGTCGACCGTGAGACGCCTGGGCGCCGATCCGCGCTGGCAGACTATCCTGGCCGTGTCGCCCGATACGGCCGCCGCGTCACCGGTCTGGCCGGCCGGCGTCTTCCTCATGGCACAGGGGCGCGGCGATCTCGGTGTGCGTATGGACAGGGTCATGCATTCCCTGCCGCCCGGTCCGGCCGTCATCCTCGGCAGCGACATTCCCGACATAACGACACACGATATCGCCGGCGCTTTCTCGAGACTTGGCCGCGCGGATGCCGTGTTCGGGCCGTCGCCCGACGGCGGGTACTGGCTGGTCGGCCTGAAACGCAGACCGCGTGTCCGCAGCATTTTCGGAAACGTCCGTTGGTCATCGCCGTCCACACTCGCCGACACGCTCGCCAATCTCGGTGACGCCAGGATCGATTATGTCGGCGAACGCGACGACATCGACACGATCGAGGATTACCGCCGCTGGCAACAGTCCCGGTGAAATGGGGGCGGAATGATGAATGGTGCAATGAGTTCCCGTGAAGATCCCGCACCTGTTGTGCTGGTCCACAGCAGTGCCGCGTCCGGCCGCCAGTGGAGAGCGCTGACGGACCTGTTGGCGCCGCGATGCAGCGTCAGCGCGCCGGATCTCGGTGGATACGGAAAAGCAGCGGAAACGGACACGCACTATTCATTCGAGGACGATTGTGCGCGCATCCGCCGGCTGGTGGTGACCGCGGCCAATCCCGTCCATCTGGTGGGCCATTCCTACGGCGGACTGATTGCCGCCAAGACCGCCTTCGAAAATCCCGACCGCGTACGTTCCCTGACGCTCATCGAGCCGGTTTGTTTCCATCTCCTGCAAGCGGCCGGCGAGCGGGATGCTTTCGAGGAGATCCGCGCCGTCAGGGATCGCCAGATCGCGGCCGTCGAACGCGGCGATCTCACGGCATCAGCGGAGGGTTTCATCGCCTATTGGATGGGGCCGGACGCATGGGCGGCCATGCCTCCGGAACGTCGGGAGGCGGTCGCCCGGGTGATGCCAAAGGTCGCTCTAGAGTGGCCGGGCGCTTTCGAGCCCACGACCAGGCTCGAGCAGTACGGGCCCCTGCCGTGGCCCGCACAGTTGATCCGGGCAGCCGACACGACGCGGGCAGCACGAACCGTCGTTGATCTTGTCGTGAATCAGAATCCGGACATCGGGCTGGTCGAGGTGGCGTCCGGCGGGCACATGTCGCCGGTGACAAACCCGGAGCCGGTCAACGCTGCGATCGTGTCGTTTCTTGATCGGTTGGAGGCTTAGGCCTGCGGCGCGCTAGGCCGGCGCCGGTCCGGCGAGGCGAGATCGATTGTCCCGGATAAGCTGCGCGAGATGGTCGGCGACCACGCGCACCCGCCGTGACGCCGAGAGATCGGCGTGCACGACAAGCCAGATTGCCTGCTCGATACCGAGTTCGAGAACAACTCTCTCAAGTCCCGCGTCCTCGGCGAGGAAATGCGGAAGCACTGCCAGACCGAGCCCGGCCTTAACCGCACTCACCTGTCCCGCGAGCGTCGTTGTCGTCAAAACAGGTGTACGACCGCGCAATGTTCGTTCCACCCATTGTGCCGCCGGCAGATGCGACTGACGATCCGACCAGCCGATAAACCTGTCATTTTCGAACCGTCCGCTGTCTGGTGACGGCGTCCTGCCGGCCAGATACGCATGTGAGCCGTAAAGCCCGTACCCCAGTGTGCCGACGCGGCGCGTCGTGACGTTGCCGCGCTCGGGCCTGACCATGCGTATGGCCAGGTCAGCATCCCGCCGGTGGAGATTCACGGTCGCAATATCGGTTACGACTTCGACAGTCAGGCGCGGGTGCTGCGACAGCAGCGATGTGAGCGACGGAATAATGATCGGGTTAGCCAGATTTTCCGCCGTCGCCAGACGCACGCGACCTGCCGCTTCAGAGCGCAGGTCAGCAGTGGCACTGAAAGCCCCTGCGGCGTCTTCCAGAGCCTCGGCCCTGGGCAGCATTGCTTCCCCTTCGTCGGTGAGCCGGTAACCGGTCTGGTGCCGCACGAAGAGTGGCACGCCGAGTGCCGCCTCCAGCCGATCGACCCTCCGGGACACCGATGCGATACCGATGCCGAGTTCGTCGGCCGCTCCGGTCAGCGAGGAGCGCCGCGCGACGGCGAGGAAGATCCGCCCGTCATCCCAGCTTATTTTCCTGGCCATGCACTCATATTTTCCGATTTCGGAAATCAGCTATCCAAGATCATATCTTTTGTTCGGTTTTATGAAAAACAATATTGCGTGAAACAGCGCAAAGGAGTGAATTCGCATGAGAACGCGACGACTGACCCCCGAGCTTGAAGTCTCCGCCATCGGTCTTGGTTGCATGGGCATGAGTGAGTTTTACGGTCCGCGCGACGATACTGAGTCGCTGCGGGTTTTGCACCGGGCCGCCGATCTCGGAATACGGTTTTTCGACACCGCGGATATGTATGGCCCGTTTCACAACGAGGAGTTGGTCGGGCGGTTCATCCGAGAACGCGGTCGCGACGGACTCGTCATAGCCACCAAGTTCGGGATCGTGCGCGATGGCGATCCGGCGTCGCGATCGATCGACAACAGCCCTGCCTATATCAGGGCCTGTTGCGAGGCGTCCCTGAAACGCCTCCGACTTGATCGGATCGATCTCTATTACGTGCACAGATACGACCGCGAGCGCCCGATCGAGGAAGTGATCTCGACGCTTGCCGACCTGAAGGCGGAAGGCAAGATCGCTCATATCGGCCTCAGCGAAGTGAGCGCCGGTACCCTGCGCCGGGCGCACCGGGTTGAACCGGTCGCGGCACTCCAGACGGAGTATTCGCTTTGGACACGCGATGTCGAGAGAACGATCCTTCCAGCGTGTCGTGAACTCGGCGTGGGCTTCGTGGCCTATTCGCCGCTCGGGCGCGGATTCCTGACCGGCACGTTTGACGCAGGCACGACTTTCGGCAGCGACGACTTCCGTGCAGGCCTGCCGCGGTTCACCGACTCCAACCTCCGCGCCAACGGCCGGATAGTCGATTTGGTGCGGGCGATTGCATCCCGCCATCATGCGTCGCCTGCGCAGGTGGCGCTTGCCTGGCTCCTCGCAAAAGGGGATGACATCGTTCCGATTCCCGGCACGAAGCGCCTGTCCTATCTGGAGGACAACACCGCAGCCATCGATATCGTGCTCTCGCCGCAGGACATGCACACCCTCGACACCGCATTGAACCGGAACCCGGTCGCAGGCGAACGCTATGGGGATCTCGGCATGTCGACGGTGAACTCATGAACGCCGGAACGAAGATCGACCGCAGAGCACGCGCGCTGGATTTACTCGGAAAGCTCGAACCGGAAGCGCCGCGAAAGGTTGCTGAAAATCTGGATTCCTTCGGCCCAAATATTACGGAATCGATTCTGGGTTTCGCATTTGCCGATGTGCTCTCAAGACCGGCCATCGACCTCCGGACCCGGGAAATGCTGACGGTCGCCGCCCTGACCGCAATGGGCACGACGCAGTCGCAGCTGGAGTTCCACATCCGCGCGGCGTTAAACGTCGGCGTCTCGCGCGAAGAAGTCGCCGAAATCATTTTGCAGATGGCTGTCTACGCAGGCGTTCCGGCATTCATGAACGGTGTTGCGGCGGCAAGAAAGGTGTTCGACGAAGACGAGAGCCGACCGGCAGGGGCGGCATGAATCGTCCTTGCCGCCTCAGCCGGCCTTCAGCTTCGTGCGCTTCAGGTGCTCATCCAGCCTCGGCATGATCTCGACGAAATTGCATGGCATGAACCGGTAATCGAGCTGGTTCTTGAGTATCCCGTCCCAGCCGTCCTTGCACGCACCGGGCGATCCCGGCAGGCAGAAGATGTATGTGCCGCCCGCGACGCCTGCGATCGCCCGCGACTGGATCGTCGAGGTTCCGATCTTTTCAAAGCTGATGCGGTGAAAGATCGCGGAGAAGCCGTCGATTTCCTTTTCGAACAGGCCGCTCATCGCCTCCGGCGTGACGTCGCGTCCCGTCAATCCGGTCCCGCCCGTCGAGATAACGACATCGATGTCTTCGCTTGCGATCCATTCCCGTGTCTTTGCCTGAATGGCCGGAACGTCGTCGGTCACGATCACCCGGTCGGCAAGGACATGCCCGGCATCCACGACGCGGTCGGCGAGAATGCCGCCTGACTTGTCGTCGTCGAGCGTTCTCGAATCGGAGACCGTCATGACGGCGATCTTCATCGGGATGAACGGTCTGCTTTCGTCGATCTTGGCCATGAGTTTCAGGCTTCTTTCTCGGTGGATTGACTTGCGGCATCCAGGGCCTGCTTGATCTCCAGGAAGTCCCGCCAGACCAGACGCTTCTGTGCGGGTTGACGCAACAGGTAGGCCGGGTGGAGCGTTGCGATCGCCCGCCATTTTCCGTCCTGAGGCGGATACACCTTCCACTTGCCGCGCAGCCGCATGACGCCCTCGGTGGTTTCGAGCAGCTCCTTCGCCGCGACGCCGCCTAGAAAAACCATGACGTCGGGATCGATGAGTTCGATCTGGCGTTCGATGAACGGCCGGCAGATTGCTGTCTCGAGAGGCGTCGGCGACCGGTTGCCGGGCGGCCGCCAAGGGATGACATTGGTTATGTAGCTGTTCGTCCGGTCATGGCCAATGGCAGTAAGAATCTTGTCGAGCAACTGTCCGCTTCGGCCGACGAAAGGCTTGCCCTGAATGTCTTCGTCCCGCCCCGGGGCCTCGCCGATAAGCATCAATCTGGCGTCAGGGCTGCCGTCCGCGAAGACCGTATTCTTCGCCGTCTTCTTCAGGCCGCATCCCTCGAAGCTCTCGACCGCCGCTCTGAGCGCCTCAAGGGTCTCGCAACCCGCAGCAAGCGCGCGCGCGTCCTGGACGACCTCATCCGACATCATCGGCGCCGCAGCCGGTTGGGTCGGTGATGTCGATGCGGGCACGGAGACAGGCGCGCGCGGTCGTTGCGGAGCCGGGGACGCCGCCTGCTTCTGGCGAGCCGATCGCTCCTCCTTCTCCCGGGCATAAGCCGCGAACCTGTCGACAGGTTCATCCACAACCGGAGCGTCGACGCCCATCGCGGCGTACCACTCCAGCAGTCTGACGGCTTCGTCTCTGTCCAGTTGTCCGGTCATTCCAAGTATTCTTGCGCTCGAACGTTCAGCATCTTTGCTTCCGGTCGCGCGGAACTATAGCAGCCATATTGCCGCATAGCGCGTCGTTATTGTGCTTGCGCAGTACTGTTTGCGCAGACTAATACCGTTCGTTGGAAGAACGGCGCGGGGCCGCGGACTCACGGAGGGCGAAGTGAGCGAAACGGAACAAGGTGCTCCCGAGCGGGAGTCGATGGAGTTTGATGTTGTTATTGTCGGTGCCGGTCCGGCCGGCCTGGCGTCGGCGATCAGGCTTAAACAGCTCGCCATCGAAAAGGATGTGGAACTGTCGGTTACGGTCCTCGAAAAAGGATCGGAAGTCGGCGCGCATATTCTTTCCGGAGCGGTGATCGATCCGATCGCCCTCGATCGCCTGATTCCCGACTGGCGCGAGCAGGGCGCGCCGCTCAATACGGAGGTCAAGCAGGATCATTTCCTTGTGCTCGGGCCCGCCGGAGTGTTGAGGCTCCCCAACTTCATGATGCCGCCCTTGATGAACAATCATGGCAATTACATTGCCAGCCTTGGCAACGTGTGCCGCTGGCTCGCGGAAAAAGCCGAGGAACTCGGAGTCGAGATCTATCCGGGATTTGCGGCGGCCGAAGTCATCTACAATGAGGATGGCAGCGTGAAGGGCGTGGCCACCGGGGACATGGGCATCGGCCGGGACGGCAATCCGAAGGACGGTCACGAGCCCGGCATCGAACTCCACGGCAAATACACATTCATTGCAGAAGGCGTGCGTGGCTCGCTCGCGAAGCAACTGATCTCCAGGTTTGGCCTCGACGACGGCCGTGAGCCTCAGAAGTTCGGAATTGGTCTCAAGGAGCTCTGGGAGATCGATCCCGCCAAGCACCAGCCCGGCCTTGTGCAGCACAGTTTCGGCTGGCCGCTGGGATGGAGCACGGGTGGCGGCTCATTCCTGTATCACTTCGACGAAAACCTGGTATCGGTCGGGTTCGTCGTTCATCTCAATTACAAGAATCCCTACCTGTCACCGTTCGACGAGTTTCAGCGCTTCAAGACGCACCCGGCGGTTCGCGATACATTCGAGGGCGGCAAGAGGATTGCCTATGGCGCCCGCGCCATTACGGAAGGCGGTTATCAGTCGGTTCCGAAGCTTTCGTTCCCAGGGGGCTGTCTGATCGGATGCTCGGCCGGGTTCGTCAATGTTCCCCGCATCAAGGGAAGCCACAACGCGATGGCGACCGGCATGCTGGCGGCGGAAGCCGCGTTCGATGCGATTGTCGAAGGTCGTTCGGGAGATGAACTCGTCGCCTACCAGACGG
Organism: Hyphomicrobiales bacterium; assembly: GCA_965275905.1. Lineage (GTDB taxonomy): Bacteria > Pseudomonadota > Alphaproteobacteria > Rhizobiales > JAJFHC01 > CBDAQD01. The sequence goes on along the minus strand of CBDHYJ010000025.1, from coordinate 119,636 downwards.
CATACGAGTCGAGTGAAGTCGCGAAGGATCTGAAGCGTGTTCGTAATGTCAAACCGCTCTGGAGCAAGTTTGGCACCATCGGCGGCGTGATAGTCGGCGGCATCGACATGTGGATGAACAATCTTGGAATCGGACTGCCGTTCACCCTGAAACATGGCAAACCCGACCACGCCTGTCTGGAACCTGCCTCGAAGCACAAGCCGATCGACTACCCGAAACCGGACGGCTCGGTGTCGTTCGACAAGTTGTCGTCGGTGTTCATGTCGGCGACCAACCACGAGGAGGATCAGCCGGTTCATCTCATGCTGTCGGATCCCGACGTTCCGGTTCGTGAAAATCTGCCGACTTACGCCGAGCCGGCACAGAGATACTGCCCGGCTGGCGTATATGAGATTGTGACGGAAGACGACGGCACCAATCCGCGTTTCCAGATCAACGCCCAGAACTGCGTCCACTGCAAGACCTGCGACATCAAGGACCCCGCGCAGAACATCAACTGGACTGTTCCAGAGGGCGGTGGCGGCCCAAATTATCCCAATATGTGAGGATATTGGAAATCCTGCTGCGCTCCGGCCACGTATGTTCATTACGCGGTCAATCAACTGTGGGCAATCGCATTCACACTTGCGGCGCACGCGGAAAACGGCCATTTTGATGCATGGACAGAGATATGGAATGCGCTTCCCCTAGGCCAAGGACGAGGCTGGCCCTCGCAATGCCCCGCTGGGCATTTGTTGGCGTGACGTTCGCGGCTTTAACCGTCTTGGCTCCCGAAGCCCGGTCCGAGAAATCCAGAACACCGACCTATTCGGCCTCGCTTTCCGGCAATTATCTTGCCGGCCGCTATGCGGGCAAGCGCCGCGAGAATGAGGCGGCAGCGGGATTTTATGCCCGGGCGCTCGCGGAGGATCCGGATAATGCCTATATCCTCGAGCGGTCTTTCCTTCTGGAAATAAGCGCAGGCAATCTGCCTCGCGCGACGCAGCTCGCCGTTCGTGTTCTGAAGCGTGACACGCGGCACCGGATCGCTCATGTCATCCTGGGTCTCAAGCATTTCGGCGCCGGTCGTTACGGCCGCGCCCGCGCGCATTTCCAGTCATCTTCGCACGGGCCCATCGGAGAACTGACCTCAGCGCTCCTGATTGCCTGGTCGCATCAGGCCGATGGCCGCACGGCGGAAGCAATCAAGGCGCTTGATGTTCTTGAAAGCACGGATTCGTTCCAGGTCTTCCGGAGCTTCCACTCGGCACTTATTCACGATCTTGCCGGCAACGAGAATGAGGCGCGAGACCTCTACAGGGCGACCTACGAAGAGGCCAGCACCTCACTCCGCGTCGTTCAGGCGTATGGCGGGTTCCTCGAGCGTCATGGCCAGGCCGCCGAGGCGGAATCGATTTACCGCACGTTCCTCGAAACGTCGCCGGAGCATCCGCTCGTCATTGAAGCGGCCAGACGGGCAAAGGCGGGCGAAGCGGCGCCAAAGCTCGTCGACAAGCCCGCACAGGGTGCAGGCGAAGCTTTGTTTGGAATTGCCAGCGCACTGACCGACGAATCGAGCATCGACGTGGCGCTGCTTTACGTGCGTCTTGCGCTTTACGCCGACAGGAAAATGGCGATCGCACAGACGTTGCTCGGCGACATCTATGAGGACACCAAGCGCCATGAGCGGGCTGTGGAAGCCTATGAGGAAGTGCCGTCATCATCCCCGCTCCGGGTGAACGCGGAAATCCAGATTGCTTCGAATCTCGAGAAGCTTGACCGGCTCGATGACGCCCGCAAGCGGCTTGAGCGTCTTATGGCGCAATATCCCGAAAGCAGGCGACCGGTGCTGGTCCTGGCGAATATTCTTCGGGGCCGGAGAGAGTTCGCGGAGGCTGCGGAGTTTTATACCAAAGCCATTGAACTGACGCCGAACCCGGCACGCCGCGACTGGACCCTGTTCTATTTCCGGGGAATCTGCTTCGAACGCACCAAAGTCTGGCCGAAGGCCGAAGCCGACTTCAAACAGGCGCTGAAACTGTTTCCCGACCAGCCGCTCGTTCTGAACTATCTCGGCTACTCGTGGATCGAAAAGGGGCTGCATCTTCAGGATGCCATGAAGAAGATCCGCAAGGCTGTCGAACTTCGCAAGAACGATGGCTATATCGTCGACAGCCTCGGGTGGGCGTATTACCAGCTGGGCGATTATGAAGAAGCGGTGAAACATCTTGAGCGTGCTGTCGAATTGCGTCCCGACGATCCGGTGATTAATGACCACCTTGGCGATGCTTACTGGCAGGTCAACCGCCGGCTCGAAGCCAGGTTCCAGTGGGAGCACGCAAAGGGCCTGAAGCCGGAACCGGAAGATCTCGAGGAGATTCTCGAGAAACTGAAGCACGGTTTGCAGCCCAAGGATGGAGGCAAGGCGACCTCTTCGTCGGAGACGCCGAACAAGTCCTGATCGGCTTACCCGCTGCGGCCGGTCGCTCTTTTCGAGGGAATCGGATGGCAACGGTCACCGAAACTGCTCCCGCCAAGGTCAACCTGACCCTTCATGTCACGGGGCGGCGCGAGGATGGTTACCACCTGTTGGAAAGCGTGGTGGCGTTCGCGGATGTCTGCGATGTTCTGAGTTTCTCCAAGGCACCCGAATTCACTCTGGCTGTGAGTGGTCCGTATAGTGACCACCTCGCCGACACTTCAGACAATCTGGTTCTTAACGCGGCCCATGCACTGGCCCACGGGATGAAGGCCCTTCCGCCAGGCGCTGCCATTGAGCTTGAAAAGAACATTCCTGTTGCCGCCGGCCTGGGCGGCGGATCTTCTGATGCCGCCGCCTGCATCCGCGGACTGCTGCGTTTCCATGATCTGGAGGCCTCGGACACTGCCCTGAGTCAGGTTGCGGCAGGTGTTGGCGCCGATGTAACGGTTTGCCTCAGACCGCAGGTGTCGTTCATGTCGGGCATCGGTCAGTTGGTCGAACCGGCGACCGCGCTGCCGAAGGTTCCGGCGGTCCTGGTCAATCCGGGCGTTCCTCTCCCGACAGCAGCTGTCTTCGACGCGTTGGGCCTCGAACCGGGCGAAGCGTTCCCGGCAGAGACACCGCCTTTTCCGAACACGAGTTTCCGCGACGTCCGCGACCTGGCGGACTATCTGACTGGCTGCAGGAACGATCTTGAGGCGCCGGCTGCCCGCATGATCCGCGAAATCGGCGACATCCAGGAGGCGCTGTTTGCATGCCCCGGATGCCTGATCGCGAGAATGTCGGGTAGCGGCCCGACCTGTTTCGCCCTGTTCGAGAGTGATGACGCGGCTGCGGCGGCCGTTCTGGCCCTCACTGTCGAGCATCCCAATTGGTGGGTGGTGTCAACGGTTCTGTCCTGATCGCGGCGGCGGCTTCGTGCAGCATCGAGACCAGCCATTCCGAAGCCGGCGCGCCCTGTGATCGTTTCCGTCGGAAAATGCACACTTCGAACCGAGGCGCATCCAGGGGCGGGACCGTTATGCCCAGTCCGAACAATTGCGCGTAGTACCGGGCCGCCGTCGACGGCAGCGTGAGCAGCATATCGGAGCCCGCGACACAGGCGGCGGCGTCTCCGAAGCGGGCCGCCGAAAAGACCACGTCTCGCGAACGGTCCTGTTTCGCCAGAGCATCGTCAACCCATCCCGAGAAGCTCGGAGCGAGCGACGCGAGCACATGCGGCGCTCGACAGAAGCTTTCGATGTCGGACGGCGGGTGCTCCCGTACTTCCGGGTCGAAGAGTGTGGCGAACCCGTCTGAAAAATAGTGCTCGGCGATTGCCCATTCCGGTGTTTTTGCCACACCGATCATCACGTCGATCGTGCCGTCGTAGAGCCCATCCAGCGCATCGGAACGACCCATGCTTTCAACGCGATAGGTGATGCCCGGTGCCGAAAGGTGCGTTTGCCTTACAAGCTTTGGAACAGCAATTGCGGCCACATAGTCCGGCACGGAAAGAGAGAAGGCCCTTGATTCTTCAGCGGGATTAAATGTCCGCGCCGTCTCCAACCCCTGTTGAAGATCGTGCAGCGCGCGACGGACGGGCCGCCATAGGGTCGTCGCGGCCTCGGTAGGAACAAGACGGCCGCCGTCCCGGACAAGCAGGTCGTCTTCCAACAGGTCCCTGAGGCGCCGCAAGGCGTGGCTCATTGCGGATTGACCGATACCAAGGCAGTCCGCCGCTTTCGAAACACTCTGCTGGTCCATCAGGGCATCGAAAGCCAGCAGCAGATTTAGATCCATGCGGCGAAGATGAATGTGATCGATATTCATAATTACAAATATTAATTTGAATCAGGCGATAGGGATACCCTTATTCATGGCACGGAAGGCGTAACGAACTGGAGGACGAGTGCCATGGCAACCATCGCAATCATCGGCGCTGGAAGCGTTGGATCATCGGTTGGCAGGATTTGGGCCGGAAAGGGTCACACGATCATCTACGGGGTTCGCGACCCGTCATCGGACAAAGTCGCTGCTGTGGTCGAGGCAACCGGAAGGAATTCCTCGACCGCATCACCTGCAGCCGCGGCCAACGCGGCGGATGTAGTCGTGTTGGCGGTGCCGTGGGCGGCAATCGAAGACGTGATCGCGAGCCTGGGAGATCTGGACGGCAAACCGCTGCTCGATGCGACGAATCCGCTTGCCCTCGGCCCTGACGGACTGGAGCTGGAGATTGGCCATTCGATCTCCGGAGCGGAACGCATTGCAAAACTGGCAAAAGGTGCCAGCGTCGTGAAGGCGTTGAATCAGGTTGGCGCGGAAGCCATGGCTGATCCGGGCGCATTCCCGGCAAGGCCGGTCATGTTCGTCGCCGGCGACGACGAGACGGCAAAGGCGATTGCGCTCGGTCTTGTCGACGATCTCGGATTTGATGCCCGGGACGCTGGAGCATTGAAAGCTTCCCGGTTGCTCGAACCGTTCGCCATGACCTGGATTCACCTGGCGCTGTCGCAGAATGCGGGCCGTGATTGGGCTTTCTCCATAACCAGCCGTGGCGAAGGAGGTATCGAACGATGAGCATTTCCGGCCAGGAACGAGTGTTCATTATGGGTGGCGGATCCGGGATCGGATTTGAGGTAGCTGCGAGCTTTCTGGAAGCCGGTGCGGAGGTCTGGATCGGAGGCCGATCCGATGAAAGGCTGAAAGCGGCGCGCGAGAAACTGGTAAATTCTGATCAGGTTCGTCTCGCCACGTGTGACATGACCGATGAGTGGTCCGTGGAGGCAGCCGTTTCCGCATTGCCGAAGGACGGCATCGACCATCTCATTATCACGGCCTCAAGTTCGGTTCACGGCCCGTTTGATTCCCTTGCGATCGATCAGGCGCAAGCGATGTTCGCGTCAAAGTTCTGGGGCCCGTATCGGGTCGCCAAAGCCATGCTCCCGGTTCTGAGCGACGGCGGTTCAATTACTTTCTTTTCAGGCGTCCTGAGCCGCAGGCCCGGTATGAACTGCTCTGGCCTCGGTGCCGTCAATGCGGCGGTCGAGGGACTGACCCGCGGTCTTGCACTCGAACTTGGACCGAAGGTTCGGGTAAACTGTGTTTCGCCGGGGATGGTGCGGACGGAGGCCTATGCGGGGATGCCGGAAGAGGATCGCGAGGCGATGTACCGGAATACAGGCGAATCCTTGCCGGTCGGTCGTGTCGGTACCGCCGGGGAAATAGCGCAGGCGACCGTATTCGCGGCGACCAATCCCTATTTCACCGGGCAGATCCTCGACGTCGATGGCGGTCACATGATCCGTCAATACGCAACACGATAGACAGTCAGCAAGGCAAAACACCCTTGATTTATGCATCCGGGTGGGCGTTGATTTTGGTGCGACGAAGGCATCATCCGGGATGTCCAGTCAGTGGATAACGAGGGATTCCAGTGGGTAGACTTGCAGGAAAAACGGCAATCATCACCGGTGGTTCGGCAGGGATAGGGCGTGCCAGCGCGGTTCTCTTTGCCCGCGAAGGCGCGTCGGTCGGCCTTATCGATGTCAAGGAAGAGGAAGGCCGGCAGGTCGAGGCGGAGATCGCTGATGCAGGCGGCTCGGCGCGGTTCATTGCCGGCGATGTGAGTGACGGAGATGCCCTGGAAGGCGCGATCGATACACTCGCCGGCCACATGGGCGGCATCGATATCCTCTACAATAACGCGGGTGGGGCCACACCGCACGACGATCACCTTATGACGATGCCGCTTGATGAGTTCGACAAGGCGATTGCGCTCAATCTCTTCGGTCCGTTTGCCGGCTGTCGTTTTGCAATTCCTTATATGGAAAAGCGCGGCGGCGGATCGATCATCAATACGGCCTCGATCCGCGCCATGATAGGCACGCCCGGGGCGGACGGCTACACGGCGGCCAAGGGCGGCGTCGTCACCCTGACGCGCGCGCTTGCCCTGCAACTGGCGCCAAAAAACATCCGGGTCAACGCGATCGCGCCGGGCGCCGTTCTGACCGAGCGGGTCAAGGCGTTCATTGCCCAGGGCAACGATTCGGGCCCCGATGAAGCTTTGACCCGGCGGCACCTCCTGGGGCTCGGCGAACCGCAGCACGTGGCTTCCGTTGCGCTGTTTTTCGCCAGCGACGACTCGAAATGGGTGACGGGTCAGATCCTGCCCGTCGACGGCGGCGCCAGCGCCTGCTGACCCGAATTCGCTCTAGTAGGCCCGGTCGACGCAGAAATCGACGGTTTCCAGAAGAGCCGCCTTGTGCTCGCTATTCGGGAAGATGGCCAGCGCATCGCGGGCGATCGCACCGTAGTGCCTGGAACGTTCGACCGTATCGCCGATTGCGCCGTGCGTCTCCATGAGGGCGACAGCGCGGTCGAGATCTTCATCCGTCTGGTCGCCGTCCTGCAACGTCCGCTTCCAGAAATCGCGCTCTTCTTCGTTGCCGCGCCGGAACGACAACACAACGGGAAGCGTGATCTTGCCTTCGCGGAAATCGTCGCCGACGGACTTACCGAGCAGCGCCTGCTGTCCGGAATAATCGAGCGCATCATCCACCAGCTGGAATGCGAGCCCCAGATTCTTGCCGAAAGACGCCAGGGCAGCCTGCTCTTCCTTCGGCCGGTCGGCAACCACCGCTCCGACCTCCGCGGCGGCCGCGAACAGTGCGGCGGTCTTGGCCGCGATGACGGACAGATAGGCATCCTCCGTCGTCGAGGTGTCCTTTGCGGCGGCCAGTTGCATGACCTCGCCTTCCGCGATAACGGCGGCGGCATTCGAGAGCACGGCCAGTGCTTCGAGTGATCCGGTCTCAACCATCATCTTGAAGGCCTGGCCCAGCAGGAAGTCACCGACAAGCACGCTGGCCTCGTTGCCCCAGAGCATGCGCGCGGCGGCCTTGCCGCGGCGCAGTTCGCTCTCGTCGACCACGTCATCGTGAAGAAGTGTTGCCGTGTGCATGAATTCCACGCTCGCGGCGAGTTTCAGGTGGTGCCGGCCCTCGTAGCCGCACATCTGCGCGGTTGCGATTGTCAGCATGGGCCGCAGCCGCTTGCCGCCTGAATTGATGAGATGCTGTGCGACCTCAGGGATCATCTCGACATCGGAAAACGTCCGCCCGAGAATGACCTCGTTCACACGCTTCATATCGTCGTCGACAAGTTTGACCAGCGACTCGATATCGGCTTTGCCCTTTTTGCTGCCGTCCAGGGGAACAACGACGCCCACGTTTTTCTCCAAACTGATAATGTTTGCGAGAGAATAGGAGGCGGTGTCATACAGGGCAAGCGCGACCGTTGGCCGCTGACAAACCTGTGAAAAGGCGGGTTCCGGACGATCTCGCCTGATCAGACCGGCTTCCCGCTATCTGCGGGTCAGAGACGGTATCGGTGAAACGCTCTATGGTCTGCGAAAGAGGACCCGGTGAAGGAACTTCTCAGAACCAATGATCCCGTCCTGATCTCTTTCGTGGTCAGCTTGCTGGATGGATCCGGTATCGGCAATGTCGTGCTGGATACGCACATGAGCGTGCTCGACGGCAGCATTGGCGTTCTGCCCAGGCGCATAATGGTCGAGACGGACAGCCTGATGCAGGCCCGGCGCCTGCTCGACCAGGAAGGCATTGAGTATGGTGCCGGACAGTGAAACCGATCCGCCGGGGGCAGATCTGACGGATGACGCCTTCCTGGGCGGTCGCATCTCGATTCGGCAGCCCTCGCATGGGTACCGGGCGGGCATTGATGCGGTCCTGCTTGCGGCGGCGATCCCGGCGGACGGAGGCGACCGGGTCCTCGAAGCAGGGGCAGGGGTCGGTGTTCCCACGTTCTGTCTTGCCGAACGCGTTCCGGGCACATTACTGACCGCGGTCGAAATCCAGGGTGAATTGTGTGATCTGGGTCGCGAAAATGCCGATCGGAACGGGTTTGCCGACCGGGTTGCATTCGTCGAGGCTGATGTTCTCGCTTCGGGTCCGGAGCTCGCCCGCCTGGGCCTTGAGCGTGAATCCTATGACCATGTTCTGGCCAATCCGCCCTATCACGTCGCCGGCCGGGCGCAAGTGCCGGGAAATGCGGGCAGGGCGAAATCGCATGTTCAGAACGCGGGCGACCTCGAAGGGTGGATCCGCTTCATGGTGACGATGGCAGCGGCGGACGCCTCGATCACGATCGTGCACCGTGCCGACGCGCTTGCCGCTCTTCTCGCTGTGCTGGACCGCCGGGTCGGTGATACTGCGGTTTTGCCCATCCACTCCGGGCCGGCCGGCGAAGCGACGCGCGTAATTGTTCAGGGGCGCAAGGGCAGCCGCGCCCCGTTGCGCATCCGTCCGGGACTGGTCATGCATGATGCCGGCGGCGGATTTTCACCGGTCGCCGAGCAAATCCTGCGCAACGGTTCAGGGCTGGATCTCCGTTGAGCGGATTGCCGAAGAGACAAAAGCAAGGCTTGAGACACGGACCAACCCGGCCTATCTATTTCCGACCATGACAAAGAAAAAGAACAGTTTGCTGGCCGCGCTCGAGCGGTTGCTGCCCAAGAGATTCAGGCGGTCGAAGCCGATCGTCCCGGTCGTCAGGCTTTCCGGTGTTATCGGTGCGGTTTCGCCGTTCCGGTCCGGCCTTACCCTTGCGGGCTGCGCCGGCACGCTTGAACGGGCATTCACGATGCGCGGCATCAAGGCGGTGGCGATCGCCGTGAATTCGCCCGGCGGCTCGCCGGTCCAGTCCACGCTGATCCACAAGCGCATTCGCGCACTTTCCGCCGAGCACGAGGTGCCTGTCTACGTATTTGCCGAAGACGTTGCTGCGTCGGGCGGGTACATGCTGGCCTGCGCCGGCGATGAGATCTATGCGGACGAGAGTTCTGTCGTGGGCTCCATCGGGGTCATCTCGGCGGGCTTCGGTTTCGATCAGGCCATCGGCAAGCTTGGCATCGACCGCCGCGTCTACACCGCCGGCGAAAACAAGATGATTCTTGATCCTTTCCAGCCGGAAAAGGAAAAGGATGTCGAGCGGATCAAGTCTCTCCAACTCGACATACATGACAGCTTCAAGAACCTCGTCCGCGAGCGGCGCGGAGATCTGCTCAAGGGCGAGGAGTCGGAGATGTTTTCCGGTGCGTTCTGGCCGGGACGTCCCGCGCTGGAGCTTGGACTGATCGACGGCATCGGCGACATGCGCTCCGTCATGCGCGAGAAACTCGGTGACGAGGTTGAGCTGAAAGTTATTCAGCAGCAACGCGGCTGGCTCCGCCGCCGGCTCGGCGCGGATGCACTTGTGGGCAGCCTCGCCGGATCTGTCGAACAACTGGGGCCTTCGCTGGCCGGAGACCTGCTGGCCGTCCTCGAGGAACGCGCGCTTTGGTCGCGATACGGCCTTTAGGGTGATGGCCTAGAGTGATCGCTGCCTGAAGGAAAGACCGAAAAGAAGAGATGGCCAAGATACTCGTCTCCCTGGCAATGGCCGGAATAGGCTGGCTCGCATACCGCTGGCTGTCGTCGCAGGCTCTGCGCGAGGCGAAGAATGTCTTCCGCGAGGCGGCTAAAAAAGCCGCAGAGGAACCCGCCGATCCGGCGGTCATCACCATGCGCAAGGATCCCGAATCGGGTGCCTATGTCGCCGACAATGACGCCAAAGAGAAATAATCACGCCTCGATGTTGTGATGCACAGCGCAGGGCCTCGCAGGCGAACGTGACGATGGCTTGACCGCTGCCCGGCAGGCCATTAGTTTGCGCGCGATCCGCCATTTGTGCAGTTGCGAAAGAGGGGCTGCCGCGGCGATCCCGATCCCACCGACCGGGCCACAGGAAATGACCATCTCCGCGACCGAGCGATCCGCAAGTCTGGATCCCGTCTCGTCCTTTCAGGGACTGATCCTCACGTTGCAGAACTATTGGGCCGAATACGGTTGCGTGATCCTGCAGCCGTATGACATGGAGGTCGGGGCCGGCACCTTTCATCCGGCGACCACATTGCGCGCGCTGGGGCCAAAATCGTGGAATGCGGCCTACGTTCAGCCGTCACGACGGCCCACCGACGGACGCTATGGTGAAAATCCCAACCGGCTGCAGCACTATTACCAGTTCCAGGTCATCCTGAAGCCGTCCCCGCCCGACATTCAGGAGCTTTACCTCCAGAGCCTCTATGCAATCGGCATTGATCCGGAAAACCACGATATCCGCTTTGTCGAGGATGACTGGGAGAGTCCGACGCTCGGCGCCTGGGGCCTCGGGTGGGAGGTCTGGTGCGACGGCATGGAAGTCAGCCAGTTCACCTATTTCCAGCAGGTCGGCGGCATTGACTGCTCGCCGGTATCGGGCGAGCTGACCTACGGGCTTGAACGCCTGGCCATGTATGTCCAGGGCATCGAGAACGTCTACGACCTGAATTTCAACGGCGGCGCGGGGGACGACAGGGTCTCCTACGGCGACGTGTTCCTTCAGAACGAGCAGGAATATTCGGCGCACAATTTCGAACATGCCGATACCGGCATCCTGCTGCGTCACTTCGAGGACGCCGAGAAGGAATGCGACAGCCTGATCGCTGCGAATCTGCCGTTGCCCGCTTACGACCAGTGCCTCAAGGCCAGCCATCTTTTCAATCTCCTGGATGCCCGCGGCGTGATCTCGGTAACCGAGCGCGCCGCCTATATCGGCCGTGTCCGAAGGCTCGCCAAGCAGTGCGCCGAAGGCTGGCTGAAGACGCCCCAGGCCGGTGCCGCCGCCGAAGCGGAGGGCGGCTGATGCCAGAACTGCTGCTCGAACTGTTCTCCGAGGAGATCCCCGCACGCATGCAGGTTCGCGCCGCGGATGACCTGAAGCGGCTGGTGACGGATGCTCTGGTCGACGCCGGCTGCACCTACGAAGGGGCTCGCGCCTTCGCCACGCCGCGGCGGCTTGTGCTGTCCGTCGAGGGCTTGCCGACCAGTCAGCCGGACATCCGGGAGGAACGCAAGGGACCGCGCGTCGATGCGCCGGACAAGGCGATCGACGGCTTCCTGGGGTCGGTCGGACTGACCCGCGACGAGCTCGAGGTTCGCGAGGACAAGAAAGGCGCGTTCTACGTGGCGCTGATCGAAAAGGCGGGCCGTGCGACCCCGGAGGTTGTCGCCGAGACCGTTCCGGATGTGGTTGCGAAATTCCCGTGGCCGAAGTCGATGCGCTGGGGCGGGGGCAGCCTGCGCTGGGTCCGGCCGCTGCACGGCATAGTCTGCGTGTTCGACGGCGAGGTCGTGGACATTGAGATCGACGGCATACGATCCGGCCGACACACACGGGGACATCGTTTCCTCGGACCCGGACAGATCGATGTTCGCCGGTTCGAGGACTACGAGACCGCGCTGGAATCCGCGCATGTCATGCTCGATTCGGCGCGCCGTGCGGAGTCCATCCTGACCGATGCCCGGAACCTCGCATTTGCCAAAGGTCTCGAACTGGTCGAGGACGAGGGCCTGCTGAAGGAAGTGGCGGGGCTTGTCGAATGGCCGGTCGTGCTCATGGGCGGGTTTGATCCCTCATTCCTTGACCTCCCGCACGAGGCACTGGCGAGCGCCATGCGGACGCATCAGAAATATTTCACGGTCCGTGAGCCGGGCGGCGGGCTGGCGCCGCAGTTCGTCATGGTCTCGAACCTTGTCGCCAAGGATGGCGGTGAGGCGATCGTCGCCGGCAACGAACGGGTTCTCCGTGCGCGGCTGGCCGACGCGAAGTTCTTCTGGGACCAGGACAGGAAGAGGTCGCTCGAAAGCCGTCTGCCGGCGCTGAACAGTCTCATCTTTCATGCCAAGCTGGGGTCGGTCCACGACAAGGCTCATGCGGTCGCGCGCCTTGCGATGGGCCTGGCGGGGCTGGTCGAAGGCGCCGACAAGCGCGACAGCGAAACAGCCGCGCTCCTGGCCAAGACCGACCTTGTCACGGAAATGGTCGGGGAATTCCCCGAACTGCAGGGAATCATGGGGCGCTACTACGCCCTGAATGACGAACTGGCGCCCCACATCGCCGACGCGATCGGCGCGCATTATGCGCCGCAGGGGCCGTCGGACGCCGTCCCGACGGAGCCGACCGCAATCGTTGTCTCGCTGGCGGACAAGCTTCATACCATCGTCGGGTTCTTCGGCATTGACGAGAAGCCGACCGGATCGAAAGACCCGTATGCGTTGCGCCGGGCCGCACTCGGGATCATCCGGCTGATTCTTGAAAACGAACTCCGGGTTCCACTCAATGCCTGGTTCGGGCTGGCGGCGCGGGTCTACGCCGAAATTGTCCCCGACTCGGTCAGCGAACACTGGACCCCCGGCATTGCGCCGCTCGATGATGACGCACTCGAAGGATATGAAAATCCGGCACTGATGGCGTTCTTTGCAGACCGGCTGAAAGTGCATTTGCGCGACGGCGGCGCACGTCACGACCTGATCGATGCCATCTTCGATCTCGGGGGCCAAGACGACCTGCTGCTGATCGTCCGGAGGGTCGAATCCCTGGGCCGGTTCCTGGCGACCGATGATGGCGCGAACCTGCTGGCCGGCGTAAAGCGCGCAGCCAATATCCTGCGGATCGAAGAAAAGAAGGACGGCCGGGCCTACGATGGTGCGCCGGATCCTGAATTGCTTTCCGAAGCCGAAGAGCAGGCTCTGGCGGACGCTGTCGATGCGGTCGCGGAGGAAGCCGGCAAGGCGGTGGCGGCTGAAGATTTCGAGGCCGCCATGTCGGCTTTCTCGAGATTGCGGGCGCCGGTCGACGCGTTTTTCGATGCCGTGACGGTGAACGCGGACGATGCGGCCATTCGGGAGAACCGGCTGAAGCTTCTGGCCAGAATTCGCGGCGCGACCTTGACGGTCGCCGACTTCTCCAAGATCGAGGGCTGAGAAAGGGTGTTGAAGACGATGAGCGCAACGGAAGGCAAGTGGGTCTACCGGTTTGGCGATGGGGTTGCTGACGGCGCGGCCGATATGCGCAACCTCCTCGGTGGCAAGGGTGCCAACCTTGCGGAAATGTGTAATCTCGGGCTTCCCGTTCCGCCCGGATTCACGATTTCCACTGACGTCTGCGCGGCATATTACGAAAACGGGCGCACATTTCCCGGCGATCTGAAACAGCAGGTCAGCGACGCTCTCGCGCATATCGGGGATCTGGTCGGTTCGAAACTCGGCGACTCCGAGAATCCGTTGCTCGTATCCGTGCGTTCGGGCGCCAGAGCCTCGATGCCCGGGATGATGGACACCGTGCTCAACCTCGGTTTGAACGATGAGACCGTCGAGGGTCTGGCGGCGCGCGCCGACGACCGGCGGTTCGCCTATGACAGCTACCGCCGGTTCATCCAGATGTATTCCGATGTGGTTCTCGGTGTCGATCACGACTTCTTCGAGGACATTCTCGAGACCTACAAGGAAGAGAACGGACATTCGCTCGACACGGACCTGGATGCCGACGATTGGGCAAAGGTCATCAGCAGCTTCAAGAGTTGCGTCGAGGAGGAACTCGACCGGCCATTCCCGCAGGATGTGGATGAGCAGCTTTGGGGCGCCATCTCCGCCGTCTTCGGTTCGTGGCGAAACGCCAGGGCGGAGACCTACCGGCGTCTTCATGACATCCCGGAAAGCTGGGGCACGGCAGTCAATGTGCAGGCCATGGTCTTCGGCAACATGGGCGAGTCCAGCGCCACCGGAGTTGCGTTCACGCGCAACCCGTCGACCGGCGAGAAGGCACTCTATGGCGAGTTCCTCGTCAACGCGCAGGGCGAAGATGTGGTTGCCGGCATCCGGACCCCGCAGAACATCACCGAGGCCGCGCGGCGCGAGGCCGGCTCCGACGCCCCTTCGCTCGAGCTGCTGATGCCCGAGGTGTTCACCCAGCTCCGGGCCATCTACGAAAAGCTGGAAGGCCACTACCGTGACATGCAGGATCTCGAGTTCACGGTTCAGAACGGCAAACTGTGGATGCTTCAGACCCGCTCCGGCAAACGGACGGCGAAGGCGGCGCTCAAGCTCGCGGTCGATATGGCGAATGAGGGTCTCATCAGCGAAGCTGAGGCTGTCGGTCGGATCGATCCGTCCTCGCTTGATCAACTGCTTCACCCGACCATAGATCCCGAGGCGGAGAGGGACGTACTGGTCACCGGCCTTCCCGCTTCGCCGGGCGCGGCGTGCGGCGAGATCGTCTTCAATTCCGACGAGGCGGAGCAACTCAAGGCGCAGGGCAAGTCGGTCATCCTGGTCCGGATCGAGACCAGTCCTGAGGACATTCACGGCATGCATGCGGCGGAGGGAATTCTGACCACCCGCGGCGGCATGACCAGTCACGCCGCTGTCGTGGCCCGGGGCATGGGCCGTCCGTGTGTTTCCGGCGCCGGTGGCATCACCATCGACTACCAGAATGAAACCATGACCTGCTTCGGGCAGACGCTGGGCCGTGGCGACATCATCACCATCGACGGCTCGACCGGCGAAGTCATGCGCGGCGAAGTGAACATGCTGCAACCCGAACTGTCGGGCGATTTCGGCACACTCATGGCATGGGCGGATTCGGTCAGGCGGATGAGGGTCCGCGCCAACGCGGAAACGCCTGTCGACGCGCGGACTGCCCGCGAATTCGGCGCCGAAGGGATAGGTCTGAGCCGGACCGAGCACATGTTCTTCGAGGCCGACAGGATTGTTGCCGTGCGGGAAATGATCCTGGCTGAGGACGAGCCGGGCCGGAGGGCGGCGCTCGAAAAGCTTCTGCCCATGCAGCGTCGCGACTTTGTCGAGATTTTCGAAATCATGTCCGGGTTGCCGGTAACGATCCGCCTGCTCGATCCGCCCCTGAACGAATTTCTCCCCAAGGAGGACGCGGAAATAGCGCAGGTCGCAGAGGCCATGGGGGCGGATGTGGAAAGGCTGCGCGCGCGGGTCCAGGAGCTCGATGAATTCAACCCAATGCTCGGACACCGGGGCTGCCGCCTCGCGATCACCTATCCGGAAATCTCTGAGATGCAGGCCCGGGCGATTTTCGAGGCGGCGCTTGAGGCCGGCAAATCGACCGGTGCGCCGATCATCCCCGAGATCATGGTGCCCCTCATTGCCACCAGAGCGGAATTCGATCTGGTCAAGGCACGCATCGATGCCGTGGCCGGGGAAGTGCAGAAGGAAAGCGGGCAGACGCTGGACTATCTGGTCGGAACCATGATCGAACTGCCGCGCGCGGCGCTGCGTGCCGCGGAAATCGCCGAAACAGCCGAATTCTTCTCCTTCGGAACAAACGACCTCACCCAGACCACGTTCGGCATCAGCCGCGATGACTCGGCCAAGTTCCTTGCCGATTACGCGAAGGCCGGCATCTTCGAAAAGGATCCATTTGTTTCGATCGATGTTGACGGCGTCGGTGAATTGGTGGCTCTCGGCGTGGAACGCGGACGTTCGGTCCGCCCGGACATCAAGCTTGGAATTTGCGGCGAGCACGGCGGTGATCCCGACTCCGTCGAATTCTGCGAGCAGACCGGCCTTGACTACGTATCGTGTTCGCCCTTCAGGGTTCCCATCGCGCGTCTTGCCGCGGCCCAGGCGGCATTGCGAGCTCAGTCTGACGGGTCGTAAGTGGTGACGGGTTCCGCCGGCGACACGACGTCCCTCGAGGAACTGCGGGCTGGCGGAAAACGCGCTCTCTCCATGATGCTGGCCGCGATCGAAGCGCGACCGGATGATTCGGAGCTTGTTGGCCTGCTCGACGCGGCATTCCGCACGCCTCACGGTCACGTATTGGGTCTGACCGGGCCTCCCGGCGTCGGCAAGTCGACGCTCGTGAACGCTCTCGTCTCCCAGTGGCGCGCGCGAGGCGAATCAATTGGCGTGATTGCTGTCGATCCGTCGTCAAAAAGGACGGGTGGAGCGCTTCTGGGGGATCGTACACGCATTTTGACCGATCCTGACGACCACGGCGTTTTCATCAGGTCAATGGCAGCGAGAGACCGGCTTGGCGGCCTCGCCGCATTGACTGTTCCGGCGATGGTTCTGATGCGCGCGATCTTCGACGTGGTCGTGGTCGAGACCGTCGGCGTGGGACAGTCCGAGTCGGATATAGCGCGGGTGGCCGACACGGTGCTGTTTTGCGTACAGCCCGAATCCGGCGACAGCCTGCAGTTCATGAAGGCCGGGATCATGGAGATCCCTCACATCGCGGCTGTGACAAAAGCGGATCTCGGCGCGGCCGCATTGCGCGCGGTTGTCGACGTCGAGGGCGCGCTGGGCCTGGCGCCTGATCAAAAATCAGGCTGGAAAGTCAAAGTCTTACCGGTTTCCGCCTCGACCGGTGACGGAGTCGACCGATTGATTGGGGCCATCGACGAGCACTGGACATGGCTGTCCATAGACGACCGACTCGCCACGACCCGCCACTCAAGCGCGAGGTCCTGGCTGGAGGATGCTGTCATGCTGGGATTCGGCAGGGATGGGGTCGCCCGCGCAGGCGACGCTCTCCGGCTCGGCCGCGACGACAGTCCGTTCGCCCGCCAATTTGAAATCGCAACGGCGATCCGGGGAAACCGCTGAACCTTGTCAGGCCGCCTGACACGGCGTGGCGAGCCCGGTCTGTTGAAACGGTCCGGAACGGTGATGTCCCTATCTGGGAATCAGCACATTGTTGATAGTGCCCAAATTGCCTTCAAAATGCCTTATTTCACATTATTGTGGCAGGCAGAAAACTGTTGCGTAGCAAGGCGTTAATCGTGATTCAAACATGTCGACAACCGGGGGCTGGTTTGGTTGCGACCATGGTTAACCTGTGGTAAACCCTCAGGGGGTATCTTGGTCGTTGAATCGGCCTTGCCAAACAAGCATGCGGCGAGACGGATTCGAGTTAGTTCTCGTGTCCTCGGTTTTGAGGGGAGTTGTATAGCTCTATGGAGCCTACAGCGGCAATCTACTCGTCGCGGTTCAGCCTGAAATGGGCAGTCCCGTCAGTGCTTGCAGGCGTCGTTCTGCTGAGCGGCGGTGCGCTATTGGGTAACCATCTTGGCCAGCAGGCCGCAGCGTCCCGAAGCGTCGCTCTCGCAGACTGGTCTTCACCGCAGCAATCCGTCGTCACCGTAATCCGCAAGCGGTCGTTACTGCGCGGCACGATCGATGATCGTATCGTCCAGGCGCGTTCCGTCGTTGATCCCAAGGATCAGGACAGAATCGCTCCCGCGCGCACCGTGATCGGCGCGCCGAAGACTGACGTCCGCCGCAAGAACAATTCGCTGGCGAGCCTCGTTCCGATGGCTCCCGAAGTCGAAGGCCTGCTTCGCAAGTCGTCCAAGGCGACCAAGTCGGCGAAACTCACGGACCGTCTTGGTACCGATGAGGAAGCGCGCGTTTCATACGATCTTCCCGACCAGCCCCTGCCGGCCGAAGCCGTTCCGCTGCCGGGTGAACTGGTCCGGCTTGACGATCCGGCAGTCACCGGGGCAGCGCCGATGAGCTTTGATGGCATTCCGGAGCCTCCGTCCGCGCAGCCGTCAACGCCGACACCGAACAAGCTCGCTGAAATGGCACGCCGGGGAACGAAGGCACGCACCAGGCTTGTTGCCCAGCGCAAGCATTTCGCCGCCGAGCAACTGTGCATGGCCAAGGCAATCTATTTCGAGGCCCGCGGAGAGCCGGCAGTGGGACAGATGGCTGTTGCCGGCGTGGTCATGAACAGGGTGCGCAGCCGCCGCTATCCGAATACGGTGTGCGGAGTCGTGTTCCAGAACGAGCAGTGGCGCAATGCCTGCCAGTTCTCGTTCGCCTGTGACGGCAAGCCCGAGATCGCCAGGAACAAGCGTCAGTGGCGCCGGGCTCAGTACCTCGCCAAGGGTTTCATCACCGGAAAGAAGAAGGCCGTTGGTATCCGCCGGGCGATGTACTACCACGCGGACTACGTCAGTCCGAAATGGGCCCGTCAGATGCGCAAGGTCAAGACGATTGGCCGCCACATCTTCTACGAGCGCCGCACCCGCGTAGCCAGCCGCTAAGCCGGATCGAACTTCAGATCTGAACTGGAATTGGGGAATTCGCCTCAGGCGATGGCAGCAGCATCCCTGCGTGGGCCGGCAGGCATCTCGAACACGCTTCCTTCCCAGGCATCCGCACCGCGGCCGATGGCCTCAACAGCGTTGATCATGCGGCCTTCGCGGCCCATAACGCTGTCGGCGAGATCTACGATCCGGCGGTTCGGTGTCGCAAATGGTGCCGCAATCCGCAGCTGTTGCGCAATCTCCTCTTCATCCTTGGCCGGATTGAGATGACAAAGGGTCACGAACGCGGCCGCCGTCGAGCGGCTGATACCGGCCCAGCAGTGAATCGCCAGAGGCCCGGAACGGCTCCAACTTTCGACAAACGTTATCAGCGAATGGACCTGGTCTTCTTTCGCCGCGATAAGGCCGTCGGTCGGCACGTCGATGTCGTTCATGGGCAGTTTGAGATGCTGGTCGGCCGAGAGTGCTGAAGGCGTCTCGATCATCATGTCGGGGTTCAGCAGGGTGATCAGGCGCTCGGGACGATAGCTTGCCACAACCTGGTCTACGGCGCTCAGAGGGCAGACAACGATCATTCCCGGTCCCACATCATTTTCCTGTCTCTCGAATCAATATAGAGCGATTTTCAATGATTGCCGCATTTTTGCGACGGTTCATTGAAGGTGCTTGAAACGCTTCAGAAACGCCTGCTGGGCTCTTTCGGCGGACACGGGCTCGATCCTGAGCGTCGCCGCCCCGGCAACGCCGCGCGGCCTGCCGAACAGACGGGCCGCCTCTGAATCCTCGAATCCGGCCAACTGCGTTGCTTCGAGGAAAGCAGAAGCCTTGTCGGCCCGTTTTATGAGCTTTTCGACCCGGTCAGGGACGGAAACCGGAATACCGAAGCGCATGTGGATTGCATCAAGCAGTCGGTGCTCAAAGGATTTGTAGTCCAGGCCGAGTGCGGCCTTGAATGGACTGATCATATCGCCGATGACATATTCCGGCGCATCATGGAGCAGCGCCGCGAGACGCCAGTTCCGGTCAAGGTCGGGGCGGAAGTGAGTGCAAAGATCCTCGACCAGCAGGCTGTGCTGGGCGACGCTGAAAGCGTGTCCGCCACTTGTCTGCCCGTTCCAGCGCGCGACCCGCGCTAGACCGTGAGCAATATCCTCGATTTCGATATCGAGCGGCGACGGATCCAGCAGATCGAGACGGCGTCCGCTCAGCATGCGCTGCCAGGCGCGCGGCGGTTTCCCGTTGGGCGCTGACTTTCTGCCGCTCATGGATGCAGGGCTGGCGACAGGGGGAGGCGGGTCGGGCGATCCACCTGTCAGGTCCCCGGGACCGGGTACTGAATCCAGTCCGGGCGGAGCAGTTGAATTGCGCCGCCGGCAACCTCCAGCGTTCCCCCGTTCTCCAGTGCCGCGGAGGCGCGGTCGACCCTGACGACCGCAAGCGCGCTCGGTCCGCTCCTGGAAAGAATGGTTCCGACCGGCTTCGATGCCGCGGTAATCGTATCGCCGGAGGCGGCAGATGCGTCGCCGATGCTGACCGGCAGGATCCGCTTGCGCGCATTGCCGCGATGTTCGGTGCGCGAAACCACCTCCTGACCGACGTAACATCCCTTCTTGAAGTCCACCGCGCCGAGCTGATCGAGATTGCATTCGTGCGGGAACATTTCACCGGTCCCGATGTCCCGGATGCTGTCGGCGAGGCCAAGGGAAATCCTGTGCGCGTGATACGTCTCCTCATCTCCCGCCGTCTCGTCGCCATCAAGCAGCGCTGGGATCGCATCTTCATGCGCCAGCACCCGGTACCCCATCGCCGCATGGCGGGGGTCCGCAAAGCTCACGGCACCCTCAACGACTGGCACATCCCCGTCGCCCCAATAGGCCAGCACGGCATGTGTCGATGAAATGTCCTCGATCTCCACCGCCGCGCGCAGCCGGTAGAATGTCAGCCGCTTCGTCAGGTCCGGCACATGGTCCAGAGCGCAGTCGAGCAGGATCGAGTCGCCGGCAGCGACGGCAAAGAAGTCGAACAGGATCTTGCCCTGCGGCGTAAGGAGGGCGGTGTAGAGTGCGCCGTCAGTCTCGAGCTTCGAGACATCATTCGTGATCAGGCCCTGCAGGAACGGAACCACGTCCTGCCCGGACAGTTTGATAACGCCCCGGTCGGAGAGGCGGCAGAAGTTTGACTCGGTCATGCGAGAGTAATCTTGCTCGTGATTTGAAGCAGTCAATCGACGGATAGATTTACGCGGCTCTGATCCGGCCTTCAAGTTGCATCCGATATTTTACAAGGCAAAGGGTTCTTCAATCGCCGGCCACGAAGAACTGCCAGGTTCCGTCGGGTGAAATGCCGGCCCGATATCCGAAGTAACCACCAGATTCCTCCATTGTCTTTGCATCGTCCGGATTGACGAGAAGATAGAGTTCGACCCGTTCGTGTGGTTTGAGTTTGTCGAGCGGATAACCGAAGTGATACGGCCAAACGATCAATTCGTCTTTCGATCCCTTGTCCATCCGTATGAAACCGGTGGTGAAGATGCGGATCATTTCGGCAAGGATTTCACGACCCTCGCCATCGCGCGAAATCTGCTTCCAGTACGAGATCGGATCCTGATCCTCGCCGAAGCTGAAAATCGGGACAAGTTCATTGGCCTCGATGACGGGACGGAGTTTGTCAATTTCACCGGTCCTCGCTGCCTTGAGAATACGCTCCAGCGTTTTGCGCACGGCGTCCGGAAGAGAGGTCAGGTCCCTGTAGATTTCCGGCGGGGCGTCTGACTCGCCGCCGATACGCGTGGAATCCTTGCTGTCGTCGTCACCCGGTGATGCACTGTCACCGCCGATCCGCTCCTGCGTCTTGTCCTGGCCGAAAGCCGGTAAGGCGGGAGCCGACAGGACAAGGAACGCTGCGCCCGCGATAGTGGCGAAGACCCGGCTAGTGGACCGTGGATTCGTGATCGACAAATTCAACCTCGGATGGCGCTGTGGTGCCAGACGAGGCGATTCTGACCGAATGCAGGGG
The DNA here is from genome assembly GCA_965275905.1 of Hyphomicrobiales bacterium. Classification (GTDB taxonomy): domain Bacteria; phylum Pseudomonadota; class Alphaproteobacteria; order Rhizobiales; family JAJFHC01; genus CBDAQD01. Next base: position 98,214 of record CBDHYJ010000025.1, on the reverse strand, counting down.
ACCGTCAAGCTCACGCTGCCAGAATTTGAGGAAATTGGTCAGAATTGGATACCGTGGCGCGCGGTCAAGGCCGTGCCAGACGTAGGTCTGCAAGAGCCCGGGCTGGCTGGGCGCCCTGTAGACGATTTCGGCGGTTACGGTTTCGTAACCCTCAAACCTTTTGTTCAAGTCGCTCATTGAACCTCCTTTCCGGATCTCAGCTTCCGTAAGGTTTTGTTCGAGCACCTCCCCTAAACTGCCGCAGAAATGGAGCGAACCCGCAATGTTCACCCGGAGCGGGTTAAGAATCCGTTTTCGCCGAAAAGCTGAGACGTTAGAAGACTGGAACGCTCCACTTCGGTAACTGGGGGAACGAAAGTGATTCGGTCATGGTCGAACTGAGCCTCGTGCCCTGGGGCATTGCGATCGGCCTCGCCGTGTCAGCACCGCTCGGACCCATTAACTTCATGTGCATCCGCCAGACACTTCGTCATGGTTTCTGGGCGGGTGTCTTCACCGGTCTGGGATCGGTGGTGGGAGATGGTTTGTTCGCCACCGCCGCGGCCATGGGGCTCAAGGCGGTCGCGGACATCATTTCGGATCATGCCGTCCTGCTTCAGATTGCAGGCGGTCTTTTCCTCCTGGTCCTGGGGGTTCACGCCTGGCGCACGCCGGTCGATCCGGAAGAAATCGTCGCGCGTCCAAGCTCACGCCAGGCTCTCGCGATTTTCAGCTCGACCCTTGTGCTGACCCTGACCAACCCGTTCACGATGGCGGGGTTTGTGGCGATCTTTGGCGGAGCATCGAAAACCCTGACGCATTCCGGAAATCATGGCGCAACGATCACGATCGTCGCGTCCGTCATGGCGGGCAGTCTGCTGTGGTGGGTGTTTCTGTCAACGGTGGTGGTTCGCCTGCGCGGACGGCTGGACAGCCGCCGCCTGGCGCTGATCAACCGCGTGACCGGTGCTGCGATTATTCTGTTCGGGGGCTTTATGCTCGGGCGAGTCGCCCTGGCGCAGCTCTACTGAGTGACCCGGTTCACCGTGAATTCGCCGTGCCGGATGCGTTCAGCAAGGCCGTCCGTCATGGTCGCAACGGCTTCTTCACCGTATGTTACGACCATGTCGCTCAGCGCGGCGAACATGGCTGCGGTGGCCAGAAGGTCGGGTTCGATACCGTCATACACGGCCTCTTCCCATGCATCGAGAATGTAGCGCAATGCTGCCTGTTTCTGATCGCGGATTTGTTGTTCTTCTTCGAGTCTTTCGACGTCTGCCTTGAGCATTACGCACCTACCGATTTATCGCCCGGAATATGCAAAGCCCCCGTATCGGGGGCCGGCAATCCCTCGTCCCTGCCAGGATCTTTCTAGCATACCTGACAGCGCCCGCCCGCAGGAAGTAAATAAAAGGTTAATGTCCACATTTGCGGAATTCCCGACGGCCGAATCCGCGAGACAGTCGCCCGATAGCCGCCGGAATCCCTAGAAATTGGCGCGTTCCAGGGCGAGCGCCTGGGACAGTTGGCGCCCTTCGGTGGCAAACTTCTGTGACTCGATATAGGCGGAATCGGTACAGGTCTGGAACGATTTCTGGTGAAACCGGTATCCCTTGTTGAACTGGCGTACCAGCTTCGCCCGCCGGGCAGGCGAGGGCGCTTCGGCATCGAGCATCCGGATCATCTGGTCGCGCCACAACTGGCCCTCGCGCGCGCCGCAAACGTTGCGCAAGTGATGCATTGCGCCCAGCACCTCGGAAAGGCGGAGAAGCTTCTGTTCGTAGGGCGCGCCGTCCTGGGCACGCAAGGGCTGGGCAACCAGCATCGCCGACAGCGCCATCGCTGCCGCTACGAGCCCCGATAAAACCACGTAACGATTTGCGGGGAGACTCATCCAGTTGCTGAACATGTCCCGAAACTAATTCTTTGCATCGGCCGTGTCGATAGCCAGCAGGCCCGTCCGGCAGTCAGTTCTGCCTAATTTTCAATTCGGGATAAAACGCATGGAACACGAATGCGAACGTCACGTCGTAGACCATGTCCTCCAGCGCGTCGCCGGTCTTCTTTTGCACGATGATATTGCCCACGTCCCGTCCGCTCGATATCGCGCTGGTGTCGAGCGCCGAGTTCTGGCCCGCCTTCCAGGTCATGATCACGCCGTCGGCCTCGAACTTCTTCTTCTCGGTCAGCAAGGTGAGGGATACGGCTTGCGGCTTGCCATCCACCTTGTAGGTGATCACCCGTTCCATCGGGTTGATGTAGTCCGGGAGCTCGCCGCGGAACAGCACATAAGGCTGGCCGCGCCGGTCATAGCCGGTGTACGGGTTGCGCCCGTAAGACCTCATTCCCGGGTTGTTGGGAACCAGCACCTCGCCGTCAGGATGCCGCTCCTTGAACAGGGCATAGGATTCGAGTCGCGCCGGGATCGTCTTCAGCGTCGTCCCTGTCATCTCGCCGACAATCGCTTCGCCGGTGAACTGCTGCCACCAGCTTTCAGTTTGCCGGTCATACATCACCAGATCCGACTTTCGGAGCTTTCCTGTGGTTCCGAAATCGAGCAGTTTTCCATCGATACGCCGGTCGAACACGATGGCCGAATTGCACAACGGGCAATAGGTCACCGAGATCGGCATGCCGCCGAGTTCGTCATTGACGATCTCGTGCCAGATCAGGATCTGAATCGGATATGCCCGGGCCTTGCCGTCAATAGCGACCGTGATGACAGGTTCCGTGTCCGCCAGATCCTTTATCTCGGCTTGCGGCTTGAAAACCGGCTTGTCGATCGACGGGATTCCATCCTTTGGCGGACCTCCGGAAAGGATCTCGCCGAAATCGATGGATTTCTGCGTGAAGTCGGTTTTGTCCCAGCCGGAACGGGCCCAGACCTCAGGCGTCGCAAGCACCGGCATCGACGTCAGAATGAGGACGAGAATGGCTGAAACCAGCGCAAAAACTCGGGAATTTGTGGGTATGCGTGTCATAGCAGCAGGATCATGCGATGGTGCGAAATCCGGCACCAATCAAACCCCCGTGAACAATGTTTCAGCCTTTCGGAGAACGCCAAGCAGCGTGTCGGTCCGGGGCAGGGTACGGGCACCTTCCATCGAAACCCAGGCCGCGTCGGCGGCATCGTCACCGGCAACCGGTTCTCCGGACCGGTACAGGCCCTGGAAGACGACGACCACGTAGTGTCTGAGCGTATCGCCGCTCGTGTCGTGCCGGATAATGTCCAGCACATCGACAACCGCGCCGATTTCGGCTGTCACCGATGTCTCTTCGAGAAGCTCCCGCGCGGCCGCCTCGCGCAGTGTCTCGCCGTGCCTTACATGTCCGCCGGGCAGGCTCCACAGACCCTTGTTCGGCGCCTTGCCGCGCTCGATCAGCAAGAAGCGGTTCTCCTGCCGGAGACATGTGCTGACCCCGATTACGGGTGAGTGGGCTTCTTTTTCACTGGATTCAGGGTGTTCCATATGCCTGCAGAACGTTAGTGTTCAGCCGACAGGTCTGGGACAGAAGGCGCTGGAGGTCAAGACAGGAGCATGTGCGGGCGTTACACCATCACCTCGGCGCCGGAGGCGATCCGCGACCTGTTCGACTATCTGGAACAGCCGAACTTTCCGCCGCGATACAATATCGCGCCCACGCAACCGGTACCGGTCGTGAGAATGGAGAACGGAGCACGTCACTTTGTGCTCGTGCGCTGGGGGCTGGTGCCCTCCTGGGCCAGGGAGGTTGCATCCTCGAAGCCGCTGATCAATGCGCGCAGCGAGACCGTTTTCGAGAAGCCTTCCTTCAGGACCGCGGTGCGCCGACGGCGGTGCCTGTTTCCGGCCGACGGGTTCTACGAATGGCGCCGCACGGAGGAGCGCAAGCAGCCTTTCCTGATCCGGCGCGCCGACGGCCGGCCGTTCGCCATGGCCGGCATCTGGGAACACTGGATCGGAAAGGATGGCAGCGAAATTGAATCCGCTGCGGTCATCACCACCGGAGCCAACAGCACGCTGCAGCGGATTCACCATCGCATGCCCGTCATCCTGGACGAAGCCGACTTCGCCTGGTGGCTGACAACCACGGAGAGCGATGCCCGGGAACTCGAGCCGTTGCTTGCGCCGGCACCTGACGACCTGCTGGAAGCGGTGGCGATTTCTGACCGTGTAAACCGGGTCGCGAACGACGACGCCGAAGTTCAGCGCCCGATGGCCATGGACGAAAGCAATGAAGCGCAGGCAAAGCCGGTGGCGGAAGACCCGCAGATGAAGCTGCTGTAGGGTTCTGCGCTCCGATGCCGCATTTGGCGTCGGCTTCGAACACTGGCACACTATGAAGCGATGATGACCAGTGCACAGAGTGCGCGCGCAATGCGCCGGATCCTTCTGGCGATCTTCATGATCGCTCAGGCACCGCTTAGCGGCGCCATGGCGGCGCACATGTTCGTCGCGCAATCGGATCCGTCCGGCCTCGGCGCGTTTGTCATCTGCTCCAGTGACGGCTCCAGGACGGTGGCCTGGCAGGGCTCGCAATCCCACGGGGAAAAATCCCAGACCGGTTGCTTTTGCCCATGCGCTGCGGCGTGCGGTTTCTGTTCGATCGCTTCCCGGGACGACAATGCGACAGCGGCCCGGTATTACGCCAGGCTTCCTGCTCCCCTGGCACCGGATGGCGCCCTGGCCGACGACGGCACACGGCTGAAACTCGATTCCTGCGGGCCGAGATCACCCCCTCGCGTTTCCATCTAGTTTGACACGCACAGATTGAACACGGCGCGCACGCCCGGCGTGGCGCGTCCGGCTACGATGGAGAACATGAGATGAGTATGGTTTTAAAGGCGGCGCTCGCAATTGCCCTGAGCGTCGGCAGCGTCACGGCATTCGCCGGCGACTACAAGCAGGGCAAGCTCAGCATTGAGAAGCCCTGGGCCCGGATGACGATCAAGAGCCGTCCGGCGGCCGGATACATGAAGGTCCACAACACGAGCGATCAGGCCGACAAGATAGTGTCGGCAAGCTCGTCAATGGCCGAGCGCATCGAACTCCACACCATGACGATGAATGAAGGCGTCATGCGCATGCGCGAGGTTGATCATATCGAAGTGCCGGCAAAGTCCGTGGTTGAGTTGAAATCGGGAGGTCTTCATCTGATGATCTTCGGACTCAAGGACGGCATGGAACCGGGCGCCAGACTGCCGATATCGGTCACCTTCGAAAAGGCCGGAAAGGTCGACATGGAGTTCGAGTTGCGTGGCGCGACCGGGAAGTCCAAGGGTCACGGCGATCACTCGGGCCATGGCGATCACTCGAATCATGGTACCAAATCCGGTGAAACGATGGGCCATGGCAGCCATTCGGGGCACAGCTCAAGCACGCAGTAGCTGGGAAACATGCTGAAGCGGATGACAGTGATTGCGGGGATCGCGATGGCGATTCCCGCATCGCAAGGCGCGGCGTTGGAGATTGCGGCGCCCGGAGGCATCAGCCTTGGCTTGAGCGTGGAGCAGGCCCTGAAATCACCTGCCGGCTTCTTCTACGGGGACACCTGCTTCGGTGAACGCGCTGTGTCCGGAGACATTCTTACCGACGACGGCTTCGTGCACGTCATGGGCTATGTCGACAAGGGCGGCAGGGCCATCAATTCGCTGGAGGCCATTTATCTGAACCGGAGATCCGTCGCCACGGTTGCCCTGTGCGAGTCTCATGTCCGGGCGATGGCATCGGCGAGATTTCCCGGGATCGACTGGCGCGACACGAAGGTGACGCGGGTCTTCCTCGGCGGCGCCGACCGCATTCACATGTCTGCAACGCGGAAAGGCATAACCTATGAGGCATGGGGCGATGTTGAATCGATCATCGGGCTGCAATGCATGCTCTCGTGGCGCGCATCGAAGCAGGAACGCCGCTTCGACATCAAACGCTTGAGACCCTTCTGACCCCGTAGTGGTTACGTCCTGTCGCGGCGCCAGACGGCGCCACCGATCGCGTAGGCGATCAGCCCCCATGCGAGAATGCCCGTGCCGTGCGCCGACAGGGTGGCCTTCCCTGTAAATGTCAGCAATTCGAGTATCTGTTCCGAGGTCGGGAACTGCCGGATCACGAACTGCCAGGGCAGCCCTTCGAACGTGATCTGGTAGTAGAAGTAGTAGATCTGCGGCGTCAGCCATACGAACAGCCAGACCACCAGGAGTGCGCAACCCACGCGTCCCGCGACCTCCAGCGCGCGCGGAAACTTCCGGAAGATCCTGAACAGCCGTTCGGCAAACCAGAAGGCGACCGCCGTCAGCACGATGGACAGCAGTAAAAGCCCCGCCTGTCCGACAGGCGGTAGCGTGAAGAACGAGTCGTACTGATAAAGCATCGTACGTTCGCCGCAGCTTTTTGACCTCAGGGCTCCAGTCTACGAGCCATTGCCGTACGCGGTTCCACCTCGTAGCCGAGAGACTCGTAGAACCCCTGAACCGCCGTGTTGTCCTCGCGGATCAGCAGGTTGAGCTTCCAGATGCCACGATCCTTCAGCCAACCTTCGGCCGCCGCCATCAGGTCGCGGCCCAGACCCGAACCACGGCAGTCCGGATCGACAGAGACATAATACACGGTGCCCCTGTGTCCGTCGTGTCCGACCATTGCGCTCGCCACGATCCGGCCGTCTATCTCGCCCACCAGCACGTCCGATTCCGCCTTTTCGCGCGCAAACGCGATATCGCGATAGGGATCGTTGTGGGGACGGGTCAGGCCGCAGCGGTGCCACAGAGCGACGATTGTCTCGATATCCTCGTCGCCTGCGGGCCGGAACGTCGTGCTGCTCATGGTGACACCTCCTCCGGTGGCAGCAGTTTGCCCGGATTCAGGATGTCATTGGGATCGAATGTCTTTTTGAGCGACCGCATGATGTCGAGTTCGACCGGATCCTTGATGCGCTCCATCATGTGCCGCTTCATGCGGCCGATGCCGTGTTCGGCGCTGACAGACCCGTTGAGCGCCAGCACGATGCCGTGGACGGCATCGTTGATCTCGTCCCACCGATCCAGAAACGCCGCCTTGTCGCCATCAACCGGCTGGCTGATGTTGAAGTGGATATTGCCGTCGCCGATATGGCCGAATGGCAGCGGACGGCAACCGGGGATGCGCTCGCTCACGACCGTGCTTGCCTGTTCGATGAACTCCGCGATCCTGGACACCGGTACCGAAACGTCGTGCTTGATACTGCCGCCCTCGTGTTTCTGGACTTCCGACATGGCGGTGCGCAGCCGCCAGAAGTCCTGCCCCTGCTGCCCGCTCTCCGCAATGGCGGCATCCTGCACGAGACCGGCCTCGAACCCCGCCTCCAGGATCTTTTCGCAAGGTTGCCGGAGCACACCGACGCTCTCCCCGCCCGACAGTTCCATGAGCACGTACCACGGGTGCGCTGTCGTCAGCGGGTCGCGCACGCCGTCCGCATGACGAAGGACGAATTCAAGTCCGGTGCGGGGCATGATCTCAAATCCGGTCACCCGGCCGCCGGAGATTTCATTCGCAATCGAGAGCAGCGTGACGGCGTCGCCCGGTGTCCGGATGCCGATAAAGGCCGTGGCAATATCTCTCGGCTTCGGAAACAGCCGCAGGACGGCGCCGGTGATGACCCCGAGCGTGCCCTCGGCGCCGATGAACATGTCCTTGAGATCGTAGCCGGTATTGTCCTTGCGCAGCCGCCGGAGACCGTTCCAGATGCGGCCGTCCGCGAGCACCACTTCCAGTCCCAGAACCAGATTGCGCGCGTTGCCGTAGGCGAGCACCCCGGTACCGCCGGCGTTCGAGGACAGATTGCCGCCGATCTGGCACGACCCTTCCGAACCCAGGCTCAGTGGAAACAGCCTGTCCACGCCATCGGCTTCGGCCTGGATGGTGGCGAGGATGCAGCCGGACTCGACAGTCATCGTGTTGTCGAGCGGATCGACATCCCGGATCCGATTGAGGCGCCCCAGCGAAAGCACGACCTCCTGGCCGCCCTCGAACGGGATCTGCGCCCCGACGAGGCCCGTGTTCCCTCCCTGCGGGACCATCGCGATCCGGTTTTCGTTCGCGATCTTCATGACCTCCGAAACTTCCGCCGTCGTTCCCGGTCTCAGGACAGCGGCGGCCCGGCCGACATATCGGTCGCGCCACTCGCGCAGGTAGGGCGCCTTGTCGCCGTCTTCGAGGATGGCGTTGTCATCCCCGACAATCGCTGCGAACCGCTGGAGAAGCTCAGCCGTGGGCGGATGATGTCTTAGTGTTTCGTGACGTGTCATGGGTACCGGATCTCAGAACCAATGTTAGAGAATAGGGGGGCGGGGACGGCAGGTCGAGAGGTGCTGTGCCCGCAGACGGGGCTTAGCGTCGCGGTGCAGCGGCGCGGCGCAGGCGATCGTTGATTGCCTCGCCCAGGCCGGTTTCCGGGATCGGGCTGACTGCAATACACGTTGCGCCGGTCGCATCAAGTTGGCGCAGATAGGCGAACAGGTTGGCAGCGGCTTCGACGAGATCGCCCGACGGGCTCAGGTTCAATTCCGGGCCATCGCAGATGGGTGTGTGAGGACCGAAGGCGAGCAGGGCCTCGCCATCGGCAATGTCGACCGCATTCAGGCGGACGGCGGCCTCCGGCGCATAGTGGCTCGTCAGTTGACCGGGCGCTGTCGGCGCGGCGGAGTCGTGGACCGGGTTTGCGAGTGGGCGGCCCAGGGCCTCCTCGATTGCAACGCGTGGGATGCCGCCGGCCCGGAGAAGCAGGGGCGTATCGCCGTCGAAGCCCACGATTGTGGACTCCAGCCCGATTTCACATGGTCCTCCGTCAACGATCGCCGCGACTTCGCCGCCCAGTCCTTCGGCCACATGGCGGGCCGTTGTGGGGCTTACTTGTCCTGAAGGGTTCGCGCTTGGCGCAACAACCGGCACGCCTGCTCGTTCCAGAAGGTCTCTGGCAACGGGATGCGCAGGCACACGGACCGCGATCGTGTCGAGGCCCGCTGAGGCCAGCATGGCGACCGGACAGGCTGCTGCGCGCGGAACGACCAGCGTCAGGGGGCCGGGCCAGAACCGCTCCGCCAAAAGTTTCGCGGAGTCAGAAAACACACCGATGGCCAGAGCGCTCTCCTGTCTGGCCACATGCACGATCAGCGGATTGAATTGGGGGCGGTTCTTGGCTTCGAACACGGAGGCAACGGCCCGCTCGCTGGTCGCGTCCGCGCCAAGACCGTAGACCGTCTCGGTCGGGAAGGCGACAAGTTTGCCGTCGCGCAGCAAGGCCGCCGCGTTCTCGATGGCATCCGGGTCACTGGTCTGCCGAATGACCGGCTTTGTCGCTGATTTGTCCATTGACCTTGCCCTGCCGCCGTTTAAAGTCGGAGGCAGATCCAAAAAACAGCGCTGCGCGTGGCGGCACCGCTATAAGTTCCGCGGGGGTTGTCGCTCAACCGCCAAGGCGCGTCAAGAACAGTGCGGAAGGACGCGAAGTCGCGCCATACCGCATTTCCCGGGGAGAAATATGACGTTTACCGCCCATGTCGACGATCTGCGATACACGCTGAACCACATCAACGGTCTTGGCGATCAACTGGAGCAGGGCGGACTGGGCGAGCTCGACGCCGATCTTGTCGATGCCATTCTCGAAGAAGCCGGAAAGTTCGCGACCGAAGTCATTGCGCCTGTCAATCGCGCCGGCGACGTCGACGGGTGCAGGCTCGAAGGCGACGCCGTGGTGACCCCGGCCGGCTGGAAAGACATCTACAGCCAGTGGGTCGAGGCGGGTTGGGGCGCGGTTCCCTGTCCGGTCGAACATGGCGGTCAGGGACTGCCGGTACAGATCGCCCTGGCGACCCAGGAGCTGTGGAACGCGGCGTCGATGGCTTTCGGGATTGGCACGATCCTGACCCATGGCGCGGTCGAGGCACTGACAGCCCACGCCGATGAAGCGCTTGCCGCCAAATACCTGCCGCGTCTCTCCACCGGCGAATGGATGGGGACGATGAATCTGACCGAGCCGCAGGCGGGCTCTGATCTCGCGGCGTTGCGCGCCAAGGCCGTGCCCAACGGAGACGGGACCTACGCCATCACGGGGACCAAGATTTTCATCACGTACGGTGATCACGATCTCACCGACAACATTATCCATCTGGTCCTGGCGCGGCTGCCTGACGCGCCCGAAGGCACGAGGGGCATTTCACTGTTTCTGGTGCCGAAGTATTTCGTCAACGACGACGGCACGCTCGGTGAACGGAACGACGTCAAGTGCGCCGGCGTTGAACACAAGCTGGGCATTCACGGCAGCGCCACCTGCGTCATGGCGTTCGGCGAAGGCGGAGGGGCCACCGGCTGGCTGGTCGGCGAGGAAAACAGGGGCCTGGCCTGCATGTTCACGATGATGAACAACGCGCGGCTGCATGTCGGCATGTCGGGCGTGGCCATCGCCGAGAGAGCCTATCAGCAGGCCCTGCATTACGCCCATGACCGTAAACAGGGCCGCCGGCCGGGCGTCGACGGCATGGTGGCGATCGCCGAGCATCCCGACGTCAAGCGTATGCTGTTGTCGATGAAGGCGAAGACCGCCGCTGCGCGCGCGATCTGCTTTGCCACGGCGAAGGCGCTGGACCTGTCCCATCTCGGCGCGGACGAGACGACCCGCGAGGCCAATCAGGCCCTTGCCGATCTGCTGACGCCTGTTGCGAAGGCCTTCAGCACGGATGTCGGTGTCGACGTGGCGTCAACCGGCGTGCAGGTTCACGGCGGTATGGGATTTATCGAAGAGACAGGTGCCGCGCAGCATTATCGCGATGCCAGGATCGCGCCGATTTACGAGGGGACCAACGGCATTCAGGCAATCGACCTCGTATCGCGGAAACTTCCGATGCAGGGCGGCGCTGTCGTTCAGCGTTACATCGATGGCATGAAAGCGAAGGTCGACGCCGTGCTTGCCTCCAATGAACCGGCGTTCGGACGGACGGGACACAGGCTGTCCGCAGCCGTCGAGGCGTTGTCGGAAGCGACGGACTGGATGCTTGAGGTGATGCAGGACAAGCCGGACCGTGCCCTCGCCGGTGCAGCGCCCTATCTTCGGCTGTTCGGGCTCGCGGCGGGCGGCGTCTATCTGGCAGGCGGGGCGCTTTCCGCCGGACAGAATGCGGAAGCCGACGCTGACATCCGCGTCAATCTCGCCCGGTTCTTTGCCGAGCACATCACAACCGAAGCGGACAGCCTCCGGGCAACGGTGACAGACGGAAGCATGGCTCTGATCGATATGCCTGCCGCGCAGCTGGCTGTCTGAGAAGAACAAAAAGCGGGCCGTCTCGAGAAACGGTCCTGGGGAGGAAGTGGAATTTCGCATGGCGGATCTCAACAACAAGACTCTGTTCATTACGGGCGGCAGCCGCGGCATCGGCCTGGCGATTGCGCTCAGGGCGGCGCGTGACGGTGCCAATGTGGCCATAGCGGCGAAGACCGCCGAGCCGCATCCCAAACTCGAAGGCACGATCTACACGGCGGCGGAAGAGATCGAACAGGCCGGCGGCAAGGCACTCCCGCTGGTCGTTGACGTCCGTGATGAAGACGCGGTCCGGACAGCCGTTGACGCCGCGGCCGGGAAGTTCGGTGGCATCGACATCTGCATCAACAACGCCAGCGCCATCCAGCTCACGGGCACGCTCGAGACCGAAATGAAGCGCTATGATCTGATGCATTCCATCAACACGCGCGGCACCTTTCTGGTCTCGAAATCCTGTCTGCCGCATCTTCTCGAAGCGGACAATCCGCATATCCTGAACATTTCTCCGCCGCTCGACATGTCGCCGAAATGGTTCGGGCCTCACGTTGCCTATACGATGGCGAAGTTCGGCATGAGCATGTGCGTGCTGGGTATGGCTGCCGAGTTCGCCGACCGTGGCGTCGCGGTCAACGCACTCTGGCCGCGCACGACGATCGCGACCGCCGCGATCAGGAATCTGCTGGGCGGCGAAGAACGGATGCAGAGCAGCCGTACGCCGGACATCATGGCGGATGCGGCGCACGTCATCCTGACAAAGCCGTCTCGCGAATTCACTGGCAATTTCTGCATCGACGACACGCTTCTCTCCGAACACGGCGTGTCCGATTTCGACAGCTACCGGGTAGATCCGGCGCAGCCGCTCAGTCCCGATTTTTTCGTGCCGGAGGACAGCATCCCGCCGGCTTCTCTGGACGCAGCGGAGTAGGGCAATGACGACACTTCTGCTCAAGCATGACTCGACCATCAATCACCAGACGCCGCATGGACATCCGGAACGCCCGGACCGCATCCGCGCGCTGAACAAGGTCCTGGGGGAATCGATCTTTGATGACCTTCTGCGGGAAGAGGCGCCCATGGGTGATGTCGCCGACATCGCAAAGGTTCATCCGCAAGCCTACATCGACGACATCAAGAGCAAGGTGCCGACCGATGACAGCGCTGTGCCGCTGGACCCTGACACCTGGCTGTCCGCGGGGAGCTGGGAAGCTGCATTGCGCTGCGTGGGATCGGGCACACGGGCGGTTGATCAGATCATGGCCGGCGCCTGCGATAACGCATTCTGTGCGGTCCGCCCGCCCGGGCACCACGCCGAGACGGCACGTGCCATGGGCTTCTGCCTGTTCAACAGTGTTGCGGTCGCGGCCGAGTATGCCCGGAAAAAGTACGGTCTCGAGCGTGTCGCCGTGATCGATTTCGATGTTCACCACGGTAACGGGACCCAGGAAATTTTCTGGAACGATCGCAATCTGATCTATGGCTCGACGCACCAGATGCCCCTGTTCCCGGGCACGGGTGCGCGAAACGAGACGGGGGCGGAGAACAATATCTTCAACGCACCCCTGAGGCCCGGTGATGACGGTGTTCGTTTCATGGAGGCATTCGAGTCCGTCATCCTGCCGAGTCTTGAAAACATGAAGCCCGACCTGCTCATCATCTCGGCCGGATTCGATGCCCATGCCGATGATCCTCTGGGCGGTCTCGCCCTGGTCGAGAAGGACTTCGCCTGGGTCACGGCCAAACTGATGGATGTGGCCGACACCCACTGCAACGGACGTATTGTCTCCATGCTGGAAGGCGGATATGACTTGCGCGGGCTCGCGGCATCCTGCGCGACGCATGTTCGCACGCTGATGCAGAGTTGAATTCCCAAAGCCTTTTGAGGAGCAGGGCATGGCCGGCAAGGATGCCAAGACCGACAGTGATATTGCGGATATGAGCTTTGAGCAGGCGCTCGGCGAACTTGAACGCATCGTGGGGCAACTTGAAGGCGGCGATGTCGAACTCGAGGGCTCGATTGCGATCTATGAGCGCGGCGAAAAGCTCAAGGCGCATTGCGAGGCGCTCTTGAAGACGGCAGAAGCCCGGATCGAGAAGATCGCTCTCAAGCCGGATGGCACGCCGGGCGGAACCGAACCGCTCGATGTGGACTGATCGCACGGTATCGCGTGCCCGCGGATGCGCAGCCAACCTGTAGCTCTGGGTTGGCGTATCGGTGAGCTTTGCTATATCGTCGGTATCTGAGGGGACGGCCAAGGCAGTACAGTTGAAAAAAGCTGCCTTTGCGCCAATCTTTCAAGAAGAGAGGCGCAAATATCGAAAAGGACGTGGACACGGTGACCGGGCAGACAACAACGCCGTTGCTCGACCAGGTGCGTACGCCTGAGGACCTGCGGGCATTCGAAGAGTCCGACTTGAGGCAGATTGCCGACGAGTTGCGTACGGAAATGATTGACGCTGTCTCTGTGACCGGGGGGCATCTGGGCGCCGGGCTCGGCGTTGTCGAGCTGACCGTAGCGCTGCACTACATATTCAACACGCCGGACGACCGTCTCATCTGGGATGTCGGCCATCAGGCCTATCCGCACAAGATTCTCACCGGCCGGCGTGACCGGATCCGGACACTTCGCCAGGGCGGCGGCCTGTCCGGTTTCACGAAGCGTGCGGAAAGCGAATTCGATCCGTTTGGAGCCGCCCATTCATCGACGTCGATTTCAGCCGGTCTGGGCATGGCGACGGCGCGCGATCTGGATGGCGGTGACAACAACGTCATCGCCGTCATCGGTGATGGCGCCATGAGTGCCGGCATGGCTTACGAGGCCATGAACAATGCCGGCTCGGGTGACAGCCGCCTGATCGTGATCCTGAACGACAACGACATGTCGATTGCGCCGCCGGTCGGTGCCATGAGTGCCTATCTGGCGCGGCTTCTGTCCGGCAACACCTACCGGCACCTGCGCAACTTCGCCAAGCAGCTCGCGCATCGCCTGCCGAAGTCGCTCGAACGCAAGGCGATCAGGGCGGAAGAGTACACGCGTGGATTCTGGACCGGCGGGACGCTGTTCGAGGAACTCGGCTTCTATTATGTCGGCCCGATCGACGGCCATAATCTGGACCACCTGCTGCCGGTGCTGCGCAATGTGCGCGACGCCAAGGAAGGCCCGATACTCGTCCACGTCGTGACCCAGAAGGGCAAGGGATACGATCCGGCGGAGAAATCCGCCGACAAGTATCACGGCGTCGCCAAGTTCGACGTCGTGACCGGGGCCCAGTCGAAGCCGAAGCCCAACGCGCCGGCCTACACAAAGGTCTTTGCGCAGAGCCTCATCAAGGAAGCGGAGAAGGACGACAAGATCGTTGCCGTCACGGCGGCCATGCCGTCGGGCACCGGGCTCGATCTGTTCGGCAAAGCCTTTCCCGACCGGTGTTTCGATGTCGGCATCGCCGAACAGCATGGCGTAACGTTCGCGGCCGGCATGGCCTGCGAAGGTTACAAGCCGTTCGCCGCGATCTATTCGACATTTCTGCAGCGCGCCTACGACCAGGTTGTGCACGACGTTGCAATCCAGAAGCTGCCTGTGCGCTTTGCGCTTGACCGTGCGGGACTCGTCGGAGCCGACGGACCGACCCATGCGGGTGCCTATGACATAACCTATCTCGGCACGCTTCCGGGCTTTGTGATCATGGCAGCCGCCGACGAGGCGGAGCTTGTCCACATGGTCGCGACCGCCGCGGCGATCGATGACGGGCCTTCCGCGGTGCGTTATCCGCGCGGCGAGGGTGTGGGTATCGATATGCCCGAACAGGGCGAGGTTCTGGAGATCGGCAAGGGCCGCGTTCTGCGCGAAGGCAGCACGGCTGCGATCCTGAGTTTCGGAACCCGCCTTCAGGAAAGCTACAAGGCTGCGGACCAGCTAGCGTCGTTCGGCTTTTCCACGACGATTGCGGATGCCCGTTTTGCCAAGCCCCTCGATGAGGATCTGATCCGCCGACTTGCAGGCAACCACGAAGTTCTCGTAACGATCGAGGAGGGGGCCGCCGGTGGATTTGGCGCGCATGTCCTGCATTTCCTGGCGGCGAACGGCCTGCTCGACAACGGGCTGAAGATCCGCACCATGATGTTGCCGGACGAATTCATCGATCATGACAAGCCGGCTGCCATGTACGAGACTGCAGGTCTTAACGCTCCGGGCATTGTCGAAACGGTGCTTGCGGCGCTCGGCCGGTCCGAGATGGCAGAGTCCATCAGGCGGGCCTGATCGCCGGTCTCGTGACCGACACCCCTAGGAAAATGCGGCTTGACGTTCTGCTCGTCGAACGCGGCCTCTGCACGACTCGCGCAAGAGCGCGTGATGCCATCAAACGCGGCGAGGTCACCGTAGCAGACAGCAAGGCGGCCAAGCCCGGACAACTGGTGGACGACGGCGTTGATATCGCCGTCGCGGAAGATGCAAACCCGTACGTCTCTCGCGGCGGCCTCAAGCTCGCTCATGCGCTGGATGCGTCGGGGATCGACGTAACCGGGATGTCGGCGATCGATCTTGGCGCATCGACCGGCGGCTTCACGGACGTGCTTCTGCGTCGAGGGGCGAAAGAAGTGCACGCGATCGATGTCGGTCACGATCAGCTTCATGAATCCCTGCGAGCAGACGAACGCGTCGTGTCCATTGAAGGACTCAATGCCCGCCACCTGACTAAGGAACACATTCCGGAGCCGCCGGACATCATCGTCTGTGACGTGAGTTTCATCAGCCTCAAGAAAGCCCTGCCGGCAGCACTTGCGCTGGCACGGCCCGGATGCCGCCTTGTCGCCCTCATCAAGCCCCAGTTTGAGGTCGGTCGCGAACGGTTGGGCAAGGGCGGTGTTGTACGTGACCCGTCTCTGCACGAAGAAGTCTGCGGCGACATGACGTCGTGGATCGAGACACGCGGATGGCGTGTCGAGGGATTGCAACGCTCGCCGATAGAAGGACCTGATGGAAACTCCGAGTTTCTGATGGTTGCGGTCCTGCCATGAAGGACGATCTCGTTATCGATACGCTCGCGCATCTGGGTGAGGGCGCTGCCCGCTCAGGTGATGCAACGGTCTACGTGCGCGGCGCTCTGGCCGGAGAGCGCGTCAGGGTGGAGGTTGACGGCGATCACGGCCGGTTGCTTGAGGTCCTCGAACCGTCACCCGACAGGGTCGAGCCGGTGTGCAGGCACTTTCCAGCCTGCGGTGGCTGCGCGCTTCAGCACATGGCACCGGACGCCTATCGCGACTGGAAGCGGGACCTGGTTGTGCAGGCGCTCCGGCGTCGCGGCATCGAGACCGGCGTTGAACCGGTTACCGTAGTCAAGCAGTCCGGGCGGCGCCGGGCTTCATTCGCGGCCCGGCGCACCAAGCGCGGCGTCAGGTTCGGCTTCAATGTCCATCGCAGTGCCGAGATTGTCGATCTCGAAGAGTGCCCGGTCCTCATGCAGGATATCGTCTCGGCAATTCCTGCGCTCCGAGAAGCCGTTGCACCGATGCTGACGCGCCGCGGTGTTGCGGATGTGCAGGTAACAATGAGCCGCGCCGGCGTCGACGTGGCGGTGACCGGGGGCAGGACGGTCGACGGGCTTGAGGCCCGCGAGCATCTGGCCGCAATGGCCGAACGGCTAGACCTTGCCCGGCTCGCCTGGGATGGTGACGTGATCGCCGAGCGCCGTCCGCCTCACCATCTGTTTGGCGAGATTGCCGTCGTGCCGCCGCCGGGCGGCTTCCTCCAGGCTGTCGAAGAGGCGGAAGGTCTGATCGTCGAGAAGGTTCGGAACGGCCTTTCGGGTTGCACCAGTGTGGCTGATCTCTTCAGCGGATGCGGGGCCTTGAGCCTGCCCCTGGCCCGGCATCTCAGCATCCACGCGGTGGAGGCTGACGCCGGCGCTTTGGCCGCGCTGAACCGTGCGGTCAATCATGCACAGGGCATCAAGCCGGTCACGGTCGAGCAGCGCGACCTGTTCAGGCGTCCGCTTCTGGCAAGTGAGCTGAACGAATTCGACGCCATTCTGTTTGATCCGCCGCGCGCCGGCGCCCGGGAGCAGTGTATCGAGATTGCCGACAGCACCGTGCCGCTTGTTGTCGCGGTTTCCTGCAACGCTGCGACTTTCGCCCGGGATGCCCGTATACTCATGGATGGCGGATACAGTCTTGAGCGGGTCACGCCGATCGACCAGTTTGTGTATTCGCCGCACATCGAACTGGTCGCGGTCCTGATGCGGCATTGAGACGGCGGCTTCAAAACGGAGCGGAACATGCTTTCACCGGTTGAAAAAGCAGGCTTTGCGGCGCGCCAGGGCGCAAGGGTGGCCTGGTATATGGCCCACTACTATGCCAGCCGCCAGTTCCAGTCGCCCATCACCGACAAAGCGGGCGAACCCTTCCGCCCGTCGTCGAACTACCAGACCGGCGGTTATCTGACCGAGGAGTCGGCGGCGCTCTACGACGTTCAGGTCGAGACTCTGTTTACGGGCTCGGCCAACGTGATGCGCCGGCAGGGGCTGGTCCCGGTATCGGAATTCATGGCCGGGCGCGACCAACGCAAGGTTCGGCTGCTTGATCTCGCGTGCGGAACAGGACGGTTCCTGAAATTCGTCAAGGCGGCGTGGCCGCGCCTGCCCGTAACCGGAGTCGACCTGTCGGAAGCCTATCTGGAAGAGGCCGCCTCGCATCTCGAGGAGCTGAGCAAGGTCGACCTCCTGCACGGCAATGCCGAGAAGATACCGGTAAAAGCCGGGTCGCAGGACATCGTGACCTGCATCTACCTGTTCCATGAACTGCCGCCCAAGATCAGGCGGATTGTCGCGAAAGAGATTGCGCGGGTGCTCAAGCCCGGAGGCCTGTTCGTTCTGGTCGACTCCCTTCAGCGTGGCGACCGCGATGGTTACGACGCGCTGCTTGAAGGCTTTGAAGTCGGGTTCCACGAGCCCTACTTTTCCTCCTACGTGAAGGAGGATTTCCCGGGCGTTTTTGCTGACGTGGGCCTTGAATTCGAGGACTACGAACCGGCCTTCCTCTCCAAGGTCATGGTGTTCCGCAAGCCGAAGCGAAAGCGCCCCAACCGGAAGCCGTCGCGCGGAGCCAAATAGCCGGTCCTAAGATTCAGCGAATTTATTCGTCATCCCCGCGCAGGCGGGGATCCAGAGGCCATAATCTAGGACAGTGCCGTATCGCCCTGGATTCCCGCTGGAGCCGGTCCCCGACTGGATCGGGGACGGGAACGACGGGAGTGGAATAGACAAGGCTGTCAAACATCTCAATTGTCATGCCCGGGCTTGACCCACTGTTGTCCGGTTTAGCATTGGAGTTGAAGTTTATACTGCCCGGGGGAGTGCGCTTGTGTTTGGTGTTTTGGCGGTCTGAACAGATCTTCGAGCGGCTTTCTCATCATGAGCATCTTGTTTGCGAGCCGTGCCAGGGTTTGCAGGCTGGGTGATGATGACCGGTGTCTTTGAGCCAGACGCAGCAGCAGATAGGCGATCAGTGCGGTAAGGATCTGGATGCGTATGGCATTAGGGCTGGTGCCCATGAAGTGTTTGATTTTAAGGTTCTGCTTGATCCACTTGAAGAACAGTTCGACCTGCCAGCGGGCTTTGTAGAGGGCTGCGATGTGCTCGGCCGGAGAGCTGAGATCATTGGTCACGAGCCTGAGGATTTTGCCTGTATCGATACCAACCTCGACGACACGCACCGGCTTGGCATAGGGGTTTTGCCTGCTGCCGGACAGCCGCTTTGACAGCCGCGCGATGACGTCCGAGACGATGGCCGTGTCGGGACCGACGTCCAGGCGTTTTATGATGTGGACCGGCGAATTGCTCTTCAGCCGTGTCACGAAGCGGCAGTCATGGGCATCGAGATCGGCCCAGAAAGCGAAGTCATAGTAAGCTTTATCAAACACATAGGTCGCCCCCGGCTCGATCGCGAAGGCCTTGGCGGGCGTGATGTCGTTGACCCTGTCGGTGGTGACCGCATAGCAGGTCGGCCGGTCGTTGCCGGGATCATAGACCACATGCAGCTTGACGGCTCCGCTGGGTGACCAGCTTTCGATCCGCCTGCCGGCCAGAATGCGCGTGGCATCGATCAGACGCAGCATCTCGCGAGGGCCCTTGCCCGGATCAAGCTGAGCGATCAGCACACCCAGCAATTGCTCGAACAGGGCAACCGGACGGCCGGCATTGGCATCGGCAAGGGTCGAGCGGCGCACCTTGGCCAGACCCAGATGGCTGTGCGTGCCCGGCACGGCATCAAGCGCGGCGGTTACGTCGCGCAGAGAACGAGCGCCCGACAACTGCGCAAACAGCATGGCCACCAAATGGCTCCAGGGATCAAGCCGGCGCACCCGGTGGCCGGCTTTGGTCTGTTCCACAAGATGTTTGAACCGGTGGCGGGGAATAAACTTCAAAAGCGCGCCAAAAATCGTATCCTGATACGGCATGGTCTGGGCTCCCAATTCGAGCTTCAACTCCGGTGTTTGTTGCAAAACCCAGTTGAATCCAGACCATGCGCCTTGTCCACAAAATCTAAACCGGACAACAGTGCGTCTGGGGCGAGCATGACAATTTGCGGCCTACGCCGCCAGAGCCTCTTCCGGCGGCTGGTAGTCGTAACCGAGCGCATCGGCAACGGCCTTGTAGGTGATCTTGCCCTTGTGCACGTTCAAGCCTTCGCGCAGGAACGGATCATCCACCAGAGCCTGCTTGTAGCCCTTGTCGGCAAGCGCAATCACGAACGGTAGCGTCACGTTGTTGAGCGCAAAGGTCGAGGTACGCGCCACGCCTCCCGGCATGTTGGCGACGCAGTAGTGCACGACGTCGTCGACCACGTAGGTCGGATCGGCATGGGTCGTCGGCTTGCTGGTCTCGAAACAGCCGCCCTGGTCGATCGCAACATCCACAACGACCGATCCGGGCTTCATGCGCTTGACCATGTCGGCCGTCACGAGTTTGGGGGCCGCCGCGCCGGGGATCAGCACGCCGCCGATCACGAGATCGGCCTTCTCGACCATGCTTTCGACCGTGTGGCGTGTCGAGAACGCTGTCTGGATGCGGGTGCCGAATTCCGAGACCAGCCGGCGCAGCACATCGGCCGAGCGGTCGATCACGGTGACGCTGGCACCAAGGCCGACCGCCATCATGGTCGCATTGGTGCCGACGATTCCGCCACCCAGAACGACCACATCCGCGGCCGGCACACCCGGCACGCCGCCGAGCAGCACGCCGCGTCCGCCATGCGGTTTCTCAAGGCAGGACGCGCCGGCCTGGATCGACATCCGTCCGGCCACCTCCGACATCGGCGCCAGCAGCGGCAACCGGTGCGCATGATCCGTGACAGTCTCGTAGGCGATGCACGTCGCCCCGCTCGCCACCAGGTCTTTGGTCTGGTCGGGATCGGGCGCCAGGTGGAGATACGTGAAAAGGATCTGGTCGGGGCGCAGACGCGCGCGCTCTTCGGCCTGCGGCTCCTTGACCTTCACGATCATCTCCGCATCAGCGAAGATCTGGTCAGCGGTGCCGGCGATCGAGGCGCCGGCCTCCGTGTAGTCTTCATCCGCGAAACCGATGCCGTCACCGGCACCTGTCTCGATCACCACGTCGTGGCCGTGATGAATCAGTTCGCCAACGCTCGAGGGCACGAGGCCGACACGATATTCGTTGTTTTTGACTTCCTTGGGTACGCCGATCAGCATTGTCACCTCCCAATATTGATCTGTTTGCCGCATCATATGGGAGTTAGCGCGCAATTTCCGGTCGAAGTTGCGGCGCTGAGGGAGTGATGCTAAATTTCATGCGAAAAATTCGGCCATTATTAGAATTAAATGCACACTCCCGAACTTGATGGTCGCGATCGTGCGATTCTTGCTGCACTCCAGCAGGACGGCAGGCTGTCGAATGTCGAGCTTTCCGAACTCGTAAACCTGTCGCCTTCCGCCTGTCTCCGGCGCCTCCGTTTGCTGGAGCAGAGCGGTCTTGTCGCCGGTTACACGATGCTGCTCGACGAGAAGGCGTGCGGCAAACCGGGAACGGCGTTCGTGCATGTATCGCTCGACCAGCAGGGCCGGCAGGCGCTGGACGCTTTCGAGGAGGCTGTGGCGGCAGTCCCCGAAATCATGGAGTGCTATCTGCTGGCGGGAGAAGCGGATTACCTGATCCGCGTGATCTACTCGGACTCGGCCGACTTCGAGCGCATTCACACCGAAACCCTGACACGGCTGCCCGGGGTTGTGCGCGTTCACTCCACGCTGGCGCTCAGAACGGTCAAGCGATCGACGGCAATTCCACTTTGAGACCTGCGCTTGGCGTCCGATAATCGGCCGATGACCAAAAGCGGAGGCGCAGCATGACGTATGCACTGGCCATCCACGGTGGCGCCGGGGCAAGGCCTGAAATCGACTATGCCCGTCAGCGCGAGCATATGGCGACGCTTGTCGCGTCCGGCGCAACCTTGCTCGCGAACGGCGGGAGTGCACTTGACGTGGTCACCGACCTGGTCACGGAACTCGAGGCGTCCGGCTTGTATGTCGCCGGCAAGGGCGCATCGCCCAACAGCGACGGCCATGTCGAACTGGATGCAAGCATCATGGATGGAGCCGATTGCCGCGCCGGCGCGGTGGCGGCCATTCGGGACGTCGTGAGCCCCATCCAGATCGCGCGGTCGGTGATGGAACAGACCCGTCACGTCATGCTGGCCGGAGAGGGCGCGCGCCGGTTTGCGGAGGAGCAGGGACTCGACCTTGTGGATGATCCCGATTCCTATTTCCAGCGTCCGGACCGGGACGCTCTTGCTGCGGCGGGCTCGCAACACGGGACCGTCGGAGCGGTTGCGCTCGACGGCAACGGTAACCTGGCGGCCGCGACGTCGACCGGCGGCGTCTTCAGGAAACTGGGCGGTCGGGTCGGCGACACGCCGGTCATCGGTTCGGGCACGTGGGCGGATTCCACGGTTGCCGTATCGTGCACCGGACTTGGGGAATATTTCCTGCGCGGATGCAGCGCGCACGATGTTGCGGCTCGCATGAACTACGGCGGGGCGACACTCGAAGAGGCAGCGGCGGCGGCACTGGATGTTGTCGCCGAACTGGGCGGGGACGGCGGTCTCATCGCCGTCGATCGCGAGGGGCGGATCGTCATGCCATACAACTCCAGGGGCATGAAGCGTGCCGCCGTCTCCGACAGCATGGACCCCGTTGTTCTCGTCTTTGATGAGCCTTAAGCGGTTGCTCAGGATCCCATCTGGCCGCGATGAAGCAGCACGTGGTCGGCGAGCACCAGCGCCATCATGGCTTCTCCCACCGGCACGGCCCTGATCCCGACACAGGGGTCATGGCGCCCCTTGGTCACGATGTCGGTTTCCTCGCCATCCTTTGTAACGGTCTGGCGCGGTGACAGGATTGACGACGTCGGTTTCACGACGAAGCGGGCGACCACATCCTGACCGGTCGAAATCCCGCCCAGAATGCCGCCCGCGTTATTCGACATGAATTCGGGCGAGCCGTTCTCCATGCGCATCTCGTCGGCATTGCCTTCGCCCGACATGGCGGCGGTCGCGAAACCGGAACCGATTTCAACGCCCTTGACCGCATTGATGCTCATGAATGCGGACGCAATGTCCTGATCGAGTTTGCCGTAGACCGGGGCACCGAGACCGGCCGGCACACCGGACGCCACGACTTCGATGACGGCACCGCAGGACGACCCTGATTTGCGAACGCCGTCGAGATATGCCTCCCAGGCCTTGGCGGCCCCGGCATCGGGACAGAAGAAGGGATTCCGGTCGACCTCGTCCCAGTTCCAGTTGTCCCGGTTGATCTCGTGCGGACCCATCTGGACCAGTGCGCCGCGGACCGTGATTGCCGGGATAACCTTGCGCGCGATCGCGCCGGCAGCGACCCGCGTTGCGGTCTCCCGCGCCGATGATCGTCCGCCGCCGCGGTAATCGCGGATGCCGTACTTGGTCAAATAGGTGAAATCGGCATGGCCCGGGCGGAAACTTGTCCTTGATGTCGCTGTAGTCCTTGGAGCGCTGGTCGACATTGTCGATCATCAAGTCCGATTGGTGTGCCGGTCGTGACCTGCTGACCGGTCGCTTCGTCGACGAACACGCCGGAGAGAATGCGCACTGTGTCCGGTTCGCGTCGCTGCGTTGTGAACCTGGACTGCCCGGGCCGGCGCTTGTCCATCCAGACCTGGATCTCGTCCTCGGTGATCGGGATCATTGGCGGGCAGCCGTCGATGACGCAGCCGATCGCGGGTCCGTGGGACTCCCCGAACGTCGTGACCCTGAACATATGGCCGAAGCTGTTAAACGACATGGACGAACGCCCGCCTTTCAAGCACAGTGGCGCCCACATCTAGCGTCTTGAATGCACAATGTCACGGTGAACCCGTCTTGACGGTTACCGGTTCCGGGGCGGTGTGGCAAATTGCGGTTGCCGGTCAGACGACGCTGATGTCGGGCGCGTCCTCGGCCTTCATGCCGACGATGTGATAGCCGCTGTCCACATGGTGGATCTCGCCGGTCACGCCGCGGCCCAGATCCGACAGCAGGTATAGCCCGGCGTCGCCGACTTCTTCGATGCTGACGGTCCGCCTCAGCGGGGCGTTGTATTCGTTCCACTTGAGGATGTAGCGGAAGTCGCCGATGCCGGACGCCGCCAGCGTCTTGATCGGCCCGGCCGAAATGCCGTTCACGCGGATAGCCTGCTTGCCAAGATCCGCTGCCAGGTACCGGACGCTTGCCTCGAGCGCTGCCTTGGCGACACCCATCACGTTGTAATGCGGCATGACTTTCTCGGCGCCGTAGTAGGTCAGCGTCAGGAGCGAACCCCCATCCGCCATCAGTTTCTCGGCGCGCTGGGCGATGGCAGTGAACGAATAGCAGGAGATGAACAGGCTCTGCCTGAAGTTCTCCGCGGATGTGTCCACGTACCGGCCGGTCAGTTCTTCCTTGTCCGCATACGCAATTGCGTGGACCACGAAATCGAGTTTGCCCCAGGTCTTCTCAATCTCGGAAAAGACGTTGTCGATCGATGTCATGTCCGTGACGTCACAAGGCAGGACCAAGGGGGAATTTACGGATTCGGCGAGCGGTTGGACGCGCTTTTGAAGCGCCTCACCCTGGTACGTGAAGGCAAGTTCGGCACCGTGATCGGCGCAGGCCTTGGCGATGCCCCAGGCGATCGAACGATTGTTCGCCACCCCCATGACGAGGCCGCGCTTGCCACTCATAAGCGATCCAGATTCGCTCATTTCCTCCCCTCTCGGAGTCGAAGTAATCCCCTCGGTGATCGGCGCACATCCTACATATTTGCCCCATGGGGTCCATCAAAAAGGCCGGCAGGAAAGCTGATTTGAGCAACGTTTCTAATTGTTACGAAACAGCCCCGAACGCACGTCATAGGGCTTGTCGTCTCGCCATCGCTCCATAAGCTCCGTCAGGTCTTCATCGCCGGACTCGGGCAGTACGATCTTCAACGTGATCAGCATGTCGCCGGCTGTCTGCTTGCCCGACGCAGGGACACCCTTGCCTTTGAGCCTGAGTGTCCTGCCCGAACTGGACTTCGGAGGGACCTTGGTTTCGACCGTGCCATCCAGGGTTGGCACCTTGATCGTCGCGCCGAGCGCCGCCTCGTAAAGCGTGATGGGAACGTCCAGACGGATGTTTTGCCCGTCCCGGCGGAAGAGAGGATCCGCCGACACCTGGATTGTGATCAGGGCATCGCCTTTCGGTATTCCGGCCATACCCGAATCACCCTGGCCCTTCAGCCGGATTTGCTGACCGTCATCGACCCCGACGGGAATTCTGACATCGAGCTGCCGGCCGCCGGGAAGCGTGATGCGCTTCGTCGCGCCGGTCATCGCATCGCGGAAGGTTACGGCAAGCGTATAGTTGACGTCCGCGCCGCGCGTTTGCCGGGGTCTCTGACGTTCCTGGGTCGCGGCACCGAACCCGCCGAATATTTCGGAGAAAATGTCCTCCGCGGAAAACCCGCCACTGCTGGTATGCGTCCTGAATCCGCCGGCCCGACCACCACCGAATGCTCCGTCACCGCCGCCAAACGGGTCGAAGCCCTGAAACTTGGGATTGCCTTCGGCGTCGATCTCGCCGCGGTCGTAGGCCGAACGCTTGTCCTTGTCGTTCAGAAGGTCATAGGCAGTTGTCGCTTCGGAGAATTTCTTCTCCGCAGCTTTGTCGCCCTTATTGCTGTCCGGATGGTGTTTCTTGGCGAGCTGGCGATAGGCCTTCTTTATCTCCGCGGCACTTGCGGTCTTGGACACACCCAAAACGTCATAGGGATCTCGCATCGACACTCAACCTTGCAATCCATCAGCGGTCATTGGCCGGCACATCGGCCTTCCATAATGTGATATTTATGCAACAGTGCTCTGCATTTAAAGGGCCGCAGCACATCATGCTCTCAAATTGACTGAAAATCACCGGAAAAGCTTGGATTTCCGCGCTCGGTTCCGGTTCAGCCCACCGTTCTGCAACCTGAATGCTCAGGACGTGATTTGCCAGCTTCCGTCGGTTTGCCTGCAGGCTTTGCCCTCAACGGTCCCATTTCGTCCGTCGGCCCACATGGTGTGCGAGAAGTTCCTGCAGGTTTGTCCGGTCGGACCGGTATAGGTGGGCGTCGGGTCAACCGTGCCGTAACGTCCCGTGTTGGTGTTCGACCACCGTGTCGTGCGGCCCGAAGCGAAGGAGTCCTGTGCCGCGACGAACGCATTCTGGCGATCCTGATCATTCAGCGATTGCCCGATATCCGGCCCAACCAGCGCACTGATTACCGGTCCTGACGCCGCTGCGGTGATGCGGTTGCTGCCGGGTGAAACCGCCACTCCGGCCGTGTCGCCGCCGACTCCGCCCGCCAGTTGCCTGTTTCCGTAAGTGCCGTCGCTGATGCATCCGGCCAGCGCCAGGAGGCCCACGCAAACGACCAACTCTCTGACTCGTGTCATTGGGATCAGTCCCTTGTCTTCCTTCGATGCGCAGAATATCTGGTTGCCCGCGCCCGACGCCTTATATGATAAGCCCTCGGAGCAGGATAATGGCATACCGGCCATTCCACCATCGACTGCCCGTTCACATATTGTTCAAATACGCCATTGTGCGCAGTCATGCAAATGGACGCACGGAATGAAAGTCTGATGTCAAGCGACGTGTCCGCCGAAAGCCGGAGTTCTGAAGAGGACGGTTCGGACTTCTTCGGCTTTGAGAATCCATTCGAGTTGTTTGAAATCTGGCTCAAGGAAGCGTGGGCCAGCGAGCCCGCGGATGCCAATGCCATGTCGTTGGCAACGGTCGATGTCGGCGGTCAGCCCGATGTCCGCACTGTGCTTCTCAAGGGGACCGATGAGCGCGGCTTTGTGTTCTACACGAACACGACGAGCGCCAAGGGCGTTCAGCTCGAGCAAAGTGCCAGGGCGGCTTTGTGCCTGCACTGGAAGAGTCTGCGCCGGCAGGTGCGCGCACGCGGTGCGGTGTCCAGGGTCAGCGACGAGGAGGCGGATGCCTATTTCGCATCACGACCGCGAGACAGCCAGATCGGGGCCTGGGCGTCCGACCAGTCGAGCCCGCTGGAAAGCCGCGCGGTGTTCGAAGCCGAGATCGCGCGCGTAGACGAAAGATATACCGGCGGCGAGATTCCTCGACCTCCCCACTGGACGGGGTATCGAATCACGCCGCTCGAGATCGAGTTCTGGCACGATCGCCCGTTTCGTCTGCATGACCGGCTCGTCTTCCGCCGGCCCGATGCTGACGGACCATGGCGGAAGTCGCGTCTGTTTCCCTGAGACGCCGGGTTACCGAATGCGGCGCATACACTCAACCAGCGGACGTGGTCACCCGTCGCGCTTTGCTCTATAAGGTCAGTCATGCCCACGACACCATCAAACGAACGCAAGACCCTCATTCTGACCGGGGCGAGCCGCGGCATCG
This sequence comes from Hyphomicrobiales bacterium, assembly GCA_965275905.1. GTDB lineage: Bacteria > Pseudomonadota > Alphaproteobacteria > Rhizobiales > JAJFHC01 > CBDAQD01. The sequence continues at coordinate 71,024 of CBDHYJ010000025.1, read as the reverse complement.
GACATGCCACGGTGAAACGGTTCTCGAGCGCGGGATGGCGCGTGATCACGTGCTCGCGCCAGCCGTTTCCGGAGGACTGCCCCTGGGAAGCGGGACCTGAGGACCACATTCAGGTCGATCTCGCTGACCGGGAGAATGTTCGCGAAGCGATCGCCGAAATGCGGGTCCGTCTTCACGGCAATCGCCTGGAAGCGCTGGTCAACAACGCTGCCATCTCACCGAAAGGCGAGGCGGGTGAGCGGCTGGGGGCCATCGACATGAATGCGGAAGACTGGATGAAGGTTTTCCAGGTGAACTTCTTCGCGCCGATCATGCTCGCGCGTGGACTGGTGGAGGAACTGAAGAAGGCCAAGGGGTCCGTCGTGAATGTGACGTCGATTGCCGGCAGCAGGGTCCATCCCTTCGCCGGAGCCGCCTATGCCACGTCGAAGGCCGCGCTTGCTTCGCTTACCCGCGAGATGGCCTCCGACTTCGGTCCGCTCGGCATTCGCGTCAACGCCATTGCTCCCGGCGAGATCGACACATCAATCCTGTCGCCGGGAACGGAAAAGATTGTCGAGCAGATACCGATGCGCCGTCTCGGCGAGCCGGAGGAGGTGGCGAAGACGATCTACTTCCTGTGCTCGGAACAGGCGAGCTACGTCACCGGTTCCGAGGTCATGATCAACGGCGGTCAGCACGTCTGAATTGCGTATTGCGCTTGTCTCGCGGAAGCCGGCATCAAAATTAAAGCCCGCCACTTTTTGAGGTGGCGGGCTTCTGTCTTGCTGGCACCGGATCGGCACGAACCGATCACGCTGCAAAGTCTGTTGTGTCAGGCGGCTTCGACTTCCTCCAGGAACCGGTCGATTTCCGACCGAAGCTGATCGGCCTGCGAGGCCACGTCGGCAGATGCCTGCAGAACCTGATCGGCAGACTGGGTCGTTTCGTCGACCGATGTTGTGACAGTGCTCATTGTCGCGGAAACTTCCTGGGTGCCCTTGGCGGCCTCCTGAGCATTGCGGGAGATTTCGACAGTCGATGCGCTCTGCTGCTCGACCGCGGCCGCAATGCTGGTGGTGTATTCGTTGACCTGCGTCATCGAATTCACAATCTCCGCAATGGCGCTGACCGCTTCTTCCGTCGACACCTGCACGGAGTTGATCTGCTGAGCGATCTCTTCCGTCGCCTTGCCGGTTTCACTGGCCAGTGTCTTGACCTCGGAAGCGACGACAGCGAAGCCCTTGCCCATGTCGCCGGCCCGGGCGGCCTCGATGGTTGCGTTGAGGGCCAGCAGATTGGTCTGTTCCGCGATGTCCTGAATAAGCGTGATGACCTCACCGATCTTGGTGGCCGCTTCCGCAAGGGTCTTGATCTTGTCGTCAGCGGACTCGGCATTTGTCGTTGCCTGCTCGACAATCCCGGTGGTCGTCGAGACCTGTCTCGTGATCTCCGCAATCGACGAAGACAGTTCCTCCGCCGCTGCCGACACGCTCTGGACGTTGGTCGATGCTTCCTCGGTCGCGGCGGACGCCGATGTGGCCTGTCCGGCGGTGTCGCTCGCCACCGTCGTCATGGACTTGGCGGACGCTTCCATCTGCCCGGTATTGGCGGTCACGGACTGAAGCAACGCCTGCACCTGGTCCCTGAAGCCGTTGATCAGTTGCTCGGTGCGAGCCTGGCGCTCTTCCCGAACCTTCTGGTCCTCTGACTGCACGGCTTCAAGGCGAATGCGTTCAATCGCGTTGTCCTTGAAGACCTGAACCGCTCCGGCCATGGTGCCGATTTCGTCGGCGCGGTCCTGCGCGGGGACATCTATCTCGGTGTTGCCGTCGGCGAGCACCTGCATGGCGGTTGTCATCTCGTTGATTGGTTTCGACAACCGGCGGCCGATGAACCATGCCAGCAGCAGTGCAATAACCAGGCCGACGACATTGGCGCCGATGGTCAGGACCTCCGCGTAAACGGCTTCTGCCTTGGTGGCTTCGCCGAGCTTTTTCTCGTCGGTGACGGCACTGTCCTTGATCTTGGCTGCCCAGGAGTTGATGTCGGTCCCGACCTGGCTGATCGTCTTTTCCCGGATCTCGTTCCGTTCCTTGATCAGCACGCCAATGCGTGTTGCCGCTTCGTCATACTGGTTGATCATGGGAGTGATCGACTTCAGGGTAGCTCTCCGCGCCGGATTCTCGATGCTGCGGTCCAGATCTCCGAGCATGCTTTTGACCTGATTCAGCTCCTTGTGCATGCGTTCGATGTCGGCAGCGTTGTTCGACAACAGAAATTTGCCGACATAGAGCCTGGCAAGGAGCATGTGTTCCTGCACCTGGCCGGCGACATTGGCGGTTTCGGGATCTCCGTCCCGCGTCGCGGAACGGTTGATGCTCGTCAGACCCTTTCGAACGTTCAGTCCGACAACGTTCAGGACCTCATTGACCAGTTTATCGCGCTCCTTGTAGAGGGCGACAATCTGGTCAACGCCGTTGGCGTAGTCCTTGATGGCCGTGTTTATCTTGGCGACCAGTTCGGCGCGGACCGGGTTGTGAATTTCCTCGGTGGCCAGTTTGCCGCCTTCGGTGACCTGCCTGATGAATTCTCTCGCTGAAGCGAGATCCTCTTCCGACCGGGTGGTTATGAACTTGCGGGTATTCAGAAGCGTTTTTGCCATGTCGGCATTGATCTCTGACGCCAGCAGGGCGTCACCCGCCATGTCTTCGAACCGTTCAAAGCCTTTCGATATTGAAAACAGGCTTGTTACGGCGATCGTGCCCGCAATTCCGGCGACAATTATGACGGCACCGAAACCCATGAAAATCTGTGATGAAATTGTCTTAAATGAAAATACGGAATCCTTCAGCTTTTGCATCTCTCTAGCCCCTAGCCCAAATCGATGAATTTGATTCATCACCCGCAATCAGCATTTGCCCCGATTGGTAAAAAATTCGCTAAGCAGCCCGTAGGCAGGGGCGCTTATTGAGCTATTACATTTGGTTGTACCGGTTGGGGGGAGGCGTGGCGCCGTGTCTGGTGACTCTCAAATTCGATCTGTCCGGCAATGCGGCAAGCATTACCGGCTATCATTCTTGTAACGGGAAGATATTCCCCTGATTTGGCAAATACATTTGCCAATCGACACAGACAACGGATGCAGATCTTCAGGGCGGACGGGTCACCTATGGCCGCAACGGCGCTGAGTCACTATGCCGCACGCAGGTCTTCCTGATTGACCCAGGCTTCCGTGTCATCAAGCGCCTTCTCCAGACGGTCGAACACGGCGTTCAACTCGTCCTCCTTGATGATCAGCGGCGGGCAGACAGCCACATTGTCCAGAATGTTGCGCAGGATCACACCGTGCTTCTGGGCGAAGCCGACCGCCTTCGCAGCGACCATCATTTTCGGATCGAACGGCTTCTTTGTGGCCTTGTCGGCAACAAGTTCGACTGCACCGATCATGCCCTTGCCGCGAGCCTCGCCCACGAGCGGGTGGTCGGCCAGCCGGGCAAGTCTGCCTTCGAACACCGGCGCCAGCGCGCGGGCATGGTCGAAGATCCTGTCGCGTTCGTAGATCTCGAGTGTCTTGACCGCGACGGCCGCGCCCACCGGATGTCCAGAATATGTATAGCCGTGGCCGAACGTCCCGATCTTGCGGCTTTCGTCCAGCATGGCCTGATAGATCTCTTCCGGAATCAGCACGGCACCGATCGGCATATAGGCGGATGAAAGAGCCTTGGCCGTCGACAGCGTGTCCGGCGTGATATTGTAAGTCTGCGAGCCCCAGGTATTGCCCGTACGGCCGTACCCGCAGATCACCTCGTCGGCAATGAAGAGTATGTTGTACTTTTCCAGCACGGCCTGGATCTTCTCGAAGTATGTGGCCGGCGGAACGATCACGCCGCCCGCGCCCATGATCGGCTCGGCGATGAAGGCCGCGACCGTGTCCGGATCCTCTTCCTGGATCATGCGGTCGAGATTCTCGGCAAGGCGGGTCGAGAACTCTTCCTCCGTCTCGCCGTCTTCGGCGAAGCGGTAATGATGTGGGCAGTCTGTGTGCAGCACGTTCGCGATCGGGAGATCGAAGTCCATGTGGTTCGCCGGCAGGCCGGTCAGGCTGGCGCTGGCCACGGTCACCCCGTGATAGCCCTTGATGCGGCTGATGATCTTCTTCTTGTTGGGACGGCCGAGTGCGTTGTTGTAGTACCAGACCAGTTTGACCTGGGTGTCGTTCGCCTCCGACCCGGAGCACGTGAAGAAGGCTTTCGACATCGGAACCGGGGCGAGTTCTTTCAGCTTTTCCGCAAGCTCAATGGCTGGATCGTGGCTCTTGCCGCCGAAAATATGCGTGTAGGACATCTTGCGCATCTGCGCGGTGGCCGCCTCGATCAGCTCCTCATTGCCGTAGCCGAGCGACGTGCACCACAGGCCGGCCAGACCCTCGATCATCTGGTTGCCTTCGGAGTCCCAGACATAAACACCTTCGCCGCGCTCGATCACCATCGGGCCGACCTCGCGGTGTGTGGCAAGATTGGTGTACGGATGGATTACGGTTTCGATATCGCGAATGGCTGCATTGCTGAGTGACGACATCGGGGAACTCCTTGGGATGAGCGAACGGCATTGATCTGCCGCCAATCTACACGAATAGGATTTAAGCGAAAGAGGGAGGTGCGGTGAAGGCCATGTGCTCCTTTTCGAGCAGTGCCGCGACCGCGATCGTGGTGCGGTCTTCGCCGTACGGTCCGATGATTTGCACACCGATTGGCAGGCCATCGCCGCTCATCGCTGCCGGGGCGACGCTTGCCGGCAGATGCGCCGGTGTGGCGAGCGATGTCCAGGGCAGAAGGTCCATATATGGCCGCTCCTTGCCCTCGATCTCGATTGTCCGGTGCTGAAAGCTCGTATCCGTGTCATGCGGAATCGCGGGCGCCGGTGCTGTCGGGCACAGCACGACATCGAACTCGTCGAAGAACTCCGCCCAGCGGGCGCGGGTCCGGGCCATTCGCTCGCTGTATCGCAGCCACTGGTTGTAGGTGAGGGCGGTGCCGACAGCTTGAAGCGCCAGGTAACTCTTGTCCTTCGATGTGACGGTCGCCGAATAACCGATCAGCCAGTCGCGTGCGGCTTTCGGGAAGTCGCCGGAGATGATGGCCGTCATGACAACGATATGCTGTTCCAGCATTTCCTGAAACGTTTCCTCGGGGCGCGCCTCGTAATCGACGGCCGCGCCGAGTCGTTCCAGTGTCGCCGCCGCATCCCTTACGGCTGTCGAAACTTCGCCCGCGACCGGACAGATCGGATCGTCCGCCCAGACGGCGACGCGCAGGTCCTTGGGATTCGAGAACCGCGGTTCGGCGAGAGAGACCTTCAGGCTCGGGCTGTCGATGCCGGCACCGGCCATGATGGACAAGAGGAGGTCCAGGTCCTCTGCACTGCGTCCCAGCGGTCCCACCACGCTGAGGTCGACGGCCGCCAGCATGCCGGGCGGCGGCGGTACGTGTCCTCGCGGAGAGGTCACTCCGTAGGTTGGCTTGTGTCCGAACAGCCCGCAATAGCTGGCCGGCATCCGGATCGAGCCGCCGATGTCGCTGCCGATGTCGCCGCCCGTCAATCCGGCCGACAGCGCTGCCGCCGCTCCGCCTGATGAGCCGCCCGGAGTCCGCTCGAGATCCCAGGGGTTGTTCGTCCGGCCAAACAGCGGGTTGAAGGACTGCCAGTCGTCGCTCATGTGCGGCAGGTTCGTCTTGGCCATGACGATGGCGCCGGCTTCGCGAAGGGCGGCCACCGCATCTGCATCCCGGTCCGGCACGTGCGTGGCCAGGTCTTCAGACCCGCCGGTCGTCCTAATGCCGGCCGTTTCGAGCGCGTCCTTCACCGTGATCGGAAGACCATGCAGGGCGCCGAGATCCTCACCCCGGGCTCTCTTGTCATCGGCGTCTTTGGCTGCCGCGCGCGCGCCGTCCAGATCGGTCGTCGCCAGGGCATTCAGGGCCGGATCGTGCCGGGCCTGGCGTTCCGCGAAATGATCGACAAGTTCCATTGACCCGACCTCGCCCAACTGAAGTTTGCGGACAAGCTCGGCTGTTGGCAGAAAGGCCAGATCGCTCATTAAGTTACTCCGGATAAATGCTCGCAGCCGCCATTGTTGTGTAAGGCGACCGAGGTTAGATCGAGATGAGGTCAGATTGAATCGTTCTGCCGGTCTGCATTTTTGTCAGGATCGAGGGTTTTGGCGAAGGCCATACCGGGGGTACGGTCGAGACAAAACCCGATGGAACTGCCAAAAATGCATCCGGCCCGAAGGGTTGAATGCAATCGACCATCCACGGCGTCAGGTCTTTCGACCGTAGCCCCACTACGCTTTTCAAGACCTTCCTTGTGGGCTGGTGCGATTTCATCCAACAGAACTGGTTCAATCTGACCTCATCTCGATCTAAACTTGCCCCAAATCAAGGATACGGCGCAACGCCGCCGAACGCATCTAGGGGAGAAATATGCAAGGATTGATCCAGGACTGGCCGCTGCTGGTCCACACGGTACTCGACCATGCCCGGACCTATCACGGTTCGCGGGAGATCGTCTCGCGCACGGTCGAGGGGCCGATCCACCGCTACACCTATATCGACCTCGATCGCCGGTCCCGGCAACTCGCGAGTGCGCTCGCCGGCCGCGGTATTAAGCTCGGCGATATCGTCGGCACAATGGCGTGGAACGGCTACCGCCACATGGAGATCTGGTACGGCGCGATGAGCCTCGGTGCGGTCGTCCATACGCTGAACCCGCGCCTGTTTGCCGACCAGCTGACCTACATCATCAATCACGCTGAAGATCAGTACGTCTTTGTCGATCTCACATTCGTGCCCGTGCTCGAAGGCATTCAGGACGAGCTTCCCGGCGTCAAGGGCTTCATCATAATGACGGATGAAGATCACATGCCGGATACAGCCCTCAGGAATCCGATCTGTTACGAGACATTTCTCGCAGAGGGTGATGCGGGTTTTGTCTGGCCTTCGTTCGACGAAAACACCGCCTGCGGCATGTGTTACACGTCGGGCACGACCGGAAATCCGAAGGGTGTTCTCTATTCCCACCGTTCCAATGTGCTTCACGGGATGATGACCGTCGCCGGTGATGCCCTATGCATGAAAAGCTCCGAGGCGATCATGCCGGTCGTGCCGATGTTCCACGCCAACGCCTGGTCGCTCGTATTCTCCTGTCCGATGGCCGGTGCCAAGATGGTCATGCCCGGCGGGCAGATGGACGGAGAGAGCATTTACGAATTGCTCGACACAGAACAGGTTCACATGACGGCGGCGGTGCCGACGGTCTGGCTTATGCTGCTGCAGTATCTCGAGACGTCCGGCAAGAAGCTTCCATACCTGGAACGCGTCGTCATCGGCGGCTCCGCGTGCCCGCAGTCCATGATGGATGCGTTCGAGCGCGACTATGACGTCGAGGTCATTCACGCCTGGGGCATGACGGAGATGAGCCCGCTCGGCAGCCTTTGCACGATGAAGGGAGGCATGGGCGAGCTTTCGGATGACGAGGTCCGCGCAATCAAGATCAAGCAGGGTCGCCCGCCCTACGGCGTCGAGATGAAGATTACCGACGACGACGGCAACGAGATGCCGCGCGACGGCACGTCCTTCGGCCATCTCATGGTGCGGGGGCCGTGCATCACGAAGTCCTACATGAAAGGCGAGGGCGGCCAGATCCTCGACGAAGACGGCTGGTTCGATACCGGGGACGTGTCGACCCTCGACGCGCACGGCTATATGCAGATCACCGACCGCTCAAAGGATGTGATCAAGTCCGGAGGCGAGTGGATCTCGTCGATCGATCTTGAAAACATCGCCGTCGGCCATCCGGAAGTGGCCGAGGCCGCGGTGATTGGTATCGCACACCCGAAATGGGACGAGCGGCCGCTGCTTATCGTTGTCCGCAAGGAAGGCAGCGCGGTCGAGAAAGACGACATTCTCGATTTCATGACCGGGCAGATCGCCAAGTGGTGGATGCCGGATGATGTCGTCTTCATCGAAGAGATACCGCATACCGCCACAGGCAAGATCCAGAAGCTGGCCCTGCGCGAGCAGTTCAAGGACTATCGCCTGCCGACAGCCGACGCGGCCGAATAGGCTTGCCGGGCACGGCCTGAGCCAGTCTCTGGGAGACAGTTTCTCTGCGGCAGGCGATTGTTGACCGGGGGATATCCGCTCCCCGTGTTCCGTCGTGAACACAGGTTCGCCTTATTCTGTCAATAAAAACAGCGCCTTACATAATCGAGTGCAAGGAATCGCCTTTTGGCTTGCACTGAAGGCATCCTTTATTTAAGGTAATATTTAAATAAGGGAATTTGGAAACGTGAAAGATGAACTGTCGGCCAAATTCGCCGCACTCGGCCATCCCGTTCGCCGGGAAATTCTGCGGCAGCTTGCCGATGGCAGCCGGACCGTCGGGGTTCTGGCCGCGCCTCACGGCATGTCCGGACCGGCCATATCCAGTCATCTGAAGGTGCTTGAAGAAGCAGGCCTGATCGACCGCGTCGTCGAGGCCCAGCACCGCCGCGTCAGTTTGCGCGTGGAGGAACTCGTGGAGATTGAAACCTGGATTGCCGAACTGAAGACGTTCTGGGGCCGCAGCTTCGACCGTCTCGAAAACAGGTTGACGGAGGGAGCACCCGTCACCGGCGATGCAGGTGACAGCAAATTTGTATCTGGAGGACGTGACAATGAATGAAGCCGCCGCATCTGCATCGATGGAACAAGCCGAACAGGCGAGGACACTTGAAATCGTCCGCCGCTTTCCGGTGTCGCCGGAGAAGGTGTTCACGGCATGGACGGATCCCAAGGAGCTTGTTCACTGGTTCGGCCCGGTCGAGGTCAAACTCCCGGAATGTGAGGTCGATCTCAGAGTTGGCGGCGCATGGCATGCCGTGATGGAGAATGCCGACGGCGGCCGCTACTACGTCTCCGGCGAATATGTCGAGATCGTCTTCCCCTCAAGACTCGCTTTTACGTGGGCCTGGACCACGGACGGAGTGAAGGGGCACGAGACCATCGTGACGATCGATTTCGTGGAAGATGGCGGCGAGACCGAAATGCGTTTCCATCAGGCGCTGTTTGCCGAGCCGGAGCATCGCGACAATCACGAAGGTGGCTGGACCAGTGCGTTCGAAGGCCTGGCGGCGCATCTGTCGGGCAACCGCGTGAAATAACGAACCTGAGCCGGATGCTCAGCGCAGCCGGTATCGGGATTGCAGTGTGACCGGCCCATCGGTTTCGACGATGCCTTTTTCGACCAGGTGCTCGACATGGGCGAGCATGGAGAGGGCGGCGGCCGGGAACAGGCGTGGATCAACGCCCTTGTAGATCTCCGGCACAATCGCGTCGATCGTGGCCGCACCTTGTCTCAGCCTTTCGACGAGGGCGTCTTCCCGTGCGTTGCGGTGGGCAATGAACTTGTCAACGAAGGCGCGGGCGTTCCCGATCTTCGGTCCGTGGGTCGGCCAGTACACGTCTTCGTCGCGTTCGAGCAACATCCGGAGCGAGGCCATGTAGTCGGCCATGTTCCCGTCGGGCGGTGCGATCACGCTGGTTGACCACGCCATGACATGGTCGCCGGCGAAGATCGACGGCTCTTCCTTGAGCGCAAAACTCATGTGGTTGGACGTATGACCCGGGGTGAACACCGATTCGAAGGTCCAGCCATTACCCTCGATGACATCGCCGTGCCGCACCTCCACATCGGGCAAGAAATCCTGGTCGCCGCCCATGTCGAGCCGGACATCGCCCGTCGATGCCGGTGAGCCGGTCTTGCCCGAACCGTGCGGACCGTAGGCATAGGTTTTCGCTCCGGTCAGGGCCTTGAGCCGCGCGGCCAGCGGCGAGTGGTCCCGGTGGGTGTGGGTAACCAGGATATGGCTGACCGTCAGTCCGTCCAGTGCGGACGTAAGGGCCGCAAAATGATCGTCATCATCCGGCCCAGGGTCGATGACGGCAACACTGTCGCCCCCGACGATGAAGGTCGCGGTTCCCTTGAACGTGAACGGTGACGGGTTGTTGGCAATGAGCCGCCGGACAAGCGGCGACACGCGGTCGACGCGACCGTACTCGAAGTCGAGTTCACGATCGAAGGGGATGGGGTCGGCCATGCTCGAATGTAACCCTTTCTCGGGCGTTGTATCATTGACTTCGGTGGGGCTTGTGCCTCAGCGCTGCGCGCAATATACCATCTGCTGAATGCGGGAACAGGGCGCCTGACTGGCGCCCCTAACGAAAGGGCCAGCCGTCTGGCCGTTCAACAGGAGACCCAAATGGATCGCTCACTTGCATCGCAACAGACACTGGCCGCTGCGCTCTGGCCGTCGGCATCGACGACCCGTATCTTGCGCTGGATCACACTTGCCGTGATCGGCACGATCCTAATCACGATTTCCGCCAAGATCAAGGTGCCGTTCTTTCCGGTGCCGATGACGATGCAACTGCTTGTGACCATGCTCATCGGAGCGGCCTATGGCTGGCGTCTGGCCGGCGCGACCGTTTTGCTTTACCTGGCTCAGGGCGCGCTGGGATTGCCGGTTTTCGCGGGCACTCCGGAAAAGGGAATCGGGCTGGCCTATATGGCGGGACCGACGGGTGGCTACCTGCTTGGATTCTTCCTTGCAGCAGTGATCGTGGGCTGGCTTGCCGAACGCGGCTGGGACCGGTCCGTCGTCACGGCCTTCGGCGCGATGGTGCTGGGAACGGTGGCCATCTACGTCCCGGGCGTTATCTGGCTCTCATACCTGATCGGTTTCGAAAAGGCCGTCACGTTCGGTCTTTATCCGTTCATCGCGGGTGATCTTCTGAAGATCGGTCTGGGCACGGCAATTCTTCCGCTCGCCTGGGTCGCAATCCAGAAGTTCAGGGGCCAGAACTGACCCTGCCGGCATAGCGAATGGCACGGGGCGGATAACATCCGCCCCGTTTTTCTTTGCAGCACGGAAAATACGGGAACCGTCGAATCTGTTGGAAATCCGCTCAAATCGGTATTGCACATTCGGCTTCAAATTGGTCAGGCCAATTGGCCACTTGACGGAATAGCCAGATAATATACGGTCTGCGCCCAATAAAAGCCCGCCGGAAAAGGCGGACCGGCAGGAAGCATCAAACGGGAAGGCGGTCATGCCCTTTCAGGTCGTCGAGACGCAGCGGCTCTACCAGCAGGTCGCAGAACAGGTAAGCCGTCTCATCGAAACGGGTGAACTCGCGCGGGGCGAACGGCTTCCTGCGGAGCGGGATCTTGCGGCCAAACTGGGTGTTTCGCGCCCGACTGTCCGCGAAGCCATGATCGCCCTCGAGATTGCCGGCCTGGTGGAAGTGCGCACCGGCGCGGGCATCTATGTCCGTGATTCAGTCGCGGCGGCGGGCGGCCTTGTCTATTCGGTGCCTGATGCCGGTGTCGGACCGCTGGAGTTGATCGAGGCGCGGCGTGTGATCGAGTGTGAGGTCGCGGCCCGCGCGGCGGCTGCGATTGACGATGCCCAACTCCGGGCGATCACCGAAACGCTCACCATGATGGCCGAGGCAGACGGCACGAAGGCGCACCGCGAAGCGGACCGGCTGTTCCACAGGCGTATTGCCGAGGCAACGAACAATGCGGTCCTGATCAAGGTTGTCGACAGGCTGTGGACGGACATGTTCTCGCCCATCTTCGAGCGCCTCGGCGCATTCACCGGCCTGATGCCGGACTCGGTCAACTGGACGCTGGCCGATCACAGGGAAATCTGCGCGGCACTTGAGGCGCACGATCCGGACCGCGCGCGCAGTGCCATGGATCTCCATCTGAACCATGTGGAAGCGATCCTGCTCAAGGATGCCGGTTCGGACGGCGCATCCGCCGGCGCAAATGACGGAGCGGCTGATGCTGACGCATGAAGACCGGCTGCTTCCGGTCGAACCGGAGGCGCGGGCGATCGCGAGGCGGCTGTATGAAGAGGTCCGCGACCTGCCGATCATCAGCCCGCACGGCCATACCGACCCGGCGTGGTATGCGGACAACGAGCCGTTCCCCGATCCCGCACAGCTGTTCGTCATCCCCGACCACTACATTTTCCGGATGCTCTACAGCCAGGGCGTTCGTCTTGAGGATCTCGGTGTCCGGCCCCGTGACGGCGGTTCGGCCGAGACCGATCCGCGAGCGGTCTGGCGGCGTTTCGCGGAGCATTATTATCTCTTCCGCGGCACGCCGACACGACTGTGGCTCGATCACGCGTTTTCCGATCTGTTCGGGCTCGACCAGCGGCTCTCCGCCGCAACGGCGGAACACTACTACGACCGAATCTCCGAGTGCCTGGCATCGGATGAATTCAGGCCGCGCGCGCTCTTCGAGCGGTTCAATATCGAAGTCATAGCGACAACCGAGTCGCCGCTCGATCCGCTGGAGAGCCATCGGAAGATTCTGGAAAGCGACTGGCCGGGCAGGGTTGTCACGGCCTACCGCCCCGACCCGGTCGTCGATCCCGAATTCGAAGGTTTTGCCGGCAATCTGAAGCGCTTCGGCGAACTTGCCGGTTGCGACACCGGAACGTGGTCAGGTTACCTGGACGCGCACCGGATCAGGCGTGGTTTTTTCAAGTCAATGGGCGCGACGTCAACGGATCACGGCCATCCGAGCGCCCGTACGGCGGACCTTTCAACTGCTGATGCCGAAGCGCTCTTCGCACGGGTAACCGGCGGCTCCTGTTCCGCGGAGGACGCCGATCTGTTCCGCGCCCAGATGCTGACCGAAATGGCACGCATGAGCCTTGATGACTGTCTGGTGATGCAGATTCATCCGGGGTCGTTCCGAAATCATAATGCGGATCTGTTCTCCCGCTTCGGTCGCGACATGGGAGCCGACATTCCGGCGCGTACGGATTACGTGACAGCGCTCAAGCCGCTGCTCGACAGGTTCGGCAACGAAGCAGATCTGACGGTCATCCTGTTTACCCTGGACGAGACGAGTTACAGCAGGGAACTGGCACCGCTTGCGGGCCATTACCCGTGCCTGAGGCTGGGACCGGCCTGGTGGTTCTTTGACAGCCCCGAAGGCATGAGGCGCTATCGCGAACTGACCACGGAGACGGCTGGCTTCTACAACACGGTCGGTTTCAACGATGACACGAGAGCGTTCCCGTCCATCCCTGCGCGCCATGATGTCGCGCGCCGGGTCGACTGTGCGTACCTGGGCGAACTCGTGGCAGCCCACCGGCTCCACGAAGACGAGGCGGTCGATGTCGCACACGACCTCGCCTACGGCCTCGCAAAGAAGGCTTATCGACTGTGATCCCGGTGCCCGCGGGCCGGGAGCGCAGGGTTAGCGTCAATGTTTGTTCAAACCGTTGGGAGGAAAGGAAGGTGTCATGAAAACGATAAAGATACTTGCAACCGCAGCAGCCGTTTCCGTAGCTGTTGCACTGGGAGGGACCGCCAAGGCGGCTGACATTTCGCTAAGGGCCGCGGACACGCATTCCGACGGTTACCCGACCGTCGAGGCCGTTAAACACATGGGCCAGCTCCTGAGCGAATGGACCAGCGGCCGGATCGAAGTGAAGATGTTCCCCGGTCGCCAGCTCGGCGAGGAAAAAGATACAATCGAACAGACCATTGCCGGGGCCATCGACCTGAACCGGGTGAATCTCGCACCTCTGAACGGCATTATCCCGGAGACGGCCATTCCGTCACTGCCGTACATGTTCCGTTCGATCGAGCATATGCATCGCGTGATGGACGGTGAGATCGGCGCAGAGATTCTCGCGGCTATGGAGAAGCACGGCATGGTCGGTCTTGCATTTTACGACTCCGGCGCACGGTCGTTCTATAACACCAAACGGCCCATCAATTCGCCGGCCGACATGAAGGGCCTGAAGATCCGCGTGCAAAACTCCGATCTTTTTGTCTCAATGATGGAGGCACTCGGCGCCAACGCGACGCCGATGGAGTTCGGCCAGGTATATGAAGCGCTCAAGACCGGCGTGATCGACGGGGCGGAAAACAACTGGCCGTCCTACGAGTCGACCAGGCACTTCGAAGTGGCCAAGCACTACACCCTTGATCAGCACTCCATGTCACCGGAAGTGCTCGTCATGTCGAAGAAGTCGTGGGACAAGCTCTCGGACGGCGACAAGGCTTTGGTCAGAAAGGCAGCAGCCATGTCGGTGCCCGTAATGCGAGATCTCTGGAACAAGCGCGTCGAGGCCTCGAAGAAGAAGGTCATGGCCGCCGGCAACGAGGTTATCGAGCAGGTCGACAAGCAGCCTTTCATCGATGCAATGAAGCCTGTTTACGCCAAGTTCGCTTCCACGCCGGAGCTCAAGAGCCTCGTGGAACGCATCCAGAACCACAAGTGAGGTCGACGGACGTGACGCGGGTCAGCGTCACGGCAAACGACTGGATTGGGAAGCCGGTGCCTGCCACCGGCTTCTCCTTCGGGGACCAATGCGTTACCAGCTATCCGGGGAGCAGCCGATGTTGACGCGAATTCAGACCGGGCTTGAGCGGCTCTCGACTGCCGCGCTTTGGCTCGCTGCCTCCGGCCTCGTCGTGATGACCATCGTCATCGGCTGGCAGATCTTTGGCCGCTATGTGCTGAACGATACCCCGCACTGGTCGGAACGCCTTTCGCTGTTCCTAATGAACTATTACATCCTGCTGGCCGCCGCCGTCGGTGTCCGTCAGGGGTTTCATCTCGGCCTCGTCATCCTGCGTGACTCACTCAAGGGCAGGGTGCGCGTCCTGCTCGAACTGTTCATCCATCTTGCGGTCGCCGGTTTCGGCATAGCCATGATCGTCTACGGGCTCGAGCTTGTGAGGTCGACCTGGACTCACGTCATTCCAACACTCGGTCTGCCGACTGGCCTGAGCTACCTGCCGTTCCCGATAGCGGGCGCACTCATCGTGCTGTTCTCCGCCGCACACATCGCCGGTCTGTTTACCGGTCAACAGGAGCCGGCAGTATGACCCTGCTTGTGCTGTTTGGATCCTTCTTTGCACTCCTGATCCTGGGCATTCCGGTTGCCTTTGCGCTCGGGCTGTCGTCGCTCGCCACCGTATTCTGGATGGATCTGCCGCCGCTCGTGGTGTTCCAGCGCATGTCGGCCGGCATGAACGTGTTCGCGCTCATGGCGATACCCTTTTTCATCTATGCCGGCGAGTTGATGCTGCACGGTGGCATAGCTGATCGTCTGGTGAAGCTGGCTGCGGCCGCCATCGGCAGCGTTCGGGGAGGTCTGGGCGTCATGAACGTATTTGCGTCGATGCTGTTCGGCGGCATTTCGGGCTCGGCGGTGGCGGACGCCTCGGCGCTCGGATCGACACTCATACCCGTCATGCGCCAGCGCGGCTATGACGACGACTACTCCGTGAACGTAACCGTGACTTCGGCAACGATCGGTCTGACAGTGCCGCCAAGTCACAACATGATCATCTATTCCATAGCCGCCGGAGGCACGGTTTCCGTGGCGTCGCTTTTTCTCGCAGGCTTCATTCCCGGACTGATTGCCGGACTCTGTCTCATGGCCGCGACTTATGTGATCGCGATCAAGCGCGGCTATCCGGCGGAGGCGTTCCCGGGCTGGACGGCCCTGCTGCTGAGTTTCGTCGGCGCACTGCCTGGCCTCATGACCGCGATAATCATCGTCGGAGGCGTGCTTTCGGGCATATTCACGGCGACCGAGTCCTCGGCCATCGCGGTAATCTACGCCATCCTCGTGACCACGTTCGTTTACCGCTCCCTCTCGCTCGAAGCGTTCTGGACTGCCACGGTCAACGCCGTGAAGACGACCGCCATTGTGTTGCTGGTCATCGGAACGGCTGCGGCGTTCGGATGGCTCCTGGCACTCAATCAGGTGCCGGCGCAGCTCTTCGAACTTCTGAGATCTATTTCGGACAGCCCGATTGTGATCCTGCTCATCATCAACATCATCCTGCTGTTCCTCGGCACCTTCATGGACATGTCGCCGCTGATCGTCATCACAACGCCGATTTTTCTGCCCATCGTGACGGAACTCGGGATGGATCCGGTTCAGTTCGGCATCGTTCTGATGATCAACCTCGGAATCGGACTTGTGACACCGCCGGTCGGGTCGGTTTTGTTCGTCGGTTGCGCCGTTGCCAAGATCCGGATCGAGGACACGGTGAGGACGATCTGGCCCTTTTACCTGGCAATCTTCTTTGCACTCATGATCACGACTTACATTCCCGCCGTGTCAATGACGTTGCCCCGTCTGTTTGGCGGTTGAACGATGGAGCGGTTGCGATCAGAAACGCTCGACCGATTGCCGTCTGGCGTTGTGACACCGGCCTTTGACCCGGCCGATGTCTCCTGCGGCATCGTTCATCTCGGCATCGGCGCATTTCATCGCGCGCACCAGGCGGTCTATACCAACGATATTCTCCACCGTGATCCAGCCTGGGGCATCGTCGGGGCAAGCCTTCGCAGTGCCAGCACCCGGGACGCACTCGAACCGCAGGACGGCCTTTACACTGTCGTCACCAGGTCCGGTGCCGGCGATACCGCGCGGGTGATTGCCGGCGTGCGCGATGTTCTGGTGGCTCGGGAAGATCCGGACGCCTTGCTCGCGCGCATGACCGATCCCGCCGTTCGCATCGTTTCACTCACCGTGACGGAGAAGGGCTACTGCCACGATCCGGCAACCGGCGAACTGGATGAGGATCATGAGGATATTCGTCACGATCTGGCCACTCCTGAAACGCCCAGATCCGCGCCGGGCTTTTTGGTCGAGGCCCTGAACAGGCGTCGACGACGCGGCATTTCCCCGTTCACGGTCCTTTCGTGCGACAACCTCCCTGCGAATGGCCTGACGACGGCCCGTATCGTGAGCCGGATGGCGGCACTCGGTGATCCGGATCTGGGCGCTTACATTGGCGGTGAAGTTGCCTTCCCGAGTTCCATGGTCGACCGCATCGTTCCTGCAACCACTGAACAGGACCGGGTGCTTGTCGGGCAACTGACCGGTCTTCGGGATGCCTGGCCGGTGATGACCGAACCCTTCACGCAGTGGGTGATCGAGGACCGGTTTTCGCAGGGCCGACCTGTCTGGGAAGAAGCCGGTGCCGAGCTGGTCTCCGATGTCGAACCATACGAGCAAATGAAACTGCGGCTCCTGAACGGCAGCCATTCGACGCTCGCCTATCTGGGTTCGCTTTCGGGCTTTGAAACCGTGTCGGATGCGATGACGGATTCCGATATGGCGGGCCTCATTCGCGCGTTCATGGACAAGGAAATGACGCCGGTACTGGACGTGCCGCCGAACGCGGATGTCAACGGATACAAGGCCTCCCTGATTGAGCGTTTCCGCAACCCCGCACTGCGGCACAGGCTTTCGCAGATCGCGATGGACGGCTCGCAGAAAATTCCTCAACGCCTGTTGTCGGCGGCGAGACAGCGCATTGCCTCGGGCGCGCCGATTGACAGGATCACACTGGCGGTAGCCGCCTGGATGCAATACGTGACGGGTATCGATCACCGTGGCAATCCTTATCCGGTTTCCGATCCGCTCGCGCCGCAGATTGCCGCCTGCGCCCACGCCGCGGGTCGCGATGCGGAAGCGCTGACCAACGCCCTGCTCGGGCTCACCGGCGTTTTCGGCGATGATCTTCCGGCAAACCCTGCATTCAAAGAGGCGGTCAGCACCTGGCTTGATCGCCTGATTCGCCTTGGCGCCCGTCGTGTGATTGACGAATGGCGGCATCAGTTGCTCTAGTGCCGGACAGGAGAGACTCGGCGAAAACCGACGAGGCATGAGTTCATGAAGGAGACTTGGCGCTGGTTCGGGCCTGACGATCCCGTCACACTCGATCATGCAAAACAGGCTGGCGCCAGTGGTGTCGTCACGGCCCTGCATGATGTCCCGCTCGGCGAAGCCTGGTCTGAACGGGACATCGCCGAGCGCAAGGCCATAATTGATGCGGCCGGTCTGGATTGGTCGGTCGTGGAGAGCATCCCGGTTCACGAAAGCATCAAGACGCGTTCGGGCGACTACCGGCGATACATCGACAACTGGAAATCATCTCTCAAAGCTGTCGCAGCTGCCGGTGTCCGGACTGTCTGCTACAATTTCATGCCCATTGTCGACTGGACCCGCACGGATCTTGTCTGGCGGTTGCCGAGTACGGGATACGCGCTAAGATTCGATCGCGCCGATTTCGCGGTCTACGATGTCCATATCCTCGAACGGCCCGGTGCGGTGGCCGATTTCAGCGATGACGTCATTGCCTCGGCCCGTGACCGTTTTGCGGAAATGTCTGAAAACAGGATCGCCGACCTTGAGCGAACCGTCATTGCCGGTCTGCCGGGCAGCGATGCGACCTACGATCGCGGGGAGTTCCGGCGACTGCTCCAGGCATATGACAGAATCGACGCCGGATCCCTGAGGGGCAATCTGAAGGATTTTCTTGCCGAAGTCGTGCCGGTGGCGGCCGAAGAGGGGGTTCTCCTCTGCATTCACCCCGACGATCCCCCGACCCCTCTGTTCGGATTGCCGCGCATCGTGTCGACTGCGGAAGACATCGCGTTCATTCTCGAGGCTGTTGACGACAATTCGAATGGGCTGACACTGTGTGTTGGCTCTCTTGGGACAAGGCCCGAGAACGACGCCGTCGCCATCGCCCGGCGATTCGCATCGAGGGTTCATTTTGCTCATCTGCGCAACATAAGGCGTGAGGCGGACGGCTCATTCTACGAGGCGGAGCATCTGGACGGGGATATTGATATCATTGGGGTAGTCGCCGAATTGATGCAGGAAGAGGCGCGGCGGAAGCAGATGGGCCGCGCCGACAGCGAGATCCCGATGCGGCCCGATCATGGCCATCTTTTGGCCGATGATATTGGCAAACAGACGAATCCCGGCTATTCGCTAGTTGGGCGCCTGAAAGGCTTGGCGGAACTGCGCGGTGTGATGCGCACTATCGCGGCCAGTCAAACGTCTGCCGGCAATGTGCCGGCCTGAAGGCCGGGGAGCAGTCTGTGGCAGAAATTGTCGATGTTATGAAACAGGCGACCGTGGTCCCGGTTGTGCGCACGGGGGCACGGGAAACCGCCGAACGGGCTGTGGAACTGCTGCGGAATGCGGGCTTCAGGATCTTTGAGATGACACTCACCACACCAGGAGCGGTCGAGGCGACCGCTGCCCTGGCGGCGCGGGGCGACGCGATTATCGGTACGGGCACGGTCATGACGGCCGATGATGCGGAGCGCTGCATCGATGCCGGCGCCGCATTCATCGTTTCCCCTGCGGTCCGTGCGGACGTGGCACAGGTCTGTATCAGACGGGATATTCCCTGTTTTCTGGGCGCTGCGACTCCGACCGAGGTGGCGGCGGCACACGATCTGGGATGCGCGGGCGTCAAGGTATTCCCGGCGGCACAACTCGGTGGCCCCGGTTTCCTTGGCGCGTTAAAGTCGGTCTTCCCCACACTCAATCTGATGCCGACCGGCGGCATCGGTGTAAGTGAAGTCGATGCTTATTTGAAGGCTGGCGCATTTTGCGTCGGAATGGGCGGCAAGCTGGTCAATGAGGCTTCCTTGATCGCCCGCGACGACGACGCAATCATTGGCGCGGCACGCGAGGTGCTCGATGTCGTGGGAAGCTGACTGGATCCCGAAAAACCGTCGGTTCGACGTCGTTGCGATGGGCGAGGCGATGGTCGAACTGGTCAGAGCGACCGATCCCGCCATCGGCACGTACTACAGGCCCGGTTTCGGAGGGGACACATCGAACGCGATTGTCGCGGCGGCGAGGCAGGGCGCCCGCACCGGGTACGTTACGGCGCTTGGTGAGGACGAATTCGGTGACGACCTCATGAACCTGTGGGCGAAGGAGGGGGTCGACACATCGACAATCATAAGACGTCGGGACGCCGGTACCGGCATCTACTTCGTCATCCCGCACGAGTCCGAGCGCAACTTCATCTATTATCGACAAAACTCGGCTGCCAGCCGCTACGTGCCCGGCGAAGTGCCGGACTATTACATGGCCGGTACGTCGATCCTGCACGTCTCGGCAATCTCACAGGCCATCAGCGACACGGCCCGGGACTCCGTATGGCGCGGCATGTCGGTCGCACGCAATGCAGGCGCGCTTGTCTCCTATGACACGAACCTGCGGCTCAAACTGTGGCCGCTCGACACGGCGCGGTCGGAAATCCACGCGTCAATGGCGGAAACAGATATCGCTTTGCCCAGCTTCGACGACAGCAGGCTGTTGACGGGACACGATGATCCGGACGCAATCGTCAACTTCTATCTCGATCTCGGCCCGTCTCTGGTCGCGCTCAAACTGGGTGCGAAAGGCGCACTCGTGGCAACCGCCGATCGCCGGGAACTGATTCCGCCCACAGCGGTCGACGCGGTCGACTCGACGGGAGCGGGTGATGCGTTTGCAGGCGCGTTTCTAGCTTACCTGGTGGAGACCGGCGATCCGTTCATTGCCGCCAGGCGCGCGGTCCGCGTCGCCGGCGAAACCGTTGCCGGTTACGGGGCTATCGATCCGATCCCGCACCGTCAGGATGTCCTCGATGCGGATCCCGCCGGCTGACGTATCATATGCCCGGCCAAGTCCGTTGAACGCCTGACGGATTTGGCCCATCCTCATCTTCCGAATTTACTTGAGCATCGCCACTGCGAAGGCGGCACCGCGTTGGTGAAAGCAATGACTGACTGGAAAGGGACAGAAACTTGGATTTGAAGGATCGGAAAGTCGGTTTCATCGGTCTGGGCGCCATGGGCCGCGGCATGGCGGCGCAATGCGCACAGAAGGGCTTCCAGCTCGTGGTCTGCGATGTCCGTCCCGAACCCGTCGAGTACCTCGTTTCGCTCGGTGCGTCGGCGGCTGATACGGCCGCTGAAGTGGCGGCCCAATGCAGCATCATCATCACGGTGCTGCCATCCGGCCGGGAGGTGGATGAGGTCATCATGGGAACGGGCGGTATCTTCGATCATGCCGAACCGGGCACCCTGGTACTGGACCTCTCCACTGTCGAGCCGGAGATGACGGACAAGCTGCACAATGAGGCCGGCGCGCGGGGCTTTCGCGCGGTCGATGCGCCGATCGGAAGACTGGCCTGGCATGCGGAACGCGGCGAGAGCCTGTTCATGGTCGGCGGCGAGCGCGAGGACTTTGACGAGATCCGACCGCTGCTCGAAGCCATGGGAACGACAATCCATTATTGCGGTCCTGCCGGGGCAGGGACGCGCACCAAGCTTGTGAACAATTACCTCGCGATCGTGTCCTGTCAGCTCAACGCCGAAGCCCTGGCGTTGTCGCAGCGGTTCGGGCTGGATCTGGAGACGACACTCGAGGTCATTCACGGCACCACCGCAACCAACGGCCAGCTCAAGGTCAACTGGCCGAACAAGGTACTGGCGGGCGATACGGAACCGGGCTTCACGATCGACCTCGCCCACAAGGATCTCACCCTGATCGTCGGCGCGGCCAACACGGGACGGGTGCCGGTGCCTGTTGCGGCGGCGGCACGCGAAGCGTTCTCGTCGGCGCGTGCGCGCGGCTACGGCGGGGCCGATTTTTCTACCATGGTCGATGCCCTATGCGACTATGCCCAGATTGAGCCACCGCGCAGCAAAGACGACTGAGCGTGTCCGGTTGATGTTCTCGCTGAACTTCAGGTGAGTCATTTTTTGCCATGAAATCAAAGGGATGGCAGACAAACGTCGCGCGAAGACTCGATGATCGATGAGCTGCGCGGATTCGTCCTGACCGCGGCCGTCGTCCCTGATTTGCGTCTCTGTTAATGTCGGGTGACAACTGCGCGTCGCCGCCGAGTTGGGCCGCTTTCAGCGCATTGACAAGGGAAGGTGTCGCCGTGCCGACATCCGCCGAAGCCATACGTGATCATCAGGGGCCAGCGCTCTTCGAGCGCGGTTTCCGCCCGCTCTTTTTGGGTGCGGGTCTGTTCGCCGGGATCGCGATGCCGCTTTGGCTGATTGCGCTTCATTCCGGCTGGACGGTTGTGCCGGAGTTCGATGCGCGCGCCCATCACATCCATGAAATGATCTTCGGCTATCTCTCCGCCGTGATCGCGGGCTTCCTGCTGACGGCTATTCCCAACTGGACCGGACGGCTTCCGGTCGCCGGTCAGCCGCTTGTCATGCTGACGGTCCTTTGGCTCGCGGGCCGGCTGGCCATGGCGGTATCGCCGGTGTGGCCGCAAGGGGCGGCGTTCGTCGACGCGGCATTCCTCGTGGTCTTTGCCGCCATCGTCTGGCGGGAAATCATTGCCGGGAAGAACATGCGCAACCTGCCCATATGCATCATGGTTACGCTGCTCGCATTGACCAACATTGCGCACCATGCGCAGGTCCTTAACGGTGGCGACACATCCTGGAGCGAACGCGCGGCACTCGGTATCGTTTCTGTCCTCATTGCGCTTGTCGGCGGGCGGATCGTGCCGAGCTTCACGCGCAACTGGCTGTCGAAGCGAGGCGACCCGAATCTTCCCGCGCCGTTCGATGCGTTCGACCAGGCCGCTCTCGGCGTCACCGTGGTCGCGGCGGTGGCCTGGATCATTGCCCCGGACCATGTGCTGACCGGGTTTGTCTGCGGTCTCGCCGCTGCGGCGTTGCTCGTTCGCATGGCGCGATGGCATGGCTGGCGCACGGTGTCGGAACCGCTCGTCTGGATTTTGCATGTCGGGTATCTCTGGCTCCCGGTCTGGTTCGCCCTGACCGCGCTCGCGATCCTTGTGCCCGATGCGATCGAGGCATCTTCCGCGCTGCATGCACTGACCGCCGGCGCGATCGGCACCATGACCATGGCCGTCATGACACGCGCCATCCTCGGGCACAGCGGCCGCCCGCTTGGCGCCGACCGGATCACGGCGTTGATCTATCTGGCGGTTGTCGCCGGTGCGGTTCTCCGGGTGGCGGCGTCGAGTCTGCCGTTCGACTATCTGTCGACGGTGATGCTGGGCGGCGTCCTCTGGTCGGCGGGTTTTGCCCTCTTCGTTCTGTCCTACGGTCCGATGTGCTGGCGTCCGGCCCCCGGCAAGGCGCAAGCCTGAACCGAATTCTCACATCTCCCGACTCGCGTTGAGAGCGACTCTCTTCATCCCCTGATTCCGGCTGCCGAAATTGCCTCTGGACCGAATGAAGCCTGAGGTTGATAAAGGCCGGTCGTGAACCGTACCGGGAAGAGGGAAGTGCCATGCAGAAACGTGCCTTGGGAAAAGACGGACCTTTGGTGAGTGCCGTCGGGCTTGGGTGCTGGAGCTTTGCCGGCTCCTACGGTCCCACCGACGAGGCCGAAAGCCACGCCACGCTCGCCCGTGCGCTCGATCTCGGCATCGACTTTCTCGACACCGCCAACGTTTACGGCAACGGCGTTTCGGAAACGGTGATCGGCTCGTTCATCAAGGACCATCCGGGCCGGTTCACAATCGCCACAAAGGCGGGCATCCGGCGCAACCCGGAAACCGGCGAACGGTTTTTCGACAACAGCCCGGAGCACTTGCGCGAAAGCCTTGAAGGCTCGCTCCGCCGCCTCGGCGTCGAGCATGTCGCGCTCTACTACATCCACCGACGCGATCAGTCGCGTCCGGTCGAGGATGTCATGGAGACGCTGGTGCGTTTCAAGGAGGAGGGCAAGATCGGCGGTATCGGCTTTTCCGAGATAGCGCCGTCGACACTGCGCCGGGCCAATGCGGTTCATCCCGTGATGGCCGTGCAGAGCGAATATTCCCTGTGGACCCGCCAGCCGGAACTCGGCGTCATCCAGGCCTGCAAGGAAGTCGGCGCGGCCTTCGTCCCGTTCTGCCCGCTGGGACGTGGCATCCTCACCGCCGACACGCCCGACCCGTCAACCTTCGGCAAGGGGGATTTCCGTGCGCCCAACCCGCGCTTTATCGAGCCGAACCTCTCCTACAACATCAAGGCGGTCGAGCCGTTCAAGGCGTTCGCCGCCGACCGCGGCACGACACCCGCCGCACTGGCCATCGCCTGGACAATGCGCAGCGGCGACCATCTCATTCCGATCCCCGGAACCCGGTCGGCCGCGCATCTGGAGGACGATGCCGCGGCCGCAGCTCTTGATCTGAGCGAAGACGATCTGGCTGAAATCGAGCGCATCCTGCCCTGCGGCTTCGCCCACGGCGACCGCTATTCGGACGTCCAGAACGTTGGTGTGGAGCGCTATTGCTGAGCGCTTGGAAAGGCGTGCCGCAACGAAGCTGTGGACAGTGTGTGGATAACCGAAAATCGCGATAGACCGCTCTGACGGATGTGTCATGATGAAGATGTTCAGAGCGGCGATTGGAGCTTTCGGGCTTGGATCACTGAACTGGACACAGGGAGGTGGGATCGCATTTCGGTGCAGTCCCGCCTTTCTCTGTTTTGGGCCCCGGTTCCTGTCCGGCGCAGACTTGAAATCCCTACTACGCAAGCAAAAAAGCGGCTCTGACACAGAGTTGTGGACGGCGTGTGGATAACCGGATTCCGGTCTGGAACGCGCTCGCGGATGTGTCATGATGAGGATGTTCAGAGCAGCGATTGGAGCTTTCGGGTTCGGATCATTGAACTGGACACAGGGAGGTGGGATCGCGTTTCGGCGCAGTCCCGCCTTTCTCTGTTTTGGCGCCCCGGTTCCCGTCCGGCGCATCCTTGAAATCCCCACAACGCAAGCAAAAAAGCACCGGCGGCACATTCCTGTGGACGGTGTGTGGACAACCGGATTCCGCTGCTGGACCAAGGCTGCGGATGTGGCATGATGAGGACGTTCAGAGCGGCGGTTGGAGCCTTCGGGTTCAGGCCACTGGACTGGACACAGGGAGGTGGGATCGCGTTTCGGCGCAGTCCCGCCTTTCTCTGTTTTGGGCTCCGCTTTTTTTCGCGCGGCCAGAATGCTCTCCCGATCAATCGCAATCTCAGCCCCAGACGGTCCGCATATCGTGCGAATTGAAGACGGCGCGAAGGCAGGTCATCTGGTGTTCGCAACCCGGCGTGCCCATTCCGCCTGCGGACCCACGGCACGGGTCATGAGACCGACGAAGTTTGCGCGCGAAACGTCGCGGCCGGTCCGCGTGATCCGTCCGACTGGCAGTTTGGATCTTGATTGAATGGGGAAATTTGGTCGGAGTGGCAGGATTTGAACCTGCGACCCCCTCGTCCCGAACGAGGTGCGCTACCAGGCTGCGCCACACTCCGACATCTGAGCGGGGCGTGTTATAGCGCCCGGCGGCGGCTTCCGCAACCGATGAAACGCTGAATGGCCAAGGAAATTCGGGCCTGACCCATTGCGCGGCCGCGGCCTTGGGAGTATGTTCCGCACCCGAATCCCGTCGCAGTTCTGTTGCAATGGCATGACGGCATTCATGGGGCGTGGCCAAGCGGTTAAGGCGCCGGTTTTTGGTACCGGTATTCGGAGGTTCGAATCCTCCCGCCCCAGCCATTTTTCGCGGATGTTGATCCGATCCCCCAAATTGTGTGCCTCGGTTTACCGCGGATTTCCGGCAAATCGCCGTCCGCACGAATTTTTTCAGCTATTCTCCCAAGGAAATCGCGCGCGCCCGCGTCTAACCTGACGAAACCGATGCGAGACCGAAGCGACCAGAGCCTGATCGATCAGGCATTAGGCGGCGACCGCGAGGCCTTTGCGGCTCTCGTGGAGCGCCACTATGCATCGATTTTCCGCATCGCCTGGAAATGGTGCGGCGACAAGGCCGACGCGGAAGACATCGCGCAGGACGTGTGCATCAAGCTGGCGTCCGCGATCCGCAGCTACAAGGGCGAGGCGGCGTTCTCAAGCTGGCTCTACCGCGTGACCCTGAACGCCGTGCGCGATCTCCAGCGCGCCCGGGCGCGGCGCGCGGAGCATGCCACGACGTTCGCCCGCGACGCCGCCGCGCTCGACGGCTGCGGTTGCGGCGGTCATGAGCCCGTTTCGGGCGATCCCGAGCAAGAACTTGAAATGAGGGAACTGTGGCGCACCGTCCGGCGTCTGCCGGACAAGCAGCGCGACGCGGTCCTCCTCACCTATGCGGAAGGCCTCAGCCATGCTGAGGCCGCACGTGTCATGGATTGTGCGGAAAGCACGGTGTCCTGGCATGTTCACGAAGCGAAGAAGCAACTGAAGAGTCTCCTTGAAGGCTGAAGCCATGGACGACAGAGACCTGAACAGACTGAAAGACATTGCGGCGTCCGAGCCCGCGGCCGAGGCGCGCGCCCGTGCGCTCGACGCTGCGATGCTCGCCTTCGACGCCGGACAGCAGGCTGAACGGAAAAATATCCGGACCGCGTCCCAAGGATCCGGACTGCTTTCCCGTCTTACCTCCGTGTTTAAGAATCTGACATGGAGTTCAGTCATGGAGAAACGTGTTGCCCTGGGCGCCGTCGCCGCCAGCCTTCTGCTTGCGCCGGTCGCCGTCCACTTCGTCCAGAACCCGGCGTGGTGGCGGTCGCAGGAACTTGGCGTCGATCTGACCGAGGCCGAGCAGAAGCAGGAAGTCGCGGTCGTCGAGGCGGCGACCGAGCAGGTCGAGGGCAACGCCGCCACGTCGTCGAAACCGGCCAAGCAGGTAACCGAACGGGCGCCGTCTAAGGAAGTCGCCCGCCGTGCCGCCCGTCCGGACCAGTCCGGTCCGAAGCCGGCGGAACTCGCCCGCGAGGAAGATGCCGTGGACGTCGCCTCCGCCGCGCCGCCGGCCAATCCCGTTCCGGCCGTGTCCGCGCCGGCCGAGAAGCCGCAAATGCTGGCCGCCGCGCCGGAACCGGCCCCGCCGGCACCGGGAGGAGCGCTGAGCGTCATGCAGCCATTGGCCGACGCCGCGTCGCCTGGCGCAATTCAGGGTCAAGGCCTTGCCGAAACGCGCGCCAAAAAGGCGTTCCGCCGGGCCTTGTCTCAACAGTCCCGCGGGCGCATCGCCGCAGTCCGTAACGCCGCGCGCAGCGGCGTCATCGCGCCGCCGTCGAAACCCGACGGGCGTATCCAGCCGCGCGAACAGAGCCGCGACGCCTTCGAGAAATTCGAGGTCAATCCGGTCAAGACCGTGACGCGCGAGCCGGTATCGACCTTTTCGATCGACGTCGATACCGCGTCCTACGCCTTCGTGCGCCGGATGATCAGACAGGGCCGGTTGCCCAACCCGGACGCGGTGCGGGTCGAGGAGATGATCAACTACTTCTCCTATGACTACCCGAGACCGGAGTCGAAGGACGTGCCGTTCGAGCCGACCGTTGCCGTCTACCCGACGCCGTGGAACGACCACACCAAGCTCATGCATATCGGCATCAAGGGCCACCAGATCGTGCCCGCCGAGAAGCCGCGCTCGAACCTTGTTTTCCTGATCGACGTGTCGGGCTCCATGTCCAGCCAGGACAAGTTGCCGTTATTGAGGAACGCGTTCCGCCTCCTGGTGAACAAGCTGGATGCCGAGGACACGGTCTCGATCGTGACCTATGCCGGCGCGGCCGGAACGGTGCTTGAGCCGACAAAGGGTTCCGAGCGCCACAAGATCCTGGCGGCCCTCGACCGGTTGCGGTCCGGCGGCTCGACCGCCGGCGCGCAGGGCATCCGTCAGGCCTACGCCCTCGCCGAGAGCGCTTTCGTGAAGGGCGGCGTCAACCGCGTGATCCTGGCAACGGACGGTGACTTCAATGTCGGCATCACCGACCGGAACCAGCTCAAGTCCTACATTGCGACCAAGCGCAAGAGCGGCGTTTTCCTGTCGGTCCTGGGGTTCGGCCAGGGCAACTACAATGATGCACTGATGCAGGCGCTGGCCCAGAACGGCAATGGCAACGCGGCCTATATCGATACCCTCAACGAGGCCCGCAAGGTGCTCGTGACCGAAGCCGGCTCGACGCTCTACCCGATCGCCAAGGACGTGAAGATCCAGATCGAGTTCAACCCGAGCCGCATCGCCGAGTACCGCCTGATCGGTTACGAAACCCGCTCCCTGCGCCGGGAGGACTTCCGCAACGACAAGGTGGATGCGGGCGATATCGGCTCCGGTCATACAGTAACGGCGATCTACGAGATCACGCCCAAGGAGGCGGTGCAGGCCTATGTCAATCCGCTGCGCTACGGCGCCGCCCAGTCCGCTGAACCGGCGCCCGCGCCGGCCGCGTCGGACAACAAAAAGGCGAATGAATATGCCTTCCTCAAGATGCGTTACAAGCTGCCGAATGAGGACAGGAGCAAGCTGCTGGAGATCCCGGTTACGACCGCGCTTGAACGCGACTCTGTTCAGACACTCTCCACCGACATGCGCTTCGCTGCCGCGGTCGCCGCCTTCGGCCAGAAGCTGCGCAGCGGCCGTTATCTCGGCGATTACGGCTATGCCAGGATCATCGAGATGGCCAACAACGCCCGCGGCAAGGATGAATTCGGCCACCGCGCGGAGTTTGTGAATCTGGTGCGTCTCGCCCAGTCCCTCGACGGCGTCCCGCTTGCAACGCCGCAGCAGTAATCCTCCCGCTGTTGCAGGGAAGGCCCGGCGCGCCTGACGCGTGCCGGGCCTCCTGCTTTGACGCCCCATAGTCAATGTCATGCTCGTGTACCCACCTTCGCGGGCATGAAGGATTTAAGTTCGCAGGATTTATCTGGATCCCGTGTTAGCGGCGCACCACTGCGTGCTGCGCAGCACACGGGATGGCATGTTTGTTTCATTGTCATCCCGGACGCGGTGCAGCGTGAAACGGTGCACCGCAGATCCGGGAACCAGCGTCTTCGTCAAAGCGTGTTGGCGGTTAGCCTGCTATCATCCCGCCGGAAGAAAGGGAGATGCTCATGGCTGCAGTTGACCAACCGGCACCCGGGACGGATGCGTTCGCCGATGGATCGGCCTATGTCGACGGGGCATTTGTGCCGGTGGCCGATGCTGCCGTGCCCCTGACCGATCTCGGCTTTATCCGGTCCGACTGCACGTACGATGTCGTCCATGTCTGGGACGGCCGCTTCTTCCGTCTTCAGGATCACATCGAGCGCTTCCGGCAGAGCTGTGCCGCGCTTGGCCTCGACACGGGGCACTCGGGCGACCAGCTTGCCGGCATGCTCGAATCCCTCGTCGCGCTTAGCGGTCTCAGGAATGCCTATGTGAGTTTCACGGCGACACGCGGGACGCTGCCGCCCGGAACGCGCGACCCGCTCCGCTGCCGCAACCGACTCTACGGCTTCTGCATTCCCTTCATGTGGATCGCGACGCCGGAACTGCAGGAAGAAGGCATCGACCTCACCGTATCGTCGGCCATGCGCACGCCCAACGCCGCATTCGATCAGCGTGTGAAGAACTATCAGTGGGGCGACCTGACCCGCTCGGTCCTCGAGGCAGGCGAGCGGGGAGCCAAGGTTGCGGTTCTGCTCGACACCGATGGCAATCTCACCGAGGGCGCCGGCTTCAACCTGTTCGTGCTGCGTGGCGGCACCCTGTTCACGCCCGATGACAACATCTTCTTCGGCATCACCCGGCGCACGGTCATCGAGCTGGCCGACCGGCTCAACATCGAGACCCGAATCGAGCGCATGCGGCCGGAAGCCTTCGATGGTGCGGATGAGGTCTTCATCACGAGCACCGCCGGCGGCATCATGCCGGTCCGGTCGATTGACGGCAAAGCCGTCGGCGACGGCGTCCCAGGACCGGTCGCCACTCGGATCCGCGCGCTCTACTGGGAGGCGCACGCCGACCCGCGTTATGCGACCGTGGTGGACTACGACCGCGGCATCGGAGCCTGAGAGAATCGCACGCGCAAAACGGCCCCGAACTGCCGTGTCGGCAGGGTCGCAGTTGTGGCATCGATGCAACTAATGCGGGAAATTGCACATTGCGCCTGATGCCGAAGCAAGGAATTCCGCGAGTTTCTGAAGGCGACTTCGTTGCCACAGTGTGACAACGCTTCAATTGCCCTCTTCCTGCCCCATATTGATCCTTACTAGATCAATGATGCGGAAGAGATTCATACGAGCCCTGCTGACGGGCCGCGGACTCCTGTTGTCCTCGGCCCTGCTTTTGCTCGCCTGTGCGATTGCTTATGTGGCGGTCGCGATACAGTCGGGCATCGTCGTCAGCAGTGACGGGCTTCTTGCAGGCGAGACGGCTGCATACTGGACAGGCCTCGCCGTCTTGGCGTTCGCCGCCGCTGAGGCCGTGCGATTGTTATGGACGACCGCCGAGTGGATTGTCACCGGCGTCGAATGTGCGTGGCGTCAGATCATGCTGTTCCGCTCCTGGAGCCACGCGCGCTGGCAGCACCTGCGGCCGGTCTCTGACATCACGGTTGACGCGGATCTGGAGGAGGCGGTCGAGCCGGCCGGCGACGGTGCGGACATCGGCACGGAACCCGTCGAAAGTCCGGACGATCCGCTGGCCGTGTGGGCACGTGGTGCGATTGCAACCGGCGGCTCGGTGACCGCCGCGGCGCTCATTGAGGAAAGCGGGGGAGTTCCCGCGAAAGAGACGTTCAAGCGTGAATTGCTCAAAACGTCGAAACGGCTGGCATGCAGGAGTGTCGGCATCGTGCCGGACCCGCGCTTTGCCTATCTTCAGGAAACGCCCGACCAGATTTTGACTCTGATCGCGTTGCCGGAAACGCTCGAACGCCTTGATGCGCCGACGGAAACCTATGGCCACGCCGTCTTCACCCTGAGCCTGCTTGCGGCACTCATGCATGCGGACGGCCACGTGGCGGATGAGGAATCGGAACTGCTGACGGAATTTGCAGGGTGTTTCGATGGCCTCGACCGGAATGGGCGGTCCATGATCGAGGCGTGGGCCGCGCATCTTGCCGAACATCCGGTTGCCTACGGCCGTCTGACCCGGCGACTCAAGGCGATCGACCCGGAGGTGCGGCCGCAGCTCTACGACCACGCCGTGCGCATGGTGCAGGCGGATCATCGCATCCATCCGGCGGAAGTCGAGATGCTGGAGAAGATCTGCAATAGCCTGGAGATCCCGCAGACCGACCTTTACCGGTCGCTGGGGGCCTGGCGTCCGGCGGATGCGTCCTTGCTTCAGCCGGAAGCCGATGTGCCGGCAGCATCGCGGACAGCGGATACGACGACGGAGGGAATTGCAGGGGAGGGCAGGCTTCAGGAGTCGGCCCAGATCATTGTTCTCGATGAGAGACGGGTATCCTCGATCGAGTCCGATACCGCCGAGGTCGCGGTGCTGCTGAGCGATGTATTCGTCGAGGAGCAGGACGTGCCGCCGGTGGCCGGTGAGCCGGCCGAAGCCGATGAGGGTCCGGAACTGGATCAGGCTCACATGTCCCTGTTGGCCCGGATTGCGGAACACGGCGAGATTTCGCGCGAAACGTTCGAACAACTCGCGCGGGAACGTCAGCTCATGCCTGATGGTGCGCTTGAGACCCTGAACGACTGGGCTCTGGAGAAATTTGAAGATGAAATCGTCGAGCACGGCGAGACGGTCGCGATCAATGCGGCTCTCTTGGATAGTTTGCAATTGGATGGAGTGAATGGCGGAAGCGAAACCGATCAAGCCGCGCGAGCGTGAATCGATCATCCGCGCCCTGCAGGCCGGCGTCGTACCCAATGTGGGTCTGCGGCATATACAGGTGGGCCGCGCCGGTGAAGTGCGCGAGATGGTGCGCGACATCGAGCATATTGCCGATGGCGGCGCCACATTCCGGCTGATCGTCGGCGAATATGGCGCGGGAAAGACCTTCTTCCTGAACCTGACAAGGTTGATCGCCGCCGAAAAGAAGCTGGTGGTGCTTCAGGCCG
This sequence comes from Hyphomicrobiales bacterium, assembly GCA_965275905.1. Lineage (GTDB taxonomy): Bacteria > Pseudomonadota > Alphaproteobacteria > Rhizobiales > JAJFHC01 > CBDAQD01. Next base: position 39,328 of record CBDHYJ010000025.1, on the reverse strand, counting down.
ATCTGGCGCCCGACCGCAGGCTTCATGCGACTGGCGGCCAGGCGCGCAATCTCTATGCCGAACTGACGCGCAATCTGGCGACCCGCTCCAAGCCGGATGGCGGGGCGTTGCGCAGCATTGTCGAGCGGTTCATCTCGGATGCCGTCAAGACCGCACGCGAGGCACAGCGCGACCCGGCCGGATACATTGAAGAGAAGCTGTCGCCGCTGACCGAACAGGTTTCGGGCTTCGATTTCGTCGAGGTCATCATTGCCTATTACCGCGGTTTCGATGCGGGAGACGAGGCTTTGCAGGCGGCAGCCCTGCGCTGGCTGCGCGGCGAGTATTCGACGAAATCCGAGGCAAAGAAGGCGCTTGGCGTCCGCTCGGTGATCGGCGATGCCGATGTCTATGGTTATCTCAAGCTGCTGGCGCAGTTCGTCCGGCTCGCCGGATATGACGGACTGCTCGTCGTGCTCGACGAGATGGTCAATCTTCATCGTCTGAACAATGCGCAGGCGCGGCGTTCGAACTACGAGCAGCTGCTGCGCATGCTGAACGACGTTTTGCAGGGGTCTTCCGGCCACATCGGTTTCCTGCTCAGCGGCACGCCCGAGTTTCTCATGGACACGCGCCGCGGGCTTTACAGCTACGATGCCCTGCATTCCAGGCTCGCCGTGAATCCGGTCAAGCAGAAAGGTCTGGTCGACCTCTCCGGTCCGGTCATCGGATTGCAGAACCTGGCACCGGAGGACCTCTACGTCCTTTTGAAGAACATCCGGCACGTCTTTGCCGGGGGCGACGAGAAGCAGTATCTGCTCCCGGACAAGGCGCTTCAGGGTTTCATGGATCACTGCAACAGGAAGATCGGCGCCGCCTATTTCCAGACACCGCGCAATACGGTGAAGGCGTTCGTCCATCTGCTCTCGCTGCTCGAACAGAATCCCGGAACGGACTGGAAGACAATCCTCGGCCAGGTCAGCGTCCAGGCGGATGAACCGGGCGAGGAGCCGCCATTCGACCTGGACGGCGTGGTTCAGGCCGGTAATGCGAATACAGACGATGAGCTGGCCAGCTTCCGTCTCTGAGGAAACGGGCGTTCGCGGCGCGCCGGAGCGTTCGGCCTACGAACAGCTCGCCGAGCCGGTCCGGCGCTGGATCTGGGACCAGGGCTGGGATGACCTGAGGGACATCCAGAAGCGTGCTGTTCCGGCGATTCTGGATGGCGGTGACGTCATCATCTCGGCATCGACGGCAAGCGGCAAGACCGAAGCCGCCATGTTGCCGCTGATTTCGCGATGCCTCGAAATGGGATCGGTGAAGCAGGGCTTCGCGATTGCCTATGTCGGCCCGTTGAAGGCACTGATCAACGACCAGTTCGGCCGCATCGAGGGTCTGTGCGAGCGGGCCCGCATTCCGGTCCATCCCTGGCATGGCGACGTCAGCGATGCCGGCAAGGCGAAAGCGCGTGCAGCACCCGCCGGCATCGTGCTGATCACGCCTGAATCCCTTGAAGCAACGCTTGTGCGGCGCGGACCCGAGGCGGAGAGGCTGTTCGGCGGTCTTCAGGCAATCGTCATTGATGAGCTTCACGCTTTCATCGGAACGGAACGCGGCGTCCACTTGCAGTCGCTCCTGCACCGGCTGGATGCTCTGGCCGGCCGAAGCATCGACAGGATCGGTCTTTCGGCGACGCTGGGCGATATGGCACTTGCGGCGGAAGGCCTAAGGCCGGGCCATGGCAAGGCCGTCAAGCTCCTGACCGGTGACGCTGGCAGCGCGCTCCTGAAGACACAGCTCAAGGCCTATCGCCTCGAGGAAGACGGGTCGAAAGAGAAAGTCGAAGCGGCGATCGCAGGGCACGCGTTCGAAAAGATCAGGGGCAAGCGCAATCTCGTGTTCGCCGGTTCACGCGCAAGCGTAGAACGCTACACCGGCCTTCTCGAAGAGCTCTCTCGCCGGAACGGCGTGGATGGTGAATTCCAGGCGCATCACGGCAGCCTCTCCCGGGAACACCGGCAGGATATCGAGAGTCGCCTTCGCAACCCAGGAGCGCCGGTTACGGCCGTGTGCACATCGACGCTGGAAATGGGAATCGACATTGGCGACGTCGATACCGTGGTCCAGATCGGGCCGCCGTCTTCAGTCGCGTCGCTCCGGCAGCGTCTCGGCCGCTCGGGACGACGCGCCGGCCAGCCCGCAGTTCTGCGGACTTATATTGCGGCGTCGGACACGAGCGGGGAGGCCGGTCTTCTCGACAGGCTCCAGATTGATCTGGTGCGGACAACCGCCATGCTGACCCTGCTAATTGACGGGTGGTGTGAGCCGCCGCCGCCGCCCGGACTGCATTTGCCGACACTGTCGCACCAGATCCTCAGCATGATTGCCCAGCATGAAGGCATGACGGCCGAAAGGCTCTGCGAACTGCTCTGCCGGAGCGGGCCATTCTCGAAAATCGATTCAGCGCTTTTCGCAAACCTCCTGCGGTCCATGGGTTCGGAGCAGGCCCTCTTGCTTGAGCAAGCGCCCGACGGAACGCTCTTGCTCGGCGAACGAGGCGAGAAGCTGGTCGGCGGTCATGAGTTCTTCACGGTGTTCGATACCGGCGACACGTTCCGCGTCACGCACAAGGGCGATGACCTCGGGCGTATCGCGCGCGCGGCCGTCACCGCATCGGACGGCAGTATCGTCCTTGCCGGACGGTCCTGGAAGATCCGTTCCGTCGATCAGAACGCCCGCACGGTCGAAGTTGTTCCCGGCGGCAACGGCGCGCGCGCCCAGATGTTCGGACAGGGTGAACGTGAGATCGATGGTGTCGTCGCTGCCGCGATGCAGGGCGTCTACCGGGAGGCGGACACGCCTGCGTTCCTCGATGAATGTGCGCAGGAGCTGCTTGCAGGGGCCAGGCAGGCCTACCGGGAGGCCGGACTTGGGTCCGAACCGATCGTGAGGGCGGGACACGGCGTAATGCTGTTTCCGTGGGTGGGGTCCCGGGTGTTGCGGACACTTGCATCCGCCCTGCGCCTCCGGGGCCTGGCGGCAAGAGCGGATGATCCCGTCTGCCGTGTGAGCAAGGCCGCTTGCGTCGATGTTGCGGACGCATTGAATGATGTCCTCGACGAACCTCCGCTTCCGGTTGACCTCATGGCGGAGGGGAAACAGTCGTTCCGCGGCGATCTGGATGCGCATCTGACCGATGAAAGCATCCTGCGGGCTGTTGCGGAGGAGCGGTTTGATGTTCCCGGACTTCTGCGGACCTGCAAATCAATGCTTGGCCGCGACGCGCACTGGTAGCCCCCGGCCACCGCGATTTAAGGAAACTCGGGCTAATCCTGCCATTGCTTTTCCGGCCTTCACCCTCTATTGGAGGCGTCTTCTTTTGGGGCAATTCAAATCCGGAAATCCATGTCCGCAAACCCGATCCTTGTTGAAGTCACGCGCGGTGATATCGTCGAAAGCGTCCATCGCGGCGCTTATGCCGTGGTCGACGCGTCCGGCACCGTCATCGAGCAGGCCGGCGATTGCGCGCACGCGATTTACCCGCGGTCTGCCATCAAGGCGATACAGGCTCTGGCCTTTGTCGAGGCCGGTGCGGCCGAAGCCTTCGGCTTCACCGAGGCGGAGATTGCGCTCGCCTGCGCGTCGCATCGGGGCGAACCGGAACATGTTGCTGCCGCCCGGTCCATGCTGGGAAAGCTGGGCCTGAGCGAGGGTGACCTCGAATGCGGTCCGCAATGGCCGACAGCGCCCAAGGCCAGCGCGGGTCTCGCCCACAGCGGCGAGGAGCCGACACCGATCCACAACAACTGTTCCGGCAAGCACGCCGGCATGCTGGCCTTCGCAAAGCATGCCGGATTTCCCACGCGTGGTTACATCGGCCGGGAGCATGGGGTGCAGAAGGCGGTTGCGGCCATTCTCGAAGACCTCTGCGACATTGAAGCGGAAAGCGTGCCGTGTGGTGTCGACGGGTGTTCTGTACCGACCTGGGCGATTCCGATCGAGCGCCTGGCCCATGGCTTCGCCAAATACGCGACAGGGGAGGGACTGAGCGAAAGCAGGTTTGCAGCCTGCCGGAAGATCGCGGAAGCGGTTTATGCCAATCCGTTCATGATCGACGGAACCGGCGGTTTCGGTACGAGGCTCATCGAGGCTGTACCTGAAAAGGCTTTCGTCAAATACGGTGCCGAAGGCGTTTTCTGCGGCTTTTTTCCGGAACGCGGCCTGGGTTTCACAGTCAAATGCGATGACGGCGCCGAGCGTGCGGTCGACGTGGTGACGGCCGCGCTCGCGCGCAAGTTCGGTGCAATTGGTGAAGACGATGTCGAGCGACTGACAGATCTGCTCGAGCCCCACTTGCGCAATCGCCGGGGTGCCGAGGTCGGCGTTATGCGGCCCGCGGGCCCGCTGGAGATCTGATGATGAACCCCTGCGCGGTCATATTTCTTGGCCTAGCGCAACGCCTCCGAGGCAATCTCAATCAGATGCGGTCGTCCTTCTTTTGGGCCGTCGTAAAAGACGATCAGCTTCACCGTGGGTGCATTCACAGGCTGTCCGGGAACCAGCAGCAAGCCTTCCGGTTTGAATTCGTCCTTGCGTTTCTTCTTTTCCGGCAGGCCGACAATACCGATGAACTTCGGCTCAGTTGATGTGGTGTTCCAGAAATAGAGCGCCGGTGCATTTTTGAGGTGATCGCTGGGCTTGTTGCAATTTGGATCGTTACTTGCCGCGGCTCCTGAGGCACCCGTCAGCAGGAAGAGACCGCCTGCGAACGGTTCCATTGCGCGGATGCCGGTTCCCTCCTTGGGAAACCGCAACGTATGCAGCTTCGGTTTAGCGGCCACTCCCCGCGTGATTTCATTGGCATCCAATGAGAGTACAAATCCGCGGCGGGGGTCCTTTGGTGACACCGGCGCCCGGAAGCCGATGTAGAGCCGGCTTCCAAGCACGGCAGCGCCTTCAATGTTCAATCCATTGTCCTGCAATGGCTTGTTCAGGTGTTCGGCCAATTCGGGAACACCCTTTATGACATCGTCGAGGTTCGTCGCTTGCGAGGCCACAGGCTGTCGAGGCTTGCTGTCGTCAAATTTGGGTTTGAAATAGAACAGGTTGTGACGGGAAGCTTGTGGCGTGCACTCCTTACGTTTATTCGAGTGCGAAGCGACTGCAATGACGCCATCGCGATACCGGGCCAGTGCTTCGAGATCGAGTTCGTCAGGTTCCTTATGTCGTTCGGCCCTCTCGTCGGTCTCAAGCAGATAGAGGCGTCGGCCGGCGACGATCCTGCCGTCCAACAGGGAGATTTCCTGCACGAAACGGGTCTCGTCTGAGGCAACGAAACAGCGGTCGGCGTCAAAGCAGATGCCCCCGCTGACATCCTTATCCTTCTTGACCTCACAGGCGAGGCCTTTGCATTCTTTCTTGTTTTGACCACTTGTCAGGCGCCCCTTTACCTTCAGTTCGACGCCAGTGATCACTCCATCTGCAGCCTCTGCCCGAAGCGTGAATGGCACGACTACAGCGAACGTCAAAGCCCAGGCTGCGAGTCCGAAGGCCGTGCGTTTATAGTATTTTGAAGTCATGATTGCATCTGTATTTGATAATAATCGAACACAGAGTAATAAAAATAATAATAAATGTAAATATATTAATGTAAGTGAGATCAAAAAATAGTATTAATAGCGAATATTGTGAATAAATCAGCGAAAAAATTACTTGGAGACCACGTTGCCGTTCACCGTCAGGTTCCTGCGCGTATGGGATCCGGGCGAGTCCAGATCAGTGATCACTGGCTTGTCGCGTTCCATGCCGGCGATGGCGTGGGCCTTCGATCCGGAGATCGTGTTGCCGATGATTGATACAGCACCGGCGCCGCCGGTCACCGACGCGCCAATCCCGATCCGACAGTTCCGGACGATATTCGAACTCGCCGAGAGGTCGCGGGCGTAGCGGCCCCAGCCGAGCCCTATGCCCACGTCGGGTACGTTCTCCACGACATTTCCGGTGACGGCCGTGTCTGCTTCGGCGCCGATTCCGATGCCGTGCCAGCCGGGACGCGGCACGATGTTGCGAATGACGTTGCCCGAGCACACGGCGAGGCGGCCGCCCTCGTTGAAGTTGGTGATCGAGATACCGACTTCCGCGGTGTCGACGAGATTGTTGGCGACGACAGCCCCCTCGAAGCCGAACTCCACGTAGATAGCGGTTTCCGTCAGCCGTTCGCAGGAGTTGCCGGTGATGTGGCAGTTGTCGCCACTGTTGATCCGGATTGCCGAGTAGCTGCAATCGGTGATCCGGTTGTCGGATATGACCACGCCGTTGGCGCGAAAGACATTTATCCCGTTACCGTTCTGACCGCTGCCGCCGTCCTCGGCGCGGATCCCGGTGATCCTGTTCTGGGTGACGATCGTGCCGTCTTCATTCTTGGTCGACTGCCAGACAAGAATGCCGTTATTGGTGCAGTCGCGGACATGATTGCGTGTGATCAGGAGCCCGGCCGCATTGTTCGAGAAGAGGGCTGCAAGGCGCGCGCCAGAGATTTCGCAATCGGATATCGCGCCGCTGCACCCCTGAAGGACGAGCCCGTTCGCGGGAGACCCGATGATCCTGCAATTCTCGATGCGGAGGCGCTGCGCATTCTCGAAGCTTACGAGACCGCCCTCGCTTATCGCGGGCGGCAGACGCGTGGCATCGAACGTCAGACCACTGACTGTAACGTCGTCGGATCCGTTCCCCGACAGCATGGCGCCGCGTCCGCCGACGGCTTCAATCACTGTCGCACCGGGAACGCCGGTCATGACCAGCGGGCCGGTGACGGCAAGGTCTCCGGCCAGGATCCGCCCTCCCGGCAGCACCAGTGTCGCGCGCTGTCCGATCGCGGCGTTCATGGCGGCCTGAAGCGGGATCGACTGGTCGCCGCTTCCTGCCGTCACGCCGAAGTCGGTTGCCATCAACACGGCAGGCGATGATCCGGCGGCACGTGTCAGTGTCGCGCTGCTCGCCGCAATCGCGGCCGCGCCCATACCGATGGCGCCGGTACCCAGAATTCCACGTCTCGTGACAGTCATGGTCAGAGAGTATCAAAGCCGGGTTACCAGAGACTTTCGCGCGGAGCGTTTAAGCACATGACACTATTGATCATTTTCAGCCATGCCCGAAGCAGCCGCACGCGGTGCGCGGAACCGGCATGAATCATTAGGTCGGCGCTTCTTATCTTAAAGCCCGGTCAGTGTTGGTCCCCGTATCGAAGAGAGGGTCGTCTTGACCTCCCTGATCTCGTCTTCGATCCAGCGCCTGAAAGACAGGACGTTCGCACGCTGCGCATTCAGGTCCGGATAAAGCAGGTAGTAGCCCCGGCCGGATTCGACTTTCACGTCAAGCGGTGCAACGAGGCGTCCTGTGCGGAGGTCGTCGATGGCAAGAATGCTGTGGGTGAGCAACAGGCCGGCCCCTTCCACCGCCGCGTCCAGAGCGTGATCGGCGGAATTGAATCGCAGGCCGCGGTCGACCGCATCGTGTTCCAGCCCCGCCGCCTGAAAGACCTCAGGCCATCGGGGAAGCCGGACCTTGCCGACGAGGGTCTCGTCGTGAATCAGAGGTATCTGCGCAATTGTCCGCGGGTCGTCGAGAGGGCCGTAGGTCGCGCCCAGTTTCGGGCTGCAGACCGGAATCAGGTTCATGCCGATCAGTTTCTCAACCGTGTGTCCGGGGATTGGGGCGTGGTCGTTCGGCAGGTTTCGGATCGCCATGTGAACGCCGTCCGTGACGAAATTCGCGTTGGACAGCGACGACGACACCCGGATGTCGATTTCGGGATGTGCGCTTGAAAATCTGTAAAGCCGCGGCGCCAGCCATTTTGCCGTGAAACCGGGCGGCGTGCTGACAACGAGGACCTTGTCATTCTCGAAACCATGCAGGCTTGTGACGGCATCGCGGATCTGGGCGAAACCGCCTTGCAGACCGGGATAGAGCATGCGTCCCGCAGGGGTCAGCGTGATGGCCCGCACCTTCCGTTCGAACAACTTGATCCCGAGGAACACCTCGAGTCCGCGGATCTGATGGCTCAGTGCGCCGGGTGTCACGCTCAACTCCTCGGCCGCCTTGGTCATGCTGAGGTGTCTGGCGGCCGCTTCAAAGGCGCGAAGCGCATTCAGGGCCGGTAAAGCACTATGCATGAGATTTTCTCAATTATCGAGTGAGATAACATCCTTTGTATTTAGCGCGTTTTAGGCCCATTTTCCAGTAATCGAAAGTCCTTGGAACGAGGAGAATTCAAATGTCGCAGAAGCCAAACACATTCGCGCCGATTGTCACTCAGGGCAAGATCGATGCCGCGATCCGCGCGGCGCACCGCCAGCGGTCGGAGGCATTCTGGGCAATCCTCGATGTCACCGGCAAATGGCTTGCACGTTCGCTCAATGGATCGTCACGCCTGCTCAAAGGGCCGACACGTGAGCTCGACGGCCGGAAACCGCAAAAAGGTGAGGTTGTTCCCTTCCGCCTCGCGGCTAACGGCTAGCAAACCGGGATCACCCCCTCCTGAAAGGAGGCGAATTGTGGTTGCTCAGATTCAAAAGATTAACCTGGTCCGCGGCGATCTGTTGCGTTTCGATGACGATACGGACCGTCTTGTCGAGTGTATCGAAGGAACATTGTGGATCACGCTGGGTGACAGTCACGATGTGATTGTTGAGCAGGGCGAAACGGCATTCATCGACGGCGGTCGCCTCGTCCTGGTCAGCGTGCTCGGCGGCACGGCGCGTGCACGCTTGTCCGAAGTTTCTCCGGAGATTGCCGCTGCTGCATGACATTCCGCCGACTGTTATGAAAGCGGTCTAGAGCCCTGCGAGCTTTGTCAATTCCTCGACGGCGAGCGTTGCCGCAAGCTCGCCCTGGCTGACCGCGCGCTCGATTTCCGGCAGCCGTTCACCGACAGCAGGGTTCGACCGGAAGTCCTCGATCAGCCTGTCGTCCAGCATCGCCCACATCCAGTTGACCTGCTGGGTGCGCCGGCGCGCATCGAACTCGCCCGAGTCCGTCAGTTTCTCGCGGTGCAGACCGATCTGGTCCCAGATCCCGTTCAGGCCGTCATTGTTGAGCCCGCTTACCGTCAGCACCGGAGGGCGCCAGTTCGGGCTGGCGGGTGTCAGGATATGGAAAGCCGCCTTGTATTCGGCGGCGGCCTGGCGTGCGCGCTCCTCGTTACCGCCATCCGCCTTGTTGACGGCGATCATGTCCGCGATTTCGAGCACGCCCTTCTTGATGCCCTGAAGCTCGTCACCGGCGCCGGGCAGCATGAGCACCAGAAAGAAGTCCACCATGTCGGCCACGGCGGTCTCCGACTGGCCGATCGCCGACCGTCTCGACGATCACGACGTCGAAACCCGCAGCCTCGCACAGGATCATGGATTCGCGGGTCTTGCGGGTGACGCCGCCAAGCGTTCCGGACGAGGGGGAAGGGCGGATGAAGGCGTTGGCGTTGCCGGCGAGTTGCGCCATTCTCGTCTTGTCGCCGAGGATGCTGCCGCCTGACCGAGAGCTTGTGGGGTCAACGGCCAGCACCGCCACCCGGTGTCCGGCATTCGTCAGGTTGAGGCCGAACGCTTCGATCAGCGTGCTCTTGCCGACACCCGGCACGCCCGTGATGCCGATCCGGTGCGCTTTGCCGGAATGGGGCAGCAGCGCCTGCAGAAGCGCGCTGGCCTGTTCGCGATGCTCACGGTTTCGGCTTTCGATCAAGGTTATGGCGCGGCCCGAGTATCGCGCGGTCGCCCAGCGCGCACGCCCTCCACAAAGGCATCCGTATCGAGGACGGCGCGCGTCGTATCCTTGCCTGTCATCTGGCGGCTGATCTCACTCGGCGGCTTCGGGCCGGTAGCCCAGTCGTTCACTGAGTTTTTCGAGCAGATCGACGGCGGCTTCGGGAATAACCGTCCCCGGCGGGAAGATCGCCGCTTGCGCCGGCTTCATGCAGGGCGTCGAAGTCCTGCGGCGGGATCACCCCGCCAACCACGATCATGATGTCCTCGCGCCCGAGTTTCTTAAGTTCTTCGCGGAGTTCCGGCACAAGCGTCAGATGGCCCGCCGCCAGCGAACTGGCCCCGATCACATGCACATCGTTCTCGACCGCCTGCCGCGCGGCTTCGTCCGGCGTCTGGAACAGCGCGCCGATATCGACATCGAAACCGAGATCGGCGAACGCGGTCGCGATCACCTTCTGGCCGCGGTCGTGACCGTCCTGGCCCATCTTGGCGACCAGGATGCGCGGACGCCGGCCGCTCATGCTTTTCGAAGGACTCGACCAGTTGGCGAACATAGGCATCGACAGCTTCCGACATGTGCGTCCAACCTCAGCCCGGTAGACGCCCGAGATCGCCCTGATCTCGGCCTTGTGGCGACCCCAGACCGTTTCCATTGCCTGGCTGATCTCGCCAACCGACGCCTTGGCGCGGGCGGCGTCGACGGCAAGCGCGAGCAGGTTTCCATCGCCTGATTCCGCGCATTTGCGGTCAGGGCGTCAAGTGCCGCCTGTCACATGCGCCATCGTCACGCTCTTCCCGCGAGGCGGTTGAGTTTTTCGATCCTGGCTCGCCCGCACCGCGGAGTTGTCGATCTTCAGGACCTCGATATTCTCGTTTTCGTCGAGCCTGAACTTGTTCACGCCGACAACGGTCTGGCGGCCGGCTGTCGATGCGGGCCTGCGTCCTGGCCGCGGCTTCCTCGATCCGCATCTTCGGAATGCCGGCATCGATTGCCTTGGCCATGCCGCCAAGCTCTTCGACCTCGGCGATATGAGCCCAGGCGCGTTCCGCCGAGCATCTGTGTGAGACGCTCGACGTAGTAGCTGCCGCCCCAGGGGTCGACGACGGTCGGTTCGTCCCGCTCTCCTGCTGCAGCACCAGCTGCGTGTTGCGGGCGATCCGGGCGGAGAAGTCGGTCGGCAGCGCGAGCGCTTCGTCGAAGCGCATTCGTGTGCAGCGACTGGGTATGGCCCTGCGTCGCCGCCATCGCCTCCACGCAGGTGCGGATCACGTTGTTGTACACGTCCTGCGCGGTCAGGCTCCAGCCCGACGTCTGGCAGTGGGTCCGCAGCGACAGGGAACGGGCGTTCTGAGGTTCGAACGCCCTTCAGCAGTTTGGCCCAGATCATGCGGGCGGCACGCAGCTTTGCGACCTCCATGAAGAAGTTCATGCCGATGGCCCAGAAGAACGACAGACCGGGGCGCGAACTGCGTCGATATCGAGGCCGGTCGCCGCCCGCCGGCGCGTACATACTCCACGCCGTCGGCAATGGTGTAGGCGAGCTCCAGATCCGCCGTCGCGCCGGCTTCCTGCATGTGATAGCCGGAAATCGAGATCGAGTTGAAGCGCGGCATGTTCTCCGACGTGTAGGCGAAGATGTCCGAGATGATCCGCATCGAGCTTGGTTCGGGCGGATAGATGTAGGTGTTGCGGACCATGAACTCCTTGAGGATGTCGTTCTGGATGGTCCCGGACAGCTTCTCTGTCGGCAACGCCCTGCTCCTCGCCGCAACGATGTAGAGCGCCATGACGGGCAGAACCGCACCGTTCATGGTCATCGAGACGCTCATCTTGTCCAGCGGGATGCCGGTCGAACAGAGTCTCGCATGTCATAGATCGAGTCGATCGCGACACCCGCCATGCCGACATCGCCGGCGACGCGCGGGTGATCGCTGTCATAGCCGCGGTGGGTGGCGAGATCGAAGGCGACGAAAGGCCCTTCTGCCCTGCATCGCCAGATTGCGGCGGTAGAACGCGTTGGAGTGCTTCGGCGGTCGAGAACCCTGCATATTGGCGAACCGTCCAGGGCTTGCTGCACATACATGGTCGGATAAGGTCCGCGCAGGAAAGGTGCGCGATGCCGGGCCAGCTGTCCAGATGCGTCGAGGCCCTGCAAATCGGCTTCGGCCGCGAAGACTGGCTGGGACAGCAATGCCTTCGGGCGTCTGCCAGGAACCGCCACTGTTGTCGCCGTCTCCGGCTGACGTCAGTATTGGTCGATCGAGCGACGAAAAATCGGGTATGGCGCTCATGCGTCCGGCCCTCCGAAATGTATCCAGGCCCTCTCCAGTATATCGAGAACATTGCAGCCGCCGTGAATAAATGTCCCGACACCGGCGGCTTCAAGCGCTTCACGGCTTTCGCCCGGTGATCCTGCGAGCCAGATATGCTCCGCGCCGGCCTCCCGCAGGGCACTGGCAGTAGCTTCCGCCTGCTCCGCATAGACGGCGTCGCTGGAGCAGACAACGGCAAGCCGCGCTTCGCTGTCGCTGAACGCGGCGGCAGCCTCTCCCGGCGTCTCGAACCCGGAATTCGTGATGGTGTCGATTCCGCCGGCGGCAAAGAAGTTCCGTGCAAATGTGGCGCGTGCCGTGAAGGCTGCAATGGAGCCGAGATTGGCCATGAAAACCTGCGGCCTCTTGCCTTCGGCCGCGAGATAGCGGTCGCTCGCGGCGCGCAGTTTTTCGAAGCCGTCGCCTAGCCGTCGCGGCTGAAGGGCCGGGACGCTCTCAGCGTCATCGCTTGTGGCCGCCACGATTTCGGCAACCGTTGCGCCCGCTTTCGCGGCGTTCCTGAGGGCCGTCATCAACGCGCCACCGTCAGCTTGCGGCAGGCCGGACAGATCGGGAGCCTGCCCCCTCGAAGCAAGAAAGGCGGACTGTCGTTCGGCGGAAAGTGCCTGCTCCTTCTCGAGGTCAAGCTCGGCGATGTCGACGCTGTCCTCCTCGAGATCTGGAAACTCACTGACGCCGGTGAGCGGAACCTTGCGTCGGGCGATATCGGCTGCCCGTTTTCCCGCGACCTCTGCAATGCGGTTCTGCAGCGCGCCCGCCTTCAGGGATTCCGTGATGCCGCCTTCGGATTCGATTTCCTGGAACAGGGCCCAGGCCTTTTCCGCCATTGCGGCGGTGAGCGCCTCCACGTACCAGGATCCGCCGGCCGGATCGAGGACATGTCCGAGCGAAGACTCCTCCTGAAGAATGACCTGTGTGTTGCGCGCAATCCTCCGCGCGAAACGGTCGGGCAGTCCGAGTGCAGCCGTGTAGGGATGAACGGTAACCGATTGCGCGCCGGCGACACCCGCCGCGAAACAGGCAACCGTCGTCCTCAACATGTTCACCCAGGCGTCGCGCGTCGCCATCATACGATCCGCCGTCTCGATCCTGAGTTCCATCGCCGCGCCCGGGATGCCGCAGGCGGCCGTCGCTTCCGCCCACAGTGTTCGCGCGGCGCGCAGTTTGGCGATGGTGGAGAAGAAATCCGCGTCGGCAGCCATCGTGAAGCCGATCTGTCCGGCCGCTTTGTCAAGATCGATCCCTGCGGCCTCCATGGCACGCAGATACGTGATGCCGGTCGCCAGCGCCGTTGCGATCTCCTGCGCCTCGCTGGCTCCCGCGCTGTGATAGGCAGACGTGTCAACCGACGCGGCGCGCAGAAGTGGAAAGCCGGCGGCGGTCAGGGCTGCGGCGTCGGCCATGTGCGCGAGGCCCTGCCTTGCAGAATGGGTGGACATGCCGTCCCTGGCGAGTGTCCCGACCGGATCAAGTCCGAGATTGCCCTTGATCGAGTTTGCGTCGGTCTCCGCCTCTGAGAGATAAGACAGATACAGCGCGGCTATTGCGGTTCCAGAGTCGCCTGCCTTGAAATGCACAGGGGCGAGGTCGAGCAGGACACCGTCGAGCAGAACCGAGAGATCGCTCCTGTTGGCCACGGAAATTCCGCTATTGCCGTTGCTGTCGATCTCAAGCGCAAGCGCGGTGACGCCGCGTTGCAGATCGCGCAGGATGTCCGCATTCGCCGTTTTCGGATCAGGGTGACCGAAGCTCTGGCAGATATGCCAGGGCAGGGCGGCGTCGGTGCTGCTCTCGGCTCCGCGTGTGAAGGGAACCGAACCCGGCAGCGCCGGTTCCGAAACCGCGTCCGCATTTGTGTAGAGGGGAGCGATCCGGATGCCGTCATAGGTCGTCGTCGTCAGGGCCTTCTCGAAGTCGGCGCCCTTGAGCGTCTTCTCGACCAGGGCGAGCCATGCTTCCTGAGAGGCATCTGGAAACTCCGCGCCGAGCGCAAGATCGCTCATGACCAACTCCCGTTCATAATTGCACCGCCCTACCGGGTGGGACACTGTCTGGAAGCAGGTTATAGCGAAAAAATGCTGCGACGCGAAACCGGGACAAAGTAGACAATTGGTCGAAAGCTGAGTGCGCTGCTCTGCGGCATAAAGAAAGGGCGCGGCCTTCAGGCCGCGCCCTCGAAACGAAAATGCAGTTCCGGCTAATCAGTACGACATCATCGGCTTGAGTTCTTTGGCGTGCGCGACCCACTTCGCCACGGACTTCTCGCCCGGCACAACGCGAACCAGCTTCTTCTTCTTCTTCGCGTTTACTTCAGCCATCGCCGCCGCGAGATTCTCCGGCTTGCGCTTGCGCAGTTCCTTGACCGTATCGACACCGGCCGCTTCCAGCAGCTCGGAATACTCTTCGCCGACACCGCGGACGCGCATCAGGTCGGCCATGTTGGCCCATTTCAGGATCTTGGATTCGTCGATGCCGCTCTCTTTGGCCAGTTCCTTGCGTCCTTTCGGCTTTGCCGCGCGCTCAAGCAACTGGTCTGTCCGGTTGATCCCGATTGCCTTGAGCTTCTTCGTGAAGCTCGGTCCGATGCCTTCGATGTCGATAATTGGATAGCCCATGGGTTCACTATGCTCCCCTGATTGATGCTGGGTGAAAGTATGAATCTATGATTCGGGTCCGCCGCGCAAACTTATACAAACTTGCCCAGACCGGGAATTGAATTGATCACGTCGTTGACGAGATCTTCGCCGGCCTGTTCCTTCGCGTACTGGATGAGTTCCTTTCCGGCGTCTTGCATCTGGCCGGTCGACAGACCGGCCTGTGTGAGTTTGCTGAACGCCGCAACTGTTGCTCCGCCCATTGCCCCGAACAGACCGCCCGAGCCGCCGGCTTCGGCGGCCAGTTCATCCGCACCCTGAAGTTTTGTGAACAGAGCGTCCACTTGTTCTCCCGGTGCTTCCGATTTAATCAGTTCAAGGACTATTGCGATCGCCTTGCGCGCCGTAGTTTCGTCGAGTCCGGCAACAGCAGCCACGCGCCCGATAATTTCCTGCACGTGTGCCTCCTCGCTGTCGGATCCGATCGCTACGCGGGGCGCATTGTGACCTGTCTTGGTTTGCTTCTCAAGACGTGTTTGCCTTCACAGTGGCTTTATCGCTAAAACTCGATCAGAGTTTCGCGCCTGCGGGTCCAAATGGAGAAGAGAGCGGCAATGCTGGAAGACGGTACGATTTTCATTGGCAAGAGCGTCAAGCCTGAAACACTCAACCTGAAACTGGCAAACCGCCACGGACTCGTCGCGGGGGCGACCGGCACCGGCAAGACGGTAACCCTCCAGATCCTGGCGGAAGGATTCTCCAATGCGGGCGTTCCGGTGTTCGCCGCCGATGTTAAGGGCGACCTTTCCGGTATTGCAGCCGCCGGCGTCATGAAGCCTTTTCTGGCCGAGCGTGCCAAGACGATCGACTTCGACGACTACACGTTCGATGCCTTCCCGGTCATCTTCTGGGATCTGTTCGGGCGACAGGGTCACCCGATCCGGACGACGATTTCCGAGATGGGCCCACTTCTGCTGTCACGCCTCATGGGACTTAATGAGACACAGGAAGGCGTCCTTAATATTGCGTTCCGTGTTGCCGACGAGGAAGGCCTGGCACTGCTCGATCTGAAAGACCTTCGCGCACTGATGGTCAATGTCGCCGAGCGGTCCAAGGAACTGACCGCGGAGTACGGCAACGTTTCCAAGCAGTCTGTGGGGTCGATCCAGCGCCGGCTGCTGACGCTGGAGGAGCAGGGCGGCGAGCACTTCTTCGGCGAACCTGCGCTCGACATCTCGGACCTTATGCGCACGACAAGGGACGGGCGGGGCTACATCAACATTCTCGCGGCCGACGAACTGATGATGTCGCCGCAGCTCTACGCGACCTTCCTGCTCTGGCTGCTGTCCGAACTGTTCGAAGAACTGCCCGAGGTCGGCGATCCGGACAAGCCCCGGCTGGTCTTCTTCTTTGACGAAGCGCATCTGCTTTTTGACGAGGCGCCAAAGGCGCTGATCCAGAAAGTCGAACAGGTGGTTCGACTGATCCGGTCGAAGGGCGTCGGCGTCTATTTCGTTACGCAGAATCCGCTGGATGTTCCCGACACCGTGCTCGGTCAGCTGGGCAATCGCGTGCAGCATGCTTTGCGTGCCTTTACGCCGCGCGATCAGAAGGCCGTCAAGGCCGCGGCCGAAACGTTTCGCCCCAACAAGGAATTCGATGCCTTCGCCGCGATTACGGAACTCGGTGTCGGCGAGGCGCTGGTCTCGACACTCGAGAAGAAGGGCCGCCCGTCCATCGTTCAGCGCACTCTGATCCGGCCGCCGTCTTCAAGGCTTGGTCCGCTCAAGAAAAAGGAACGCAAGGACGTCATTGCCGAGAGCCCGGTGCTCGGGCTCTACGACGAGGCCAAGGACAGGGAATCTGCCTACGAGATTCTGACAAAGAGGGCCGAGCAGAAAGCGAAGGCCGAGGAACAACAGCGCGACCTCGAGAAACGCGAGAAGGAAGCGCGGCGCAATCGTGTGACGATCCCGAAGCCGCCGGCAAAGAAGCGCAGGACGAGCAGACGGCAATCAACGACCGAAGCGTTCGCGAAATCGATTGCACGCAGCGTCGGGACACAGATCGGCCGCGCTCTGATCCGGGGAATCCTCGGCTCGATCAAGAAGGGCTTCTGAGCGACATTACTCTTTGCGTGTAAAGCCCGTGTCCGGGCGCTGCGCGTGTTCTGATTTGAGGCAATCCCCAACCCGGGAGATGGACGGATGCACACCATTCTCGTTCCGGTCGATGGGTCCGATCATGCGTTGAAGGCAATTACCATTGCCTGTGATCTGGCCGAGAAGTATGGCGGCCGCGTCGCATTGCTCCACGTGCTGGCGGGCAATGCGCCCGAAGACAATCACCCCGAGATTGCCGGGCAGAAGATTCTCGATCAGGCGGCCTCGCGCGTCACGAGGCGCGGCATCGATGTCGACGTGCTGGATCTGGCGTCCGGGAACCCGGCGGAATCCATCCTGACCGCCCGCAAGAGTTGCGCCGCCAGCACCATCGTCATGGGGTGCCGGGGCACCAGAAACGGCGGTGAAACCGCGTTCGGCAGCGTTTCCAGCACCGTGTTCGAGCGGGCGGACTGCACCTGCATCTCGGTCAAGTGAGCGGCACGCGCCTGTCTGTCAGGGATTCGAAAGCTCACCGCGCCGCCACGATGACGCCGGTCCCGATCAGCGTGGCGCCCGCGGCCCGGCCGAAGCCTCGTCGAATACGCTGGTTGCGCAGCAGCCGCCTCGAACTTGCCGCCAGGGCGGCGTATCCGGTGAGGATGGCGGCGATCACCACGAATGTGGTCAGGGACACGAGCAAGACGTCCAGTCTCGTCAGCGTTGCCAGATCGAGAAAGGCCGGCAGGAATCCGAGGTAGAAGGCAATGACTTTCGGATTGCCGAGCGTGAGAGCAAAACCGCCCAGGAATGGTCCGGTCGAAGATTTTTCTGGCAGGGCTTCCGGCTCGGCCGACGGCGGCGTCCGCCAGAGCTTGATGCCGAGCCAGATCAGATAGGCTGCGCCGGCGAATTTGACCGCGACAAACAGCGTTCCCAACGCCTTGGCCAGAAGGGCGAGACCGGAGACGGCAAGCAGGAGAAAGACCACATCTCCAAGGGCGACGCCTGCTGCCATGGCGAGTGCGGAGCGAAATCCGCGCCCGAGAGAGGTGGTGATCACGGCCGCCCAGGCTGGCCCCGGCGAAACGCCGAGAATGGCAAGTGCCAGCACCAGGGCTATCCAGCTTTCAACTGTCATGTTGAGCGCCACCTTCCGGCATTCGAGCCGGACAAGCCGTCATCTCCTCAGATCTTCAGGCCGCATCAATGGAAGGGTGCCCGGTCGTTCAGCGTCGACGGGGCAGGAGACCTTCGCGCTGGGCCTTCTTGCGCGCGAGCTTTCTTGCGCGGCGGACCGATTCGGCTTTTTCGCGGGCGCGTTTTTCAGACGGCTTTTCATAGGCACGCCGGCGCTTCAGTTCGCGAAAGATTCCTTCGCGCTGCATCTTCTTTTTCAGCGCCTTGAGGGCCTGGTCGACGTTGTTGTCTCGGACGAATACCTGCATGAGGTTCCTTCTCTGCAAAGAAAAGTTGGCGTGTTGGGTCTCAGTAGTCAGTGATCGCGGCTCGCGCTACGGCTGTCGAAGCCGGTTGTCGCGGGCCGGTTCAAATCTGTTCAGTTCAGCCGTCGACCTGGAGGTTGTCGGCTGAGGACTTGCCGGTGCGGCTGTCGGTCACGACTTCAAACGACAGTTTCTGTCCTTCATCAAGTCCGTTCAGACCGGCGCGTTCGACCGCGCTGATATGGACAAACACGTCGGAACCGCCGGCCTCCGGCTGGATAAATCCGTAGCCCTTCTGGGCGTTGAACCATTTGATGGTACCTGTCTGCATCATTATTCCTGTTCGAAATGAGTATGTTCGGTCGTGCGCGCAACGCGGCACGGCCGATCGATGTTCTGGATAAGAAAGGTAGGGCTGGAACGCTTTATGACGAGGGCGCGCAGCCGAGCCAAACGGCCGAAACTCGATGCCCGTGTATAGGCGGCGGAACCGGATATTACAAGGACTTCCGGGAATTGCAGATGAAACGTGCCGGTCAATTCGCGGGTTTGCCGGGTTCTTGCCGGCGCGATTTTGACTCAATGTCTCTTCAATCTCTCATCAATCTTGAGCATTTCCCTTAGCGGGCCGAAAATAAATCTGTGCTGAGATCGTTGTCAGAGCGATCCCGGCAGTCTCGTCCGACGCTCCAGTGCAAACGGCAAACCGTCAGGAATGGCGGGACGCAAAGCCACCGGCCCGATCCCGTAGTTTCAGTCTGCGGAAGGGCAGCGGGGCTGCCAAGAGGAGGTCCGCAATGCCACGCGACACTCAGGTCATCGTATTCGCTTCCCAGAAAGGCGGGTCCGGGAAGACGACACTCTCCGGCCATATCGCCGTAGAAGCCGAGCGCAGTGGCGCCGGTCCCGTCGCCCTCATCGATACCGATCCGCAGGGAAGTCTCGCGAAATGGTGGAATTCGAGAGAGAGCGAGGCGCCCGCCTTCGCGGAAGTTTCCGTGCCCGATCTCCAGCGTGATATCGAAGCGCTCGGAAACGGTGGCTTCAAGCTCATCGTCATTGATACGCCGCCGGCATTGACGTCTTCCATCGCCGAAATCATCACTCACGCCGATCTTGTCGTCATTCCGACCCGGCCGAGTCCTCACGATCTCCGTGCCGTCGGTCCGACCGTTGACATGATCGAGCATCAGCAAAAGCCGCTTGTTTTCGTCGTCAATGCCGCGACGACCCGTGCCCGCATCACCGGCGAAACCGCCGTTGCGCTTTCCCAGCACGGAACGGTCGCGCCGGTCACCTTGCATCACCGGGTGGATTTTGCAGCCAGCATGATCGACGGGCGAACCGTCGGCGAAATCAACAGCAAATCGCGTTCCGCGAAGGAGGTGTCCGGGCTGTGGGAATATCTCGCGGACAGGCTGCTCCGGTTGCGCGGCCCGGAGGCGTTGCTGCAGTCACCAAGACCGACATTCGAGCAGGACGTCCTGACACCTGCGCGCCGGGAAGCGGATCTCGAGGAACCGGTTTCGGCTCCTCCTCCGGACGTCATTGCTCCGCTGGAACCTGTGGCAGCCGATCCGCAGCGCGTTGCGCAGCACGCCCCGTCTGCGCCGCGGCCGCTCGAGCCACCGGAGCCGGTCGCGGGCGACGCGGTTCTGCCGCCGGAGGCGAGTGACGCAAAGTCGGACGAGCCCTGGGACGGGATCGACCGTCGCAAGAAGGATGTCGGTCCGCCAACAGGCGTTCAGGATCGTCGCCGGAGCGTGTTCGGCCGCCGCCAGTATACCGCGGATCCCATTCCCGCTTCCCAGTCCAGGTGAGATCGATGAGCAGTTCCAAGTTTGCAGCCATTCACGGAGGTCTTCTGGTGCGCAAAGGCGATGCCGCGCCCGCCATCAGGCCAACTGTATCCGATGTGTCCTATGTCGATGCCGAGAGACGGGATGCGGCTACGCCGGCAGTTTCACGGCCCCGGTCCGACGCCCTGTCAGGCAACGCGGCGGGCGAAACGATGCGCTCCTCGATCACGGCCCGCGGTCGGGGACGCGATCCTGTCAGCCAGGTGCGGCCGGCGGAAAAAGTCTGTGCCAAGCCGGTTCCGAATGGAAAGGCGTGCGTTCGTCCGGTTCCGTCGCTCAAGCGACCGCGCGCCGCCGGCGGCAAGGACCGGCCCGCGAAGTCGAAAGCGACCGTGCGGCTGACGGAGCAGCAGAAGCAGGTCATGAAACTTGCCGCAGCGGCGCTCGGGAGGTCGCAGCAGCAGTTGATATCGGACGCGATTGACTCCTATCTCGCCGGACTCGGCGGAGGAGAAATGAGCAGCTGCGCGTGTTTCAAACAACAATTGGCGTCCCTGTAGCAGTCGGCCCCGGGCGGCTAAAAGACCGGCTGCATGAAGAAACCCGGCGCGGGGCTGCGCCGGGTTTCTTTTTTCGGACTGAGACTGGGTGTGTCAGCTGGCGGCTTCGTAAAGCTCGAGCACGTAATCCCAGTTGACAAGATCGTTGATGAACGCCTTGAGGTAATCAGGCCGCGCGTTGCGGTAATCGATGTAATAGGAGTGCTCCCACACGTCGCAGCCGAGCAGCGGCGTGCCGCCATGCACCAGCGGATTTTCCCCGTTTGGCGTCTTGGTCACCTCAAGCTTGCCGTCCTTCAGCACGAGCCAGCACCAGCCGGACCCGAATTGGGTTACGCCCGCCTGAATGAAGTCTTCTTTGAATTTTTCGACCCCGCCCAGGTCTTCATCGATCTTGGCGGACAGAGTGCCCGGCACGGCGCCGCCGCCGTTCGGCTTCATCCATTTCCAGAAATGGATGTGATTGAAGTGCTGCCCGGCATTGTTGAACAGGCCTGCATTGTTTCCGTAGGACTCCTTGACGACGTCCTCGAGCGACTTGCCCTCGAGGCCTGAGTCCTTGAGCAGATTGTTGCCGTTCACGACATAGGCGTTGTGGTGCTTGTCGTGGTGGAATTCGAGCGTTTCCGCGGACATGTACGGCGCCAGGGCGTCATAGGCATACGGAAGATCGGGAAGTTCGAATGACACGGATCTGTTCCTTCTCGTTAATGGATTTTCTGGATGAAACGGCGGAGAAGACTGGCGCCATGCGCACAAGGGTTCACCGCCGCGTAAACCGTCAGGCTCAACCTATCGCCAAGCCGGGCCGGGTGCAATACAGGCGAAAGTCCGGGCGTCACCGTTCCGGCGGCCCCTTGAGTTCGACCGTGTTGCCGTCCGGGTCCTCGATGTAGATCGATGGACCGTAGCCTTCGGCGCCATATCTGCGGGCAGCCTCGCCATACTCGACACCATGTGCGCTCAGGTGGGCATAGATCGATGCCGGATCGAACGGCGCGATGGTGACGGCGAAGTGTTCCATGTTGCGGTGAGCCGGACTGGCATCGCCTGCCGGCACCAGGTCAATCAGCGAGTCGCCGGCGCGCAACTGGACCAGTCCGATGTCGTCCACCCGGCGCTCTTCGTGGGCCCCCAGGACATCCCGGTAGAATGCGATGGCACGGTCCATGTCGGCCACCATGAGCACGACATGGTCGAGCCGGCCAATGACGAATGGTGGTCCGCTCGTACTCATTTCCTGAGAGCGCCTCTCAGTCGCCCGGGCAGATCGGTCTCAACAGAAGGCCTGAATTCCGGTCTGTGCCCGGCCAAGGATGAGCGCATGAATGTCATGCGTACCCTCGTAGGTATTCACCGACTCCAGGTTCATCATGTGACGGATCACGTGATACTCGTCGGAGACGCCATTGCCGCCGTGCATGTCACGGGCGACGCGGGCAATATCGAGCGCCTTGCCGCAGTTGTTCCGTTTCACCAGCGAGATCGTCTCGAGCGATCCGGTGCCGGCATCCATCATGCGGCCCGCCTGCAGCGCCGCCTGGAGACCGATGGAGATTTCCGTCTGCATGTCGGCAAGCTTCTTCTGTATCAGCTGGTTGGCGGCCAGCGGCCTGCCGAACTGCTTGCGGTCAAGCACGTACTGGCGTGCCTGATGCCAGCAGAACTCCGCCGCGCCCATCGCCCCCCACGCAATGCCGTAACGTGCGCGGTGCAGGCATCCGAACGGACCGGACAGGCCGCGTGCGTTCGGCAGCACATTCTCTTCCGGGACAAAGACGTCGTTGAGCACCAGTTCGCCGGTGGCTGACGCCCTGAGCGAGAACTTGCCCTCGATCTTGGGGGTCTCGAATCCGTCCATGTCACGATCGACGATAAATCCGCGAATGCCGTCTTCTTCCGTTTTGGCCCAGACCACGGCGACGTCGGCGACCGGGGCGTTCGAGATCCACATCTTTGCTCCGTTGAGGACGTATCCGCCGTCCTTCGGCACGGCGCGCGTGACCATGCCGCCCGGATCGGACCCATGATCGGGCTCGGTGAGTCCGAAACAGCCGATCATCTCGCCGGTCGCGAGCCGCGGCAGGTATTTGCGCCTCTGTTCTTCGGAGCCGTAGGCATAGATCGGATACATAACCAGGCTTGACTGGACGCTCATGGCGGAGCGGTAGCCCGAGTCGACACGCTCGACCTCGCGTGCGCTCAGGCCATAACAGACGTAGCTCAATCCGGCGCCGCCATATTCCTCCGGGATGGTCGTGCCGAGCATGCCCATCTCGCCCATCTCGCGCATGACTGCGGGATCGAAATTCTCGTGGCGGTTGGCTTCGAGAATCCGCGGCATCAGCTTGTCCTGGCAGAACGCCTGAACGCTGTCGCGGATCATGCGCTCTTCTTCGGAAAGCTGGCTCTCGAGATCGAGAGGATCCTCCCAGTTGAACTGCGCTACGGGTCTCGTGGTTTCGGGTCTGACGGCGGCCTGCGACATCGTCTGCCTCTCTGGAACTGCATTATCGGAGCGAATTTGCGCGCACTATACGCCTGCTTTTATCGGCACGGCAACTGCGGAGGTCTAAGGCGAATGGCCGGCCGTCTTGAGTGCGAAGGCATAGTTGAGCGCCACTTCCTTCAATCTGTCGAACCGCCCCGCCGAGCCGCCATGTCCGGTTTCCATGTCGGTCTTGAGGAGCACCGGGTTGTCACCCGTCTTCCGCTCCCGCAACCTCGCGACCCATTTGGCCGGCTCCCAGTAGGTCACTCGAGGGTCGGCCAGTCCGGCGATAGCCAGGATGCTGGGATAGGCCTGTGCGGAGACGTTGTCATAGGGCGAATAGCTGGCGATATAGTCGTAGGCGTCCTCGCTCTCGATCGGATTGCCCCACTCCGGCCATTCGGGCGGCGTCAGAGGCAGAGTGTCGTCGAGCATGGTCGTCAGAACGTCGACAAATGGAACATCGGCGATAATTGCCGAAAACAGGTCGGGGGCCATGTTGGCGACGGCGCCGACAAGCATGCCGCCGGCACTGCCGCCGTGGGCGATGATCCGGCCGCGTGTGGTGAATTTCTCGGCGGCAAGATGTTCGCCCGCCGCAATGAAGTCGGTGAAGGTGTTTCGCTTGTGCTCGCGCCGACCCTGGGTGTACCAGCGGTAGCCCTTGTCCTTGCCGCCTCTGATATGCGCCACCGCGTAGACGAATCCGCGGTCGACGAGACTGAGGCAGGTCGTGGAGAACGCTGCGGGAATTGCAATTCCGTAGGATCCGTAACCGTAGAGCAGCAAGGGTGCCGAACCGTCGAGCGGCGTGTCCTTGCGGTAAAGCAGCGAAACGGGGACTGCCTCTCCATCGCCAGCGGGCGCCATGATCCGACGGGTGACATAGTCGTCCGGGTTATGACCACTGGGCACTTCCTGGGTTTTGCGCAGAACCCGTTCGCGGCTCGCCATGTCGTAGTCGTAGATCTGAGCGGGGGTTGTCATCGAGCTGTAGGTGAACCGTATGCCCGTCGTATCAAACTCGTATCCGGTCGAAAGGCCGAGCTGGTACGCTTCCTCGTCAAAAGCGATGGCATGTTCGCCCCCCGCACGGGTGTCGGTGATCACGATCCGGGGCAGGCCGTCCTCCCGCTCAAGCCGCACGAAGTAGTCCTTGAACGAAGCGATGGTCAGGATGAGACGGCCGGGTCTGTGGCCAACGCAGTCGCGCCAGTTTTCACGGGCGGGGTCGTCCGCCGGCACCTCCATGATCTTGAAATCCTCCGCGTCTTCGCAGTTTGTCAGGATCAACAGTCGGTCGCCCTGATGGTCGACCTCATATTCGTGTCCGACCTCGCGCTCCGCGATCAGACGGGCAGGCGATGCTGGATCGTGCGCATCGATCAGCCTGGATTCTGCAGTCTGGTGATCGTGAGCGTGAATGACAATGTAGTCGCCGCTCTGGGTCTTGCCGACACCCACAAAGAAGCCGGGATCCGTTTCCTCGTAGACCAGTTCATCGTCGGCCGGATCGGTGCCGACCACGTGCCTGAACACTTTCGACGGGCGGTGGTTTTCATCCACGCGAACATAGAAGAACGTTTTGGAATCCGCCGCCCATGTGGCGCCGCCGGTCGTCTCCTCGATCGCATCCGGGAGATCTTCGCCGGTGTCGAGATCGCGGATGTTGATGGTGAAGTATTCGGCGCCACGCCGGTCGGTCGAATAGGCGGCCAGTCTGTGGTCCGGGCTGTGCTCGACGGCCGCGAGCCTGAAGTACTTTTCGCCCTCGGCCATGGCGTTGCCGTCGATAAGAACCTGTTCCTCGCCGCCGTCGCGCGGCTGACGGCAGAACCGGGGGTGCTGCCCGCCGGTTATGTAGCTGACGTAGTAGGCGAAGGGCCCGTCGGGCGACGGCACGCTGGAGTCGTCCTCCTTGATGCGGCCCTTCATCTCCTCGAACAGCGCCGCCTGCAGATCTTCCGTGACGGCAAGAACGGCCTTGGTGTACGCGTTCTCGGCTTCCAGATGTTCCCTTATCCCGGCTTCGAGCGCACCGGCGTCGCGCATGACCTCCTGCCAGTTGTCGGCGCGCAACCAGGCATAGACGTCGTTGCGTTCGCGGCCGTGGTGCGTGTCGATACAGTCGATCTTGCGCGCGATCGGCGGCGCCGGGCTGTCGGAGCCGGAGGCATCATTCATGATGGGGACCTATCTGTCTTGTTCGGAGGATCGCTTCAGCGCGTGCCCGTTAATGCAGTAGCGCAGCCCGGTCGGTTGCGGGCCATCGGGGAAGACGTGACCGAGATGGGCGTCGCACTTCGCGCAGCGCACTTCCGTGCGCCGCATGAAGAGGCCGCGGTCTTCGTGCTCGGAAATGTTCGAATCCTCGATCGGCGCATAGAAACTCGGCCATCCCGTGCCCGAGTCGTACTTTGTTGCCGAGCTGAAGAGGGGTGCGCCGCAGCAGATGCATTCATAGGCACCGTCCGACTTGTCGTCCCAAAAGGGCCCGGTAAAGGCCCTTTCGGTACCATGCTGCCGCGTGACGTAATATTGCATGTCCGTCAGTTGCGACCGCCATTCGGAATCGGACTTTTCCACCTTGCCGGTATCCGCATCTGCGCTCTTGGTTTCGCTGTCGCTCATGGGACTGCCTTTCATTCGTAAAATTGGGTGATGGTCTGTGCCACCAGCGCCGGTCTCTCCTGGCCCTCGATTTCCACAGTGACCGTAGCGTATGAGCGCAGGGTCGAGCCGTTCAATTCGGCGCGATCGAGATGCAATCTGCCCCGCAACCGGGCACCGGCCGGAACCATGTTGAGAAACCTGATCTTGTCCGAACCATAATTAATGCTGCGCGTAACACTTTCAATCTGCAGCACTTCGTAGACGAAGCGCGGCACCAGCGACAGGGTCAGAAACCCGTGAGCAATGGTCGGACCGCCGAGCTCCCGAGCGGCACGCGCCGGATCGACGTGAATCCACTGATGGTCATCCGTCGCATCCGCAAATTGATTGATGCGGGATTGCGTGACCTCGACCCATTGGCTGGTGCCGATCTCGGTTCCCGCAGCCTCCGCGAACTCCGCAAGTGTGGCAAATGTCGGCAATTCCCGCCCCTTCCTTTGGTATCCTGCGTCCGTGCGTGTTCAAATTCCGGCCACTGGTATTAGACCAAATGGCGCTGTTTTGCACCGGTGAAGGATCCCCGGAAAGGTCAATATTGTGTAACGGCAATTGCTCCGAATTGAGGCAATATCGTCTCAAAAACAGATCGATTGTGAGTCTAAATCGCCAAAGATTTGAATTAAACCTAAGTTAAAATCAAATAAAATGAAGTATAATACAATATTACGAAACGGATAAACCTTAGAACAGGGAATTTGTAGTATAAATCATCCCGTAGCGGGAAATTTCCTGTGGGGTCAATCATGTCAGCCGCATCGGCGTTAGCAATGAGTGAGCAGCACGCAACCGATACAGCTGCACCGGACGGTGAGCCGTCCGTGCAGGTTGTGGACGGTGGCGAAAAGACTGTCGCGGATCGCGATTGGTCGCTGGACGAGAACGCATTTCGAAGGCTCTCGGATATGCTGTTGCTGCCGGCCAGCATGTTGCCTCCGCAAGAGCGGGCGTTCGCGATCGACATGCTGCAGGCGGCACTTGATTACGCGCCTACCGAAGTTCGGCGCCAGCTCGCCGAACGTCTGAGTCGGATGGGCAAGATTGCCCCGTCTCTGGTGCTGCGGCTGGCCCATGACGCTGAGTTGTCGGTCGCTACACCGGTGCTGCGCCTGAGCGAAGCCATCGGCAATGCGGATCTGATCGACATCCTGACCAACGGGCGCGCAGATCGCGCCATGATCATCGCGAGCCGTTCGGTGCTGTCGTCAGATGTTGCTTCTGAAATTGCCAATCTGGGCGACGATGCCGCTCTCGCCGCCGCGCTCGAAAATCCCGGAGCTGCATTCGAGCCCGGCGTTGTTTCGCGCCTGGCTGAGCGCGTGCGCAACAATGAGCAGTTGGCGACGCTCCTTCTGGAGCGTCCCGAGATGATCCCGGCCTGTGCTCTGGATCTCTTCTGGTCTGTAAACCGGCGGCTCAAGTTTTACATCCTGACCCGCTTTCTCGAAGACAGCCCCATGGTCCAGCAGATCATCCAGGGCGAACGCACCAATTCCGTGGTGGTCGTTTCGGGCCCGGGAGGAGTGGAGATGGCGGAGGACACGGCGCCCTGCGAACTGACCGACGCGATGAGGTTGTCGAAGGCGCAGGACCGTTTGCAGGAAATCGCCGGTCTTATGGCGAAGTCGGAACTGGAGAAGGCGTCCGAAGCGTTGGCGCGTCTCACCTCGGTTTCAAATTCGACAGCTTCTGCGATCGTTTCGGATCTTGGTGGTGAGGCTGTCGCTGTTGCATTCAAGGCCGCCGGAGCGACGCGGGCGACGCTGGCGCAGTGCTGCGAACTGTGGCTTCGCGACGAACAATCACCCTTTGAAACCGAAGACGATACCAACGAAGTTACGGCACAGTTCGAGCGCATGTCCCGGGGACAGGCGCGCATGGCCATGACGTATTGGGACTGGCGCAGAGGCAATGTCGGCGCATACGCTTCAAATCCTGCGCCGGCCGGAATCAACGAACTTCTGTGAGCGTTTCCCGCTCGAGTGTCATCACTTATCCGTTAGGTTCCTGACCGCTTCCGATCCGGGTGTCCCGATGCCGTCGCCGGGAAAATCCCGTCGTTGCCCGGTCCAATGCAGCAATTCCGCGATCTCGGCGTTGATCCGAAAGTAAGCCATTACATTCTTCGGATCGCGATAGTCATGCGACAGGACGAGTTGCTTGACCGCCGCTGCAATTGATACCAGCTATTGACAAATCGTTAACCATAGAACCATACCTAGCGCGGTGGGGGCCGGGTCGTGTGATTCCGATTCGGTTCAGGACAGGGGAAACACCGCATGAAGACGGAGGGATACCTTCGTTATATCAGCCTTACGGCTGTGCTCATGATTTTCTGGCTGGCTTTATCTGGCCATTACACCGCACTCCTTATAGGTCTCGGTGTCGCGTCCGTTCTCGGCGCGATCTATATCTGCCATCGCATGGCGATCATAGATGAAGAGGGACATCCAATACATCTGGCGCTTCGCGCAATTGTCTATTGGCCGTGGCTGGTTGTGGAAATTCTCAAGTCGGCCTGGGGCGTGTCGCGTCTGATCGTGGACCCGAAGCTGCCGATTTCACCGACAATGATCAGAGTGAAGGCGAGTCAGCGCACGAAACCGGGGGTGAACATCTACGCCAACTCCATCACGCTGACGCCCGGGACGATTACGGTCGAAGCTGATGGCAACGATCTTCTTGTCCACGCCATTACCAGGGAAGGGGCAGAGGATCTCAAAGATGGCGACATGGATCGGCGCGTGACCAGTATGGAGGGCGGCGCCTGATGTTCACGATTGCCGCTGTCGCCGTCATAATCGCCCATATATTTGCCATAGCCAGGGCGCTCAAGGGACCGACGGTCTTCGATAGGGTGCTCGCAGCCAATACAAATGGAACGGCGGCAATCATGCTGCTGGCCGTCGTCGGTTTCCTTACCGAACGCCCGGAATTCCTCGATATCGGAATTACCTACGCATTGCTCAATCTGATCGGCACCCTCGCGGTCCTGAAGTTCTTCAGGCATGGCGATCTGGGACACGCGGGCGAAGAGGAAGGCGAAACCCAGACATGATCGAGTGGATTGTCCAGATCGCAGCGGGCGTCTTCCTTGTCTCGGGAAGCGTGTTCTACGTCATCGGCGCTCTCGGGCTCTACAGGATGCCTGATCTGTTTGCGCGCATGCACGCGACCAGTGTGGCCGACACCGTCGGCGCCGGACTGATGCTCGTCGGCATGATAATCTACGCAGGCCTTTCGCTCGTCACGCTCAAGCTGGCGGTCATTCTCTTGCTTATTCTTTTCACCGGACCTGTTGCAACGCACGCACTGGCGCGGGCAGCCCTCCATGCCGGAGTTAAGCCGATGCTTGACGAAAAAGAGGGGGAATCGCCATCGAAGCCCTGATCAACATGGTTCTGTTGACACTTATGGCGATCGTGACCATTGGCGTCGTGCGGCTGCGCAATCTGTTCGCGGTCGTCATACTCGGCGGCATTTACAGCTTCCTCATGGCAAGCGTCATGATTGTGCTCGATGCCGTTGACGTGGCCATGACCGAGGCGTCCGTCGGAGCCGGCATTTCGACGGTCCTGATGCTGAGCGTCCTCTACCTCACCAAGACAGAGGAAGTTGAGCCGACCCATACGCCGCTCCTGCCTTTGTTCGTTGCCGTTGTCACCGGCGCGCTGCTTGTTTTCGGAACCTATGATCTCCCGCCGTTCGGGGCTGCCGATACACCGGTCCACCAGCATGTGGCGCCGCGCTATCTGGGGCAGACGATGACCGAAACCGGCGTGCCCAACGTGGTTACGGCCGTCCTGGCCAGTTATCGCGGCTTTGACACCCTGGGCGAGGTCACGGTGATTTTCACTGCCGGGATCGGTGTGCTGCTTCTTCTCGGCGGCCGCCGTCGCAAATCCAAATCGGACGACTGAGGGAACACTTCTGATGCGGCACGACCTTCTTCTCAGGATCATGTCCAAGTTCCTCATACCGTTCATGTTCGTGTTCGCCCTCTATGTGCAGTTCCACGGCGACTTCGGGCCGGGCGGCGGGTTCCAGGCAGGGGTGATCGCGGCCGCATCCGTGATCCTCTACGCCATCATCTTTGGTCTCGGCGCGGCGCAGAGAGTCGTACCACCGCCCGTGGTTCGCTTCATGGTGCCATCGGGTGTCCTGTTGTTTGCCGGAGTGGGAGTCGTCGACATGTTTCTCGGCGGCAACTATCTCGATTATTCGGTCATGGGCGCCACAAAGGTTGGCGGCCAGCATCTGGGAATCCTGCTTGTCGAGTTCGGCGTACTGGTCACCGTCGCCGGGACCATGGTTGCGATCTTTTATGCATTCGCCGGCCGGGGACGCTGATGGATTTCATCACCGAAATCGTTGAACACTACAATCACTGGATCACCATCTTTCTGATGGTGTCGGGCCTCTACATCGTCGTCGCACGCGGCAATATGGTGAAGAAGCTGGTCGGGCTTGGGCTGTTCCAGACATCGGTCTATCTGCTCTACATTTCGCCCGGCAAGATCCTCGGAGGGACCCCTCCTATTCTCGGTGAAGGGCTTTCGGTTTACTCGAACCCGCTCCCGCACGTGCTCATCCTGACCGCGATCGTTGTCGGCGTCGCCACGCTGTCGCTGGGTCTCGCGTTGGCTGTCCGGATCAACGAGGCCTACGGAACAATCGAGGAAGACGAAATCTTCGAAAAGGATGCCGGCGAATGATCAAGGCGCATCTGCCGGCAATCCAGGTCGTCCTGCCGCTGCTTGCAGCCGTTGTGTGCGCATTCCTGCGCAGTGGCGGTCTCGCCTGGGCGATTTCGCTGGTTGTGAGCTGGCTGTTGCCGCTGGTCGCCGCGGCCATGCTGATCGATGTTATGGCCACCGGTCCGATCTCCTACGCACACGGCGGATGGGAACCTCCGTGGGGCATCGAATACCGTGTCGATACCCTGAACGCGTTTGTCCTGCTGCTTGTCACCGCGGTTGGCGCTGTGGTCATGCCCTACGCCAAGGCCAGTGTCGCCCAGGAGATAGACGACAGTCAGCAGGCCTGGTTCTACACGATGTACCTGCTGTGCCTCACCGGCCTTCTCGGCATCGTCATTACGGATGACGCATTCAATACGTTCGTGTTTCTCGAGATTTCGTCACTCTCGACCTATGTGCTGATCGCGATGGGCAAGGATCGCAGAGCTCTGCTCGCGGCCTACCAGTACCTGATCATGGGGACGATCGGGGCAACCTTCTTCGTCATCGGGGTGGGCTTGCTCTATTCGCTGACGGGCACTCTGAACCTCGTGGATATAGCGGGCCGGCTGTCGACGATTGCTGAGCCGAGACCGGTGTACTCCGCCCTGGCATTCATCACGGTCGGCGTGAGCCTGAAGCTGGCGCTCTTCCCTCTGCACGTCTGGCTCCCCAATGCCTATGCCTATGCGCCCTCGGTCGCGACGGCGTTTCTTGCGGCGACGGCCACGAAGGTCGCGGTTTACGTCCTGCTGCGGTTCTTCTTCACGGTCTTCGGCATCGAGATCGTTTTCCGCGGGCTGCCGGCAAAGGAAATTTTTGTTGTTCTGTCGATCGCCGCCATGTTCGGCGCCTCGATCGTTGCGGTGTTCCAGAACGACATCAAGAGAATGTTGGCGTATTCCTCGGTCGGACAGATCGGGTACATCACGCTGGGCATCGCCCTGGCCAACAAGGCCGGTCTGACCGGCGCGATCGTGCACCTGTTCAACCACGCCACGATGAAAGCCGCGCTGTTTCTCGCTGTCGGTGCGGTGGTTTTCCGCATCGGCTCGGTCAAGATCGAGGACATGGCGGGCATCGGCCGCAAGATGCCGATGACGATGGGCGGCTTCGTCATCGCCGGATTGGCGATTATCGGCACGCCCGGCACGGCGGGGTTCATTTCCAAATGGTATCTCGCCGTCGGAGCACTCGAGCGGGATTGGTGGTGGCTTGTCTTCCTTCTGGTGGCAAGCTCGCTCATCTCGGTGGTTTACATCGGGCGTGTGGTGGAAGTGGTGTGGTTCCGCGAACCGGGCAAGATCGCCGAGAAGGCGACGGAACCACCGCTCATGATGTCGGCGTCCATGCTCGTTCTGTTTGTGGCAACGATCTACTTCGGGGTGGAAACCTCGCTCACGGCCGGCGTCGCGTCTCAGGCCGCTGAACAGATACTGGCGGGTGTGAAGTGACGGCAGAGACCCTTGTCATAATCTCGATGGTCCTGCCGGCGGCAGCGGCTGGTCTCATTGCGGCATTTCGCGCTCAACCAAATGCGCGCGAGTCGGTGACGCTTGTCACGGCCGGATTGCTTTTCCTCGTAATCCTGATGCTGCTGGCCGATGTCCTCGGCGGAGCGCGTCCCAGAGTGGAGGGCCCGGAACTGGTCTCGGGTGTGAGGCTGTCCTTCGCTGTCGAGCCGTTGGGCATGATGTTCGCCGCCATCGCGTCGGGCCTGTGGATCGTCAATTCAATTTATTCGATCGGCTACATGCGGGGGAACGACGAACCGCGCCAGACACCGTTTTACGTCTGTTTCGCAGTCGCCATCTCCAGCACCATCGGCGTGGCGTTCTCTGAAAACCTGTTCACGCTGTTCATCTTCTATGAAATCCTCACGCTTTCCACCTACCCGCTGGTGACCCACAAGGCAGACTCGAATGCGATAAGGGGTGGACGCATCTATCTGCTGATCCTGCTGGGAACGTCGATGGTTCTGCTGTTGCCGGCCATCGTCTGGACTCTGGTCGCGGCGGGTACCGTCTCGTTCACACCCGGCGGCATTCTTGGTGGCAAGGTCAGCGATGGCGTTCTCGGCGTCCTGCTCGCCCTCTATGCATTCGGCATCGGCAAGGCGGCTCTGATGCCGTTCCACTTCTGGCTGCCTGCGGCCATGGTGGCGCCGACGCCCGTCAGCGCGCTGCTGCACGCCGTGGCCGTCGTCAAGGCGGGTGTATTCAGCGTGCTCAAGGTGGTTGTCTACGTCTTCGGCATCGATACGCTGCGCGAAAGCGGGACGGCCGACTGGCTGCTTTACGCCGCCGGTGCGACTGTGCTGATCGCGTCTGTTGTCGCGCTTCGCCAGGACAACCTGAAGAAGCGGCTTGCCTACTCGACCGTGAGCCAGCTTTCCTACGTCATTCTGGCGGCGGCGATACTGACACCAATCTCGGCGATCGGCGCTGCCATGCACATCGCCGCCCATGCCGTCAGCAAGATCACGCTCTTCTTCGCCGCCGGGTCCATCTACACTGCCGCGCATTACACCGAAATAAGCCAGCTCAACGGCATCGGCCGGCGAATGCCCTGGACCATGGCTGCATTCGGCGTCGGTGCCATCAGCATGATCGGCGTACCGCCGACGGCGGGCTTCCTTGGCAAATGGTTCATGTTTCTTGGAGCGATGGACACCGGGCAATGGGTTGCCGTCGGTGTGATCATTGCCAGCACATTGCTGAACGCGGCGTATTTCCTGCCCGTCGTCGTGCGCGCATTCTTCGTTGCTCCGGATGAGGGGTCTCCTGAACACGGTGAAGCCCCGATGCCGATTGTCATCGCGCTGACAGCGACAGCCGTCGGCACGATTCTCCTGTTCCTGTTCCCGGGCGTGCCGCTGGGTCTCGCACGCGCGATGATTGGAGGGTAGGTCATGGACGACCACTGGCTGGTAAGACCGAAGACGATCAGAATGCTGTGGTGGGGCAGCTGCGCCATCCTGGCTCTGACGGTCCTGGCTGATCTTGTCGTTCATCATCATCCGCATTTCGGCGTCGACGGAACATTCGGTTTTGCTGCGTGGTTCGGTTTTGCGAGCTGCGTCGTTCTGGTCCTCGGCTCGAAGGCTCTGGGCGCAGTGCTGAAAAGACCGGATACGTATTATGACTGACTGGTTTGCCATACCGCCCGGACTCATCATGATCCTGGCCGGGCTGGCATTGCCGTTCTGCCGTGGCCATGCCCGTATGGCGGTGCTGCTCGCCGCGCCGGTCGTCGCCCTCCTTGCCGTCTGGGCGCTGCCGGACGGGACGGTGCTGACCTACAACTACCTCGGATATGAACTCGTTCTCGTGAAAGCCGACGCCCTGAGCCGGCTGTTCGCGACGATCTTCTGCATCATGGGTTTCGGCGGAGCGCTGTTCGCACTCAACCAGAATCGGACAACCGAACTGGCATCGGCATTTGTGTATGCCGGTTCAGCGGTTGGCGTGACCTTCTGCGGTGATTTGATCAGCCTGTTCATCTTCTGGGAGATCATGGCCGTCGCCTCTACGATCGTTGTGTGGTGCGGCGGCGACAACGCGCGCAGGGCCGGAATCCGGTACGCCTCAGTGCACTTCCTGGGCGGGGTCTTGCTGATGGCCGGGATCGCCGGAGAGATATCGGCCACTGGTTCGGTCGCGTTTCAGGCGATGCAGCCCGACAGCCCGGCGCGTTGGCTGATCCTGATGGGCTTCCTGATCAATGCCGGTGCACCGCCGCTTTCAGCCTGGCTCCCCGACGCCTATCCGGAAGGCTCCTGGAGCGGCACCGTCTTCCTGTCCGCGTTCACGACCAAGACCGCGGTCTATGTGCTGATGCGCGGTTTTCCAGGCGCCGAGATCCTGATCTTCGTCGGTATCTACATGGTCTTCTACGGCATCGTTTACGCGATCCTCGAAAACGACATGCGACGTATTCTGGCCTACAGCATCGTCAACCAGGTCGGCTTCATGGTGTGCGGTATCGGTATCGGCACCGAAATGGCCCTGAACGGCGCCGCGTCGCACGCCTTTGCGCATATTATCTACAAGGCACTCCTGCTGATGTCGGCCGGGTCGGTGCTGCTGATGACCGACAAGCGCAAGTGCACGGACCTCGGCGGTCTGTTCAGGACCATGCCGTTGACCGCAATTTGCGGCATCATCGGCGCGCTGGCCATCTCCGCCTTTCCGCTCACTTCCGGCTTCATCAGCAAGTCCATGATCTCGCAGGCCGCCGCTGATCAGCACATGATGATTATCTGGATGCTGCTGGCCGCTGCATCGGCAGGCGTCTTCCTGCATGCCGGCATCAAGTTCCCGTGGTTCGTGTTCTTTCAGAAGGATTCCGGCCTCAGGCCTGAGGAACCGCCGTGGAACATGAAGGCCGCGATGGTTCTGTTCTCTGCGCTATGCATCGTTATCGGCGTTGTCCCGGGCCCGCTCTATAACCTGTTGCCCTACGCGGTCGACTATGTGCCCTATACGGGCGCCCACGTTGTCAGCCAGCTGCAGTTGCTCCTGTTCTCGGGGCTGGCATTCTTCCTGTTGCTCGGCATGCTCAAACGCACGTTGACGATCACGCTCGACTTTGACTGGTTCTATAGAGGCTTCGGTCGCGCTCTGGCGGTTGAATTCGACGCCAAGACAGCAGTTGCCTGGGCGGCCTTCGTAGAACGCGTGTATGGCACGGTTTACGCGTTCATTGCGACATTGTACCGACATCACGGACCGCAGGGTATTCTTGCCCGCACCTGGCCGACGGGGAGTATGGCGTTCTGGACGACGGTTCTGCTTGGCGCCTATCTGATATTTTATGTTCTCTAGACAATCCTTGCCCAGAAACGGACGTGTTTTTATGCCAAGATGCAAGGATTTGCGCTGCAGATCTATTCTTATATTTACTGACTTAGACGTTTAAATTAATAAAGATAATCTCCGCATTGATTGATTTGGTAACTAAGAGCTATTTAATTTCCCATTTATTGGAAAAAGTTGCATTTAACGCTAGACATACAGCTTGGCATGTGGGATCAGTTTGCTGTGGGATTCGCCTCCCGCATGTATTGGGGGCAGTACACTAGGCGAAAAAAGAAGACCAAGATGTGATCGCCAAGTGAGTACAGTGGTTTGCTGTCCAACCCCCCGGATTGTAAGCCGAAAATGAAGTCTAACGTATGCGTTGCCAGGGGGAGAGACTGGCAAGCGCGTCATGGATGAAGTGATGGAAGAACAGGATATGGAATCTAAGACTGATCTGGTCGATCTTACGGCCGAAATCGTTGCTGCTTATGTTAGCAACAATGCGGTAGTTGGCACCGATTTGCCGGGATTGATCTCTGAAGTTCACAAAGCATTGAACGCTGCGGTCAAAGGTGCGACGGAACCAGAGACACCTCCGCTGAAACCGGCCGTTTCAATTCGCAAATCGATTACGCCGGACTATCTGATTTGCCTCGAAGACGGCAAAAAGTTCAAGTCCCTGAAGCGTCATCTCAGGACCCACTACAATCTGACCCCGGAAGAGTACCGCGAGAAGTGGGGTCTGCCGCGGGACTATCCGATGGTGGCTCCGAACTACGCTGCCGCCCGTTCGTCGCTGGCCAAGAAGATGGGCCTCGGGCAGAAGGGCCGCAGTCGTTCCGCTTGAGCGGCAAGTAATCTGATCTTGTCAATGCCGGCGGTCGCTGATTTTAGCGACCGCCGGCATTATTTTTGTCTTTTGTGTGACAAACCCGCCGCAATCGGCACAATTTAGCCACAATCCGCTTGCGCCGATTCAGCCTTTTGATTCATATTACTTAGCGGTGATTCTTATTCAATTGGCGGCGGGGAATACGCAGTTCGGCACATGGAGGCATCTTCTCAACTAGCGTTCCGCGCGCAACTGGTTGTCCCTGAGCAACGCGACCTATACGACTACTGGCTTTCATGTGCCAAGGACCGGTCGATGCCGTCGCGCAGCGATATTCATCCGTCGGATTTTCCGAAGCTTCTGCCCTATATCAGCCTGATCGATGTGTGTCCGGACGAGAACCGTTTCCGGATCCGCCTGGCCGGTACGCGGCTTCGGGACATCTACGATCGCGAGATTACCGGCCGCTATCTTGACGAGCTGGATTGGGGGGATAAGCGCGACTACTGGCTCTCTGCATATAGCCGCGTGGCCAAGAACGCGCGACCTGCACAGGGCATCGTCCGTGGCCCCCGCCGAAGCAAGGATCACATTGTTCAGTTCTGGCTTCGTCTGCCGCTTTCTCCCGACGGTGCGAATGTGTCGATGATCTTGTGTTATGACGCTTTCATTCCGTCGGCGAAGATCCAGGCTCTGGGATCGGACCTCGATGATGTCCTCGCCGGCCGGGTGGCTGTCGCGGGCCATTCATTCATCTGAGCCGACCGCCACTCAACTCATCGGATATCCGTTGCCCTCTGTTTTGCTGGGTTGCCTGCGCCTGGAATTCAGCCTGAAACGGCGGCATTCTCGAGCGCCGCTGTCGCCTCGCTCTTAATGCGCGCGATCATTGAGGCAAGGCCGTTGGATCTCTGCGGCGTGAGATGCTCGTGCAGTCCGATTGCCTTGAAGACCTCCAGGGCATCTGTCCCCAGAATTTCGCTGGCGCGCCGGCCCGAAACAATAACGAACAGGATTGCGATCAGCCCGCGCACAATGTGCGCATCGCTGTCGCCCGTAAACGTCAGGCGCGGGTCAGGTCCATCGAGCTCGACCGCGGTATGCAACCAGACCTGGCTCGCGCATCCCTGGACCTTGTGGGCATCATTCCGCCAGTGATCCTGGAGCGGCTCAAGGTCGCGCCCGAGTTCGATCACATAGCGGTAGCGGTCTTCCCAGTCGTCCAGGAAATTGAAGTCCTCAATCATGTCTTCGACGGTCATCGGCCTGATCCAGTCTCTTGTTCGCGGTTGCACCGGGCGGCCGCGTTTATATCAGAGAAGATAGCGTAACGTCGATTTGAACCAAGCCGGTCCAGGTCCAGGCCGCTCGGTCACCGCCTGGCGGCACAAAAGAGTGTGCCACGGAGCAGCGAAAGGGCAGGGAAAGCCGCTCCGTGGCACGCTTTGGGCAGAATGCTCTGCCGCTAGTATGGGACTGTCAATCCCTGTTCTTTTGGCTCGCCCGGTACACGTTGTGCCCTTTCTACCGGTCAAGCGCTGTGGCCGTTTGTTCGAGTGTGCGCGGTCAGGCCGAGCGCCTTTTGCGTGGGCCGCTCCATTCGGGAATTATGTCGTCGAGGCGCAGCGTATTCTGAGATCTCGGCTTGTTGCCGGAGGCGACCTGGAACGAGCCTGTCACTATGGTGTCGACACGGTGCGGATCTGGCCGCAGCGTCGCGGCAC
Organism: Hyphomicrobiales bacterium; assembly: GCA_965275905.1. Taxonomy (GTDB): domain Bacteria; phylum Pseudomonadota; class Alphaproteobacteria; order Rhizobiales; family JAJFHC01; genus CBDAQD01. The sequence goes on along the minus strand of CBDHYJ010000025.1, from coordinate 1,499 downwards.
GGTCGGGTACTGCTGCTGGTTCCAGGCTTTCAGCGTTGTTCCGGTCATCACCACCGGTTGCCCAGTCGTAGATCATGCGGACGCCCTGCTTTGCCTTGGTCTCAAAGGCAGCCGCTGCGGCCGAGCCGGTTTCGCAGACCTGGGGATTGCGCGTGCAGAAGGAAGAAAGATCGCCGACCGTGGTGACGGCAGCATCGATGGCCGATCCGGCATCGAAACGCGCCTCGGTGGCCGTCGTATTGACCGTCTCTGTATCGGCAGATTTGCCGGTTGGCAGCACCAATATAAGAACGGCCAACCAGAACAGAGTTCTCACAATAAACATCACCATGCCCTTTCAACTGATGTTTGATGAGGCAAGGTAGCAAAAAGGATTCAAAAACACGTGAAATACTTAGATTATATTGTATTACACATTGAATAAAATAAGAATAGAAATGTATATTTTAAGTATTGAATTGATTTTTACATGAATTTGAATCAACATTGAATCAAAACTGACTCAGATGCGACTCAAAGTTTCATCGATTTCGTCTAAAATTTTAATGAGCCGGATCGCCAGAACGGGAAAGCTGGCCGTTTTGCCGGAAGTGTGCGGAGGTCTAGGGGGTTTCGGCGGAGCCCAGGGCGACGCTGACGAGATCCGCTTTCGGGAACCAGACCGACACCGACGTGCCGCCATCCGGAACGCTCTTGATGTTCAGCGTTCCCCCCTGAAGGGTCGAAAGCGATTTTGCAATCGACAGTCCGAGGCCGCTGCCTTGATGTTCCTCCGCCAGGGAGTTGCTTCCGCGTTCAAACGGCTGGGTGATGCGTTCGATATCCTCCGGCGCGATGCCGATGCCGTTATCGGTGATCAGGATCTCGACGCCGCCTTCTGTGGCCGATGCCTGTATCTTGATGTCGCCGTTGGCTCTGGTGTACTTGATCGCATTTTCGAGGATGCACATGACAACCTCGTGGGTGGCCCCCTCGTCGACGAAAACCTTTGGCAGCTCCGGCTCGACCGTGACTTGCACGGAGATCGATTTTTCGACGGCCCGGCCTTTCAGCAGGGCGACGGCTTCTTCGATGATCGCGGCGACCTGGCTGTCTTCCGGGTAAATCGTGTAGCGGCCGGATTCCAGTTTTGAGATGTCGAGAAGCCGGTTGATCAGGTCGAGAAGGCCTTCGCCGCTCTTGAGGATGTGATCGGCATATTCGCCGTAGCTGTCCGCCTTCAGCGGGCCGTAGAGCTGTTTTTTCAGGATCTCCGCGAACCCGATGATCGAATTCAGCGGCGTTCTCAGTTCGTGGCTCATTGTCCTGAGAAATGCGGTCTTGCCGGCGTCGGCCTGCTGAATGTCGGTTTTGGCGCGATTCAGTTTTTCCGAGACTTCTGTCAGTTGGCGCTGGGTCGTGTGCAACTCGCTCGATGTTTTCTGAAATGCAGCCAGTGTTTCGGCTGTCGAGAGGTTTGCGCGGTACTGGTCGGACACGTCGCACAGCACCGTCGATAC
>CBDHYJ010000024.1:0-61437 GCA_965275905.1 Hyphomicrobiales bacterium | reverse complement strand
GTCCATTCACGGTTGGAACAAGGATCCGGAACGCATCGGAGACGGCGTGTTGGTCGACGGCAGCTTTGTGTACACGTCCGACAACAATCCCGACTGGATGACCATCCCGCACCTGCGCGACTGGGTGGACCGCAATCGTCGGAAGATTGGCCGCATCTGACATGATTCCCTACGGCAGACAAGACATCACCGAAGCGGACGTCCGGGCCGTCATCGAGGTCCTGCAATCGGATTTCATCACTCAGGGTCCGCGGGTGCCGGCGTTCGAGAACAAGCTGGCGGAGTATTGCGGGGCCGGGCACGCCGTGGCGGCGAACAGCGCGACGTCGGCGCTGCATATTGCCTGTCTTGCGTTGGGACTTGGCCCCGGAGACTGGCTGTGGACTTCACCGGTCACGTTTGTCGCCTCGGCCAATTGCGGCCTCTACTGTGGCGCCGAAGTCGATTTTGTCGATATCGATCCGGACACGTTCAACATGAGCGCACAGGCGCTCGAAGCCAAGTTGCAGGAAGCCGAGCGTGAGAACCGGCTGCCGAAGATCGTGGTCCCCGTCCACCTCTGCGGGCAGTCATGCGACATGCAGGCCATTCACGCGCTTGCGCAGCGCTATGGTTTCCACGTTGTCGAAGATGCTTCGCATGCCGTAGGCGGACGGTATCAGGACGCTGCCGTCGGCCGGTGCCAGTACAGCGACATCACGATCTTCAGCTTTCATCCGGTCAAGATCATTACGACGGCTGAAGGAGGGCTCGCCCTGACCAATGACCCGGCGCTGGCTGAGCGGATGGCGCTGTACCGGAGCCATGGCATCACGCGTGCGCCGGAACAGATGACCCGGGACTCGGACGGGCCGTGGTACTACGAGCAGATCGCTCTCGGGCTCAACTACCGCATGACCGACGTGCAGGCTGCGCTGGGCATCAGTCAGGTCGACCGGCTGGACCAGTACGTGACCCGCCGCCACGAGCTTGCGGCGCGTTATGACGGTCTGCTGGCAGATCTGCCGGTGCGGCATCAGTTCCAGCCCAACGAAAGCTACTCGGCCTATCATCTGTACGTCATCCGCCTGGATCTTGGCGCGATCCGGGCCACGCACCGGCAGGTCTTCGAGAGCTTGCGGGAGCAGGGCATCGGCGTGAATCTCCACTACATCCCCGTGCATCTGCAGCCCTATTACCGTAACCTCGGGTTCGCCGAAGGAGATTTTCCGAATGCCGAGGACTATTATGCGGAGGCGATTACGTTGCCGTTGTATCCGGGGCTGAGAGATGAGCTGCAAACCGAAATCGTCGGGACGCTTGAAAGGACACTGCGCAAATGAGGTTTGCGGTCATTCCGGCTCGCGGCGGTAGCAAACGCATACCCAGAAAGAATATCAAACCGTTTTGCGGCAAACCGATCATCGCCTGGTCGATTGAGGCAGCGTTGGAAAGTGAATGCTTTGAACAAGTCATCGTATCGACAGACGATAAGGAAATTGCCGACATTGCGCAGACATATGGTGCTGAAGTTCCGTTCACGCGCCCAGAAAGCCTATCAACCGATGAAACAGCGACGATTCCGGTCATCAAACATGCCATTGAATGGCAGCAAGAGCAGGGGCGAGCGCCGTCTCGGGTATGCTGCATCTATGCAACCGCACCTTTCGTGAATGCCGAAGATATACGTCGTGGGTTCGATGCAATCGTGAAATACGATTGTGATTTTGCCTTTGCAGTAACCAGTTTTGCGTTTCCAATCCAGCGGGCAATCAAGATTACGCCTGCCGGTCGCGTCGAAATGTTCCACCCGGATCATTTCAATTCACGATCGCAAGATCTCGAGGAGGCCTATCATGACGCCGGTCAATTCTACTGGGGCAAATCCGACGCGTGGCTGCAGGATCGTATGATATTTGGCCACGGTGCAATGCCGATAGTTTTGCCGCGCCACCGTGTACAGGATATCGATACCTTAGAAGACTGGGCACGCGCAGAATGGCTGTTCAAGGCTCTCCAGGCCGACATCGATCCAAGTTCGAAGAACCGTTGAAAGTTGCCTTTCGTGTCGATGCGTCTCAAAGGATAGGGACAGGGCACATAATGCGGTGCTTGAATTTGGCAGATGCACTTAGGTCCCGTCGAACGGAGTGTCATTTCATTTGTCGCGACGAGCCTGGTCACCTTCTTGATGTAATTCGGGAAAGGGGGCACATAGCAACAGCTCTGCCAAATGAGAGCGTTTTTGATGGTGAAACAAATAGCAAAGGGGGACATTCGGATCCAGCCGGACCTTGGCTAGATTTGAAAGCCGACGCTCATAATACCTTGAATATATTGGCCAAACGACCGCCAGACTGGCTGGTGGTCGATCACTATGACATCGACATTAATTGGGAAGCAGAGCTTAGATCAATCTGTCGAAAGATACTCGTCATTGACGACTTGGCTGACAGGCGCCATGACTGCGATCTGCTCGTGGATGGCAATGTCGGCCGCACCCCTGATGATTATCTGTCTTTGATCCCAAGGTCGTGTGTGTCTTTGATGGGCCATCAGTATGTCATGCTTGATTCGATGTGCTTTTTGCCGCCGGCTGAACATCGTCATGGAACCATTGTGTTTCTAGGCGGAGGCAATAACGAAGGGGACCTAAAACGCCTGATTCCAATTTTGCCGCATTGCAGACTGCCGGAACCTGTTACAGTAATATTTGGCAGAAACCAGCCAAATACTGCGCACCTGATAAACATTTGCAACGAAAGTGGCGTCCAGCACATAATCAATCCGCCGGATTTCAAAGAACGTTGTCGCAGCGCATCTTTGGCGATCGTTCGTTGTGGTCAGGTGTCATACGAGCTGGCTGCGTTTCAGACGCCAAGCATCTGCTTCTGGCGGCCGGGTATCCACGAGAAAGTGGCGTTGTGGCTGGAGCGCCAGGGTTTTGTGGTTGCTACAACGCTCGAAGAATTTGTGGACGACCGCGAGCATGTGAATAATGTTGAGAGGGCGTTGAGGCTGAAACCAAAAGCTCAATTCCAGACAGAACCCGGTCAACTCAAACTGTTGAACCACATGATCTCGTAGGTCTTTCATGATCAATGATGTGCAAGAACATTATCGGAGGCTCGTCAGGAAACACGGCGACTCCCATTTGTCCGCTCAATATTCCAGCGAGGAGACGCAGGAACGTCGGTTTCACCATCTCCTGCGCGCAGGTGACATAACCCAAAAAAAGGTACTCGATTTTGGCTGTGGCGCAGCTGCTTTCGCCGGGTTTCTCGAGCGCAAAGGCATCAATTGCAGTTATGTCGGATATGATTTTGTTGAAGAGTTCTATCCTATCGCGCAAAAAAAGTTTCCGCGAGCACGATTTCTCAGCAAGCCGCAATTTGATAGTGAAGAATACGATTATATTTTTATAAGCGGTGTATTCAACAATTTGACCGAAAATAATACAAATTTTTACAAGAAAACATTAGAAAATTTATTCAAAAAGGCAAATATATGTATAGCATTTAATATGTTAAGTGCATATGTAGATTATAGGGACGAGGATTTATTTTATGTATACCCGGAAGAGGTGTTTCAATTCTGTAAGAATAATATCACACCATATGTAACAATAATAAATGATTATCAAATTAAGGAAAATACTATCCCGTTTGAATTTTCTTGTTTCTTGTATAAAAAATGAAGAAAAAAATTGTCGTCGTTGGAGGCGGTATTACCGGGATTGTAACTGCGGCTTTGCTTGCAAAAGAGGGGAATATAGTCGAGTTATATGAGGCAGACGAGTGTATTGGAGGGGTATTGCGCGATGTTCGAATTGGCGACAAGTGGTACTATCGGGGATGCCAGTACCTCAAGCATGACGCCTGGTGGCAATACGAATTAGGTATTCGCGAAAATCTTTATACATTTCCAAATGTATTCGGATCCTTCACAAAGCTCGGGTTGCCTGGCCAGAAAGTGCTCCGCGACGATTATGCGCAACCCGTCGTGTATGGGCGCCACACATTTCCGAGGCTCAAGGCTGTCCCAGTAGAGGCGCGCGAATATCTGGCCGGCTACGGCGATCTGGCGACAGGTTTTTTGAAGTGGGGGGCGTCATTTAACATCGAAGAAGGCCTGCATAGCAGCAATCTTGGATACATGCAGATCAATCGGATCTATCTCCCGGATATGCATGACGAGTTAGCCGCGATGAAGGCATCATCAGATGTTCTCGATGAAATGTTCGGTATTCCGCACGCATTGAGACTGCCCGACGCTGGGCAGATTTTTGCCTCGTTGCCGCCGCGCGGCTACGATGTTTGGCTTAGAGAAATAACGGCAATAGCAGCAAAGATTGGTGTGATTTGCCACACGAAGTCACCCGTCACCCCATACCGCAATAGTCTTGGCATGGTGGATTTTCGTGTGCGAAAGCGGAAACTTGATCCCGACCTTGTGGTCTGGTGCGGCAATCCAACCGCACTGATATATGCTTTTTCGGGATATCGATTGCAGGCTAGTCCCGTCAAGACCACAATACTTGTCGGGAAAATCGATGGAGTTGCAGACCTCTGCCCCACATATTGGCAAATTTTCGATCTGGAAAAACGGCTGTTCCGCCTGTTTATTTGGCGCGACGGTGAGGATACGAATTTTACTGCTGAATCGATTCGGGCAATGCCACAGGAAATAGAGGCAGATATCATTTCGTTTCTGGATGAAAATGTCGAAGGCGCGAGCATCGTTTCGCGGGGTCACTTCGATGAGTTGAGGTGGGTCAATACGACTGTATCAGACCATTCGACGATTGTGGAACTGCAGAATATGATGGTGGACGGCGGGGTTGTTCCAGGTGCCTGGGAGACTTATGGGCGGGACGAAAAGATCGAGCGGATAGCGTCGACGCTGCTTGAGATCGGCTATCTATGAAATGCGCGATCATGCAACCCACGTTCTTACCATGGGTTGGGTATTTCAACATGATGAGTAAGGTCGACATATTCGTCTACCTAGACGATGTACAGCTAACGCGCAGGTCCTGGCAGGTGCGCAACAGAATTCTGGCAAACGGGCGCGAACTGATGATCACCGCACCTGTCAGGAGCACTTCAAGGGATGTAAGAATTTGCGACGCTGAGCTGGCGCTGGATGAAAAATGGATTAGCGCAACACTTAGATGTATCGATCATTCTTATGCAAAATCACCTCATAAGAGGGCAATATTAGAAATATTGGAGACGGAATTTCGATTTGGCCACAATAATTTGGCAGACCTAAATATAGGAATTATTGAGAGAATTAAGCGACACGTCAATTTTAAAGCTGAAACTGTGCGATCTAAATACTTGAAAACGTCAGGGCAGCGGTCGAACAGATTGTTGAGCATATGCAATGCGCTTGAGTGTGATGCATACCTCGCTCCTATTGGATCGCGCCCATATATTGAGGAGGACAAGGTGTTCATCGATGGGCGAGTGAATTTGACGTATCACGATCACCTTCCAGTACCGTACCCGCAAATGAAGACTGATCAATTTGTGCCGTACATGTCTATTGTGGATTTGGTGGCAAATGTCGGACCCGACGTCGCGCTTGAGTACATTTGGGGCAAGTAGGAATGGCACAGTTCCAAATAGCTGGTAGATGGATTGGTCGCTCGCATCCGCCTTATGTCGTTGCGGAATTGTCTGCGAACCATGACGGCGCGATTGATCGGGCTAAGCGATTGATTGAAAAGGCCGCGGAGGCGGGGGCTGACGCGGTGAAGTTGCAGACATACAGGCCAGATACACTCACGATAGACAGCGATAACCCAGAATTCCTGATTGAGGGAGGCTTGTGGCATGGCCGAACCTTGTTCGAATTATATGCCGAAGCACACATGCCTTGGGAATGGCACGAGCCTCTGTTTCTGCATGCGAGAAATCTTGGAATTACCATCTTCAGCTCGCCATTCGACAATACGGCCGTCGATTTGCTCGAAGAACTGAATGCACCGGCATATAAGATTGCGTCGTTCGAGGCGGTCGATATTCCGCTGATCAAATATGTCGCGAGTACAGGTAAGCCGATGATTATTTCGACCGGCATGGCCGACGCGGATGAAATTGGCGAGGCGGTTGATGCAGCGCGCGCTGGCGGATGCAAAGATCTTGCTATATTGCACTGTGTCAGCGGTTATCCCGCTGCGGCAGAGGAATATAATCTCCTAACAATTTCCGACATCCTCGAGCGCTTTGGCGCAGTTACTGGATTGTCAGATCATACTTTAAATAATACGACCGCAATCGTAAGTGTGGGCCTGGGGGCGTCCATAATTGAAAAGCATCTGACACTGGATCGTGAGGCCGGCGGCCCAGACGATAGTTTCTCATTGGAACCAGACGACATGGCTTTGCTGTGCAAGGATGTGCGCACATCGTGGGAAGCGTTGGGCAACGTCGACTATGGCCTCAAATCGAGCGAGAAGGGTAACGTGAAATTTCGACGCTCGCTTTACTTCGTAAAAGACATTCAGCCTGGCGAAGTCATAACAGCCGACGCGGTACGCAGTGTGCGACCGGGTTGCGGTTTGCCGCCAAAGTATCTGGAGGACGTGCTTGGATGCAAGGCCGTCCGTGCCATCTCAAAAAACACGCCAGTTTCGCGTGAGGACATAGTATGACCCTACAAAGGTCCTGGCGAATAGGTGGGCACCGATTGAATGACGCAGGCTGAATTCGTCGATGACTTATAAAGCAGCGGTCATCGGTTTGGGGCAGATTGGTATGGCCTCCGACCTGAAGTTGGATCCGAAACAGCATGTCTATTCGCATGCACGAGCTTTCAACGAGCATCCGTTATTCGAATTGGTTGCAGGCGTCGACACTGATCCTCAGAGGCGCGATCAGTTTGATCGGCATTTTGGACGGGCAGTTTTCGCGGGTATTGATGAGGCAATGCGGTCGACACCGCTTGATGTGGTTGCTATTGCGGTTCCGACGGACGTACATGTTCATGTGCTCAGGAAGGTGCTGCTCCACTGTCGACCGCGCGTCCTGCTGTGCGAAAAGCCGTTGGCATACGATCTCGACGAAGCCCGAGAGATTTTACGACTTTGCGACCAGTCAGACACTGCACTTTATGTCAATTACATCCGCCGCGTTGATCCAGCGGTTCGCACGATAAAAAGACGGTTGGACAAAGGCGATATCGTCAGGCCGGTGAAAGGCATAGTTTGGTATTCAAAGGGGCTGTTTAACAATGGCTCACACCTCTTCGACCTTTTGCAATACTGGCTCGGAGATATGCAATCGTTTCAAATAATTCGATCTGAACGAAGTTGGGGCGATGATCCTGAGCCAGATTTGTTGATCGTTTTTTCCGGTGTCCCCGTGTATTTTCTTGCTGCACGAGAAGAGGATTTTTCTCACTACACAATCGAGCTTCTCTCCCCCAATGGCAGGTTGCGTTATGACCGAGGCGGCCAAAATGTTGTATGGCAGTCTGTCACGGCCAGTGCGACTTTCGCCGATTACACCGTGCTGGATGGGACAGAGCAGAAATTGGCAACTTCATTGTCACGGATTCAATGGCATGTCGTTGACCATCTGGCCGAAGTCTTAAATGAGATGCCGTCCGGATTGTGCTCAGGGGAGGAAGCATTGCGTGTCGTCGACGCGCTGGCATCTATTGCGAAAGAAATATGAGTAGAAATCAAACCAGCAGTCTTGCGATCTTCGGTGGGCCGAGGACAATCAACCGGACATTCAATCGCTACAATCCAATTGGAAAAGAGGAAGTTGACGCGGCGAGACAGGTCGTCGAGAGCGGTGTTCTGTCTCAGTACGTTGGTGCATGGACTCCGGATTTCTTCGGTGGGCCAAAGGTCCGTGAGTTCGAGCGCAAATGTGAGGCCCTATTTGGTGTCGAGCATGCTGTAACGGTAAATTCCTGGACATCGGGTCTGATTGCAGCGGTTGGCGCTATAGGAATTGAACCCGGTGACGAAGTTATTGTGCCGCCATTTACTATGTGTGCCAGTGCGACGGCAATCCTGCATTGGAACGCAATACCGATTTTTGCAGATATTGAAGCGGACACTTTTTGCCTCGATCCTGAGTCGGTCGAGGCAAACATTACACCCTTCACAAAGGCAATAATGGCTGTAGATATCTTCGGTCATTCTTCTGACCTGTCCAGCCTCAAGGAAATTGCGACTAGGCACGATCTGAAGATAATCACGGACACCGCTCAGGCACCTGGTGCGGTCTACAGAGGAAGGTACGCGGGAACACTTGCGGATGTCGGTGGATTTAGTCTGAACTATCACAAGCATATACACACCGGCGAAGGAGGCATTCTTGTTACGGATAGCGCAGAAATTGCGAACAGATTGCGTCTGATCCGCAATCATGGCGAAGCCGTAGTCGAGGGCATGGGAATCAAAGACCTGGCTAACATGGTTGGTTATAATTTCAGATTGGGTGAAATTGAATGTGCCATCGGAATCGAGCAATTAGATAAATTGCCAAGCTTAGTGAAACGCCGTCAGGTAATCGCCGATCGACTTTCTCAAGGGTTGAGCGGTTTGGCGGGCTTGCGGACGCCGATCGTAAAACCGGAATGTACGCATTCCTATTATGGATACCCCATCGTCCTTGACGTCAATTCACTGGGCGTTTCGCGCCAGCGGATTCTGGATGCTTTGACGGCGGAAGGTGTAGAGGGGCTTGCTGCGGGGTATGTAAACGTGCACCTGCTGCCTGTGTTTCAGAAGAAAATTGCCTACGGATCACAGGGCTTTCCGTGGAATTCTGACATATGTCGCCGCCACATAGATTACAGCAAGGGGATATGTCCTGTAGCTGAAGAACTTCACGATTCCACTTTTCTCAGTTTTGCGATGTGTTTGCATGATCTGACAGATGAAGATGTTGATTTGATAGCTGAGGCCTTTCGAAAAGTGTGGGCAAACATGGATGAATTGCTGTGATCCACGAAATTGGTCGGCAATCGTCTGGACGCGCGGATTGCATTGAACCCGTCGTGCTGACATCGGCACTGTCCAAAAGCTGCGCGTCATGACGCTTGGGATAGTAAGCCATGATTCCGGCGGCGCGCACTTGCTGGCGAGCTATGTGGCACGCAATTGTCTGGAATGCTCACTCGTCTTGCAGGGCCCTGCGCGCAAGATATTCGAGCGCCGAATCGGTCCGGTTAAGAGCTGCAGCCTCCAGGAGGCGCTGGCGAACTGTGATGAGTTTTTGTGCGGAACAAGCTGGCAGTCTGATATTGAGTGGCAAGCGATCGGAGCTGCCAAAGCGGCTGGCAAACCTGTTTACGCATTTCTCGATCATTGGATCAACTATCGGCAACGCTTCGTTCGAGACGGGATCGAACAGCTGCCCGATGAAATTTGGGTGGGTGACGAATCTGCACTGCAGTTGGCGCGCGAAGTTTTTCCCGAGATTTCGGTAAAACTGGTGGCCAATGCGTACTTCGACGATATCCGGGATGAAATCGCCAGTATCCAGCAGACTCAAAACGTATGTCGTGCTGAGGGCAAATTGAGAGTGCTGTTCGTCAGTGAGCCAATCAGCGAGCATGGTTTGAAGGAGTACGGTGATCCACGGCACTGGGGGTACACAGAGTTTGATGCTCTGCGGTATTTTTTCGCCAACTTGAGCGCATTCGGATCGCAAATCGAAAGCGTTGTAATTCGGCCACATCCGTCAGAAGATGCATCAAAGTACGAGACGATCACTTCCGAGTTTGGCGAGATTACAAGCGTGGGCGGTGATCGCTCCTTGGTTCATGAAATAATTGATTCCGATTTAATCGTCGGCTGCGAGAGCATGGCACTGGTTGTCGGTTTGCTGGCTGGCCGTCGCGTGGTATCGGTGATCCCTCCTGGAGGGCAGCCATGTTGCCTGCCGCAGCCAGCCATCGAGTCCCTGAACGAAATTCTGAGCAGGGAGTGATCGTAGGCCGGCGCTTGTTGTTCTTGGCCCAGCGTCAAACTCGTGAATTGCGATAGCGGCTTGGCGCACCGGCAGCGAATCCGAATAGAATGATTATGCGCATCAGTGATGTAATTTAGGCATTTGGTCTAAAGTCGTTCGGCAAGACGGGGACGGCATAGTTGCCGAGCTGGCGCTCAAATTCCGCACTAAATTGGCGAGTCTTGATCGCGGTCCAATTCGTTACAGCGTTGCGTTCTTGCGCCTTGTCGCCTCAATCATCTCGGATTTCAATGTCTCGGCATCGGCGAAAAGAACCAGATTATCCCTGGCGGCGATTGCCGAAAAGTACGTCTCGGCCAGGCATGCAAACATGACGCTGTCTGAGCGACTGTCTCCATGGATGAAATGTTCCCGCCCACGCCCTTCTATACGATACCCGAAGATTGAAATCATATGTATGAAGGTCTCTGAATTCTGATGGGTTGCATCTGCAATGCGATTCAGGTTGAGCCGTTCAAAAGCGTGTTGCGTCATCAATCCAAATGCCTCAACCCCCGCGGTATAAGTCGGTTCACCCATGGTGATCGCCAGGCGACAAGAGCGGTTCACCCAATTTATTGATTGAATGTTGATGTTTCCGATCACCTTGTGCTCGCTGCGAGAGCAGATCGACATCAATATCGAGCTGTCGTTTTCAATATTCTTCCGGACAATTTCTATTTCCTGCTCCAACGAAATTGGAAATCTGCCATGGCCGTTCGATCTCGTGAGTTCAGGGTCGTTGTACCAATGCAACCAGCCCTCCTCGGTGACATCGGAGATGCGTGTCTTTCTCAAGTAAATCGTGTGGCCTGTCAGCATATTCGTCTGGTCCTCAGAATTGCGGAATCATAACTAAGGTAAGACGACGTCAAACAACTCAGTCTCACGGTGACATACATTTGCAATGACGGACAGGGAGAGAGGCTGACAATTCTGCTCAGTCTCAACAACGCCCAGCTCGTCCATGAACAACTTGAAGGGTTCATTCCGCTCTGTCGCTTCATACCCAAACGATTTGGGGAGAATATCCAAAGCGTTCAAACTGGATAGAAAAGCATACTCGACGCGGCGCTGAAATACTCGGCACGACATCACATACGCCAAAGTGTGGCGCCGGGCGTCCATCAGGAGGGCGATTATCTCGCCATATGTGCCATTGCGGTCCTCGAGTCGTGCCGAAATCAGTTTTCCCCCGTTTTCGAGAGTATTATTGATTTCTTCATCACTCCACCGCCGGCCGTTCATGTTGAACTGGTTCGTTTTGTTGATAAGTTGAATGGCACGGGTTTGATCGCACTTCGATCGGTCAAAGACCGTCAGTCGCATGTCTTGATCACGTAGAAATGTACGCAGCCGATCTGATGACAGGTCGGCGGGAGCGACCGACTTCAACTGCCGCTTGTAGTTCTGCGTCCGTAAGACATCTTCCTCGGTAATTTGGCTCTTGTCGAACAACCTTCCCAGCGTATCCAGAAAATCAGGAAAGTCATCGGTTCTTTTGGGAAAATGCAGACAGGTTACATCGGGAAGAGCGGTAGAGACTTCCTCAATCTCAATCGCGTTATCGTCAACGAAAACAAAGGCGTCAATACCAAGGTTTAGCTTTTGGGCAAGGGACAAGAGCATTGATGATTTCGTGCCGTAGTTGGCCATTACATCAACAAAGTCGTCTGTATTGATCGCGCTTTGTGCAGCCAATCCGGCCTCCGCATCGGCGAGGGAATTGCGCGACGCAGCGGCGATAAGTGTGCCCCTGCATTTGAGCCCGTGCAAAAAGCTCTGGTACAGGTGGAATTTGTGTCCCGGCCCGTTTGGCTCGGAAATCAGGTTGTCGGCGCCATCTTCGCCGACAATCCCTGACCAGAGTGTATTGTCGAGGTCGGTTACAAGGACCTTTTTCGGATTATCCACCACCCCATATCGAAGTGAGATCGCGGTTTGGGCAATGAGGGATATGCCTGCTGCAGGTGCTGCAATTCCGCGCGTGATGTATGACTCGAGTGAAAAGTCAACACCGTCCAAGACTTGCCCCCCATTTTCCGCCACCAGCCTTGCCAGCGTTGCCCCTACAACCGCATCCGATTTAATCGAACCGGTAGCGGGCGGAATTGGAGCAGGAATATAGAGCACTGGCTTATCGGAGTGAGAACGAAGGGCGTCAAGAACCTCTTTGGCTTCGGAATAAATCTGATCGGCACCCACGGTCTGGTTCGGCAATCCGGTATACCAGTCGAGGACCGATGCCAAGTCCCATGGATAAACAACGAAGACCGCGTTGCCCAGATCACGATCCCCTCGAATAGCCTGGGCTAATGTGCCAAACGGTAAGCCTTCAACGTCGAGTGCAAGCCCTCGTTGTGCCGCATAGCCGCGCAGGAATGGTTCATAGACCTCATATGTGTGCCCGCAAGCCAGTAGCAGGCGGTGTGATGGAGCATCGGCGCGGAGGTTTTTGATGGCCTTGTCGGCGTCTAGAAAAGAGAGAAGATTCACGGAAGAGAGCCTCCGGACAGGGCAATTGTAGCGCCAGACGTGAGTGCTGTACGGTTTGACAAGATCCACATGATTTGTGCAGCGGCATCTTCGGGCGAGGGCATCTTCCCGCGAGGGTAACGTGCCGCGTTTGCCATTCGAAGACGGGCATTCATACCCATGTTCATGCCTCCGTCAATATTGTCAAACTCAACCGCAATGGCGTTTTTCTCGTCTCCAGCCAACTCCAGTGCCAGCAGGCTTGCAAGGGATGGGATCATGCTCTTGCCAAGTGAATATAGTGGGTGTCGATAGGCATGGCGCCCGGGGCGGCTGTATGTCGATCCGATCAGGATCAGGCTGGCATTTTCTTCGCCGTGACTACGGAGAAGATTGGCTAGGAACTGGATCTCAAGCAACGGGTCACTGACATAGTAACGTATAGAGGATTCTGGGTCGTCCAAGTCGATGAATGACTGGCTGTCTGGATTCGGATAGGCGCAATGAACAATGGCTCTTAACGGTTCACCGGTGTATTTGTGGGCTATGTCGCCATATGTGTTCACTTTCAGGTCGGGTGTACCGGAGCGTGAAACAGTGATTGCCGTTGATCCAAGTCGAGCCGCCAGGGCTTGACCAATGCCTCCAGAAGCTCCCGTTATAAGTACGCGTGACTCCTCCGCGAGAGACGCAATAGACCCGCTGTTGTGTTCAACCGGCGTTTTCGATTCCCGGCGTGTTTCGTGATAGCTGTAACCGTAGGTTCCAGACACAAACTTCCGCTTTGATTCAGAATCGATAATTTGGACTGACACCTCACCACCATCGTCGCTTGAGCTCTCCAGCTGAGCCTTAACGACAAGAGATGCTGGCAGCAATATCGGGGAATGGAATCTCAGTATCATGCCACGTAACAGGCTTGGTTCACCCGGGATGTGCATTCCGGCAACACGAGAAAACAAGCCCGCAGCGTACGCCCCAAACAGCACCGGGCGGCCGTAAACCGTGGTTGCCGCATATGATGGGTCCGTATGCAGTGGATTCTTGTCGCCGCTTAGATCGCCAAATCGCAAAGCATCTTCAATCGAGACGTCGACCGAAAACTCGACCTGCATCAAAGGCCTCGTTCTGCAAGCAGAAGTTCAGCGGCTTCAAAGGAATTCAGCAATTCAAACTCCTCCAGGTCGAGCCGAATGCCGAATTCACTTTCAATGGCAATCAATAAATTGACCGTAACCATTGAGTCCCAACGCTTGTCCGTCAGCATTCTCAATTCGCGGACGCCGTCGGTACTATTAAGTTCAAATACAGCGCAAAATATACTCTCAAGGCGGGTCAAATTTTCGGGTTTCAGCAATGTTCCAACCAACGTTTTTATTGCGACGAACGTCTCAAGTTCGCAGGTCGGCGACGACCATATAGAAGCCCCTTTGTTATAGAAAGTGAAATTCGCTTGCGCAAAACTGGGATCCGACAGACTGACTTTTTTGCCAATCTCTCAGGAATCGATGGTTGCCAGGACCAGATTTTTCGTTAGTCGGATGGGCTGTATCAAGGCCACATTTTGATCGCCACGCTATTCATTCCGAAGGGTGCTTGCTCGTCCTGATAGCAACTCACATTTTGCATTTTGAATGATCCGCTTCTCGACCCCTGATTCGAGTTTCTGGAACAGCCGTCTTCGATATTGTTTGAGCTGCATTGCTATTGTATGAGGTCGGCTACTAGGTCCCTTTGAAACGGGGTTGAAGGCAACGAGAATTATGATTGACGCAAGAACCATCAATAAGATCATCAATCGTATTAAGAAAACTCAGAAGCACCCGGCCCTGCAGCGATTCATCGATCACAATCGCCGAATGTTCCCGACTTTTGCCGGAAACAAATCCCAGAAGCCGGTCGTACTGGTTGAATTGAACGGTATGCACTCCGCGCACATCGCCTACAGTTATCTGGCGAATGTCATCGCTGAAAACGAAAACGCGCGCATCGTAGCGTACGAACAATCCTCTAAGCGCCGCTGGTGGCAAAGCCTGTTTTTCAAGTTCAGGCGGGCCGTTCGGCTGGAACGGTTCGGCGCATACGCATCCTTCGGGACAACCGAGTTTCTCGAAGTCAATCCGTCCGCTGCTCAAAAGGCGTCCGCGCGGTCAATATTGAAAGAATTGCTGCCTCAATTGCGCAGAAAAGTGGATATTGAACAGCTGAATATCAATGGAGTCTGTATCGGCAATCTGATCTATGACAGTTACCTCATGTCTCGCAGGGTGCCGACGATCGAAATCGAATCTTCAGATTTCCAAAGGTTTTTAAGAGAATCGATCGAGTTGTTCGTTTTCTGGGAGGATTACCTCAGCAACAACGATGTGAGGGCAATTAATGTAAGTCATTGCGTATATAATGTTGCAATACCGCTTCGGTTAGCGGTCAGCCGGGATATTCCAGTGTTTCAGCCGAATTTGACCCATGTATACAGGTTGAATTCGCAGAATCAATACGCCTACAACGACTTTTTATATTTTCGCGATCTTTTTGCCGAATTGCCCAAAGAGGTCCAGGCGGCGGGCTTGAAAATCGCGGACGAGCGCATCAAACGGCGTCTTGCTGGCGAGGTCGGGGTGGACATGTTGTATTCCACCAAATCCGCATATGGCGCTGTTCGCAATGAACGTTTGCTTGATGCGTCGCCGCGTAAAAAGATCCTCATTGCAACTCATTGCTTCTTCGACAGCCCACACAGCTACGGCAACAATATTTTTCCCGATTTTTACGAATGGCTCGATTTCCTAGGTAAGATGACAGAGTGCACAGATTATGATTGGTATATTAAGACCCATCCCGATTATCGGCCGGGAACAATGGAAATCCTGGAAGGGTTTCTTTCGCGCTATCCCAAATTCAATCTGTTGCCGTCAAATGCATCGCACCATCAGATTATCGCCGAAGGTATCGACCTTGCTTTGACCGTGTTTGGAACGATTGGGTTTGAATACGCGGTTTTGGGGATTCCGGTAATCAATGCCACGTCGAACAATCCGCATATCGCCTATGACTTCAACCTGCATGCCCGCGACGTCGAGGAGTATAGACGTATGCTGAATGACCCCAAAAGCTGGGACATCAAGATCGAATCGCGGCAAGTCTATGAGTACTATTTCATGAAGCATATCTACAATCGTCCGGACATTTTTTTCGACAGCTACCATGCTGTCTTAAAGCAACTTTCCGGATATTCCGGACAATTCAAACCGATCATTTATGACAAGTGGCTGGAAGAGTTTACACCTGAAAAACACGACACAATACGGTCTGCGCTGCGGGATTTCATTGATTCAGGCGACTTTCGAATAAACCATAAGCATTTCGGACTCGATCTGTGCATTGAGTCGATGGGAAAAAGCCAATGATCGCGGTCATTCTTGCCGGTGGGTTAGGAACGCGTATCTCGGAAGAAACGCACCTCAAGCCGAAGCCCAT
The DNA here is from genome assembly GCA_965275905.1 of Hyphomicrobiales bacterium. Classification (GTDB taxonomy): domain Bacteria; phylum Pseudomonadota; class Alphaproteobacteria; order Rhizobiales; family JAJFHC01; genus CBDAQD01. Next base: position 45,526 of record CBDHYJ010000024.1, on the reverse strand, counting down.
GGTGGAGATTGGCGGCAAGCCTATCCTTTGGCATATCATGAAGATCTATTCTGGACATGGCGTAAATAGATTTGTGATCTGTTGTGGTTACAAGGGGTATCTGATCAAAGAGTATTTCGCGAACTATTCCCTGCACATGTCCGATGTTACGTTCGATATGTCGAATAACGCCATGAAGGTTCACCAGCGTAATGTCGAGCCATGGCAGGTTACTCTCGTTGACACTGGCGAAAACACGATGACTGGAGGCCGCATTAAGCGCGTTGCCGAACACATTCGTAACGAAGAGTGTTTCTGCCTCACGTATGGCGACGGTCTGAGCGACGTTGACATAACGTCTTTGATCGAATTTCACCGAGGTCATGGCAAGTTGGCAACTGTAACTGCAGTGCAACCGCCTGGACGTTATGGTGCATTGGAACGGTCGGGGAACTTGGTCACCGGATTTACCGAGAAGCCGCGTGGCGATGGCGCTGCAATAAACGGGGGCTATTTTGTACTTTCGCCTCAGTGTCTCGATTTTATAGATGGCGACGCGACCTCGTGGGAATCGTCTCCGATGACGCAATTGGCGGAGGCAGGACAGTTGATGGTGTATGAGCACAATGGTTTTTGGCAAGCCATGGACACCTTGCGAGATAAAAATATGCTCGAAGAACAGTGGGATTCAGGCGGCGCGCCTTGGAAAATCTGGAAATAGTAAAATAAAGTCACAATAATTTTGAAAAAGAGCGGATTTTGGATATAGCAAGAAAAATACTAATTACGGGCAACATGGGATACGTGGGTCCCGTTCTTCTGAAACATCTTCGTCAATCGAGGCATTGCGGAGATGAGATAATTGGTTATGACAGTGGATATTTTGCAAGTTGTCTGACCACAATTTCAGGATTGCCAGAGCGACTGCTTGATGCGCAATATTTTGGCGATTTGAGAGAGTTTGATATCGATCTCCTCAGCGGTGTCGATTCGGTTGTTCACTTGTCAGCCATTTCCAATGACCCTATTGGAAATGCGTATGCAGATGTAACCCACGCCATCAATATTGAAGCTTCAATTGCTCTGGCTCGAATGGCGAAGCAAGCAGGTGTGCGCCGGTTCGTGTTTGCTTCCAGTTGCAGCGTCTATGGTTCAGGCCTTGATCAAGCCTGTGATGAGAACTCTCCTCTCGATCCCTTGACACCATATGCGAAATCGAAGATTGCCATGGAGACGGCGCTTGCCGAAATCTGTGATGACCGTTTTTCGGCGGTGTGTCTAAGGTTTGCGACAGCTTGTGGCATGAGCGATCGGCTTCGGTTGGATTTGGTGCTCAATGATTTCGTGGCCTGTTCCCTAACAAAAGGAAAGATCGAGATTCTGAGCGACGGCACACCTTGGCGCCCCTTGATACATGTTAATGACATGTCCCGCGCAATAGAGTGGGGTATCACCACAGATCGTACGAAACGATTTCTTGCTTTGAATTGTGGGGCCAACGTCTGGAACTACCAAATAAAAGATCTTGCTTACGCTGTCGCTGAATCTATGCCTGGAATAGATGTTTCTATCAACAAGGAAGCCATGCCTGATAAACGCTCGTATAGAGTAGATTTTACAATGTTTGAAAAACTGGCTGAAGGTTTCACACCGGTTATGACGTTAGAAGATACTATTGGCGGTTTGCGTGAGGGGCTTCAATCCATCGGTTTTGAAGACGCGGATTTCCGAGAATCCGACTTAATGCGTTTACGAATGTTGCGCACGCACCAGGAGCACGGTTTGCTAAATGATGATCTCCGATGGGTCGGATAAAAAATGATGTTGGCAGTTTCATGTGACCCCTGTGAATGCGCCGTTAATTCCAGGCTATAACCTTCTTGAAAACCTGATATCTCCACTATCCATTCAATGATTTTCACGTATATCTAAATGCTATGAGCAGATTTTCGGTCATAGATCTGTCGCTTGAAGGTTTGAAACTTGTTAAGCGTACACATATAGGCGACAATAGAGGGTTCTTGTCGCGCATTTTTTGTTCTGCAGAACTTGCAGAAGCTGGGTGGCGTAAGCCAATCGCCCAGATTAATCACACATATACTGCAAAGCGCGGCGCGATACGGGGGATGCACTTCCAGGTTCAGCCATTTGCTGAAATGAAACTCGTAAGTTGTATCCATGGAGAGGTTTGGGACGTTGCGGTGGATTTGAGGGCCGGTTCAGACACTTTCCTTCAATGGCACGCCGAACTCTTATCAAAGCAAAATGGACACGCCCTTCTTGTTCCGGAGGGCTTCGCACACGGATTCCAAGCAATTACTGATGACGTCCAATTGCTGTATTGCCATTCGGCTCCCTATCAGTCCGATGCAGAGTACGGTCTCAATCCCCAGGATCCTGCAATTGATATCGAGTGGCCAATAGAAATCAGCGACATATCAGACAAAGACCGCCAACAACTAATGTTAGATGAAAGCTTTAATGGTATTATTCTATGAATTGTCGTCATTGTTCCGAGTTGGTCGAACAGAAATTTGTTGATTTGGGTTTTGCGCCACCCTCAAACGCGTATTTGACTGCAGGAGAACTTGGAAATCCGGAAAAATATTATCCTTTGAGAGTGAAAGTCTGTACAAATTGCTGGCTTGTCCAAACGGAAGATTATGCCGGCGCAGATGAGTTATTTGGTGAGGATTATGCTTATTTTTCGAGCACATCTTCTAGTTGGTTGGAGCATGCAGCGAGATATACAGAGAAGATTATTGGGCGATTGTCGCTGGGTCAGAATAGTCACATAATTGAGATAGCGTCCAATGACGGCTACCTTTTGAAGAATTTTGTCGCTGCAGATATTCCATGTTTGGGTATCGAACCCACCGACAGTACAGCGCATGAGGCCGAGAAGCAGGGGATCCCCGTCTTGCGCAGATTCTTCAACGAACATTTGGCTTCGCAACTGGCGGCAGAGGGCAAAGCGGCCGATTTAATAATCGGCAATAATGTGTATGCTCATGTTCCCGACATAAACGATTTCACCCGAGGTTTGAAAGCGGTTCTTAAACCGGAGGGAACCATCACGCTCGAATTTCCCCATCTACTGCAGTTAATCAAATGCGTTCAGTTCGACACCATTTATCATGAGCACTTCTCGTACCTGTCGCTCAGCACGGTTAATCATATATTCGCAACAGCGGGATTGCGTGTGTGGGAAATCGAACGCTTGCCAACTCATGGCGGCAGTCTGCGCATCTATGGATGCCACCATGACGACCCGCGAGAAACGCAGAACATCGTTGATGAGCTGCTATCAGAAGAAATCGCGGAAGGAATACAAGGGTTAGCGATCTATGAGTCATTCCAGGCAAAGGCCGATCGCATCAAAGACGGATTGCTCACGTATTTGATTGAACAAAAACGCGCTGGCAGAAGTGTTGTCGCTTACGGCGCGGCTGCCAAAGGCAACACTTTGCTGAACTATGCGGGTGTAAAGCCTGATCTGCTACCATACATCTGTGACAACGCGATTTCAAAGCAAGGAAAGTTCATGCCCGGTAGCCATATTCCAATCCTACCGCCTTCATTCTTGCGGGAAAATCCCCCTGACGATATCTTGATCTTGCCTTGGAATATCGCTGCTGAAGTTATTGATCAGAATTCCGATCTTGCCAAACTTGGGACGCGATTTGTTACTGCCGTTCCTGAACTAAAGATCTTGTAGCCGGTGATATTCAATGCGTCTCATGAAAGCTATTTATCCGAATCGTCGAAGAACTCTTTCGGCCGGCTCTTAATTACGAGATCCGGCGAACTACCAAAAACCAAAGAGCAGGCGGCGATATCCGTGTCTATGACATAAGAGTTCGCTGCGATGATCACGTTGTCGCCGATGCGGCCATTCCCCAAAATTTTTGCCCCAGACATCATTCGGACATTCCTGCCGATTACAGGATAGTTGCCTCCATTATTTCCCACAGTGCAGTTGTGTGAAAAGGCGAATCGTTCGCCATACGAGGCTCTGCCCATCACACTTCCAACCGGGTGATCAAGAAAAAAGACACTCGGCATTTCTACCTCGTAAAATAAATCCAGGCAATTCAGACATTTATTCAAATAATACACACGATCGGCGAGTGTTGTTGCAGAGGGATGAGATAAATATATTTCCCTGGACAGAAAATAGAGGAAAATCGCATATTGACCGGAGTGAAAGGGGTTAAAATATGGTTTTCCATCGATGTTGTAGTATTTATTCTTTGTATTCAAAAAACAATAATCACACTTTTCAAGTGCCTTGTCGATGCAGTCACCGATTATTTCTGGTTCCGTATCGCGCGACAAATAAAACAGATTGCGGAGTTGATTCGAAACCAAATCCTTAATGTCATCTCTTGAAATCTCTAATCTCACCAAACGAATCCCAAATTCAGATGAATCCCATTTTTCGTGTGCGTTCCCGATTCTGATTTTGCATTCAAATCGACGGACTGGGACGGGCCTCATTGATGTGCCGGCACACCCTGGCCGCCCATTCTGGTAATACGGCCACTTCACATAAAGCTGAAATGCTATGTGACTCCGGCTCAAGCATGACAATCATATATTTTCGAGCCTTTGGTCGAGTGGTCGTGGTGGGTCAATGTCGATGTCGTCATGGATACAAGCCAAGCATGCGCTGTGCTGCTTAGGCCTTGCGCTGAAGATATGTCGGCCGTTCGGCGGCGAACCATGTGGAGTGTGTTGGAGGCCGGCAAGATATTCCTTCACCGCCTGATCATGTCGATTTCAACCTGGCCGCAACACTCATTGTCGTCAGATTGCCAATGCAAGTATTCATTTCGCATGCTCTGATTGCAATCTCCATGAAGATAGATCTCGGTCTAGTAATATCTCCAACTGATCAATCTCGCTGGCAAATTCTTTGATCAATGTTGCTCTGAGTCCGCTGTCCATAGGCGCGCGCGGAGCCTCAACAGTCAGATAATTTTTATTAACTTTTGATATGGTTTTTCGGATTTTCTTGCGAAGCTTTTTGATTGGAATAACTTTTCTCATGAAATTCGCGGTCGGAGATTGAGGATTCAATGTTAATCTATTTACAGCGGGAAGGCGTGAAACTCTATTTACATTGTAATGTCGAAAATCAGGGAAGTATGTGTCGTCTACATCTAAAAAATTGAGTATTTTCTTATACTCATTTTTTGTATTTTCCTTGAAATCATCATGGATTATGACCAAAACATCATTCTTACCAAATATATCGATGTATCGACTGATTTGTGAGCTAAACTGCGCAATACTTCTATAGAAAAGTGAATCTATGGAGAATATATAAGAAGGTATGTTTCGTCCATTGATTCTCTCAGGTTCTATTTCCAGAGCTTCTTCGAATGAGGAAATCGGTTCTTGTCCATAAAACCGCATGTGATGATACATGGAATACATCATATCAACTGGATTGCGGATCATTATTATTGCCTTCGAATGCGGATTGAATTGCCTTATCTCTTTTGCCGCAGTTTTAGAGTATAAGTTGAGCACAGAGCCTTCACCTATGGCAGTTTCGTGCTCGCATTTTTCAAAGAAGGCATAATATTGATCTTCTGTTATTTTATAATTTCGAAAACGTAAATCTGATCCAAAATAATAAATCTCCTTAGTTGTGGGCATGAAGATATCCGGATGAAAAGTCAAGTATTTAAACAAAGATGTCGTTCCGCACTTTGGCGCACCGACAACAAAAAAATTTGGTATATTTTTCATATTGGAGATATGTTATTTTTATTGATTAATATTCAGTCTTATAAACAATCTAGACAGATATACGGCGAATATAGATTGTTAGTGCGCCCATAAAATTACGTCCTTTATTGCCAGCAAACGTCTTGTAGACCACTGCACACACGGTGCACCCAATTTCAGGGCTTCGAGTCTGTGTCCGCCGCATGGTGGTCAACGAACCTCTTCAAATCCCAATCGTTTCCAGACATGGGACAATAGCTGATCAACATTTGTAATGCCTTGCGATTAGACCCTAAGATTGTAGTGTCAGGCCGCACTAAAATAAACCCATCGTGAGTGGGCGTATTTTTGTGCAATGAATGTCGTCAATCAAGCCGGACCCGTTTTCGCTATGGCGCCTGATGCCAGATCAACGCGCAACGCCGAAAAGTCATTTACGGCACTTTGAATCGGATAATTCATGGACTGCAGGGTGTTGCTTACCGGCGCAAATGGATTTGTTGGTCGCCAGGTTCTTAGGTCTCTGATTGGGCACGGAGCCCGTGTCCGTGTTGTGGTCCGGAAGGGCAAGGGCGAAGGTGAAATAAACTGTGAGACTGTCGAGTCGATTATAACAACCCCGGATCTTTTTGGGGAAAGTCAACAATGGTGGGCAGACGCCTGTGAGAATGTAGATGTCGTCATCCACACCGCATGGTATGTAGAGCCCGGCAAATATCTGCAGTCTGAAAAGAACCTTCAGTGTCTCAGTGGTACGATCGAGTTGGCTAAGGGAGCTGCCCTGGCCGGCGTGAAACGGTTTGTGGGCATCGGCACTTGTTTCGAATATGACCTGAGTTGCGGCATGTTATCCGTCAACACACCGTTGCGGCCACTAACCTTGTATGCGGGAGCGAAAGTTGGTACGTTCGCCGCGCTTTCACAATATTTACCCGATCAAGGAGTGAGCTTTGCTTGGTGCAGGTTATTCTACCTGTTCGGAGAGGGTGAGGACGGTAGGCGACTCGTGCCGTACATACATGAAAGACTTGCCCAGGGCGAACCGGCCGAGCTGACCAGCGGAGAGCAAATCCGCGACTTTTTGGATGTGTCCGAGGCCGGCCAAATGATTGCGGAAGCCGCATTAAGTGAATTTGATGGCCCGATGAACATCTGTTCGGGCAAGCCAATTACGGTTAGGCAACTCGCCGAAAAGATTGCCGATACCTATGGTCGTCGCGACTTGCTTAGGTTCGGCGCGCGACCTGACAATCTTATCGATCCGCCGTGCGTAGTTGGAATTCGTACAGGGGACAGAATTTGAGGTGATGAACGTTCGCATATGCCCTAGCGGCGCGAACACATGACCGATTTCTGAAATCACAGAATTCTTCCCAATGTGTAAACCCAACGCGACCTCAAACTTGGGAAGTTTTTCGAAGATTCCAGCACTATTTTGCGTTACTTGTGCGGCGGGGCCGATCGAGGTTTAGTGCCTCGCGTTTCGTATTTTGGGGATTGAGGATGAACGATTTTGCGAATGAAGTTGCCGCTCGAATTGAGGCTAACGCGGAGAACGAGAGCTTGTGCGATGCCGCAACGGCCTTCATGCATGCGTCGACGGTGCCGAAATACTCGTACAACTTTGCATGGCAGGGACGCCCGATCATTCAGTATCCACAGGATATCGTCGCAATGCAGGAACTGATTTGGTCGATTAGGCCAGATTTGATTATCGAGACCGGCATTGCGCATGGTGGCTCCTTAATCTTTAGCGCTTCCATGCTGGCTTTGCTGGATATGTGTGACAGCATCGAATCTCAGCATGACTTACAGCCGGGCATTTCAAACCGTAAGGTGTTGGGTATAGACATAGACATTCGGGACCATAATCGAGTTGCAATCGAATCCCACCCGATGGCGTCACGAATTCAGATGATCGAAGGGTCCAGCATCGACCCCGACGTTGTCAGAAAGGTCCGCGAAATTGCTGCGGATTACTCCCGCGTTTTGGTGTGCCTTGATTCCAATCATACGCACGACCACGTTCTTGCAGAGCTGGAGATCTATGCGCCGCTGGCGACCCAGGGCAGCTACTGTGTCGTCTTCGATACTATTGTCGAAAATCTACCGAAGGAAATGATCGCCGACCGTCCGTGGGGGCCAGGCAACAGCCCACGGTCAGCAGTTTGGGAGTACCTGAAGTCGCACCCGGAATTCGAGATCGATTCTAGCTTGCATCAAAAGCTCTTGATTACCGTCGCGCCCGACGGCTTTTTGAAAAGAGTGGAAACTTGAAAACGAAAAATAAATTTGCGCATCAGTTAAATTCGGATGATAGCCGATAACCCGATCGTTTCAATCGGTTTGCCCGTATATAATGGCGCGGCTGGGCTTGAAGCAGTTCTAGATTCTTTGATCGGACAGTCGTGCCGTGATTTCGAAATCATTATTTCGGATAACGCTTCAACTGATAGAACGGCTGATATCTGTCTTGCGTACGCGGCACAGGACGCTCGAATTCGGTACATACGACAATCATCGAACATCGGCGCTGAAGCCAATTTCAAGTTCGTTCTTGATGAAGCCCGGACACCGTTTTTTGCATGGGCCGCCAGCGACGACTTTCGATCCAACGACTATCTTGCAGAGAACATACAATTTCTGCGTGAGCACCCGGAGTTTGTCGCCTCAACCAGCCCGAATTGCTTTGTCGGCCAGGAATCTGATGAGAAAAGGCTGATAACATTTGCCATTGACGGTGAAGTTGAGGATCGGTTTGACGCCTTTTTCGACAATTGCTGGGACTCCCACGCCATATTTTATTCGGTCATGCGCACCGACGTCGTAAAGCAGTGCGACGTCGTGGGACAACGCTTTCTGGGAGCCGATTGGGCCATCGATCTGTTTCTCGCCAGCCGTGGTCGAATCAACCGGACCCAGAAGGGCCTGGTCACCATCGGGCGGGACGGCCTGAGCAATAGCGAAAATCGCTGGAGCGCCTTCCGGGAGGCAAGAATTGGCTGGGTGGTACCTTTCCACCGCTTCAGCAGATACGCAATCAGATGGTCCTCGGACTTCCCGCTGCCACGGCGGCTGGGCATCGTCTGGCGCTTGCTGAAGCTGAATGCATTTGCTGCCAGAAAGCAGTTGAAGTTCGAGGCAAAGTTGTATTTCCGAGGGAAAAAGGGCCGGTTCGCGCGGCGCTTTGGTTGGGGTTAGGGCAGTTGGGCGCATCATCTTTTGTCAAACGCCTGCTCCAGCGCCAGCTGGCCAAGGCCAACAAGCCGCTGGTCCGTGCCGCGGAGCGTCAGCTCGTGCTGCAGTGCCTTTCGGCTGCACAGACCAACCGCGCGCGCACCCGTCTCGGCGGACTTCACGACGTCGAATTCCGCGGCTTTTCCCAATGGGGCGAGGACGGCATCATAGACTGGCTCGCCGAACGCCTACCGGCTATCGAGCACTCCTTTGTCGAGTTTGGCGTGGAAGACTACCGCGAAGCCAACACGCGCCTGCTGGTGCAACTGAGAAACTGGCACGGCCTGGTGATGGATGGCTCGGAGAAAAATGTCGGGAACATCCGCCGCCAGGAAATCTATTGGCGATATCAGCTGGAGGCTCGACAGGCCTTCATCGACCGCGACAACATCAACCAGCTTTTGGGCGACGCCGGCATGAGCGGCGAGATCGGCCTTCTCTCGATCGACATTGACGGCAACGACTACTGGGTCTGGAAGGCGATCGAGGGGGTGCGTCCGGCCCTCGTCGTTTGCGAATACAATGCCGTGCTTGGCGACTTGCACGCCCTGACGGTGCCCTATCGCGCGGATTTCAGGCGCGGGTCCGCCCACCACTCGAACCTGTATTTCGGCGCCTCGATACGCGCGCTCGTGTCACTCGCTGGGGACAAGGGCTACACATTCGTTGGCACGACGTCGACCGGCTGTAACGCGTTTTTCGTCCGCAGCGATCTTGCCTCCGGCATAACCTCGGCGCTGGACGGGGTCTGGGCATTCCCGTCTGCATTCCGCGAGGCGCGCGACCGTGACGGGCAAAAACTCTTCACAGGCGGCGTGGCGCGCAGCAAAATCATTGATGAGATGCCCCTGGTCGATGTAGAGACCGGTTCCGAGACAACATTGGCGGCTTGCGGCGACGTGTATTCGCCGGAGTGGCGTGCATCGAAGGGCGTTCGGCTTTCCTGACAACGATCCATTCGACCTCCGGGCAACCGGCGTTCGGGTTTATCGCGTCCTGTCAGCGGAAGTTCGCAATCCGGGATCACATCGACCGTGACAGACAAACAGAGATTTGAGCCAAAGTCGGTGGTCATCGCCTGCCTTGCCCGCAACTGCGAGTCCACGGTCGAGAAGTCCCTCGGCAAAGTCCAGGAACTCGCCGGCCTGTTCGAGAAGGCCTACATCAACGTCTACACAAACGACAATGACGACGGGACCTACGACGTCCTGAACCGCCACCGCGGCAGCCTTCATCAGCTGCGCAAGATCGACGGCGTGGAGCATGCCTACGCGAAACGGCTGGAACGCATGGCGTTTTGCAGAAACATCTATGTCTACGACTTCAAGGGAATTCGAGAAGCGGACAATTCCGTGAACCTTCTCATCAGTGTCGATTTCGATCAGTACAACGGTCTGGCGGCAGGATCCGACCCGCTTCTGGAATGCATTGCGACCGCCCCGGCCGACTGGGGCGGGCTGTTTCCGGTCCACGATGTGCCGTACTACGACCTGTGGGCCCTGCGCCATGAGACCTGGTGCCCCGGCGACTGCTGGAGAGAGGTCGACGCCTACATGAAGCGCCATCGGTGGCTGAAGCTGATGGGCGTTAACGTCAAAAAGCGCGCCTACCGCAAATTCATATGGAGCCGAAAGGTCCTCGTGCCCCGGGACACGCCGCCGATCGAGGTGTTGTCAGCGTTCGGCGGCCTCGGCATCTACCGCGCCGACTTTCTGGACGACGCCTGGTATCGCGGCCTGGATGACGAGGGCGGCGAGGTCATTGAACACCTTCACTTCAATACGCAGGTTCGAAACGCCGGCGGCAAGCTCTACATACTGCCCAATCTGGTGACTTCTCTGTCCGACAGTCATCGTTCGGAGCAACGGGATAATTCCAACCCGCGGCCCTGGGAATCCGGTCGAGGCTGAGACTGCTTCTCACCGCGCAAGGCAGGCCGATTGCGAAACAGGCGCTGCAACCAATCCATTGCCCGTTGCGCTGAAAGGTGGCAAACAAGCCGGGATCCATTACTTTCCGGGTCGCCTTGCAGTTGACGACATGCCTGTATTACCGAAACGGTTCAGCTCTTCGAGATTGAAATACTCTGCCCCGCCGCACCCGGCGCAGCGTCGGTCGCAGGCGTCGGCCCAGAACCACCCCTAATCGGAAAGCTCCGGAAGAAGAAAGCATGAAACGGGTTTTCATTACTGGTGTTCTTGGCCAGGACGGCGCGTATTTGAGCCAATACCTGCTCGAAAAGGGATACAGGATTTACGGCGGCGTCCGTCCCTCGGGCGCAAGGGATACATGGCGGCTCGACCATTTCGGAATCGCCGGCGAAATCGAATTCGTCGAGTGCGATCTGGGCGACCAGGACCGGATCGATGCGATCCTGAAGCAGTATCAGCCGGACGAGTTCTATAATCTCGCGGCCCAGAGTTTCGTGGCCAGATCATTCGAAGAGCCGGTCTACACGAGCAAGATCGACGGCATCGGCGTTCTGTACATTCTCGAGGCGATCAGGCACCACTCGCCGCATACGCGTTTCTATCAGGCGTCCAGCTCCGAGATATTCGGCCGGGTCCACGGCATCGTTCAGGACGAATCGACACCCTTCTATCCGGTCAGTCCGTATGGCGTGGCGAAACTGTTCGGGCACTGCATGACGATCAATTATCGGGATGCATACGGGCTTTATGCCTGTTGCGGGATCTTCTTCAACCATGAGTCGCCGCTGCGCGGAATTGAATATGTAACGCGGAAGATCACGGACGGGCTCGCCCGGGTGCAACTGGGTCTGATCGACGTTCTTTCGCTCGGCAACCTCGATGCCCGGCGCGACTGGGGATATGCCGGAGACTACGTTGAGCTGATGCATCTCATGCTATCCCAGGACCGGGCCGAGGACTACGTGGTCGCGACGGGAGAAACCCATTCCGCGCGCGAATTTGCGGAACTGGCCGGGCAGGCGATCGGGATGGAGATCGAGTGGGTCGGCGAGGGCGTCGAAGGCAAGGGGATCGACAGAAAGACCGGCAAGGTCGTCATCGACGTAAATGAAAAATTTTATCGGCCGACCGAGATAGGCGAGATCCGCGGGTCCGCCAGGCGCGCGGCCGACAAGCTCGGCTGGAAGCCGAAAGTGTCCTTCGAGGACCTTGTCCGGATGATGGCGCGGCAGGACTACGATCGTGTGAAGGCAAACACTGCGCCTGGAGCGAGCGAATGAGGTACGGTCATCTCTGAAGATCAGAAATCGGAGCAACGCGGCCGGGTGCTTGAGTCCGAGCGGCTTCGTCTCGAAGCCTTCTCCGGGAAGTTCCTGACGCCGTCCTATGTCGCCTGGTTGAATGATCCGGTCGTTACCCGGTTCAGCGAACAGCGCTATCGTTCCCACACGTGCGATACATTATGTGCCTGCGTCGATGGCGGCGCAGCGGCAGGGCCGAAGAGGGGAGACGCGTGCGCCAGAGGGTTGTGGACGGACGCGAAGTGGACATCGTTCTGTTCGGTTTGTTCGCCGAACTAGGAGAATAGCCACGGCCCGGACATACTCTTGTGTCACCTGACTCTTGTGTTACCTGAAAGCAGCGTCGCGGCTGGCCGCGGCTGGTTTCTCCCCGATGGCCCGCTTCGCGTTAGCCGATTTGTGAATAATCGCTGCAAGTTCAGGAAGAAAAACAGGTATTATGGATGGGAGATCCGCTTCTGGTGGCATCACCGGTAAGAAACATTGTATTGATTTTTGATCCCGGGCTGAATTGCGCTATCTGTACGAATTCATGATCATTCGCTCCTGATGTGAGCATCTTGACAGCGGGTTGCCAGAATCGAGCCCCTAAACGCGAGTGTGTAAAAAGTGCCTGCGCGATATCAGGTTTTGAAGGAAGGCTGGACGATGAGACAGCTGTTGGCGCGTTCGATTGGCTCTGCGCTGCTCATTCTTGCGTGCGTTGTCGTGCCGTCCTTTGCGGCCCTGGCCCAATCCGGCCCGCCGGCCTCGCTTGTGCGTGTTGACGCCGTGCGTGTCGAGCCGCTGATCCAGACCGTGCCGGTGATCGGCCGCCTTGTGGCGCGCAAGACCGGCGAGGTCGCCGCCCGTATTGCCGGATCGGTGGCGGAGTTCCGCGTGGAGGTCGGCGACAGGGTGCAGAAGGGCGACGTGATTGCGTTGCTCGATCCCGAAACGCTCAAGGCCCAGAAACTGTTGTCCGCCAGCGCCCTGGCCGAAGCCAAGGCCGATCTGGTGACCGCCCAGGCAGAGGTCACGCTCGCCCGCCAGGAGGTTGACCGTCTGGAGGGCCTGCGCAAGTCCGTCGCCTTCCCGCAGGGCCGCTACGACGACGCCCGCCAGCGCGTCACCGTGGCTGAGGCCAAGGTTGCCAAGGCGCGTGCGACTGTCGGTGCGCGCGAAGCCTCTCTGGACCTTGCCGACCTGAACCTGCGCTACAGCCGTATTACCGCGCCTTACTCGGGCATGGTCGTGCGCCGACTGACCGAAGTCGGTGCCTATGCACGCGCGGGAGACGCGGTCGTCCGGCTGATCGGCGACAAGGCGCTGGAGGCCGAGGCGGACGTACCCTCGGCCAGGCTCGCCGGCCTGCCGCCGGGCGCGGTCGTTGGCATAACGCTGGACAGCGGCCGCCGCCTCAAAGCGACGGTCCGCGCGGTCCTGCCAAGCGAGAATCCGCTGACGCGCACCCGGATCGTGCGGTTCGTCCCCGACTTTGGCACTGATACCGACGGACTTGCGGACGCCCAGTCGGTTACGGTCGATGTGCCCGTCGGCAAGCCGCGCACAGTGCTCACGGTGCACAAGGACGCCATTATCAAGAAAGCCTCCGGCGACACGGTCTTTGTCGTCGACAATGGCAAGGCCGCGCCCAGGGTGATCCGGCTGGGCGAAGCGTCCGGCGTGCGCATGGAAGTACTGGGTGGCCTGAAGAGCGGCGACAAGGTCGTGGTGCGCGGCAATGAGCGGCTGCGGCCCGGGGCTGCCGTTCGAATTGACAGCGGCACCTGATGTGATCCGTTCGGGATCGAGACCGGCTAGGAATGCGAAGCAGAGGGCAGGGGCTCTCGACAGGACGGTGACCAGACGATGAATCTGATCCGTGTATCCATCGAACGCCCGATCGCGGTTGTCTCCGCGGTGATCATGGTCGTGCTGTTCGGCCTGGTCGCGCTCCAGACCATCCCGATCCAGCTGGCGCCCGACGTCAACAAGCCGGTCATCACAATCACGACGAACTGGGCCGGTGCCGCACCTGCGGAGATCGAGCGCGAGATCACCAATCGCCAGGAAGAGGTGCTGAAGGGCATCACCGGTCTTTCCGACATCACGAGCCGGTCCGAGCAGACCCGCGCACGTGTCACGCTGGAGTTCGAGATCGGGACGAACATGGACCGGGCGTTGCTGCTCGTCGCCAACCGGCTCGACCGCGTCAACGGCTATCCCGACGAGGCCGACGAGCCGATTTTGTCGACCGCGGGTGCGGAGGACCGCCCGATCGCCTGGTTCATCATCACCCGGGATCCGGAAAACAAGAAGCCGATTCATGAATATGGCGACCTGGTCGAGGATATCGTCAAGGAGCGCATCGAACGCGTGGCCGGTATTGCCCAGGTCAATGTGTTCGGCGGCAGCGAGCGGGAGGTCGAGATCACCGTCGAGCCGGAACTGCTCGCACGCTACGGACTGACGGTCACCGAAGTCGTGAACACGCTGCGCCGCGCCAACTCGGCCGTCAGTGCCGGCGATGTGGAAGAGGGCAAGCGCCGTTATGTGGTCCGCACGGAGGCGGAACTGAACACGGTGGATGCCGTCAAGGCGGTCGTGCTGCGGTCGATCCGCGATGAAGCGACAGGCCGGCTCGCCCGCGTCACCGTCGGCGACATCGCCAAGGTTGCCTTCGCATACAAGGAGCCGGTTGCGGCGATTCGCATGCTTGGCCATCCCGCCATGGCCTTCAACGCGACCCGCGAGACCGGCGCCAATGTGATCGAGACCATGGAGGGGGTCCGGGTCGCCCTTGCCGAACTCAACGAGTCGGTAATTCCCAACGCGGGCCTGAAACTGCGTCAGGTCTACGACGAGACTGTCTACATCAATTCTTCTGTCGATCTCGTTACGCAGAACATCTGGGTTGGTGGCACGCTGGCGGCGTTCATCCTGCTGCTGTTCCTGCGTTCCTGGCGCGCGACGCTTGTCGTGTCGCTGGCGATTCCCGTTTCGGTCATCGGATCGTTCGTGGCAATGGCCGCACTCGGCCGCTCGCTGAACGTGATCTCGCTGGCCGGTATCGCCTTTGCCGTCGGCATGGTCGTCGATGCGGCGATCGTCGTGCTGGAGAACATCTACCGGCTTCGGGAGCAGGGGAAACCCGCGCACATTGCCGCCTACGAAGGGGCCAAGCAGGTTTGGGGCGCGGTGCTGGTCTCCGCACTGACCACCGTCATGGTGTTCATCCCGATCCTCATCATGCAGCTTGAGGTCGGTCAGCTTTTCCGCGACATCGCGGTGGCCATCTCCGTTTCGGTCATGCTGTCGCTCATTGTTTCGATCACCGTCCTGCCGGCGCTGGCCAGCCGCCTGCTTGTCGGTGGACGTTCGTCCGACGACGGCCGGCTGCATCGTATCCACATTCCGGGTCTAGACGCTTTCGCTTCTGGCTTCGTGCGACTGATTCAGGGCTTTGTCCGGGGTGTGACGCGCGGCCATTTGACGGCCATTATCGTGGTCACCACGGTTTCCGCGGCGGCCGCTGCCGGCGCCTGGAAGTTTCTGCCCAAGCTCGAGTATCTGCCCGAGGGTAACCGCAACCTGATGTTCGGCATCATCATTCCGCCGCCGGGTTACAATCTCAAGACCATGACCGAGATTGCCAAGGGCATCGAGCAGGCGACCCGTCCGCTCTGGGCCGAGGTGTCGGGGCCGGAGGCAAAGCCGGACGAGCCTCCCAAGATCGACCGCTTCTTCTTCGTCGCGTTCCGGGCGACGACGTTCATCGGCGCGGCGGCGGTCGACCCGCAGCGGGCAAGCGAACTCAAGCCGGTCCTGTCCCAGCCGGTGTATCGGGAGCCGGGCACGTTTGGCATCATCAACCAGTTGTCGCTGTTTGCACGGGGCATCGGCGGCGGCCGCAAGATCGAGCTCGATATTTCCGGTCCTGAACTGGAAACCATACTTTCGGTCGCGCAAAGGGCGACCGGCAAGATTGCCGCCGTTTTGCCCTTCAATCAGGGCAACCAGTTCCGTCCCCAGCCGGGGCTGGAGCTGGGGGCTCCGGAGGTCCGCGTCGTGCCCGATCGGCTGAAGCTTGCCGACAACGGGGTAACGGCGCAGGAGCTCGGTGCGTCGATCGACGCATTCAATGACGGGCTGCGCGTTGCGGAGATCACGGTCGGCAACAAGCGGCTCGACCTCATGCTCAAGGGGCCGCGCAATCAGATCGCCGAGACGCAGGGCATCGGCGCGCTTCCTGTGGTCACCTCCCAGGGCATGATCGTCCCGGCGTCGTCCGTGGCCGATGTCAATCTGACCGCCGGCCCGACGGAGATCCGGCATCGGGAGCGTGCGCGAACCGTGACTCTCGAAATTGTTCCGAACCAGAGGATTGCTCTGGAAGAAGCGATCGAACTGATACAGGACAAGGTTGTCGCGCCCTTGCGCGAGGAAGGATTGCCGCCGGACGTGAAGCTCAAGATTGCCGGCACCGCCGACAAGCTGACCGTGACCTGGAATGCAATGGTGCGCGACCTGCTTCTGGCCATCATCATTGTTTATCTGGTGATGGCGGTGCTGTTTGAGAGTTTCGTATATCCCCTGGTTATTTTGCTCTCCGTGCCGCTCGCGGCCGCGGGCGGTGTCGCCGGTCTGGCGGTGCTCAACACCTATGTCTACCAGCCGCTCGACATGCTGACGCTTCTGGGCTTCGTGATCCTGATCGGCATTGTGGTCAACAATGCGATTCTGCTTGTGCACCAGACCCTTTTCCATCTGCGCGACGAGGGGCTGGAACCCCGCGCGGCCATTTCGGAAGCCACGCGCAACCGCATACGGCCGATCTTCATGTCAACGTTGACGTCCGTTGTCGGGATGTTGCCGCTGGTTGTGTTTCCGGGCGCTGGGTCGGAGCTTTACCGAGGTCTTGGTTCCGTTGTCGTCGGCGGCCTCTCCATGTCGGCGTTGCTGACGCTGCTGATCATTCCACCCATGCTGACGCTGATCGTCGGGCCTCTTGAGGTTCGGCGCCGCGCAAGATTGAAGCCGGAAGACGCCGGGATCGTGCGGCCGGCCGAGTAGCGGAACCGCGCGGACGCAACCGAGTCTTCGCCGTGGCTGACAACGATCTGTCATGCGTGACTGTTAAGACGCCGGTCCTGTTGTAGAAACGAAATTGACTTACGCGTTCGCCAATCGATAAATATCTTACTGGTGCGCGTTGAATACCGTTCGCCCTTGCAAGGGTCGACGCGCTGCGGAGCCGTGCGGGGTAACATGCAATGCGGTTTATCGACTATTCCAGTCTTGAGGGCATCGGCTACGAGTCCTTCAGGGCGGCGCAGCCCTACCCATGGGCCAATCCAACGGAAGTTCTCTTCCGTCAGCCTTTCGATAAGCTGCTTGCCGATCTGCCGGACATTTCGATGTTCAGGAAGACCTTCGGCTACAAGCGCGCGAACGGCCAGAAGAGTCATGACCGCTACTCGCTGAAGTACCAGCCCGGCCTGGACATTCCCGAAGTCTGGCAGGCTTTCGTCGATGAACTGACCGGCGAGGAGTATATCGGCTTCCTTGAAGATCTGTTCAAGGCGCGGTCGGTCAAGCTCGACATGTTCTGGTACTACACGCCGAACGGCTGCTCCGTGTCACCGCATTGCGACCACCTGCGCAAACTCGGCGCCCAGATCTTCTACCTCAATCCCGAGAACGACTGGGACGACTCCTGGGGCGGCGAGACGCTGATCCTGGACGACGGCGGCAGGATGCCGCGCAAGTCGGCGCCGGAATTCGACGATTTCGACAAGTTCATCGCACCGCCGGCCTCCGGCAACCAGAGCCTGATCTTTGCCCGTACGCGCCATTCCTGGCACGGCGTGCGCGAAATCACCTGTCCGGAAGACCGTCTGCGCAAGATTTTCCTCGTGACCATCAAGTCCGACAGCGAGTGGGAGATCTTCAAGCGCCGCTTCGACTGGTGGTAGCGGTGCCCACCGGGAGATTGCGCTCCCGGGAAACGAGCGAACGCCGGCCGCTCTATTCCAGCCGTGTGCTGATGCCCGCCTGCCGGATCGCCACGAACAGGGAGTCCATGGCGTCCACTTCCCGTGGATTGATGTCCCTGTCGGCCATTACGAGTTTCTTGCAGGTATGCCAGACATCGCTGATTTCCAGTTCGTCGCGTTTGGCGACCCGCTGCACGGCACGCTCGAAGGAGGCGTAGTCCGGACGCATCGACCGGACCAGCGACATGATGCGCCGGTGGTCGTAATCGCGGGCGACCTCCGGGCCGCAGGCCTTGGCTCGCTCGGCGATGAAGTCGGACAGGACGTCCTGCTCGTCGACCTGAAAATCGCCATCGGCATAAGCCACATAGAGTATAATCTTGATGTCGTCTCTTACCGCCGTGAGCACGATCTGCGTCGGGTTTGACATTTCGCCGTCGCCGCCATCCTCGCGGTAGTCCCGCCATTTGGCGATCTCGACATAAGGCAGGAAGAACTCCGCAGCGTCGGTATGGACATGGCCCGTCTGGTGATCGACAACTTCCTGAATGCCTTTGATGAAGAACGTGCGCTCGGCCTTCCGGAGTTCGCAGAATGCATGTACGTAGTCGCCGCGGTCGGACTCGCCGATCGCGATGACCCGCACCATGCGCCGGCTGATACTGCCGGCCGTATCTTCGTAGGTAAGGCCGAGCACCATGCCGTCGACGTTGGGCTGAGGACGCATGTCGACCGACGCGAACATGTCTTCCGGGTCTTCGCCTGTCGCACCGGTCTTGAAGTTTGCCGGTGATTCAAGCTTGCGCTCCGGCTTGCCGCCGAACACCTCACGGATCGAGTTGAGCAGGCCCATGGCTTCCCCCGCATGTCTTCCTCTGCATGGCGATCATACCGCACGTCATGGCGGTGCGTCACACGCTATATCCCGGGGCTTCCCGCGGTCTTCGATCGAGGTGGTTTGCGAAACAGACCGGCAGGTGCCTGCCGGAAAGGGCAGTCATTTTGCCACACTTCACAAACCATACATTATGGTATGTAAAGTGTGTAATGTATCGACGTGAAGCATGAGACAGGAGTGGCGGACATGAACTGGTTGATCCTGGCGGCGGGAGCCGCGAGCGGTGTCATCTGTCTCATTCATGTGTTCGCCGGTGGGCGTCATATCGCGGGGCCCTTGCTCAGCGCCCGCGATCTGCACGACGTTCCCAAATACACCCAGTACTATTGCTGGCACCTGGTGACCATCGTTCTTGCGGCAATGTCGCTTGCCTTCATCTATGCGGCGATCGGGACGGGGGCCCGGGACGTGGCGATGGTCATGGGCGTGATTGCCGCGGCGTTCGCCGTCTTCGGCCTGATCATCGTCCCCGTCATGAAGCAGTCGTACCGGGAAATGCCGCAGGGCTGGCTGTTCGTTCCCGTGGCATTGCTCGGCATTGCCGGAGCGCTGCAGTGAACCGGTCGGCCCGCTTCCGGATCTCGGACTGGCTGGATCTGGGGCTCGATCAGCTCCGCGCGGAAGGGCCCGCGGGGTTGACCGTTGAGCGCCTTTGCGATGCGGCAGGACGAACACGCGGCTCGTTTTACCACCACTTCGAAGATCACAACGCCTTCATCCGCTCGCTGATGGCACACTGGCAGAAGCTCCAGACGGACGACGTTATCGCAAAGGTCGAAGCGGTCGGTGACGCAACGCGCAGGCCGCAGGAACTGAGCTTGATTGCTTCCGGCCTCGATCATCGCCTCGATGTCGCGATGCGCCGGCTTGGGTCCGCGAATGCGGTTGCGGCTGAATATGTGAATCGCGTCGACGACATGCGCGTCGCCTATCTCGTGAAGCTCTACATGGAGGCCGCCGGTGTGGCCGAGAGCAGGGCGCTCGACCTTGCGCGGCTGGAATATGCCGCCTTTGTTGGCAGCCAGGTCCTTTGGCCCGAGGCGGGCCGCGACGAGCTGTCGAAGATGGATGCCGTGTTCCAGAGCCTCGTTCAGGCTGCCCTGGGAACCGCCTGATCGGGTCCGCTCACAGCAGCGTCAGACGTCGGGAAATGCGCTCCGGCGCTTGATCTCCGAAATGAAAATGTTGGACTGGATCTCCGCTATCCCCGGGATAATCGCGAGTTTTTCCTTCAGGAAAGCCTCGTAGGACTTGAGGTCGTCCATATAGAGGCGCAGGAGATAGTCGTAGGGGCCCGTGATCAGGGCGCACTCGGTGATATGGTCGAGCGCCTGAATATGGTCCTCGAACAGCACGATATTTTCCTGGGTGCGCTTCTCGAGCCGGATGAGCACCGAGATGCTGATCGGCAGGCCGTACTTTTCGGGATCCACGATTGCGGTGTATCCCTTGATGACGCCGCTCTCTTCGAGCTGGCGGACCCGCCGGTGGCAGGGTGACGGCGAAAGCCCGACTCGGGCCGCCAGATCCTGATTCGACAGGCGTCCGTCAATTTGCAATTCGCGGACAATCGCCCGGTTGATGCGGTCAAGAGTTGCCACGTATCGATCCATTTTTAGAAGATTCTTCCAACAAGGCGAGAATTATAGGCAGAAATAGCAAGCACATTCCACGGTTGTGCTGCGATACTTGCCACAGATCCTCCGACAGGCCAGTCGCGTGGCGGGGCCGGAGGGGGTCTTGTGCGCGTCGAAGACCGCTCTTATCTGAGCTGAAAACGGAGCATATGCCATGGCCTGTCACGATTGCCGGGGGCTCCCGGTGTCGAACGCAAATCCCGAGCTTGTTGCCGCCCTCGAGCGCTGCATGGAGGACAGTCTGGCCTTCACCGGCGATCCCGTCGCCGCGGTCGACAGGATCCTGGAGGACAATCCGGGCTTCATCATGGGCCATTGCTTCAAGGCCGGAATGCTGACCCAGGCCATGGAGGTCCGCATCTACAATGAGATGCTGGCAAGCGTCGAGGCGGCGGAGGCGCTTGTGGATCAGGCCAATACCCGGGAGAAGGGGCATATAGCGGCGCTAAGGGCTTGGGTGGAGGGCGATTTCTTCGGCGCGGTTCAGCGCTGGGAAGAAGTTGTCACAGAATACCCGCACGACCTCCTGGCCCTGATGCTCGTGCATCTGACGGATGTTCTCCTGGGCGATGTGGCCGGCCAGCGCGATTGCGTGGCGCGGGTCTTCCCGCTCTGGGACGAGTCCGTGCCGGGATATGAATTCGTGCTCGGGTTCTATTCCTTCGGGCTGGAGGAAAACCGCGATTTCGGCCATGCCGAGGAAATCGGCCGCCGCGCGGTAGCCATGCGGCCGAAACATCCTTACGCCATCCACGCGGTGGCGCATGTCCTGGAAATGAAGGGGCGTCAGTCCGGCGGCATCTGGTGGATGACCAGCCGCACGGACGACTGGGCAAGCACCAATTTCGACAACCATCTTTGGTGGCATCTGGCACTCTTTCATCTCGACCTGCAGCAGGTCGATCAGGTGCTCGATATCTACGACACCAGCCTGCGGTCTGCGGGCCGCAGCACCGAGAAGTACTCCGAGCTGGATTCGGCGGCGCTCCTGTGGCGGCTGAAACTGCTGGGCGCCGACGTCGGCACGCGGTGGAGCGAACTGGCCGACAAGTGGGAGCCGGCCGCGACCGACACCCTCTACGCGTTCAATGACGTTCACGCCATGATGGCCTTCGTCGCTGACGGACGGACCGCTGCCGCGGAAGAGCTGCTCAATGCCAACGAGCGTTACGTCGGTCATGCAAACGACGCCAACGTCGCCATGAGCCGGATCATGGGCTTGCCGTTCTGCCGCGCGCTGCAGGCCTTCGCCCGCGAAGACTACAACGCCTGCGTCGATCTTCTTCTACCGGTGCGCTACCAGACCCACCGGCTCGGAGGAAGCTTCGCGCAACGGGACATTATCGGATGGACCTTGCTTGAAGCCGCTCTCAGGGCCGGCCGCAACGATCTGGCGCTGGCGCTCGCCAATGAACGGTGCTGCGCCAAGCCCACGAGTCCGCAGAACTGGACCTTCATTGCGCGGGCGCACGCGGGGCTCGGCAACGATGCCCAGACCGAAAAGGCAAATGCGCGGGCAAAGTCGCTGCTGGCGGCCTAGAGTGAGATAAGGTCAGTTCCTGCACTTTGACTTTCTGTATTGGCGCAATTTGCCGTTCTTCAGACGGTAATGGGCGGCCGTGCAGTGCCCGGCCTGCGTCCAGCGTCTCTTGATCCTTTCAACGAGAATGGGTTCGCCGTCTTTCCAGGCCCAGAGATCCTCGCCGCCTTCGGCCGCGCCTGATCGCCAGTTCGAGCGAATCCGCTCTTGCGTCTTGAGAATCTCAGGCGAGGTGATCGCGTCGAGAGCCGGGTGCCGCGCATACAGCCGCGTCTCGGGATCGTACAGATAGTAGAGATAGGGCACATTGGCGCCGGCCGGCAGAAACTCCATGACCGCAAGATCGCGGAATCCGTCGAGATTCAGGTCGATGAACAGAATGCCGACCGTTTCGGGGTCGATCGCCGGCTGCGCGTTGAGTACGAGTACCTGAAACGGGGCGGCGTCTCCGTCGCGGGTGAGGGCGACCTGCGTCACGCTGTTCGGGGCGGTGCCCTTGAGCGCGATGCTGATATCAGCGCCGTCGTCGCTGATCGACCCGTCGCAGGTGGCGAGTGTTCCTTTCGCCGCCTGCGTCAGCGTGCACGAGAGGCCTTCCGTGGCGAAGGCGGCATAGGCGTCAGAGGTCTGCGCGAGACCCGCTGTGAGCGCCAGCACCAAGACCGGCAAGTGACGGAGTATCATGACATGTCTCCAGGACCTGGCGGCAGAATATCCCGACGACGGCGTGCCCGGGGCCACAATCGCGTTTTTGCAACCTCGTCATCCTTGCCGGAACGAAGTGACGGCGAGGAACCAATTATCCGTTCATCAGTCTACAGCAATTGCCAATGGGTTCCGGGTCGGAGCCCGGAAAACGTGCTTGCGTTCCCCGGCCTCCGCGCCGGGGCCTATTTATCCTGTCATCAGACCGCAGTACTTGCCAATAGGTGCCGGGTCGATCGCCCGTGACACGGGCGAAATGTAATAGCCAACGGAAAGTAGTTCACGCATTCGTATCCTATTCAAACCGAACAAGGACACGTCATGGCCGAGGCTTACGTCTACATTCTCGCCAGTCGGAGAAACGGAACGCTCTATGTGGGTGTAACCACGGACCTTCCTCAGCGCGTTATGCAGCACCGGGATGGTTTGGCGGGTGGCTTCACTGCCAAGTACAAGGTCCACCGCCTCGTCCACGCGGAGCCATTCGACGACATCGCAACCGCGCGACGGCGGGAGAAGACGCTGAAAGGCTGGAAGCGCGCGTGGAAGATTGAGCTCATCGAAAAGGACAATCCGGACTGGCGTGATCTGTTTGAAAGCCTCCATTTATAGCTGAAGCGTTCCCCGGCCTCCGCGCCGCCGGAACGAAGTGACGGCGAGGAATCAATTATCCGTTCATCAGTCTACAGCAATTGCCAATGGGTTCCGGGTCGGAGCCCGGAAAACGTGCTTGCGTTCCCCGGCCTCCGCGCCGGGGCCTATTTATCCTGTCATCAGACCGCAGCACCCGCCAATAGGTGCCGGGTCGATCACCCGGGACACAATACGTAGGCGGGGATCCAGGGAACGAGAAGGTGAGTTTCCGGCCTTTCGCATTGGTTCCCGGACGCGGTGCAGCGTGAAACGCTGCTCCGCAGAGCCGGCAACTGTATTTATGTCTGTGTCGAGAATGGCGTTCTGGTTTTGATGATTGCAGTGGTCGGGAGACTACTCCAGCATCCAGGTCTCGACGGACTTGCTCGTGACCCAGTCGCGGGTGCGCGCATCGAAATCGAGGAAATGGTCGCTCTTCAGATGAAGATCGAACGCCGCACGATCAGCATAGAGCTCGTACAGGAACACCCGCGTCGGATCTTCCGGATCGAAGCAGACATCGAACCGGTGGCATGCTTCTTCAAGGTTCAGCGAATTCGCCGCCTGCGCGATCACGGCCTCGCGGAACGCGTCGCTGGCGTCGGGCGTGGTGAGGAAGGTGACGGTGACGACATACATGATCGTATCCTGCCTTTAGAAAGCCTAGAGATTGAATCGGGCGTTGAGCTCGGCGACCTGTTCGGTCGTCAGGTATCTGGCCTTGTGCTGATGGAGCAGGAAGAACAGTTTCGCGGTCTCCTCGAGTTCTTCCGTCGCGTACACGGCCGATTCAAGCGACGTCCCCGCGACGACCGTGCCGTGGTTCGCGAGCAAAACGGAATGGTGATTGCCGGCGAGCTTGCGGACAGCCTCCGCGAGCGCCGTGTCGCCCGGCGGGTAGTAGGGCACGAGCGGCAGTTTCCCGACCCGCATGATGTAGTAGGGCGTGATCGCCGGCAGCACGTCCTCCGGGTCGATATTGTCGAGGCAACTGACGGCGACCGAATAGGTCGAATGCAGATGCACGACGGCCCTGGCTGTGGGGCGCTCGTCGTACATCACGATGTGAAGGACTGTCTCCTTGGTCGGCTTGTCGCCGGAAAGATGCCGGCCATCGGGGTCAAGCTTCGAGATGGTTCCCGGGTCAAGCCGTCCAAGACACGAGTTGGTTGGCGTCATGAGCCAGCCGTCGTCCAGTTTTACGCTGATATTGCCGGAACTGCCCACGGTGAGGCCGCGGTCGAACAGCGATTTTCCAAGCAGGGCGATCTGTTCCCGGATCTTGCTTTCACTCATCCCAGCATGCTCTCCGCTTTGAGGAAGAAATCCTCCGCTCCGAAGTTCCCGGACTTGAGGGCGAGCGCGAGTGGTTCGGCTCCGGCCGATGTGGTCCACGGCACGCCCGGGTCGATTTCGGGGCCGATCCGGAGCGCGCTCACGTCGAGCGCGGTAACGACCGCCCCGGATGTTTCTCCGCCGGCAACAATGAAACGGCTGGCGCCGTCTTCGCGCAGGGCACGCGCAATCTCCGCGAATACGCCCTCGATCATGTCGCCCGCTTCGGTCCGTCCGAGCCGCTCCTGAACCGCCGCTACGTCGCCCGGATCGGCGCTCGAGTAGATCAGGACCGGTCCGTCGCCGATCCTGCCGCGCGCCCAGGCAATTGCGTCAGCCGCGACCGGTTCCCCGCGCGCGACCGCGTCAGGGTCAATCTGAAGATGGGGCAGCGTGGCCTTCGCGACCTCCACTTGCCTGCGTGTCGCCGCGGAGCAGCTTCCGGCGAGCATGACCGTGCCGCCTCCGGGCGCAAGGAACTCGTCCGAACCATCCGCCTCTTCGAGCAGGCCCGCATCGCGGAAGTTTCCGGGCAATCCCATCGCCACGCCCGAACCGCCGGTGACCAAAGCGAGGCCGTCCATGGCGGCCCCGATGGTCATGAGATTGTCGTCGTCGATCGCGTCGACAATGGCGACAGCCGGACCGTCGGCCGCCAGGACGTCGAGTGCTGAACGCACCGCGCCGGCACCGGCCTTGACTGTCGCGAACGGCACGAGCCCGACGCGCGCCTTCGACTGCCTTTGCAGCACCTGCACCAGGTTCGGATCCGTCATAGGTGTCAGCGGGTGGTCCTTGAGCGGCGACTCGGAAAGCAACTGGTCGCCGACAAAGAGATGGCCCTGATAGACCGAGCGGGCATTTTCGGGGAAGGCCGGGCAGGCGATCGTGATATCGGCACCCAGCGCGTCCAGGAAAGCGTCGCAGACCGGTCCGATATTACCGTCGTCCGTAGAGTCGAACGTCGAGCAGTATTTGAAGAAGAACTGGCGGCATCCCGCAATGCGCAGCCATTCCAGCGACCGCAGCGACTGGCGTACCGCCTCCGCTGGCGCGATTGTTCGTGACTTGAGTGCCACGACGATCGCGTCGGCGTCAGGTGACGGATTGTTTTCTGCTGGCTCGCCAATGACTTGCACGACACGCATGCCGGCACGCTTGAGGATCAGGGCGAGATCCGTCGCACCGGTAAGGTCATCGGCGACGCAACCGAGGAGAGGGCTCATGCTCGATCTTTCCCATTATGGCGCTTGAGAAAAATAAAAAATACATTAATGTATGCATAAAGATGCTGCGACAGTGGGCACTTGTCAATATCGATTGCCGGACGAGGCCATGCGTCGCGGAGTCCTCGGCGAAATTGACTATCTGTCTGCGTGGCATTTGCCGGGGAATTCATCAGGGACAAAGAAAGAGGGTTCATGTCGTCGAGTCAAAGCTTTCACGTCGCGGTCATGCCGGGGGACGGGATCGGGCAGGAGATTATGACACCATGCATCGAGGTGTTGAATGCTGCGATCGAACGGATTGGCGGCTTTTCGCTGGACTATGAGAATGTCTCCGCGGGCGCACAGACCTATCTCGACACCGGATCGGCGTTTCCGACGGAAGCCCAGGCCCGCTCCAAAGCCGCTGACGTGATTTTGCTGGGCGCGATGGGCCTGCCCAGTGTCCGTTATCAGGACGGTACTGAAATCGCGCCTCAGCTTGACCTCCGGTTTGATCTTGAACTCTTTGCCGGTGTGCGTCCTGTCCGCCTGGTGCCGGGCATCGCGCCGGCGCTTGCCGATCCGCGCGCCGCATCGCTTGATTTCGTTCTGATCCGGGAATCGACCGAGGGGCTTTTTTCGTCCCGCGGCAAGGGCACGGTCGAGGACGACCGCGCCACCGACACGATGGTGATCACCCGGCCGACCTCCGAGCGCCTGTTCGATTTCGCGTTCTCCCTCGCGAAACAGCGCAAGGCGAGGGGCAAGGTCGGCCGGGTTACCTGCGTCGACAAGGCCAATGTCTTTTCTTCCTTCGCCTTCTTCAGGAGCATCTTCAACGAGCGCGCGGCCCTCAATCCCGATGTCGAGGCGGACCATGCCTATATCGATGCCACGGCCCTCAACATGGTGCAGCGGCCATGGACGTTCGACGTGCTGGTCACCGAGAACATGTTCGGCGACATCCTGTCCGACCTCGGTGCGGCGCTGATCGGCGGCATGGGGATGGCGCCGTCGGCGGACATCGGTCTTGAGGCCGCCGTCTTCCAGCCCTGTCACGGCAGCGCCCCGGATATCGTCGGAACCGGCAAGGCCAATCCGACCGCCATGTTCCTGTCCGCGGCCATGATGCTCGACTGGCTGGGTGAACAACACGACGTTCCGGAGTGTTCGAAGGCCGGCCAGCTCCTGAGTGCTGCGGTCGACCATGCCTTCTCGAGCCGGGGGCTCGTGACCTGCGAGCTCGGCGGAACGGACGGGACAGCGGAGGTGACAACGGCTGTACGGCGGTCGATCGACGAAGTGCCGCTCGAAGAGGCGGCGTGACGAGAGCGAGATTAATGGCGACCCGTGATGTGAAGGACAGCCCGGCCGCAAAACGCGCCACGGAAGACGCCTCGCGCAAGCCGCAGGCCATGGTCGCCTACGAGGAGCTCAAGAGACGGATCCTCGACAATGAACTGCCCGCCGGTTTCCAGGCCATGGAGACCGAAATCGCGGAAATGCTCGATATGAGCCGGACGCCCGTTCGCGAGGCGCTCATTCGTCTGTCCAATGAAGGTCTCGTCGAGGTGCGGCCCCGTCACGGAATGCGCGTGCTGCCCGTGTCGGCCGAGGATATGCGCGAGATCTATCAGATCCTCACCGCACTGGAATCGTCGGCTGCGGCTTTGCTGGCAAAGCAGGGCGTAACGGCGGACCAGAGCGGCCAGCTTCGCCAGGCCGTCCAGGAGATGGAAGAGGCGCTGCACCGCGAAGACCTGCATGCCTGGGCCGCGGCGGATCAGAGGTTCCACTGGCTTCTGGTCGAGTTCTGCGGCAACCGCCGCCTGCAGGTGATTGTGGGAAACTATATGGACCAGTCCCGCCGTGTCCGGATGCTGACGCTGAAGTTGCGCGACAAACCGACCGGATCGAACATCGACCACGCCGCGCTGGTGGACGCGATCGAGAAGCGCGACCCGGAGCTCGCCTGGCAGGTGCACCATCAGCACCGCGAAAAGGCGGGACGCATGCTGGTCGGCCTGCTTCAGGAATACGGCCTGACCCAGCTCTAGAGTGAAACGGCCCTGAGCGCCAGCGACTGGAGTCTCGATATTGGATGAAGCCGCCGCGCCGGGCGGACGTTCCTCCGACCCAACGGATCAGCTAGCCGAGCGACGAAATTCCGCCTGAAGGTGGAGGAGAGTTGGGGCGGGTGCCCGGTCGCTTGAGACCATCGGGTGTCACGTCGAAGATTCGGCACAGCCCTGCCAGAAAACTGATCAGCGAGGTCGTAATTCCAGCTGCTATCGAGTCGCCTATTGACGTTCTTGCGGAACGCATCTGATTTATTCCCTTTAGGATAGGTTCGACTGCAGATGTAGGAATTTCGGCGAACATTTCAATCGGGCGCGGGACCGGACACGACCGCCGGTTTGACGGAGACTCACTGAAATTCCACCCAGGTCCTGGCGACTTCTGTCCAGTCCTTGTTGAGCTTCTCGAGAAGCCTTGCCCGGGTCGGTTCCGGCAGCATCGTTGAATAGGCGGATGCACCGACGGGCCGGATCGGGATCTGCGGGCTGGCATTGATGTTCTCGAGACGGTCGGCCAGCGCCGGGTGGGTCGATGCGGGATCCGTCTTTTCCTGCATCGCCTTGTCCACGCCGGCCATGATGTTCTCTGGCAGGACAAGATCGTCCCGAAGCCTCAGAATGCGATCAAGCGGCGGTTCCGGCACCTTTACCGCGCCGCGCATTTCCTTCTCCAGGGGGGCGTAGACCAGCCTGTCAGCGGACGCCGTCACTCCGGCGACCAGCATCAGTGCATTGGCCTGCTCGACAATGCCGACGCGGTCGGCGGACTGCTGATCGGCCTCGAATTCATGTTTCCTGGACCTCGCGAGCATCTCCGGTTTGAGCCATCGGTCGATGCCGAAGAACGCCACGGACAGCAGAATTGCGACCCAGGGCATTTCGTGCTCGAGATAGTCTTCGAATGTCTCGAACGTCTCATAAAACTCGTTCAGGCGTGTCAGCCCGTGAGAGTGTCTGAGCTCGGCGTGGGCAAATTCATGCTCAAGGACCGCTTCAACCGCGGACCTGTCCAATGCGATCAGAAGGCCGAGGCCGACGACCAGCGACTGATCGCGGCCGAACAGTCCCGCGAAGCGCGAGTGCTCGGCCATTGCAGCGTTGATCTCGCCACTGACAATGATCTGGCGGCGCATCCGGGACGTCGGCGGACTGACCCGGTACCAGTAGTCCCAGAGTTCGGGGGCTTCATCCGGGGAAACCGTTATGCCTGTGGGGCTCGGAATGGTCGACAGCAGAAGGCCCAGGACGAGCACCAGCGAACTCAGCACAATGAGAAACACGGGAGCGGCCAGAACGAACGCGAGAATTGGCTGATGATCCAGCCACTGGAACCACAGCAATGCCAGGGCCGCTACGATCGGCAGGACGAGCAGGACAGTATACCGGCCCAGCGTTGCGATGATGTTTGTCAGAAAGAACTGCATCTTTGTCCGTCTGCGGGGGAAGTAAACCACTATTCATTGTTGCGGCGCGTTGCGCAACGCGAATTCAATACGCGATTTCAATAACATACCGATGCGAGCCGATGGTGTGTGTGAAGGCGTTCCCGCAGACGGATTTCAGTGCCCCTTACAGCGCCGCACCGGGATTTTAGAGGCGTATCGTTGCCATTTGTCATAATTTTACCTATATTATGCCAAATAGGTATTGCTATGGCACAGCTTCTTCCACTCAGAACCGCGCCCGATGATTTCTCGCCCGATCCGATTACGGATGCGGAAGCGGCGGCAATGTTTCGTGCGGCGGTGAACCTGTTCGGTCACTGGGGTGTCACCGACGCCCAGGCGGCGGTCCTGCTGGATCTGCCGGTGCGGACCTATGCGCGCTGGAAAGCCGGCGCGCCGCGCCGTCTGAGCCGTGACGGCAAGTCCAGGCTCTCGAACCTTATGGGCATTCACAAGGCACTGCGTATCGTCTTCAGCGAGAGGCGGCGTGGCTACGAGTGGATCAGGAAGCCCAATGCCGCTTTCGCCGGACATTCGGCGCTTGATGTCATGCTGGGCGGAGAACTGACCGATCTCATGCGTGTGCGCCGCGTTCTCGATGCCGAGCGGGGTCTTTGGTAGCGGTGACGATCGATCCTGCGGCAGTCACCAGGACCCGTGTCAGATGGCCCGATGCCGCCCGCATCGTGCGCAGCGTCTTCCCGCCGATCGATCTGTTCGAGGATATTGCGGATCCGGCGGATTGGCCGCTTCTCATCTCGGCGGAAATGAAGACCAACCCGCGGCTCATGGAGTCGATCGGCAATCTCGACCTGGTGCCGCCGGAACGGCGGGTGTCGGGGCCGGGTGCGAGTTACCTGATGGCGCCCTTTACCCATGTCAGCCGGGACCGGCCCAGCCGGTTCTCTGACGGCAGCTACGGTGTTCTCTACGCGGCGCGGCGTTTCGAGACCGCACTCTTCGAAACGGTCTATCACCACGGCCGCTTCATGGCCGCGACCGGGGAACCACCCGGCTGGACGTCCCAGTTCCGCGAGATCCTGCTGCGCGTCGACGGACGCTTGCATGACGTGCGCGGGGACGACCCGTCTTTTGCACCGTTTCGGCGCTCGGAAGACTACGGCCCACCGCAGGCTCTGGGACAAGCGCTGCGCGGGTCCGGCTCTGACGGTGTGGTGTTTCCCAGCGCGCGTGATGCCTCAGGCGAATGCGTCGGATTGTTCTGGCCCGATTGTGCCGCCGACCCGCGCCAGGGGCGTCATCTTCACTACCACTGGGACGGTACGCGTGTGGATCTCTACCGGGAAATGCCGGAGGGCAGGGTCTGGCGCATCGAGCCGGATGCACCCGGTTGATATCCGGGCTTGCGAGCGGCGCGCCGTTCTATCCCCAGTCATGATGGAAGGTGCCGTCCCGGTCGGTGCGCTCGAACGTATGCGCGCCGAACAGGTCGCGCTGGGCCTGGATCAGGTTGGCCGGTCCGTTTGCCGTCCGGTAACCGTCGAAATAGGCAAGCGCCGATGACAGGCAGGGTGCTGCCACCCGGGCGCTGATGCACGCGGTCACGATTTCCCGCAGTGCCGTCTCTCCCTGCTTGACCGCGTCCGCGAAATAGGGGGCAACCAGCAGGTTCGCGGGGGCGGTCTGCGTCGAATAGGCCTCCCGGACACGGTCCAGGAACTGCGCGCGGATGATGCAGCCGCCCCGCCAGATTTTTGCAATTGTGCCGAAGTCGAGGTTCCAGCCGTACTCGTCGCCGGCCGCCTTCATGATGGCGAAGCCCTGGGCATAGGCGGACAGCTTGGCCGCGAACAGGGCGGGGCCGGCATGATCGAGTATATCGGCCGCGATCATCGCGCTGCCAACCTCGTCACCGGCGAGGACGGCGCTCGCCGCGACCCGTTCGTCCTTCAGCGCCGACAGGGAGCGCGCGGCCACGGACTCCGCAATGGTCGGGGCGGGGATGCCAAGCTCCAGCGCGGCCATCGCGGACCACATGCCGGTTCCCTTCTGGCCCGCCCGGTCCATGATTGCGTCGAGCAGGGCGTCGCCGGTGTCGGGGTCGGGTTCACGGAGAATCCGTTCGGTGATCTCGATCAGGTAGGAATTGAGCGGACCGGCATTCCAGCCGGCAAACGTGTCCGCCATCCGGTCGGCGGTCAGGCCGAGGCCCTGACGCATGAGCTGGTAGATTTCGGCGATCAGGGCCATGTCGGCATATTCGATGCCGTTGTGGATCATCTTGACGAAATGTCCCGCGCCGTCGGGGCCAAGGTGGGCGGCACAGGGCTCGCCGTCGACCTGGGCGGCAATGGCCTCGACGATCGGCCCAATCCGCTCGTATGTCTCACGCGCTCCGCCAACCATAATCGAGGGGCCGTTGCGTGCGCCTTCCTCGCCGCCGGACACGCCCATCCCCACGAACAGGAGGCCGTCCGACTTAAGCGCCTGCTCCCGCCGGCGTGTTTCCCGGTAATGCTCGTTGCCGGCGTCCACCACCATGTCGCCGGCCTCGAGCAGCGGTGCAAGATCGCCGATCGTGGCGTCGACAGGTGCGCCGGCCTTGACCATGATGATGACCGGGCGAGGGGGCTTGATCGCGGAGGCGAACGCCTCCAGGCTCTCGCAGGCAATGAGGGATTCAGCGTGATCCGGGTTGCCCTCGACGAAATCGGTCATGGTCCGGGTCGTGCGGTTGTAGACCGCGACCTTGAACCCGTGGTCAGCGATATTGAGGGCGAGGTTCTGTCCCATCACGCCCAGGCCGATCAGACCGATATCCGCATGCGCCATGCCGGTGGTTCCTCTTGCTCTAATGATGGTGTCAGAACGACAGCTGCACTTTCATGGCTTTTGAACGGTCGGACGCCAGCTCAAAGGCCGCATGGGCGTCCTCCAGCGGAACGACCTTGCTGAGGATGGGCCGTGCGTCGATATGGCCGTTCGCGAGCGCGTTCACCGCCCAGCCGAATTCTTCATGGAAACGGAACGTGCCCACGAGCTCGATTTCCTTTGCGGTAATCAGATTGAGCGGCAGGCTGACCTCATTGCCGACAAGCCCGACCTGAACCATTCGCGCTGTCGGCTTCGCAAAGGCAAGACCGTTGAGGATCGCCGCGGGACTGCCCGATGCCTCGAAAACCACATCGAAAACACCACGACCGGCCGAATAGCGCTCAGCCGCTGCCTCGTCCGTCCGCACGTTCACGGCCTCGTCGACGAACGGTCTGATGACGTCCAGCGGCTCGTCTGCGATATCCGTGACGGCGATGAAGCTCGCTCCGCAATGCCGGGCGGCAAGTGCGGTCAGGCTCCCGATCGGGCCGGCGCCGAGTACGACGACGCATTTGCCGAGCAGGGATCCGGCCTGCGCGCAGGCATGAAGCGTGACCGCCACCGGCTCGGCCATCGCCGCCAGGTTGATGTCCAGACTGTCGGGAATGACGTGGCACTGCGCCTCTTCCGCCACGAGCTGCTGCCGGAATGCCCCCTGAACGTGGGGAAAGCGCATCGCCGAGCCGTAGAACAGCATGTTTTCGCACTGGTTGCTCTTTCCGGCGAGGCAGTATGGGCAAACTCCGCACGGCCTGCTCGGATTGACGGCTACCCGGTCCCCGGCCCGGACATTGGCGACGTCGCTGCCGACTTCTTCGACAGTGCCGG
The DNA here is from genome assembly GCA_965275905.1 of Hyphomicrobiales bacterium. Classification (GTDB taxonomy): domain Bacteria; phylum Pseudomonadota; class Alphaproteobacteria; order Rhizobiales; family JAJFHC01; genus CBDAQD01. The sequence continues at coordinate 12,219 of CBDHYJ010000024.1, read as the reverse complement.
CTACTTCATGGCCGAGGATCATGGGCTCCCGCACGCGCACGGTTCCGAAGCCGCCGTGATGATAGTAATGCAGATCCGATCCGCAGATGCCGCCGGCCGCGACGGCGACACGCACCTGCCGCGGGCCGATGGCTTCGACCTCGTATTCCTCGACTCTGAGATCGTGGGGAGCATGTATGACGCAGGCTTTCATGGTGTCCGGATCCGATTGAAATTCAACTGAAGGCTTGCCGGTGGGCCGCCACGTGATATCACGGGGTATTGGCGCTTGCCGGCGCGGCACAGTCTAGAGCGAGACTAGGTCAGATTGAACCAGTTCTGTTGGATGAAATCGCATCAGTCCACCAGGAAGGTCTTGACAAGCGTAGCGGGGCTACGGTTGAAAGACCTGACGCCGTGGATGGTCGATTTCATTCAACCCTTTGGGCCGGATGCCTTTTTGCCAGTTCCATCGGGTTTTGTCTCGACCGTACCGCCGGTATGGCCTTCGCCAAAACCCTCGATCCTGACAAAAATGCATCCCGGCAGAACGACTCAATCTGACCTAGTCTCGCTCTTGCTGATCGGCACGGCCAAGTCCCCCAGTCATGTGCTTGTAACAGCACCAAAATCATGGATTAGCCGATGGTACTCTCTCTGTTCAGTCTCGAAGGTCGGACCGCGCTTGTTACGGGGTCGAGCAAGGGCATCGGGCTGGCGATCGCCGACGGGCTTGCCTTGGCGGGCGCGCGCGTCGTGCTGAATGGCCGTAACGGGGCGGCGCTCGACGAGGCGGCCGCGCACCTGCGAACGAAATACGATGCCGTGGAAACCGCCGCGTTCGATGTCACGGACGCCGAAGCGGCGCGGGCAGCCGTCGGCGCGATAGAGGCGGATATCGGCGCGATCGATATTCTCGTCAACAATGCCGGCATGCAGGCGCGCACACCGCTCGAGGAGTATCCCGAAGAGACATGGAAGACCCTGCTGGCGACCAATCTGGACAGCGTGTTCTACGTATCGAAAGCGGTCGTGCAGCACATGATCCCGCGCGGCCGGGGCAAGATCATCAATATCTGCTCGGTGCAGAGCGAGACCGGCCGGCCGGGTATCGCGCCCTATGCCGCGTCCAAGGGCGGCGTCAAGATGCTGACCAAGGGCATGTGCATCGACTGGGGTCCGCACAACATCCAGGTCAACGGACTGGGGCCCGGCTACTTCAAGACCGAGCTGAACGAGGCCCTGGTCAATGACGAGACGTTTTCGTCATGGCTGGTCAACCGCACGCCCGCCCGTCGCTGGGGCGAGGTGGAGGAGTTGCAGGGGGCTGCGGTCTATCTCGCGTCAGACGCCTCGAATTTCGTCAACGGGCATATCCTCTATGTCGATGGCGGCGTCCTGTCGGTGTTGTGATGATCCACTATCACATTTTTCCAGGTGATAATCCCTGAACGCAATGTCAGAGCTGCAATCTGTCCCCTCAGTTTACGATAGAGCGGGCGAATTCGGTTCGTTCAGAATTCGAAAATTAAAGGAGATAGCCGAAAACTGGTAAAACGCTATTGTGATGTTTTGGGTCTCTTCAGTGGAAACAAGGTATTTGTTCAATCGCAATCCAAATTTATTGTCGTTCTCGTATTCAATCTAAGGCCATCACATCCAAGTCACAATTGCGCTTTGATGCGGATATAACACGCGAAACATCATTCTTTACAAAAGCTCTGGTTTGAACAAAGACATCTCTAAGTTTTAAATCGCTAGAAAGTTTCTCAAATATTATCTTTGCGACAGGGCATTTTCCGGTATTCAATTCAGCGAGCAACCAATTTGAGTATATTTGGAATGTGGTTCCTATTGAGATTTGTAAATCTTTCGACTTCGAAACATCTATGGCGGTTTGAAAGAATCTCCTCATCTCATCTAGGTTTTGTAGCTCGCCGATTGCGCCAAATATCTTTGCTTTCAGCCAGTAATAATTGGCCTTCTCGATGTGTGTTACCGCAAGTTGCTCACTTTCATCAGCGTGGACATGTGCTTCGCGAAAGTATCGGAAATTGAGAAGCAAATTGCCCATCATCATGTGATCGGCAAAGTTAAATACCCCCGGATATTCCTTGTACAGATTATGAGCCTTGGTCATTAGCGGAATCAATTTGGACATTTGGGCCGTGGCAACTGCAGCGTTCGCAGGAGTTGGCTCGATTTGAGCTTTTGCCACTACAGTGTTTATTTCTGCAATTTGATTAAGTGTGCTTCTCACATTTTCAAGTTTGACCAGTTTCTCGCGTTTTGGCTTGTCTATAAAATTATCGTAAAGTGTATATCCGCCAGTAAGAATTGAAATGAAAAGCGCAAATATGCCGCCTATAGTGCCAAGTCGTTCGAAAAAAGATTTCTTCTGTTTTGCCTCTATCTGACCTTCGATGTACGAAAGTCTTTCAGAAACATCATCAACGCGCGAATCGAGTTTCGAGACAGCGGAAATTTCGATTGGGCTATTTGTATTCATGACTGCGGACCGAAATAAAAGATTTAATAATATTGCGCGTGCAAATCTTAGTCTCAAGTAAATTAAGAGTAAATAAAATTGTCTTGACGTAAAATTTTTACGAACAAAGTGAAGTTTAATATTTTCAATGCGTCTTTGATGTTTTGGGCGGTCCAAATAAATGTGGAAATCCGTTGAATTACGGGGCATTAATGAGATGGTCTGTGGGGGCCGAATTGAGCGCAGGGGATATTAATCTGGCCCAGCTTGTATTTCAGCGTTGTCCAGGTCTTCCGCGCGCCGGTAGGCGTCGCGGTTGCTGATGCGCGCAAAGTACTCGGCAAATCCCGGTCTCTCGTCGATTGTTCCGAACTGCAGGCCCCATCCGACCTGGGAACCGACATAGACATCGGCCGCCGTGAAGCGTTCGCCGGCAATGTACCCCTCCGCCGGGATCGCCTCCTGCAGGGTGTCCAGCACAAAGCCGTAGTTTCCGTAGCCGACCATCCGGACCTGCTCATCGGACACCTCGACGCCGAGCGCCTTGTTGACGACGGCCGCCTCAAGCGGTCCGGCGGCGAAGAACAGCCAGCGGTAATAGGCGGCGCGATCTGCCGGGGCAGGGGCCAGCCCCGCATCCGGAAACGCGTCGGCAAGATAGGCGCAGATCGCTGCGCATTCCGTGACGATGCCGCCGTTGTGGACAACGACGGGGACCTTGCCCATCGGGTTTACCGCGAGGTGTTCCGCCGACTTCATGCCGCCATAGTCGACGATTCGTGTCTCGTAGGCCGCACCGGTTTCCTCGAGCATCCAGCGCACGATGCGGCCGCGCGACATTGGGTTGGTGTAAAAGACAAGCTCGTCCGCCATTATGATACTCCGATGTCATTACAATCGGAGAACATAACAGGAACAAACACCTCAGTCCAGCGTGTCAGGCTGCGGGATTCCCATCTGATCGGCGAGCGTTTCACCGGCCCGCACGCGCTCGACGGCACTTTGCTCCTGGGCGATCTTTTCCCGCGACGCTTCCAGAATTTGCCCCTGCCGCTGAAGCGGCACGACGGCAATGCCGTCATCGTCGCCAAGCACGAGGTCGCCCGGCGATACGGGACAGCCGCCGCAGGCTATCGGCCCGTCGATCGTCCCGCCATGTCCCTTGTGCGGGCCGGCGGGAACGATTGCCGACGAATAGCAGGGGAAGCCAAGCTCCCGGATTTCGGCAACGTCGCGCACCGCACCGTCGATGACGATGCCGGCGATGCCGCGGGCCATGGCGCCCTCCGTGAGCAATCCGCCCCATAGCGCGGTATCGGCGTAGCCTCCGGCGTCGATGACGAGCACCTCTCCCGGCCGCGCCATCCGCACGGCGGCGTGAATGGCGCTGTTGTCACCCACCATGCACTTGATGGTCCGTGCCTGGCCGCAGAGCGTCGTGCCCTGTGCGATCGGTTTGATCGCACCAGACATCGCCTGTTCGCGGTTCATGCAGTCCGATGCGATTGCCGGCGGGATATCCCGCCATTGGTCCAGCACATCGGAGGGAAGGGGCTCGAAGCGCCGGCCGTGATCGATGATTGGCATGGGGAACCTCTCGAAGAAATGGCGGGTGATCTCGTGTCAGCTGTCGGTCCCGAATCCCGAGCCCGGTTTGGTATAGGCCGCGCGCGGAGGGCTGAAGACATCAAGGATCGTCGCGCCTTCGGGCCCGGCGCGGATGGTATGCGGAACATCTCCCGGGGTGCGCCAGAAATCGCCGGTTGAGACCTCGTATTCCTGTTCGCCCTGGACGCGCACTGCGGATCCCTCGAGCAGGACGCCCCATTGCTCTTCCGGGTGGTGATGGAGCGTTCCGACCGCATTCGGTTCGAGCCGGACGATCGAGAGCATCGCCTGTTCGCCCGGGAATACGCGCGTCGTGATCCCGGGTGCAAGCTCGCGTTTGATGCCCTGATCGGGATCATTCAGATTGAAGAATGTGCCGTCCGTCTCTGCCATCGTCCCTGTCGTCCCTGATGAGAATTTTCAGTTCTCAAAAGCTTATAGCAATCAGGAAAGGACGCGAGCCAAATCCCTGGCCGGACTCGGTTTTCCCACGAGGCGGACAAGCCGTTCGGCATGGTAGATGCGCAGGCCGGAATGGATTGCCTGCCCGGCTGATAATTGAGACGGAAGGGGAATCGGGAGTGAGTTTGGCTCAGATTGAAGCAGTTCTGTTGGATGAAATCGTACCAGTCCACCAGGAAGGTCTTGAAAAGCGTAGTGGGGCTACGGTCGAAAGACCTGACGCCGTGGATGGTCGATTTCATTCAACCCTTCGGGCCGGATGCCTTTTTGCCAGTTCCATCGGGTTTTGTCTTGACCGTACCACCGGTATGGCCCTCGCCAAAACCCTCGATCCTGACAAAAATGCACTCCGGCAGAACGATTCAATCTGAGCCAAATTCACTCTAGTGAAAAGCCGCTTCGCGCTGGCCGAGTCTGCCGTGCGTGCGCAGCATCTGCCGGCGCAGATCAGCTTGCAGCAGATGCAGCAGGCGCTTGGCCATGCGGTTTTCGTGGTCGGAGCGGATATGGCCCAGGCCGCGGAGGTAGATCGCCAGAAGTTTCACGCCGCGTGCCTCCAGGCTGTGGCCTTTTTCGGTAAGGCGCTCGGTGCGTTTCAACAGAGCAAGCCTGTGACGGGTTCGTTCGGACGCTGTCGCGCGCTTGAATCCGGTCTCGTCCTCGAAGACTTCCTCGAATTCGCTCCAGACCAGCGAAAGACCAGCCGCGACATCGATAATCTCTTCAGGCGTCAAGGCCATGACGTTGTCCATCTCGCGATGAAACTCGTCGTCAGTGGTATAGATATCGTTGTAGAGATCAGGCATCGACCCCCCGCATTCGGTCTGTTGACACGGTTACAGGATATCGTCAGGTCGCCTGGTACAGAATGGTAACCTTCCTTTAACCTTAATTGGACGGCGGAAATGCGGGGTTTTGGGCCAATTTCCGCCGTCGCAGGAAACGCCGCCTAGTGCCGTGTGACGTCGCCGGTCAGTTGTTCCGCCCCGATCTGCGCGGTCTCGGACAGCAATGCGCGATGGCGAAGTTCGCCGGTCATGAGGTTGTGAATCCGACGTGTCAGGAACTGCTCCTCGGTGCATTTGGTCTGGCCGATCGACTGCAGGTAGTCGATCAGGAGCCGTACACCGCGTGCCTCATACTGTTTGCCGCCGCGCTCCAGCCTTTCGGCCAGGCTCAACAGGTCGAGCCGGAACCGCGTCCTTGCGCCCGCCGGTGCATCCCTGAATCCCTGTGCATCCTGGAACGTTGCCTCAAAATCGCTCCACGCATCCGCGAGCGATCCTGCAACGACGCTTCGTCTGGACAGGGACATGCAACTCACCGAGTGCAGCTCCCTGGTCAGTTTCTCCGGCACCGAATAATACGTGTTGTAAAAGTCCGCCATTGGCCAGACACCTCTTTTGTTCGTGTTCGTTGTCTAGCCACTCCCGACCATAGAAGGATCAAATGCGGAGGAAAATGATAACCGTTTGTTTACCTTAACTCCCGGGCTCCCGGGTCCGGACGGACGGCAATTCCGGTGTGCAAATTGCGGTGGCGGACGCGACCGGCTGGACGGCGCAGGGACGGTTGGGCATTCTTGGAACGGGATGGTCGGCAATTGGCTGCAGGGACGCTCGGCGGCTGTCCATAAGAAATGCGGCTGGGCCTCGAGGGGAATGGTGAAGGTCGATGATTGTTGTTGTCATGGGCGTGGCGGGGTCGGGCAAGACGACTGTCGCCCGCATGCTGTCCAAGCGATGCGGCGGTACATTCATCGAGGGCGACGAGTTTCATCCGCCGGAAAATGTCACCAAGATGGCGAATGGCACGCCACTGGAAGACGAAGACCGCTGGACCTGGCTTGACGCCATCGCGGCCGCGGCTGCGGAGGCGGAGGACGGTTCGGACAGCCCGGTCATCGTGACCTGCTCGGCGTTGAAGAAGGTCTATCGTGACCGGTTGCGCGCCGGCATGCCCGACCGGCCGAGGTTTGTGGTCCTGCATGGACATGCCGATCTCCTTAGCGACCGCATCAGGCACCGCAAGGGCCATTTTATGCCGCCCTCCATGCTCGCGAGTCAGCTCGCGACGCTGGAACGGCCGGGCCGTGACGAGGACGCCATCTTCCTCGATGTGGCCATGCCGCCGAGCCGGCTCGTCGAACGGGCGGCAGCCGCACTCGGCTGCTGAATGAACGGATGAAATGCCCGGCGTTTCGCGATAGTTTGATAATTCAATCGATTTAATCACCAATCCAAAACAACATATCAGGGCAGGGCAATGAACAAGATCGATCTCGACGGCCGTTGTGCCATCGTGACGGGGGGCGCCCAGGGTATCGGCCGCGCCGTCGTGGAGCGCTTTCTGGCATCGGGGGCATCCGTCGCCATCTGGGATATGGATCGTGACCTGACCGAGCGGACGCGCGGTGAACTGGACGCGCAGGGTACCGTCATGGCCTGCCCGGTCGATGTCACCGATCCGGATGCTGTGGAGCGCGCGGTGGCCGAAACCGCCTCCGGTCTCGGCAAGGTCGACATCCTGGTGTGCAACGCCGGTATTGCCGGACAGAACGCCACCACGTGGAACTATCCGGTTGAGGAATGGAACCGGGTGATCGATATCGATCTGAACGGCGTTTTCCTGTGCTGCCGCGCCGTGGTGCCGCACATGATCGAGAACGGCTACGGGCGGATCGTCAACGTGGCGTCGATCGCCGGCAAGGAAGGCAATCCCAACGCCGTCGCCTACAGTGCGGCCAAGGCCGGGGTCATCGCCCTGACCAAGTCTCTCGGTAAGGAGCTGGCCGACCGGAACATTGCCGTGAACTGCATCACGCCTGCCGCCGCGAGGACGCGGATCTTCGATCAGATGACCGAGGAGCACATCAACTACATGCTCTCCAAGATTCCACGCGGCCGGTTCGTGCAGGTCGACGAGGTGGCGGCGACCGTGGCGTTCGCGGCATCGGAGGACTGCTCCTTCACGACAGGCGCCGTGTTCGATCTATCCGGCGGGCGGGCCACCTACTGACAGAGCCCGCACCAGCAGGCCGTTCGCCAGGCAACTGCCGATGCCGGTAGCCATCGAGACGGGCGTCGCCGCCGAGCGGCGCAATTTTCTCAAGGCGATCGTCCTGATGTGCGTGAGTGTCCTGTGCTTCTCGCTGCTCGACACCTGCGCCAAGCTGCTGGTCGCCAATCTGGAGCCCGCCCAGGTCGTCTGGGCACGCTATTTCGGGCATTTTGCGCTGGCCTGCATCATGGTGGCGCCGTGGCGCAGCAGGTACCTGTTGAAAACCCGGCATCCCTGGCTCCAGATGGTGCGTTCGATCCTGCTGTTCGGTGCGACCGCCACGAACTTCGTCGCGCTGCAGTACCTTGAACTGGCGCAGACCGTGGCGATCCTCTTCATGGCGCCGCTCCTGGTCGCGCTGTTCTCGATACCACTGCTCGGCGAATATGTCGGTCCGCGGCGCTGGGCCGCGATCATCGCCGGCTTCATCGGCATTCTGATCATCACGCAGCCCGGAGGCGATACGTTCCAGTGGCCGGCACTGCTGTCGCTGGCCGGCGCGGTCTGTGTCGCGCTCTACAACATCACCACGCGCAAGATCGCCGGCGCCGACGACCCGTGGACGTCCCAGTTCTATGTGACGCTCATCGCCTGCGCTGCGCTCACGCCCGCCGTGCCGTTCGTCTGGGAGGCACCGTCGGGCGCGGTTGCCTGGGGCGCGATCATCGCCATCGGACTGTTCGGCGGCGTCGGGCACTGGATCTACACGATCGCACATTCCTTTGCCCCGGCGTCTCACATCGCGCCTTTCATGTACTCGCAGATCATCTGGATGGTCGGGCTGGGCTATGTGGTTTTCGACCACCTGCCGGGACCGTCGACGGCAGTCGGCGGCGCGATTGTCGTCGCAAGCGGTCTCTATCTGCTGCGGCGTCAGAAGGCGGTGGCCGGGCAATGAGCGATGGTGCCGAAATCCACTGCGTTTAATAGAGAATTCCGAACATTCGGGCGCATCAGTGCCGGTAGCCGATGTTATGATGGGACTGATAGCTGACCGATTAAAGCATTGAAATAAAACAACTTATAATTGCATCTGAATCGGTTTCTGAGGATTTGCCCGCGAGGTCTTGGCGCACCGCCGAAAAACTGGGATAACAGTTACAACCCTTGGGGGAGGGACGTGGGAAATGGCTTCATAACGTGGCGACGTCTACGAAGGTAAAGACTGCCGGCCGGCAGCAGACGACGTTGAAGACAATTGCCGAGCGCCTCAGCGTTTCGACGGCGACCGTCTCGCTGGCGCTGCGTGACAGCCCGCTTGTGGCCCGCGATACGCGCGAGCGCATCAAGCTGACCGCGCGTGAAATCGGCTACGTCTACAACCGGTCAGCGGCCAGCCTGAGGACGCAGCGGACCAACATCATCGGCGTCGCCTTCTACGACATCGTCAATCCGTACTTCGCCGAAATGCTCTCGCGTATCGAGGACGAACTGAGCCTGCGCAAGCACACCACGCTGCTGTGTCAGCACGGCGAAAATGTCGAACGCCAGACCGATTTCATCGAAACGCTGATGCAGTACCGCGCTGACGGCGTGATCCTGTGCCCGGCCGAAGGAACGTCGCCAGAGGAAATTCTCAGGATCAACAGCGTCATGCCGGTCGTTCTCATGTGCCGTTCGGTTGACGGTGTCCGCGTCGATCGCGTCGGCTCGGATGACGAACTGGGGATGCGCCGCGCCACCGAGCATCTCGTCGGACAGGGATATCGCCGCATCGCCATGATCGGCGGCAGTCCCGGCGTCTCCACCGGTCACGGGCGCATCAGCGGCTATCGTGCGGTCCTGGAGGAAGCCGGCATTGGTTATGACCCGGCGCTGCAGCTGCCGGGCCCGTTTACGCGGAACTTCGGGGATGAGGCGATCGAGCGCCTCATGGCCATGGACGATCCGCCGACGGCTGCGGTCTGCATGAATGACCTCAACGCCTTTGGCGTGATGATGGGCCTCAGGCGGCACGGTCTCGAGCCGGGCCGGGACTTCGGGCTGGTCGGCTATGACGATGTCGATGAGGCAACCCACTGGACGCCGCGCCTGTCGACGGTATTCAACAACCAGACGGGCATCGGCTCCAACGCGGCGCGCCTGCTGCTGGAGCGCATCGAGGATCCGGACCGTCCGCCGGTCGAACTGGTGCTCGAACCGGAACTGCGGATCCGCGAGTCGAGCATCTCCCCAACGGTTTCCGAAGGATAGAATCACAAGAAAAGAATTGACTCCGAAGCCGCTCAGGGTGCTGAAATTTCAGAAGGCATGGCTTGTGAGAGGCAGGGAGTTTGCGTGATGGCTGTTCCTTCTTTCGATGCCGGAACCAATGACATTCTGGACCTGGTCGATCTGGAGCGTTATCCGATTCATGATCTCGGGCAAGGGCAGGGAGCGGAATTCCTGCGCGACTGCCGGGAGCACATGGAAACGCACGGCTGGTGCAATCTTGACGGCTTCATCCGGCCCGATGCGCTCCGGGCGCTTGCGACGGAAGCCGTCAACCTCCTGCCGGGTGCGGAGTCGCTCAGGATCAGGCGCAACATTTACGGTGGCAAGGTCGACGCCTCCGTTCCCCCGGGCGATCCGCGACGGCGCGAGTATGTTCATCACGCGCTGCAACTGGCCGACGATCAGTTGCCGGCGGACACGCTGATCCAGAGGCTCTACAGAAGCGATGCGATGACGGACTTTGTCCGCCAAGTACAGGGAAAGGCCGAACTCTACCGTTATGCCGACGAGTTCCAGGCCCTGAACATTGTGGCGCTTCCGCCCGGAAGCTGGCACGGCTGGCACTACGATTACAACGAATGCACCGTGACGCTCCTGTTGCAGGCGGCCGAACGGGGCGGGGAATTCACATTCCTTCCGAACGTTCGGACCGCTGACGACGAGAACCGGGAAGTCGTCGATCGGTTTCTGGGCGGCGACATGACCGATGCCAGGACGTTCAGCCGCGGGGCCGGGACGTTGACGCTGTTCCGGGGCGAGTATTCGCTGCACGGCGTCACGGAAGTGGAAGGCCGGCGCCCCAGGATTACGGCGATTTTCACATACGATGAACAGCCCGGCCGCGTCGCAAGCGACGAGATCAACATCCGCATCTACGGCAAGCGGGTGGAACGGATCCTGGCGGAGCGGCGGAAGGCCTAGACCGAAAGCTGGGCGCCTTTACGAATTGGCGGGTCAGCTCTCCTCGGAGTCTTTACCCGCCATCGCCTCGTAGACCCGGATGACCTGGCTGTCATCCTCACGGCCGAGCCCGGCGCCGGACGCCGCCAGGAACATCTGGTGCGTGGCGGCGGAAAGGGGCAGGGGGAAGCGCTGTTCGCGGCCGAAGTCGAGCACGATGCCGACATCCTTCACGAAGATGTCCACGGCCGATTTCACGTCAGGTGACGTCTCCAGCATGCGCGGGCCCCGGTCGTTGAGCATCCAGCTTGCGCCGGCCGCGTTGCCGACCACTTCCAGGATCACGTTCGGATCGACGCCCGCATGCTCACCGAGAGAGAGCGCCTCGGCCGCGGTCGCGATATGCACGCCGCACATGAGCTGGTTGATGAGTTTCACCGTCGAGCCCTGACCGTGCTCGGCGCCGACGTGATAGACATTCTTGCCGACCGCTTCGAGCACGGGTCCCGCCGTTTCGAAAACAGTGTCCGGCCCGGCCGCCATGATCGTCAGCGTGCCGGCTGTGGCCCCGACGACGCCGCCCGAAACCGGCGCATCGAGCATGCCGACACTGAAGCCGGCGAGCCGGTCGCCGATCTCCTTCGCGCGGGCCGGCGGCATGGTGCAGGACGCGATCGCGGTCTTGCCCTGCGTCAGGCCGTTCAGGCCGCCGTCCTCGGAAAACAGTACGGCCTCGGCCTGATCCGCGTTGACGACCATCAGCAGAAGGATGTCGGAGGCTTCCGCCGCTTCGCGCGCGCTGGCGGCGGTTTTCCCGCCTGACTCTCTGAGCGTGTCGAGCGCCGCCGGGTTCAAATCGAAGCCGGTCACGTCGAATCCCGCTTTCACCAGGCACTGCGCCATGGGCAGGCCCATCGCGCCGAGCCCGACAACGGAGACTTTGGTCATGTTCTCGAGGTCCTATTCCTTCACTGCACCCGTCATCGAGGCAACGTAGTGCTCGACGAAGAACGAGTAAAGAATGGCGACCGGCAGCGACCCCATTAGTGCACCGGCCATGAGCCCGCCCCAGTTGTACTGGTCGAACGTGACCAGTTCGGTGATCATCGCCACCGGCACGGTCTTGTTTTCCGCAGACGAGATGAAGGTGAGGGCATAGATGAACTCGTTCCACGACAGGGTGAACGCGAAGATACCCGCCGAAATGAGGCCTGGCACCGCAAGCGGCAGCACGACCTTCGACAGGATCTGGAACCGGTTGGCCCCGTCGACCAGGGCGCACTCTTCCAGCTCGTAGGGAATGGACCGGAAATAGCCCATCAGCAGCCAGGTGCAGAACGGGATCAGGATGGTCGGATAGGTCAGGATCAGGGCGAGCGGGCTGTCGAACAGTTTGAGTTCGAACACCATGACGGCGAGCGGAATGAACAGGATGCTGGGCGGCACGAGGTAGGCGAGGAAGATGGAAACGCCGACATACCGCGACCCCTTGAAGCGCAGCCGCTCGA
>CBDHYJ010000023.1:0-25345 GCA_965275905.1 Hyphomicrobiales bacterium | reverse complement strand
GGCGGAAATCGACCGGGTCGGCACCCGCGGCTTCAGCCGCCATGTCGATCAGGACCTCCATGGCGTAGGCGTTGTGGGTGTGCCCCACCGAGCGCCACCACAGCACCGAGACCGGCGATTTCGCATCCGACAGGCCGACGGACATGGCCGGGATGGCATAGTGGGTGTCGGAAACGCCCTCGACCGAGGAATGATCGATGCCGTCCTTAACGAGCGCTTCCTCGAACGGCGTTCCCTTGAGGATCGGCTTGGCCGCGATGCGGTGGTCCCAGCCGACAATCTTGCCATTGGCATCGAGCCCGATGCGGGCCCGGTGCGCGGCCATAGGCCGGTAGTAACCGCCGGCCAGATCGTCCTCGCGGCTCCACACGAGTTTGACAGGCGTCTTGCCGCCGAGCAGGGCAAAGGCCATTGCGGCCTGGGCGTGATAGTCGGACGTCGGATTGGCCCTGCGGCCGAAAGAGCCGCCGGCGTAAACCGTGTTGATCTCGACCTGCTCGGGCTTGAGCTTCAGGATAGCCGCTACGGTCGGTTGCGTGATGCTCGGGAACTGGCAACCGTCATGCACCCGCACGCCGTTCTGGGTCGGCTCTATGACACAGTTCAGCGGCTCCATCGGCGCATGGGCCAGGAACGGGAACACGAACTCGGCCTCGACCACCTTGGCCGCTCCTTCAATTGCCTTGGCCGAAGCCGCGGCATCGGTACCCTTGCGGGCCTGGAACTCGGGCTTCTCGAGCAGGTCCTGATGATAGGCCACCAGATCCTGAGTGCTGCGGGTCTCGGCAGCGGAGAATTCCCAGTCCGCCTTGACGGCTTCGCGGGCCTTCATGGCCGCCCAGGTCGATTTGGCGTAAACCGCAACACCCGACTTGTCGGGCATCGGCTTGGCGTCGACAAACCCTTTGACCTCGGAAGCCGCGGCCGCATCGAAACTCTTCAGCGTTCCGCCGAATTTCGGCGCGCGCAGCACCACGACGTAGACCATGCCGGGAACCTTCACGTCCATGGCGAAGACGGCGGTGCCGTCAGTCTTGGCGTTGCTGTCCTTGCGCGCCAGCTTCGGGTTCCCGATCAGCTTGAATGCGTCAGCCGATTTGACCTTCGGCTTCTCCGAGGGCGTCAGCGTCGCGGCCTTGGCTGCAAATTCGCCGTAATGGCCGGACTTGTCGCCTGACTTGAGCATGCCTTTCTCGATTGTGATCGACTCGGGCGCGACGCCCCAGCTTTCAGCCGCCGCCTTGATGAGCACTTCGCGTGCCGCGGCGCCTGCCTGACGATACTGCATGAAGGAGTTGGGAATGGCCGTCGAGCCGCCGGTGCCCTGCACGTTGAAGAACAGGTTGGCGTAAAGCTTCGCATTGGCCGGAGCGAATTCGTAGGCGACCTTGTCCCAGTCCGCATCGAGTTCTTCGGCGACGAGCGTCGTGAGACCGGTTGTGGTCCCCTGCCCCATCTCGAAGTGCTTGACGACCACCGTAAGGGTGCCGTCTTCGGCGATCTTGACGAACGGGTTGAACTGAGCGCCGGCGCCGCCTGCGGCCAGCACGCCTTTCGGATCGAAGCCGACCATAAGAGCGACGGCCGTCCCTGCGGTTGCCGCCGCACCCTTAAGGAAGTTCCTGCGTGATGTCTGTACGTTCATGGTCTCAGGCCTCCATCAGTTCGGAAGCGCGATGAATCGCTGCCCGGATCCGATGGTACGTGGCACACCGGCAGGCATTTCCGTCCATGTAGTCGTTGATATCGTCATCGCTCGGCTTCTGGTTTTCGCTGAGCAAGCCAATGGCCGACATGATCTGGCCGGACTGACAGTAGCCGCACTGGACTACATCGAGTTCGCGCCACGCCGCCTGTACGGCGTTGGCGACCTTGCCGTTTAGGCCTTCGATCGTTGTGACTTCAGTGTCGACGGCATCCTCGACCATGAACTGGCACGAGCGCATCGGCTCGCCGTCAACATGAACAGTGCAGGAACCGCACGCGGCCACTCCGCAGCCGAACTTCGTGCCGGTGAGATCGAGTTCGTCGCGGATGACCCACAACAGCGGTGTGCCCTCTTCGGCCTCGACCGTCCGCTTCTGGCCATTTATCGTGAGGGTGAAAGACATTCGATTCTGTTCTCCCTGAGTGTCTGGGGGTGGGGATAGTTCTCTATACGAACACGGTCCGTGAACGGATGAGTAAACTACACAGTGTAGTTTATCACCTTCATGACAGAAGTAAACTGATGAGTTTACTTTTTTGAACGCTGGAGATAGGGTGCACGCGTCTCGGCCGCCCGCAGCATGGCCGGAAGTGGCAATACCATGGCGATAACAGACGAAAAACGGAGCCAGATCATCGACGCGGCGGTATCCGAATTCCAAGAGAAGGGATTCGCCGGCGCCAGCATGGATCGGATTGCCTGCCGGGCCAACGTTTCCAAACGGACCGTCTACAATCATTTTGACAGCAAAGAAGCCCTGTTCCGGGCCATTCTTGATGTCATGGCGGAGCAGTTCAACGAAGTGCTCCAGATCGAATACGATCCGTCGAAAGCAATCAGGCCGCAACTGCACACCCTGGCATGGGCGGAAGGCAAACTCATGACGTCCGCCCCATTCATGCGGCTGGCGCGGATGGCGGTCGGCGAAACACTGCGGGATCCGGCTCTCGCTGCGGAGATGAACGAGAGGCTGGAAAAGATTTCCGTTTTCGGCGAGTTCATCGCGGCTGCGCATGAAAACGGCGCGATCAATGCGCCCGATCCCGACCAAGCGTCGGAACAGTTCCTCGGTCTGCTCAAGTCCCAGGCCTTCTGGCCAGTCCTGTTTTCCGGTGAAGTGGTCTCGGAAGGCGCCATGGAGCGCATCGTCGAGGCGACCGTAGACATGTTCCTCAAGAGCTACGGAGTGAAGGACAGGGCGTAAAGCGCCCTGCCCCTTGCACGGATCAATCCGTTTCCCGGGGCGACCCCATTCAAGTATCGCCTGCTCAGGGTGACGCCGTGCCCGTCCTGATGTTGTTGGACACCGGCACCCCGGTCACCGCCAGTTGCCAGCGCAGAATTGCAAAACCAAGGAGTGCCGAGAGTATCGACCCCATAAGCACGCCCAGCCGGACTGCATTGAGCTGTTCGCTTGAGTCGAACGCCAGCGTTCCGATGAACAGGCTCATGGTGAACCCGATGCCGGTCAGACAGGCAACACCATAGATTTTCGCCCAGTTGACCCCATCAGGAAGCCGGCAGAGACCAGTCTTGGCGCCGATATAGGAAAAACCGAATACGCCGATCTGTTTGCCAAAGAACAGGCCGAGCGCAATACCAAGCGGCAACGGTGCGACGAGATCTGCCAGTTGCATGCCTTTCAGCGATACGCCGGCATTCACGAAGGCGAACATCGGCAGAACCAGAAAGGCGACCCAGGGATGCAGACTGTGTTCGATTGACTTGAGCAACGACTTCGCGTCCGCAGGCGCATTCTTTGGCAGCCGCAGCGGTATCGTCAGCGCCACCAGCACGCCGGCGAGCGTCGCGTGGACGCCGGACTTGAGCACGGCGACCCACATAAATGTCCCGACGAGGATATAGGGAGCGGTCCTCGCCACACCGAACCTGTTCATCGCAATGAGAATGGCAAGGCCGACCGTGCCGATGAGCAGCGACGCGACCGAAAGCTGGTCGGTATAGAACAGCGCGATGATAATGATGGCGCCGAGGTCATCGATGATGGCCACGGCAAGAAGGAATACCTTCAGCGCCACGGGAACACGCGGACCGAGCAAGGCAAGGACACCGAGCGCAAACGCGATATCCGTTGCGGCCGGAATAGCCCAGCCATCGATATTCGCGGGCACGCCCCAGTTGATGAAAACGAAGATCATCGCCGGGGCGACCATGCCGCCGACGGCTGCCACGAGCGGCAATGCCGCGCGGTCGAAGGACGACAACTGTCCCTCCATGATCTCGCGCTTGATCTCAAGGCCGACAATGAAGAAGAAAACGGCCATCAGCCCGTCGTTCACCCACAGGAGGAGCGGCTTGGCAATCTCCAGAGGGCCGACCTGAACGGCGATCGGAACATCCAAAAACTGCTGATAGAAGAACGACAGCGGCGAATTGTTGATGATAAGGGCCAGAGCAGCCGCAATCATAAGCACGATGCCCGGCGCCGCATCCTGCTTGATAAAGCTGTTCAGGATGTAACGGGACCGACCGATCATAGCGCCTGCCCGTACACGCTTCTGCCCGCCTTCGCGGAGGGCGCCATCCCGCCACGCCTCAGCGTACGCCAGAGGCCCTCGAGACGGGCACGCTCCTCAGCGGCATCTGATTTGAGTGTCGTCTCTGTATCCGCCTGACCGGCCGTGAACGCTTCGAAACGCATCGCGATCGGCATTCCATCCTGCCGTACTTTTACGTCACTATGACCCTGCTTCCCTGAATTGCTGCGAGACACACCTGCCCTCTTTCGTGTCTTGATTCATTTGTGCGTCGAAATGATTTGCCGGAACGGCAAATCATGAATTCGGCTTTTCACGGAGGCATCGACGCCAGTTTTTCCGGCCTCGGAACCGTCCGTATGATTGACTAAGTAATACTCCTGGGTAGTTAACAATCTGGGGCGAAATGCCGCAAGTTCCAATCGATTAGCGGTGGATTTTTAATAGATATTCTCTATTGATCTCCTGCCATTGAAGAAATCTATTATCTCTGTTCACAAGCGACAAAAGGGGGGCTGATAAAGTGGAGAGGCAACTGGATGCCGAGCATACGTCAATTGGAGTACCTCTCTGCGCTGGCAGAGACGCGGCATTTTCGTAAAGCAGCGGAAAAAGTAGGTGTAAGCCAGCCGACATTGAGCGCTCAGTTGAGCACGCTGGAGCAACGTCTTGATGTCCAGCTCGTCGAACGCAGCCGCACAAATGTCATGCTCACGCCGGTGGGTGACCAGATCCTGCTGATCGGCCGCCGCGTACTGCGGGACGTCCAGGAAATACGGGATCTTGCGGCCAGTCAGCGCGGTGCGCTGGGCGGTACAATTCGCCTTGGCCTGCCGCCGACCATCGGTCCGTATCTGATGCCCCGCGTGCTGCCGACGCTCCACAAGAAGCATCCAGACCTCAAGGTCTATGTGCGCGAACAGATCCCGAGCATTCTGCCGCAGAGTCTCGCTGAAGGCGTGCACGAGCTGATTATCGCGCCGTTGCCCGTTCACAGTGCAGACTTCACCAGCGTTCCGATCTTTCGGGAACCGCTGTTCGTGGTGGCGCCCGAAGAACACCCGCTCGCCGCAAAGGGATTCGCCGAGCGGTCCGACCTCAGCGGCGAGGCTGTGCTCGCGCTGGAACGAGGACATCAGCTTCACGAACAGGTGGAAGCCATCTGCGACGAGTTTGGCGCGCGCCTGCAATTCGATTTCGAAGGGACCAGCCTGGACACCCTGCGCCAGATGGTGGCCATGGGGATGGGAATCTCCTTCCTGCCGGGGCTCTACGTGAAAACGGCGCTGACCAGCGAAAGCGGCGTTGTCGCCCTGGAGTTCAAGGGACGCAATCTCTACCGCACGATCGGGATGGCCTGGCGCAAGACATCTGCCCGCGAGGCCGATTACAGAGCTCTGCTGGAATTTGTCAGGCAAGCCGTCGCCCGCGAGTTTCAGGAATTTTCCCTGATCTGAGCGTTCAGTTTTCCCAGGAGTATTCGAAACGCTTCAGCGCGGAGACCGCGCCCGGAGAAGTATAGATTATATCTATCAACTCGCGCCTTTCAGTCGATTTGATTTTGCCTGCAGACTTACCATCTCGTTGGTCAGGCACAAAACAAACAGAAAGGTGAAACGACAATGCACGACGGCGCAAATGGAGTTCAGGGTAACACGCCCCAGAATTCCCCCGGCGTGGCAAACCAGCGTATCATCATGATGACTGGGATGTCGCTGGCGATAGCGCTGCTGTTCGCATCGCTCTATCCGCAGCCGATCGTCCTTGCCGTATTCTCCAGCCTGCTCCTTCTGGCCGCAATTGCTTCTGCACTGACTGCCGTACTCCTCGTTCAACGGCCTTTCGTCGAGCACCTCAATCTCTGGGATAAGGCGCTCCTTCTGGCGTTCTTCGGCCTGGCCGCCGGACTGTTTGTCGACGTCGATGCCGTCAAGGCGTTCGTGGAAGCACAATCAACCGCACCTGCGGGCGCAGACGCAATTGCCCCGCCTGGCGCCGAACGGCCGGTTCAAACCAATAGCTGAGGCGAAGAGACACATGTTCGATTTTTCCCGCATCATTGATCACGCAGGCTCGCTCATGCAGGGACAGGATGCTTCCCGGATCGCCGATCTGGCGGACGTCAGCCAGATGACGAATTCCCCGGACCTTACACAACTCCTCGAAAGCGCTGGAATAAACCCGGGCGACCTCTCCGGCATGTCATTCGAACAGGCGACAGCCGTCCTGTCGGAAGCCGGGATCGCGCCGGAGATGCTCAACGACCAGCAGGCCGTGGATCTCGTGACCGGACTGCTCGGCAACAAGCCACCCGGATAGCCGGGCTGTTACGAAACACCCCTGGGCGGGTCGGCACTCCTGCCCACCGCTGACTCCTGGGACCGCATACTGGTCCAGCCGACCCGCCCATTCCCGACCAACCCAGATCCTTAAGACCAGGAAGCCCCCCGGAGGCGACTGGCGCCGGCCCGCGCAGAGCACGGGCCGGCACTTTCCTTTTCACCCCTCACGCCGCGAGATCGAACAGAAGAAACTCTGCGTCATCCGTCGCCGTGACGGCGATCTCGCCGGCGTCCAGGACGCCAAGGCCGTCTCCGGCATAGAGGGGCTGGCCGTTTGCCTCGACGGTGCCGCGGGCGATCTGGATCCAGGCCTTGCGTCCTTCGCGCAGATCAAACGTCACGGCGCTGCCCGTGTCGAGCAGAGACCCGTAGAGATCGACGTCCTGATGGATGGTCAGGGCGCCGTCGCGGCCGTCTCGCGAACCCAGCAGGCGCAACGTGTTCCTGCGGTCCGCGGCCGGGAACGCGATCTGCTCGTAGCTAGGCGTCAGACCGTCGCGCTCCGGCACGATCCAGATCTGCAGGAAGTGCACAGGGTCTGACTCCGAGTGATTGTACTCGCTGTGCCGGATACCGCTGCCCGCACTCATGCGCTGAACGTCGCCCGGTCTGATCACCGAGCCTGTCCCGATTGAATCCTTGTGCTCAAGCGCTCCTTCCAGAACATAGGAGATGATCTCCATGTCCTTGTGCCCGTGGGTATCGAATCCCGCACCCGCGATGACCCGATCCTCGTTAATCACTCTCAACGCACCGAAGCCGATATGCTTCGGGTCGTAGTAGTGCCCGAACGAGAACGAGTGGCGGCTGTCCAGCCAGCCAAAGTTGGCGTGGCCGCGCTCTTCGGAGGGTCGAAACATCTGCATTTCACCGTTTCCTTTCGTGCCTGATTTTGCCGTTGGTGCAGATGTAGTGCCTCACATCAATGTGGACAATAATCACAGTATTCAACATATTGTCCTTGTTTTTGCGACAATCGGGATACACATCATGGACAAGTTCGCTGCCCTGAGGGCCTACGTCGCGGTCGTCGAGCAGGACGGATTCGCAGCGGCCGCCAGAGCGATGGGCCAGTCCCGGTCCGCCGTGAACCGGCTGGTCATCGCGCTTGAGGACCAACTGGGAGTCCAGTTGCTGAACCGAACCACACGCCAGGTCTCGCCGACCGCGAACGGCGCGGCGTTCTATGACAAGGCGAAGCGGATCCTCGACGACCTTGCGGAAGCGGAACGGGAACTCGGCGAGGCCCAGACCGACGTTGCGGGGCAGCTCCGGATCAACGCGCCCATGTCGTTCGGCACAATGCACCTGGGGCCTGCGATTGCGGACTTCTCCGCGCTGCATCCGAGACTGCGGATCGAGCTTCACCTCAACGACCGGATCGTGGATATCATCGGAGAAGGGTTCGACATTGCAATCCGGATTGCCGAACCAAGGGAAGACTCCTCGCTGGTCGATTTCCGGATATGCGAAGCCCGACGCGTTATCTGCGCCTCGCCGGAATACCTTGCGCGGCACGGACAGCCGGAGCGTCCCGAAGACCTGAAGCAGCATGCCTGCCTTCACTACGGCAACCTGCCGAGTGGCAATCTCTGGCGCCTGATCGGCCCAGGGGGCAGCGCCGGCGTGCATGTCAACAACGTGCTGTGCTCCAACAACGGCGAGGTTTTGCGCGACGCGGCCGTTGCCGGGCGCGGCGTGACGCTGCTGCCGACATTCATCGTCGGCCGGGAACTGCAGGCCGGCCGGCTGGTCACGGTGATGCCGGACTTTCGCGCGCCCGAAATGATGCTGGCCGCGGTTTATCCGCCCAGCCGACATCTCTCCGCCAAGATCAGACTGTTCACTGATTTCCTGGTCGAACGTTTCGGTTCGCGGCCCTATTGGGATCTCGTCAGTTAGACCCTCTGGCGGATTCCCCGGACAGGCTCATTGCGAGGCATTAGACTGGCGTTGCGACAGCATCGAGGAGAACGAAACGGTGAGCATGACACGATGGCTCCTGGCCCTGACGGTATGCGCGATCGTCAGCGCCGCCCAGCCATTGCCAACCGCTGCTCAGCAGCCCGACACCGGCCGCTATCTCGCCGGCAAGCTGCTCGTCGCCACGCCGGAGATGACCGATCCGCGCTTCGCCGAGACAGTGATTTTCATGGCGATCCATGATTCCAAGGGCGCGCTCGGTTTCATCGTCAACAAGAGTTACGGACGGGGCGGTCTCGGCTCGTTCCTGCGCGGATTCGGCGCTGACGCAAAGGGCATCAAGGAATCTTTCGACCTGCACCGGGGCGGACCCGTCAGCCCCGGCGCCCTGTTCGTGCTCCACAGCAGCGACTATTCGGCACCGGGCTCGAAAGCGGTCGAGGGAACCGGCGTGTCATTCAGCACCAACAAGGAAATCATGCGCGACATCGCCGAGGGCAAGGGCCCGAAGCGTTTTCTCTTCGCGCTCGGTTACGCCGGCTGGGGTCCGCAGCAACTCGAGGGCGAACTGGCGCGCGGATCGTGGACCGTGTCGGACTCAACCGAAGACATCGTGTTCGGAAACGATCAGGAGATCTGGAAGCGGCTGAGCGGCGCCGACGGCCTGCCGCTCTGATTGCCGGCCGCGCGCGGCAACACGCGGCCGCAAAAAAATTTGCCGATCATTGAACCTTTCGCCGGACCGCATCGACCAACCGGATAGCGGAACGGAGTGTTGGCCCGCCGGGCCATGAGCGAAAGGAACACGCCATGACACTCACAGACATTCTGAACGGACTCACGCGGACGGCCGCGGCAGGCTTGTTCGCCGCGCTGATCATCGCGCCCGGCGATGCTGACGCCCGCAGCGCAGGCATGATGTCACTCCCGATGCAGTCCTTTGCAGCCACGCAGACAACACCTGCTCCTGTCGCCTACAAGATGTACACGACGGCGCGCCTGGTCTGTATTAACGGCAAGATCGCCGGCGGCAACTGCTACTGCGGCGCGGGGCGCCGCAAAATGCAATTCGGCACCAACAAATACAAATGCGTGAAAATGCCCGGCAGCTACAGCCGCAAGACAAACTGACATCCTCTGTCAAAGCTCTCCTCTGCACCTTCAACCGGCCTGTCACAAGATTTGTGCGGGCCGGCTTTTTTTGCGCGACCTCCTGCGCCTTGACCCAACGATTGAATCTCTCCGTACTTGACGGTAGCGAGCGCCCTTTCTCAAGAGGGCGCCGGACCGGAGGTTCAGATGACTCACAACCACGAATGGGGATATTTCACCGAAGCCGACAGCGCCGACGTCGTGGCCGGGCGAAATGCCAACGCGGGGGATGAACGCCTCAGGGAGATCATGGACGTTGTCATCCGCCATCTCCATGCCGCGGTGAAGGAAATCGAGCCAACGCAGGAGGAGTGGTTCGAGGCGATCCAGTTCCTGACACAGACCGGCCACAAGTGCGACGACTGGCGGCAGGAGTTCATCCTGCTGTCGGATGTGCTCGGCGTCTCCATGCTGGTCGACGCGATCAACAACCGCAAACCCTCCGGAGCGACCGAGTCGACCGTGCTGGGCCCGTTCCACCTGCCGGATGCGCCGGTCATGCAGAACGGCGCCGACATCTGCCTGGACGGCAAGGGTGAGCCCCTGGTTGTTCGCGGCAAGGTGACAGGCATTGACGGGTCGCCGATCGAAGGCGCGCGGCTCGACGTTTGGCAGGCCAATGATGAGGGATTCTATGACGTCCAGCAGAAGGGCATCCAGCCGGATTTCAACCTGCGCGGCATTTTCCTGAGCGAGGCGGACGGCAGCTACTGGTTCCGCGGTGTTAAACCCAAATTCTATCCGATTCCGGACGACGGTCCGGTCGGCGCCATGCTGCACAAGCTCGGCCGGCATCCCTTCAGACCGGCGCACCTGCACTACATCGTCGGCGCGGCCGGCTACGAGTCCGTGACCACGCATATCTTCGTGCCGGACGATCCCTATATCGATTCCGATGCGGTCTTCGGCGTGAAAAAGAGCCTTCTCGCCGATTTCGTCAAGGTGGACGACCCGGCCCGCGCCGAGGCGTTCGGCGTCGCCAATCCATTCTGGGAGGTGGAGTCCAACTTCGTGCTTACGCCCGAAGCGGGCTGAACTGCGAAGTCAGGCGCCGCCTCAGTCGTGAGCGAAGCGCGCGTGGTCGCGAGCGCCGGGGTAACTCCGTTCGGAGACCGCAGGCCCCGTGATCTCGCGCACGAGTTTCTTGCGGATCGCGATACGGAAATCCTCGAAGTCGGCGGCCGTCATCATGAACGCGCCAACGCCGCCGATGACGTGATTGGCGTAGTGATCCCGAACATCGATCTTGGCGAGTTCCGCCAGGTCTATGTCCTCGTTGTAGATCACCAGGCCGTTGACGGTTACGCCGCGGGCCACGGCGCGGTCGCGGGCCCTCTCGGAACGCCCGGCGTCACTCGAGCCGTCGCCGGAGATATCGATGACACGGCGTCGGCCCGCGTAGGCGTTGGCGTCCAGCCGCGCGACCGCGAAGTCGACCGCGCCGGCAATGTCCGTCATGCCCTCGATCGCCCGTCCGGCCGTCTCGACGAGGCCGGCGAATTGTGCGGCATCGCGGCCATTCCGGATGTGCAGCCAGTCGACCACCGTGCGCTGGCGATTCCGGCCCGACCACTGAACAACGGTGACCGCGATCCCGAGGTCCCCCGCCGCCTCGATGGCGCCGATGACATCCGGGTGCCGGAAGGCGTCGGCCAGCCCGCCGCGCTGCAGGCGGAATTCCGTCGCGTCGACACTGGTCGACGTGTCGATGGCGAGGACAAGCTCAAGATCGACCGGCTGCTGGGCCTTCGCAGCGGATGCAAGCCAAACGGCCAGAATGCCCGCCCGGACCGCAGTTCGTATGTGTCGCAGGAACAGCATATGACCGGTCATCAATAAGCGAAGAACCGGCCCGGGCCAAAAAGAAACGGCCGCGATCGCCCGCGGCCGTTCTGACTATAAATTCGCGACGCGCTACCGGATCGGAGGCGCGTACATCAGGCCGCCGTTGGTCCAAAGCGCGTTCAGACCGCGCTTGATGCCGAGCGGAGTCCCGCTGCCGACATTGCGCTCGAACATTTCGCCATAATTGCCGACCGCCGAAATGGCCTTGGCGGCCCAGTCGTTGGCAAGACCGATGTTCTCGCCGAACGACCCCTCGGTGCCGAGCAGACGCTTTATGCCGGGATTATCGGATGCCTTCATATCCGCGACGTTTGCGGATGTGACGCCCATCTCCTCTGCGTTGACAAGCGCGAACAGCACCCACTTGACGATATTGAACCACTGGTCATCGCCCTGGCGCACTACCGGCCCGAGCGGCTCCTTGGAGATGATCTCCGGCAGGATCGTGTGGGCATCCTTGTTGGCAAGCTTGAGGCGGTAGCCGTAAAGGCCGGAGGCATCGGTCGTATAGACGTCGCAGCGACCGGACTCGTAGGCACTGATCACCTCGTCGGCCTTTTCAAATGCCACGATCTCGTAGTTGATCTTCTGTGCGCGGAAATAGTCGGCGATATTGAGTTCGGTGGTTGTCCCCGTGCCTGTGCAGATCGAAGCACCACCGAGTTCCAGCGCCGACTTCACACCAAGGTCCTTCCTCACCATCATGCCCTGGCCGTCATAGTAGATCGTGCCGACGAAATTGAGGCCGAGCGCGGTATCCCGCGTCATGGTCCACGTGGTGTTGCGCGACAGAATGTCGACCTCACCGGACTGAAGGGCGGTGAATCTCTCCTTACCGGACAACGGCGTGTATTTGACCTTCTCCGGGTCGCCGAAGACGCTGGCCGCAACCGCGCGGCACAGGTCGACGTCCAAGCCCGACCACTTGCCCTTGTCGTCGACATTTGAAAATCCGGGAAGCCCCTGACTGACTCCGCATTGAATGAAGTCGCGCTTGCGCACCAGGTCGAGCGTGTCGGCCATGCCAACTGAACCGAGCCCGACCAACGCAACGGCTGCCGCGAGGGCCCGGACACCAAGGGCCCGCATGCCGACGGCATAAGACTGCTGTTCGATCATCTCACTTAATCCTCCCTTTGCAGACCGTTGTTCCGGCGCGTCACGGGAACTTGGCCCGTGTTGGGGAATTCCGCTCCCGGAACAACGTGTATTCACTATACGCCCAGTTTTTATCTTTTTGTATTCAATTTTTGCGGCTACAGCGATTTTTTACCGGAGGAAAGAGAGTCCGGCTTCAATTCGGGCCCAATCGGAGTCAGTCCGGCTGCCGCGCCTCTATCGCCCGGAGCGCATCGATCGCGCCCTGCCCATTCAGCAGAATGTGGCTTTCGAGCAGGTCGACAGCGTCCTGGATGTCGCCGGCTCTGACATGGCGCATCAGCGCCTGATGCTCACGATCGGATCGCCCCCGGTCGCGGGCTTTAACGATCAACGGGTGAACACGCCGGAACGTGTTCCAGTAAAACTTTTCGACCTCGGCCAGGATAAACGGCCGGTTGGCCGGCCGATAGAGCGCACGGTGAAAGCCGAGGTTCCTTTCCGGCCAATCTTCGGAAGACGCGGTCTCGGTCGCCTCCAAAGCGGCTTCAGCACTCCTCAGATCCTCGTCGTTCATAATCGGAATCGCGCAGGAAAGCAGGAACGTTTCAAGCCTTGCCCGTATTTCCTGGAATTGCTGGATCTCGTCAGCAGACACGCCGTTGACGATGGCACCGCGATTCGACCTGAGCGTTATCAGTCCTTCGGAGGCCAGTTCGATGAAGGCTTCGCGCAAGGGCACCCTGCTGATCCCGAGGCGTTCCGCGAGGCGCTCCTGAACCAGTTTTTCGCCGCGCTTGAGTTCACCGGCATAAATCAAGCCGCGAAGCTCGCTGGCGATCTGCGTCACCGTTGCGCCCCTTTTTCGGATCGCGGTCTTCCCGCTCGACATCGCTTTCTCAATCATTCCTTCCGAACGCGGACTTAGCCCCGCGAACATCCCGTCGCACATTCACGACCTGCTCCATTGCGCAACGATAGCATGGATTCCCAAATTGTATTCAATTTTCGACTGCCCGGCGAATACGACGACGTTGTCGAAGGCGGACCGATGTCCCGGGCCGAGGCCTCGGCAGACCAGGCTCAGGCCGTCAGTCAGGCACCAGCGCGAGGGATGGCGGCGAATGGTTGCGGAAGATCCCAGGATCGTCGAAAATCGCGCCCGCGCGGCATAAGCGGCGTCAGCCTTCTCATCAGCTCACGGAAGCCCCATGTCCATCGAGTTCCTCATTACGTCCCTGATCGTCGTCATCGCGCCCGGAACAGGCGTGATCTACACGCTCGCCAACGGCCTGACTCTCGGGCTGCGCGCCAGCATTTATGCCGCAATCGGCTGCACGCTCGGGATCGTGCCGCATATCGTGGCCTCCATACTCGGCCTGGCAGCCATCGTGCACACGAGTGCCGTTGCCTTTCAGTTGCTGAAGTATGCCGGTGTCGCCTATCTGCTTTACCTGGCTTGGAGCGCGTGGCGGGAGTCCGGCACGATCGCCATCGAGGGTGCCAAGCGGGAACGGCACATGTTCAAGATCCTGAGGCGGGGCACGGCGATCAACATCCTGAACCCGAAGCTCTCGATCTTTTTCCTGGCCTTCCTGCCGCAATTCACGGATGCAACCGCCGCCAACCCGACGCTTCACATGGTCGCTCTCGCGCTTGTCTTCATGCTGTTGACGCTCGTGGTGTTCATCGTCTACGGCGCGCTGGCGTCATCGGCACGGACCTATGTCATCGAGAAACCGACGGTCATGACCGTGCTGCGGCGGTCGTTCGCTGTGGCGTTTGCGGGCCTCGGTGCAAGGCTCGCATTTGCGGAACGCTGATCGTTCAGCACCGAACAGAGGTTCAACATAATGCTCTCGGTCGTGAGCCGGGTCCTGCCGGATTACGGCAGGATTTACTGCCCTTCCGGCGACGGACCCTTCCCCGCCCTCCTTGTCCTGCACGGCTCAGAAGGCGGCTGGTCCGGCTGGTCTCATCGCAATGCCGTGCTGCTCGCCGCACACGGGTTCCTGGCCTATCCGCATGCCTATTCTCGCGACGGCAATGCCTGGAACGCAGGCGCAATCAAGGACGTGCCTCTGGACCGGACCGCCGCGGCATTGCAGGCCCTGCGCGACTTCAGTTTTTGCTCGGGCAAGGCCGGCCTCTACGGGCTCTCCCGCGGCGCCGAGCACGCCCTGTTGCTGACGTCATTGATGGCGGCGACCAGTGGCGAACAGTTACCTGATGCCATTGCCGTTCACAGCCCGCCGGACGTCATATGCGGCGCATTTGACGCCAAGCGCTGGAGAGACCGGGGCGACCCGGGATGGCAGGTGTGGGATCCGGCAGATCGCGCCTGGTCCTGGCACGGGTCATCGGAGGATCTCAAACCCACGGCGCCGATCGAGATCGAACGCTACGACGGGCCGTTGTTCATAAGTCACGGGACTGAGGACAAGGTGTGGGACGTTGCCACGACACGACGTCTTGAGGAGCGGCTCCGGCAAGCGGGCCGAAATCCGGAAATCCACTACTACGACGGCGAAGATCATATCCTGACAAGCGACGCTGAAAACGAGAATTTGGAGCGTCTGCTGGCGTTCTTTGGTCGGCATCTGTCCGATTGATGCAACCGTTTTCCGCGCTTTCACACCGCCAGATAGGCGTCGCGGATCTCGTCATTCTCCGCCAGTTCCGCCATGGTACCGTCGTAGCGCATCTCGCCCTTCTCGATGATGAGGGCACGGTCGGCAACCAGTTTTGCAAAGTGCAGGTTCTGCTCGGAGATGAGTACCGTCAGCCCTTGAGCCTTCAGTTCGATGATGGTCTTGGCCATCTGTTCGACGATGACGGGCGCAAGGCCTTCCGACGGCTCATCCAGCAGCACGAGCGACGGGTTGCCCATGAGCGTGCGCGCGATGGTGAGCATCTGCTGTTCGCCACCGGAAAGCTGATTGCCGAGATTGCTGCGGCGCTCGGCAAGGTTCGGAAACAGCTCGAACAGGCGCTCGGTCGTCCACACCGCCTCGCCGCCCTCCGGCACGTGGCGCCCCACCTCGAGGTTCTCGGCAACGGTGATGCCGGTGAAGATGCGCCGGTCCTCAGGCACATAACCGATCCCGAGACGGGCAATCCGGTGCGGCGGATCACCGGTAATCGCCCTGCTCCTGAAGCGCACGAGACCGGCTGACGGCGGCACCAGCCCCATGACCGCCTTCATCGTGGTCGACTTGCCGGCGCCGTTGCGGCCGAGCAGCGCCACCACCTCGCCCTCGGCGACCGAGAAGGACAGCCCGTGCAGGATGTGCGCGCGGCCGTAGAAGGCATCGATCTGGTCGACCTCAAGCATCGGTCCCCTCCCCGCTGCTTTCGGCCTTGTCCTTTTTGCCGCCAGCCTCCTCACCCGCAAATGTGCTGCCGCCGCCGAGATAGACCTCCTGAACCTCCGGGTCGTTCCGGACCTCGTCGGGTTTGCCTTCCGTGATGACCGCGCCGCGGTTCAGCACCATGACACGGTGCGCGTGGGCAAATACGACATCCATGTCGTGCTCGGTGAACAGCACGGACAGTCCGCGTTCCTTCACGATGTCCGCGGTGAGCTGCATCAGTCCGACCCGCTCCTTCGGCGCCATCCCGGCGGTCGGTTCATCCATCAGCAGAAGCCCCGGCTCATTGGCGAGCGCCACCGCAAGCTCAAGGCGCTTGAGGTCTCCGTATGCCAGCACATTGCACGACCGTTCCGCCTGATCAGCGAGCCCAACGCGCTCGAGAAGTGCGTCGGCCTCGTCCCGGCTCTCCTTGCGCGCCCTTCCGAAAAACGAGAACAGCTTCTTGTGATGGGAGATGAGCGCCATCTGCACATTCTCCCGAACGGTCATGGAGCCGAACGTGGCGGTGATCTGGAACGTACGGCCGACACCCAGCTTCCAGACCTCGCGCGGCTGCATGCCGACGAGCTCCTTGCCGTCGAAGCGGATCGAGCCGCCGTCCGGTTTCAACTGACCGTTGAGCATGTTGAAGCAGGTCGTCTTGCCGGCCCCGTTCGGACCGATCAGGGCCAGCAGTTCGCCGGCCGCGACAACGAACGACACGTCGTCGACCGCCTGAACGCCGCCGAACGACTTGGAGATGTGCGAGACTTCGAGGTTACCCAGCATGGCTCAGGTCTCGCTCCTGAGGCCGATCAACGGGCCGAAACGCTCGCGCAGGAACCCGGCGATGCCCTGAGGGAACAGGATCACGAGCAGCACGATCATGGCGCCGAGTGCGAGACGCCAGTATTCGAACCGCGACAGCCAGTCCTGCAGGAGCGTGAAGGCGCCGGCACCGACAAGCGGTCCCGACAGTGTTTTCACACCGCCCAGCAGAACCATGATGAGCGCGTCGAACGAGCGGGCGATCTCCATTTCCGTCGGGAAGACGCTGCCCTTGGCGAAGACGTAGAGACCGCCGGCAAGACCGGCCAGGCCTCCGGAGAACGCCACCCCCATCCACTGGATGAACTTGACGTCCATGCCGATCGCCTCGGCGCGCAGCTCGGAATCCCGGGCCGCGCGCATGGCATATCCGAATGGTGCGTGCAGAACATGGCGCAGCACGAGGATGCCGCCAACACCCAGTACGAGGACAAGATAATAATAAACCTGCGTGTCACTCGCCCAGGCCGACGGCCAGACCCCGAGGATACCGTCATCGCCGCCGGTGACCTCGCCCCACTGGAACACGATCGACCAGAGCACCTGGGCGAAGGCGAGCGTCAGCATGGCGAAGTAGACGCCTGAGAGGCGCACACAGAACCAGCCGATGATGAGCGCGACGAGCCCCGCACCCAGCGGTGCCAGCAGGAGCGCCAGTTCCATCGGCGAGCCGGCGTACTGCACCGCCAGGGCCGCGGCATAGGCGCCGCCGCCGAAGAAGGCCGCATGGCCGAAGGAAACCATGCCGCCGGGCCCCATCATGAAGTGGAGGCTCGCGGCGAACAGCGCGAAGATGACAACGTCAGCCAGCAGGACCATGGCGAAATTGCTGCCGGCCATAGGCACGAGGGCGAGCCCGAGCAGGATGGCCGCCACGATCAGGCGCGCCCTGATCGGCAACGGGGCGATCGGCTGTTCAGGGGGCCCGTGCTGGCCATGCTGGCCCGGCTTTTCTGGACGCCCGAGCAGGCCCCACGGCCGGACGATCAGGACAATGGCCATGACGACGAACATGAGCACCAGCGTGCTCTGCGGCAGGAGCCGAACGCCGTAGACATTGAGAACCGAGATCAGGAGTGCGGCGATGAATGCGCCGGGGATGGAGCCCATGCCGCCGATCACGACGACCACGAACACGGCGGCAAGAATGTTGAAATCCATCAGCAGATCCGCACCGCCCTTGGGCAACTGGATCGCACCACCGATGCCGGCGAGCAGAGAGCCGAGGAAAAACACGCCGGTGAACAGCCAGGACTGGTTGACGCCGAGCGCGCCGACCATTTCGCGGTCCTCGGTCGCCGCCCGCACGAGGATGCCCCAGCGGGTGTGATTGAAGAGGTACCACAGGGCGATCAGGACGAAGGGTGTGAGGGCAATGATGGCCAGATCATATTCCGGGACGGGTTCGCCGAGTATCTGAACGACGCTCTCCAGGCCCGGCGCGCGCGGCCCGATCAGGTCCTCGGCTCCCCAGGTCAGGAGAGCCAGATCCTGAATGATCAGGATGACGCCGAAGGTCGCGACGAGTTGGAAGAGCTCCGGTGCCTTGTAGACGGGTCTGAGGACGCAGATCTCGACGATAACCCCGATCAGACCAACCGCCAGGCCGGCGATCAGGATACTCGCCCAGAAGCCCACAACCCCCGGCAGCACCGACATGGCCGAATAGGCGACGAACGCCCCGAGCATGTAGAACGACCCGTGCGCGAAGTTCACGATCCGCGTGACACCGAAGATAATCGACAGTCCGGATGCCACGAAGAAGAGCGCCGCGGCATTGGCCAGACCGGTCAGAAACTGAGCAACAAGAAAGCCCACCCGAATTCCCCCTCTGGGCCTTGGTTTTTGTTTGGGTCCCGGGCGCCGTGCGGAAAGGATTGGCGCACGACCGGCCCGGAACCCAGTTTCTTTTCAGATTGCGTCAGTTGCTCGCCGGACGCAGTTTCTTCACTTCCTCATCCGACGGCAGGAAGTCCCCGCCATAGAGGTACTTCCAGTCGACCATGATGCCCTTGCCGTCCTGCAGCTTGGTGCGGCCCACATAGGCGCCCATCGTCGACTGATGGTCAATCGCACGATAGGTGATCGGGCCGACCGGCGTGTCGACCTTAAGCCCCTTCATGGCATCGACCATGGCTTCGGTATCGGTCGATCCGGCCTTCTTGAGCATGGCGGCGATGGTCAGCATGGTGTTGTAGCCGACCAACGATCCGATGCGGGGATAGTCATCCCAGCGTGCCTGATAGGCTTTCAGGAACGCCGAATGGGCGTCGGTCTCAACCGCGTACCAGGGATAACCCGTGACCAGCCAGTTTTCCGGCGCCTCGTCCTTGAGCGGGTCGAGATATTCCGGCTCGCCGGTCAGCAGGCCGACGACCAGACGATCCTTGAACAGACCGCGCAGCTTGCCCTCGCGGACGAACTTGGCGAGGTCGCCGCCGAAGGTCACGTTGTAGATGCCTTCCGGCTTGGCCGCCTCAAGTGCCTGCACCTCCGCGCCTGCGTCGATCTTGAACAGGCCTGGCCACTGCTCGCTGACGAACTCGACGTCCGGCCGCTTCGCTTTCAGGACCTTCTTGAACGCTGCGACCGCATCCTTGCCGTAGGCATAGTTGGGCGCGATGGTCGCCCAGCGCTTGGCCGGGTTCTTGGCGGCCTCTTCAGCAAGCATGGCGGCCTGCATATAAGTCGACGGGCGCAAGCGGAAGGTGTAGCGGTTGCCCTTGGCCCAGACCAGCGCATCGGCCAATGGCTCGGCGGCAATGTAGAGCCTTTTCTTCTGGCCGGCGTAGGACGTCAGCGCCAGGCCGATGTGCGAGAACAGCGAACCGGAAATCAGCGCGACTCCATCGCGCGTGAACATCTCTTCGGCGATCTTCACGGCCTCGCCCGGCTTGCCCTGGTCGTCCCGCGAGATCAGTTCCAGCTGCTTGCCGAGAACGCCGCCCGCCTTGTTGACTTCTTCCAGCGCCAGAGTCACCCCCTGCTTGTACGGGATGGTATGGGCCGGAAGCCGTTTGTAACTGTTGATATCGCCAATCTTGATCGTGTCAGCCGTTGCCGACGCCGCAAGAGCGACACCGAACGAAGCGGCCAACAAGGGAACCATTATTGAATTTCTGAGATTCATTTTCACTCTCCCTGTTTCTGCCGGGAATCCGGCACCCTCACCCGCTGCCTGACTCAGGAGTGCAGCGTCTGTTCGCGATCGATCATGTCGGAGACAATACGCCTGTACATATTGGCTCCCTTGTCGATCGCAATCTTTACCGGACGATGGTCACGGCATTTCAGTTCCTCGACCTGAATGGCTTCGAGGATTTCCTTGTCTTCGTCAAAGGCGATCCGGAACAGGTCGTTCATGCGGTCTCCGAGACCGTCCTCTTCCGTCGCGAAATTCCGGGTATGCATCCACCGGTCCACAGTGTTTGTGGCATTCTTCGGCGTCAGGAAATGCAGTGCAAAGATCTGCGTGCCTTCCGCGCGCCGGTCCTCGGTCAGACCGTCCGCGACATCGGCGCTGCCGAAATCAATCACGGCGATGCTGGGCGAATACAGATAGTAGTAGTGCCAGCGGTCGACGTTGCCGGTGAAGCCCGCAACGCTCTTGAACAGGCCGACAGGCGGCGCATTCCTGATCCAGCGCCACGTGACGATCACATCGCCGTCACGGCGGGCTTCGATCGGCACATCCTCGCTCTCGGGATTGCCGAGCGTTGTGGGGTGAACAAACGCCACATGGGCAGGATCGCAGAGATTGTCGGCGACGTTGAGATAGTTGGATTCGATGTGGAGCGCGTCGCCCTGATGGGAGTTCCAGGCCGGATCGGACAATTGCGGCATTGTAAAAATGCTGCCGGTGTCCGCAAGTTCGGGATCACCCATCCAGATCCAGACGATGTCATTCTGCTCGTGGACCGGATAGGCCCGGACCCGGGCATTTTCCGGCAGGTTGTCCTGACCGGGAACGCGTATGCAGCTGCCGCTGCAATCGAACGTCAGGCCGTGATAGCCGCACTGGATCGCGTCGCCGAGCAGCCGGCCCTTCGAAAGCGGGAGCAGTTTGTGCGGGCAACGATCCTGCAGCGCCACCATTTCACCGGACTCCGTCCGGTAGAAAACCACCCGGTCTTCGAGGATCTCCTGGGAAACGAGTTCACGGCCGAATTCACTTGACCATCCGGCGACATACCAGCAATTCCTCACAAACTGCATGTCCGTTCCCTCCGATCAGGCGACGTGCCACGTATGGCCCTGGCGCATCAGCGCATTCAACCGGGCGCCCACATCCTCAGGCGCGGCAACCGCCTCGCCTTCCCGGACCGTATCGGCGTCCGGCGCGCAATAGATAACGCCCAGCGCGACAGGCATGTCCGGTCCTTCCAGATCCGCAAGCAGCCCCGCGAGGGTCGCATTGGTTTCGTCATGAACGAGAATGTCGTCGGCAGTGACGCCGCCCTCGCCGATCGTAACCGCCTCGAGCGAAAGGCTGGACGGATTGAGCCGCAAACCCCTGCCGTTTTCCTCGCCGAAAAGCAGAGGCTCCCCGTGCTTCACATGGACCTGGGCGTCGGCCGCCGTCTTCTTGTCGGTGACGCCGCTGAAGACAGCATCGTTGTAGACGATGCAGTTCTGGAGGATCTCGACGAAGGCCGTGCCCTCGTGGGCGTGGGCCCGTGTCAGCGTCTCGACCATGTGTTTCTGTGCCACGTCGTAGGACCGGGCGACGAAGCGCGCGCCCGACGCCAAGCGCGAAGGTGATCGGCATTCACCGGGCGGTCGGCCGAGCCCTTTGGCGACGACGGGCTGCGGGTTCCGATCCGCGAGGTCGGCGACATCTGGCCCTTGGTCAGGCCGTAGATCTCGTTGTTGAACAGCAGATAGGTCAGGTCGACGTCGCGCCGCAGCAGGTGCAGCAGATGATTGCCGCCGATCGACAGCGAGTCGCCGTCGCCGGACACCACCCAGATGTCGAGCCCGGGGTTTGCCAGCTTGATGCCGGTCGCCATCGGCGCGGCGAGCGGCCGTGGATGGTGTGGAAGCCGTAGGTGTTCATGTAGTACGGGAAGCGCGCCGCGCAGCCGATACCCGAAGACGAACACCGTCTGCTCCATATCGGCCTGGATATCCGCAAGGGTCTTCTGAACGGCCTTGAGGATCGCGTAGTCGCCGCATCCGGGGCACCAGCGGACCTCCTGGTCGGAGGCATAGTCCTTGAGGGTATGTTTCGCTTCGACGTTCATGACGCCTCTCTCCCGAGCCGCTCGCGAACCGCGGCCTCGATCTCGGTGACCTTGAACGGCTTGCCCGAGATTTTCGGCAGGCTGTCCAGATCCAGCAACAACTCGGCACGCAGCAGCGTGGCAAGCTGGCCATTGTTCATTTCCGGCACGAGAACAGTCCGGTAACCGCTCAGAAGTGCCTTGAGATTGCGCGGCAGCGGCCAGATGTGGCGCAGATGGATGTGTGCCACCGGAAGGCCCTCTTCCAGCATGTTGGACACGGCCCGGTTGATCGGCCCAAAGGTCGACCCCCAGCCGAGCACGGCGACTTCACCGCTTCCCTCACCGAGTTCAACGCCCTGTTCCGGAATGTCGGCGGCGATGCCGGCGATCTTGGCGGCGCGCAGTTCCGTCATGGCCTGGTGGTTGGCGGGGTCATAGGACACGTTGCCGGAGCCGGCCTCGCGCTCCAGCCCGCCGATGCGGTGCACGCCGCCCGGCGTGCCCGGCACGACCCACGGCCGCGACAGGGTCTCGGGATCGCGCCGATAGGGCTTGAAGTCTTCCGAGACGCTCTCGTGCCCGGCGGGGAATGGTTCGAGCGCGGAAATCTCGGGGATAATCCACGGCTCGGAGGCATTGGCAATGTAGCCGTCCGTCAGCAGCATCACCGGCGTCATGTACTTGGTCGCGATCCGCATGGCTTCAATCGCCGTGTGAAAACAGTCCCCCGGCGAACGGGACGCGACAACCGCCAGCGGAGCATCGGCGTTGCGGCCCCAAACCGCCTGATACAGGTCGGACTGCTCGGTCTTGGTCGGAAGTCCGGTCGACGGGCCGCCGCGCTGGGCGTTGACGACCACAAGCGGAAGTTCCGTTGCGATGGCGAGCCCGATGGCCTCGGTCTTGAGGGCCACGCCGGGCCCCGACGATCCGGTCACGCCGATATTGCCGGCATAAGACGCGCCGATGGCTGCCGCCACCGCGGCAATCTCGTCCTCGGCCTGGAACGTCCTGACCCCGAACGGCTCGCCGAGCGCGGTCAGGATGTGAAGCATGTTTGACGCCGGCGTGATCGGGTAGGAGCAATAGGTCAGGGGCAGACCGGCGAGATGCGCGCCGGCGACAAGGCCCCAGCAGATACCTTCACTCCCGGTGATATTGCGATACTCGCCGGCCGGCAGCTTCGCGGGCGGCACGCTGAACGCGTGCATGTCGCCTGGCAGTTCCGCGGTTTCGCCGAATGCGAAACCGGCCTCGAGGGCGGCGATGTTGATCTTCGCAATGTCCGGCAGCTTTGCGAACTTGCCCTTCAACCAGTCGCGCGTCGGACCGACATCGCGGTCGAACAGCCAGAGCACGAGACCCAGCGCCCACATGTTCTTCGCGCGCAGGCTCTCCTTGTTCGTGACCGTGACGTCCTCTACGGCCTTGACGGAAGCGAGCGTCAGCTTGGCGATATCGAGTTTCAGCACGCGGAACGGGTCGAGAATATCGCTATCAAGCGGACTGCTCATCGTAGCCCGCCCGCTTGAGATTGCGGTCCTGGAAGCTGCCCTCGTCAATGATCAGAAGCCCGTGGTCCCGAAGATCCTCGAGATTGGTGATGAGGGCTGCCGGATTCATCGCCACCAGAACATCGAGCTGGTCGCCCGCGGTCCGGATCTGCCGGGCGCCGAAATTGATCTGGAATGAGGACACGCCGAAGGTCGTGCCGACCGGCGCGCGGATCTCGGCCGGGAAATCCGGGAAGGTCGCCAGATCGTTGCCGGCAACAGCGGTGGCCAGCGTGAACTGGCTGCCGGTCAACTGCATCCCGTCGCCCGAGTCGCCAGCGAAACGGACGACCGCCGACTCGAGCGCCTCGCGGTCCAGTGTCGTGCCATCCGGCGGGGACGGACTATCCACGACTATAGACATGGTTTCTTTTCACCCATAATTCGCTTCAAACTTTGCCACGACTTTCATTTGTATGCAAATGACCATCAGTTTACCTCAGACCATCCCGGGCGCTGATTTCGGTCACGTCCAGCCCGCCCATGCGCGCATGGGGACGGCCGCCATCGGTCATCGCCAGGATGAACACGATTTCATCGGGTTTGGGGCCGTCGGGGACGCCCACTTCGATGGCGTCGAAGTGACTGCGCACGTAGGCCGCATCCTTGTGACCGAGCGGAATGTCGATCCGCGTTCCCATTCCTCCCACCTTCTTCGATGACGGAACAATCGCAAGCGCCTCGCCGAGCAGTTCGCGCATGACAATGCCGCCCGGAACATGCCAGAGCGCGGCATGTTCTATCTCGCCGTTAGTACCGACGATAGCGCCCTTGCCGTAAGACTGGATCCGGGTGGGATCGCCCTCGCCCACGAGATCGATCACGCGCCGGGACAACTCAAAGCCCATGGGCTTCAGGGCTTCCATGAACGGCGCGACATCCTCGACATACCGGCCCGCGAACGGATTCTCGACGACCGCCGCCGCATACCCCTTGCGCAGCGGCGGCGCGAGCGCCGGGCCGCCGTCATGGTGCACCTCTTCAAGGCCCGAGACGATCTTTCGAATCTTCACGTCCACGCGGGTTCCTCCAATTGCGCGATCTGGCTGTCGGCAACCCCGACGAGACGTACGTCGCCATCGAGATGCACAGCCGCGGCGCGGATGGCGCCGGCCGATACATATGCCCGGGCAGCCTTTTCGCCTTGATCCAGCGCAATCCTGCGCTCCTGCGCCGTCAATTCGCCGACGTCGACGGTGACATGCCGGTCACCGAGATCGGAATCCGGATCGAGGTCCTGCGCCTGCGCGCGGTCGATCTTCGGGCTGTCGACATCGACGGCGTTGGCGATAAGCGTCGCAGCGGCGTCGGCACGGGCGGCAGTTTCCGCGAGAACCGTTACGGCATCGGCGATGCCCAGCGACAGGGACCGGCCGTGCCTGCCCGAGGTGGCGATGCCGCCAATGCCGTCGTTAGCGCCCAGAGTCACGTGTCCCTGCAGGGCGACCAGACCATTTTCAACGGCCAGATCCGGCGCCAGTCCGACCCGAAGCGTTTTCCGTCCCTCCAGATGCAGCGCGATGTCGCCGCCATTGTTGACATGCACCTTGTCCAGTCCCCGCTCGGCCACAAGAGCGTCCCTTATCTCGTCAGCCACAGCGCCGGCGACGGCGGCCATGGGGGTGGCAAAGATCTCGGGCACGAATGGCTCGATGGCCTGCTGCATGCGCACGGCAACGGGGCTTGCGAAGCGCGTTCCCTGCGTACCCGGCGCGCGCAACTGAGGCAGCTCATCGACCAGTTCCTCAAGGATCCGGCCGAAACGGTTCCAGGCACGGTCGATCGCTGCAGCGGCTCCGGCCGAATCCCCTTCAACGCCG
>CBDHYJ010000022.1:0-29320 GCA_965275905.1 Hyphomicrobiales bacterium | reverse complement strand
CCAACCTTGTCAGCAGGGATCTGGGATCATGGCTCTTCCTCGGTTCCATCTTCACGGCAGCGGAACTCGAGCCGGATGCGCCGAACGATGATCATTGCGGCCGCTGCCGGAAGTGCCTCGACATTTGTCCGACCAACGCATTTCCAGCGCCTTATCGTCTCGATGCCAGACGCTGCATCTCCTACCTAACCGTCGAGCACAAGGGCCATATCGATCGGGAGTTCCGCGCAGCGATGGGTAACCGCATCTACGGATGCGATGATTGCCTCGCGGTTTGTCCCTGGAACAAGTTTGCAAAAGCGGCAAGCGAGGCGAAATTTGCCCCGCGGTCCGGCAGGGACCGATTGACGCTCGAGGAATTGCTTCGGCTTGACGACGCAGCTTTCCGGGTTCTGTTCGCCGGATCGCCGGTAAAGCGCACGGGGCGCGACAGGTTCATGCGCAACGTTCTGATCGCCTCTGGAAATTCCGGCGACGCCAGCCTCCTGCCGGCAGTCGAGGCATTACTGGACGACGAATCCCCGATCGTCAGGGCAATGGCGGTCTGGGCCCTCTCGCGGCTGGCCGATGACATGCATTTCCGGCGGATCCGCGGACGGCATTTGCCGCACGAAATCGACCCTGTTGTTCGGTCAGAGTGGCGGACGCCTGTGGCCGAGTCGCCGAGGTTGCTGAATCCAGCGGCCGCAACTACGCTGTGCGGCGAATCTGTAATAGACTGATCTCCGGACACAATCACGAGGGGCAGACTGGGTGTCACATCTATTCTGTTTTGGATTTGGCTTTTCCGCACGCGCGCTCGCCACGCGGCTCCTGGCAGAAGGCTGGGACGTGACCGGCACCTGCCGTACGCCGGAAAAAACGGTAGGCATCTCCGAGGCCGGGGCGAGCCCGATCATCTTTACCGGCACCAGTGCGTCCGATGACGTGGCTGACGCGCTGGTGCCGGCAACCCATATTCTCATATCGGCCCCGCCCGCCTCGGACGGCGACCCGGTGCTGCTTCGGCACGGCGACGACATCGCCGCGCTCGGATCACAGGTCGAATGGATCGGGTATCTGTCGACGACGGCGGTCTATGGCGACCGGGGCGGTGACTGGGTTGATGAGGACTCCGCGCTGGCACCGACCACTACACGCGGCCGGGCGCGGCTCGACGCCGAATGGGAATGGCTGGAGCACGGCAAGAAGGCGGTGCAGCCTGTGCATATTTTCCGCCTTGCCGGGATATACGGTCCCGGGCGGAACCAGCTTGAAGCAGTACGGGCCGGGACGGCCAAGCGCATCATCAAGCAGGATCAGGTGTTCAACCGGATCCATGTCGAGGATATTGCCAGCATATTGCAGGCTTCGATCGCGAATCCCAATCCCGGCCGGATCTACAATGTCTGCGATGATGAAGCGGCTCCGCCGCAGGACGTCGTGGCGTTCGCTGCCCTGACCCTTGGGCGGCCGGTACCTGACGAAACGCCTTTCGAGGATGCCGAACTCACCGATATGGCGCGCAGTTTCTATTCGGAGAACAAACGTGTCAGGAATGATCGGGTCAAGGAGGAACTGGGCGTCACGCTCGAGTATCCGACCTACCGCGAGGGCCTGGAGGCGCTGGCCGGC
Source organism: Hyphomicrobiales bacterium (assembly GCA_965275905.1). Lineage (GTDB taxonomy): Bacteria > Pseudomonadota > Alphaproteobacteria > Rhizobiales > JAJFHC01 > CBDAQD01. Next base: position 27,706 of record CBDHYJ010000022.1, on the reverse strand, counting down.
GAGGATTGAGGCTACACGTTGTCTGTACCGTGCTGGTCGGCCATAAAGGTGACAGCATTCTCCAGTCGCCGAATGTCCTGCGGCCGTGAAAGCCGATGGTCGCCATTCTTGATGAACTCGGTGGAGATTTCGCCGAAGAGCATGTCGGCGATTTCGAGTGACAACTGCCAGGGTACATCCGGATCCTCCTGACCGTGCAGGATGTGAACCGGGCACGGCATCTCCAGCGTTGAGCCCAGCATGAGATGCGCGCGGCCATCCTCGATCAGTTGCCGCGTAATGGGATAGGGCCCGTCATCATAATCGGAAGGGCGAAGATAGACGCCCTCCGTCTCGATCTGGCGGCGTACTTCCGGTGAGGCATTTTTCCAGATCAGCCGCTCCGTCATGTCGACTGCCGGTGCGATCAGGACCAGGCCGGCCAGTCTGGAGGCGGCCGGCGTTGCCGCGCCAAGGTGCCGTCTGGCCAGCAGCAGCGCGATCCATCCGCCCATGCTGGAGCCGACAAGAATTTGCGGACCTGAAGTCAGCCTGTCAAAAACAGCCTCGGCTTCGCCCAGCCATCGGCCGATGGTGCCGTCCCCGAAATCGCCTTCCGAGAGCCCGTGTCCCGAGTAATCGAACCGGACGAACCCGTGACCCGTTCGTATGGCCCAGTCCGCGAGGCTCCGCGCTTTTGTCCCGTCCATGGTCGATTTGAAGCCGCCGAGCCACACAATCCCTGGCCGCTCCCGCACATCGTTCGCGGGCAGTTCCCGAAGATACGCGATCGCGGGGCCGCCCGGCATTTCGAGCCTGCCGCGTTCGCTCGTTCCGGCGTTATTCATGCGAAAGATCCCAAATCCTGCAATTCACACGCTTTTTCTGTAATTTATCCTCTTGTTGAGGTTTCTTTTTGTATTTATAGCGATCGCAATTAAATTTATGATGGTGTGTTTTCGACCAACAATGTCAATTGAAGAAGGAGTGCAGAGATAGCGCGTAGACCAATGAGGGAAATGCCGGTCCGGGAAGGGCCGCGTGTTAACCAGTTGATAGACGAGCCCGCAGTGGTCGTCATCAACGAAGACGGCGATAACCTTGGCACCATGGGAGTCGAAGAAGCGATTGCCATGGCGGAGGAAGTGGGGCTGGACCTGGTGGAGGTCGCTCCCAATTCGAAACCGCCCGTCTGCAAGATTCTCGATTTCGGGAAATACAAGTATCAGGCCCAGAAGAAGGCCAGCGAAGCCAGGAAGAAGCAGAAGACGGTCGACGTCAAAGAAATCAAGATGCGACCGAACATCGACACGCACGATTACGACGTGAAGATGCGAAACATCCTTCGATTCTTCGAGGACGGTGACAAGGTAAAGGTGACGCTGCGCTTTCGCGGCCGCGAGATGGCGCACCAGGAACTCGGCCTGCAGCTTCTGCAGAAGGTCAAGGCCGAGACTGAGGAAATCGCCAAGGTTGAAGCGGAGCCCAAGCTTGAGGGCCGCCAGATCACGATGGTTCTGGCACCTCGATGAGGTAGCAGCTTCAGCACTTGCGTTCGCGACGCGACGCCCGTATAACCCCCCACGTTCGAGCCGCCCGGCGCCAAGGGCATGCCGTGGCGGCTCTCAATGCGTTTATGGATGCGCCTTTTTCAGCGGGCGTGTCGAAACATGTGAAAGAGAAGCAAAATGCCCAAGTTGAAAACCAAAAGCGGCGCCAAGAAGCGCTTCAGCCTTACGGCATCCGGCAAGGTCCGGGCCAATCAGGCCGGCAAACGTCACGGCATGATCAAACGGACCAACAAACAGATCCGCAACAAGCGCGGGACGACCATTCTGTCCGATCAGGACGCCAGGATCGTCAAGAAGTTTATCCCCTATGCGTGATCGCTGATCCGGCATTGTCCCGGATCAATCTGGATTTCTGAAGGAGCACCGCTATGGCGCGAGTTAAGAGAGGCGTGACGACCCACGCCCGTCACCGCAAAGTCATCAAGAACGCGAAAGGCTACTACGGCCGTCGCAAGAACACGTTTCGTGTTGCCAACCAGGCTGTCGAGAAAGCCGGGCAGTATGCCTATCGCGATCGCCGCAACAAGAAGCGTAACTTCCGTTCGCTCTGGATTCAGCGGATCAATGCCGCGACCCGCGAGCACGGCATGACCTACGGTCGATTTATCAACGGGCTGAGCAAGGCCGGCATCGAAGTCGATCGCAAGGTTCTTTCCGATCTGGCGATTCACGAGCCGGACGCGTTCAAGGCGCTGGTCGAGCAGGCGCAAGGCGCTCTGCAGTAGGCGTCGGCAGTCAGGCCCGCTGCCCCTACCCGACGACAGGCACGCACCGATGGGTGTGTGCCAAGACATGCCCCGTCCTTCGCCAGCGGTTTCCGGACCGGAGCCCCGAAATGAGTTCGGGCGAGACGGGGCGGAACCGCATGTGAGGGAAGGTAATGTCCAACCTCGAACAACTTGAACAGGAACTGCTCGCCGACATCACCGGAGCGGCAGACGAACAGGCGCTTGAAGCGATCCGCGTTTCGGCGCTCGGAAAAAAGGGCCGCATAAGTGATCTGATGCGCGGTCTGGGCACGATGAGCCCGGACGAACGCAAGCTCATGGGGCCTGCGTTGAACGGTCTCAAAGACCGGGTCGGCGATGCCATTTCCGCCCGCAAGGCCGCGCTCTACGAGGTCGCACTCGAGGCGCGTCTCGAAACGGAACGGGCCGATGTGACCTTGCCGGTCCGGCAGAGCCCTCTGGATGCCGGGCGCATTCATCCCGTCAGCCAGGTGATCGATGAGCTTTCCGCCATCTTCGCCGATATGGGCTTTTCGATCGCGGACGGCCCCGACATCGAGGATGACTTCCACAACTTCGGTGCGCTCAACATTCCGCCGGAACATCCGGCGCGCCAGATGCACGATACGTTCTACTTCGGCGAGCAGGAGGACGGTTCCCGGATGCTGCTGCGGACGCATACGAGCCCCGTTCAGATCCGCACCATGATGTCGGGACCGCCGCCCCACAGGGTTATTGTTCCGGGCCGCACCTATCGCTGCGACTCCGATCAGACCCACACGCCGATGTTCCATCAGGTCGAGGGCCTGGTTATCGACAAGCACACGCATCTTGGCCATCTCAAATGGTGCCTGGAGGAATTCTGCAAGGCGTTCTTCGAGGTGGACGCCGTCAAGATGCGGTTCCGTCCGAGCTACTTCCCGTTCACCGAGCCGTCGCTCGAAGTGGATATCGGCTGTGCGCGTCTCGGCAACGAGATTCGCATCGGCGAGGGCGATGACTGGCTTGAGATTCTGGGATGCGGAATGGTTCATCCCCAGGTGCTGAAGAACGTCGATCTTGATCCCGACGTCTATCAGGGCTTCGCGTTCGGCATGGGGATCGACCGGATCGCCATGTTGAAATACGGCATTCCCGATCTGCGCGCGTTCTTCGACGCCGACCTGCGCTGGCTGCGGCACTACGGTTTCCGCGCCTTCGATGTGCCGTCGCTGCATGGAGGGCTGAGCCGATGAAGTTCACCCTGTCCTGGCTGAAGGATCACCTGGAAACGGACGCAAGCGTCGACGAGATCGCCGACAAGCTGACCATGATCGGCCTGGAGGTCGAGGAAGTTGCCGACGCCGCCAAGGAACTCGCCGCCTTCACGGTGGCGTATGTTGTCTCGGCGGAGCAGCATCCGAACGCTGACAAGTTGCGTGTGTGCATGGTCGACACCGGCTCCGAGACCGTCCAGGTCGTCTGCGGTGCGCCCAACGCGCGCACGGGCATGAAGGGCGTGTTCGCGCCTTCCGGCACGACGATTCCGGGAACCGGCCTGCACCTGAAGCCGACGAACATTCGTGGCGTTGAGTCCAACGGCATGCTCTGCTCCGAACGCGAAATGGGCATGTCTGACGAGCATGACGGCATCATCGATCTGCCTGAAGATGCCCCGGTGGGTGCGCCGTTCGCAGGTATCATGGGTCTCGATGATCCCATGATCCACATTGCGATCACGCCTAACCGCCCCGATTGCCTGGGCGTATACGGTGTCGCTCGCGATCTGGCGGCGGCCGGCATGGGTACGCTCAAGGATGGCACCGTCAATGACATCGCCGGCGCCTTCACCAGCAGCATCGACGTCGAACTGGAGTTCGATGCAGATTTTGTCGAGGCCTGTCCTGCTTTCACCGGGCGCTACGTTCGTGGCGTAAAGAACGGTCCGAGCCCGGACTGGCTTCAGCAGCGCCTTCGTGCCATCGGTCTGCGTCCGATCAATATCCTGGTCGATATCACGAACTACGTGTCCTACGACCGTGGTCGGCCGCTTCACGTTTACGATGCCGACAAACTGACGGGCAATATCCGTGCGCGCATGGGCCGGGACGGCGAGCGCTTTCTGGCGCTCGACGGCAAGGAGTACGAGGTTGACGAGACCATGTGCGTCATTGCCGACGACAGCGGTGTTCTGGGCCTTGGCGGCATCATGGGCGGTGAAGACTCCGGGTGCACGGAAGGCACCGTGAATGTCTTCATCGAATCGGCGCTGTTCGATCCGATCCGCACGGCCGCGACCGGTCGAAAGCTTGGCATCGAGTCCGATGCCCGGTACAGGTTCGAGCGCGGTGTGGACCCGGCCTTCATGGTGCCGGGAGCCGAACTGGCCACCAGGATGGTTCAGGAACTGTGCGGCGGCGAGCCGAGTGAGACGATTGTTGCCGGCACGATTCCGCAGCCTGAACTGGTGGTTGATTTTGATCCTGCCGAAGTCGAAAAGCGCACAGGTGTCGCCGTCTCGGCGGACCGCGTCACCGCTATCCTCACATCGCTGGGCTTCGGCGTCGCCAGCAATGGGGGCACGCTTCGCGTGACGGCGCCAACGTGGCGTCCCGACGTCCACGGCAAAGCCGATCTTGTCGAAGAGGTCGTGCGCATTCACGGCATTGACGAGTTCCCGCCGGTTCCGATGGATCGCGGCGGCGAAGTCGTCAAGCCGGTTCTGACGACCGGCCAGCAGCGGAACCGCCGTGCCAAGCGTGCACTTGCCGGACGCGGCATGGTCGAGGCCGTGACCTGGTCATTCGTCATGCGCCGCCATGCGGAAATGTTCGGTGGCGGGCAGGACGCACTCGAACTCGCCAACCCGATCTCGAGCGAAATGAGCTCCATGCGGCCAAGCCTCTTGCCGGGCCTGCTTGCGGCGGCGCAGCGCAATGCCGATCGCGGATTTCCCGATCTCGCTCTTTTCGAAGTCGGTCAGGCCTATCGCGGCGCGGCGCCGGACGACCAGTATGACGCTGCGTCCGGCGTGCGGACGGGCTCGGCAGCGCTGACCGGCGGCGGCCGATACTGGTCGGCCGCGGCAGATGCCGTTGACGTGTTCGATGCCAAGGCGGATGCAACGGCAGTTCTTGCGGAACTCGGCGCACCGGTCGAAAGCCTTCAGGTCGCGGCGGAAGCACCGGGCTGGTTCCATCCCGGACGGTCCGGCGTTCTGAAGCTTGGGCCGAAGAATGTGCTTGCTGTGTTCGGTGAGGTTCATCCGCGGATTCGCGACGCCTTTGACCTGTCCGGTGCCGTGATCGCGTTCGAGGTGTTCCTGGATGCACTGCCCGTGCCGCGGTCCAGGGGCGGAAAGTCAAGGCCGCCGCTTGAGGCCTCCGATCTGCAGCCCGTTCGCCGCGATTTCGCGTTCGTGGTTGACGAGGCCACGGCGGCCGATGCGGTCATCCGTGCCGCGCGCGGCGCTGACAAGGTGCTCGTGACCGACGTGACACTGTTTGATGTCTTTGCCGGAGGCGCGCTTGGCGACGGCAAGAAGTCGCTTGCCATCGAAGTCACGCTGCAGCCGAAAGAGAAGACGTTGACGGACGAGGAAATCGACGCCGTTGCGAAGAAGGTCGTCGCCCAGGTCGAGAAGGCGACCGGCGGCACGCTGCGCGGCTGAGCGCCGGACAAAGGTCCTGCCCCGGATGCGAACGCCTCTGGGGCAGGAAGATTTGATAGTCGTGATTCCTGAAGCCCTCTGCTTGCCGGTGAGCGCCGAATTCCGTGGATTTCGGCCGATTGGGACATATCCTCCTCTGAGCGGATATGTCTGCTTGGCGCAGGCCGTGGGCGGTGATACATAGCCGCGCATGAGCACTTTCGACCGCATTCGCAACTTCTCCATCGTTGCCCATATCGATCACGGCAAGTCGACGCTTGCCGACCGGCTGATTCAGCTGTGCGGCGGACTGAGCGACCGGGAAATGAAGGAGCAGGTGCTCGACAACATGGAGCTCGAGCGCGAGCGCGGCATTACGATCAAGGCGCAGACGGTGCGTCTCGAATACAAGGCCGATGACGGCGAGACCTACGTTCTCAATCTCATCGACACGCCCGGCCATGTCGACTTCGCTTATGAGGTCAACCGGTCTCTCGCGGCCTGCGAGGGATCGCTGCTGGTGGTCGATGCCAGTCAGGGCGTCGAGGCCCAGACCCTTGCCAACGTCTATCAGGCGATCGACAACGATCATGAGATCGTGTCGGTCCTGAACAAGGTGGACCTGCCGGCGGCCGAACCGGATCGCGTGCGCCAGCAGATCGAGGATGTCATCGGTCTCGATGCGACGGACGCGCTGGAAATTTCCGCCAAGACGGGCGTCGGTATCCCGGACGTGCTTCAGGCGATCGTCGACCGCCTGCCGCCGCCGGAAGGCAATGGGGACGCTCCTCTCAAGGCGTTGCTGGTCGATTCCTGGTACGACGCCTATCTGGGCGTGGTCGTTCTGGTCAGAATCATTGACGGCAAGCTGCGCAAGGGCCAGCGCATCAAGATGATGTCGACGGGTGCCGCATACCCGGTCGATCGTGTCGGCATCTTCAAACCCAAGCAGACGATGGTCGATGAACTCGGTCCGGGCGAGATCGGTTTCTTTACCGCCGCGATCAAGCAGGTGGCCGATACCCGGGTCGGCGACACCGTGACTGAGGAGAAGAATGGCGCTGCGGAGCCGTTGCCGGGTTTCCAGCCGGCCCAACCCGTTGTTTTTTGTGGATTTTTCCCTGTCGACTCGGCACAGTTCGAAGGCTTGCGCGAGGCCATGGCCAAGCTCAGACTCAACGATGCGAGCTTCGAGTTCGAGATGGAGACCAGCGCGGCCCTCGGTTTCGGCTTCCGGTGCGGCTTCCTCGGTCTTCTGCATCTGGAAATCATCCGCGAGCGCATCGAGCGCGAATTCGACATCGACCTCATCACGACCGCACCGAGCGTCATCTACAACATTTATCTGACCGACGGATCGATGGTTGATCTGCACAATCCGGCGGATCTGCCCGATCCCGTCAAGATCGATCACATCGAAGAACCCTGGATCCGTGCCACGATCCTGGTCCCGGACGACTATCTCGGCGCCGTGCTCAAGCTCTGCGAAGACCGGCGCGGCCGCCAGGTGGAACTCACCTATGCCGGGGCACGGGCCATGGTCGTGTATGACCTGCCGCTCAACGAGGTCGTGTTCGATTTCTACGACCGGCTCAAGTCAATTTCACGCGGCTATGCCAGCTTCGACTACCAGATCAGCGGTTACGAGGAAGGTGATCTCGTCCGCATGTCGATCCTCGTCAATGAGGAACCGGTCGACGCACTCTCCGTGATCGTACATCGTGCGCGCGCCGAATTTCGTGGCCGGGCCATGTGTGAGAAACTCAAGGAGCTCATCCCCCGGCATCTCTTCAAGATTCCGATCCAGGCGGCGATCGGCGGGCGCATCATCGCTCGCGAGACCCTGTCGGCGATGCGCAAGGACGTCACGGCCAAGTGTTATGGCGGCGACGTGACCCGCAAGCGCAAGCTGCTGGAGAAGCAGAAGGCGGGCAAGAAGAAGATGCGCCAGTTCGGCCGCGTGGAAATCCCCCAGGAAGCCTTCATCGCCGCGCTGAAGATGGACGACAACTGACTGTCGCGCCCGATCCCAAGGATTCGCAGAGCGAAGACGTCTCATCTCCGTAGCGCCCGGGAATGCCGGGACGGAGAGGGAGGTTCGAATGGCTCCATCGTGCTCTGCAGTTTTGCTGAAATGGGCTGGGGTTCCGGCCGGCCGCGGTGCGGTCCGGCAGAAGCGGCTGCCCGTTTCTCCGCCGACTTTATTGGCGCTTCTATGCATATCGTTCCTGCTGATTTCCGTATTGGCTCCGAAGGCGCCGGCGTCCGATCAGGTTTCTGAACCGACTGCTGCGGAGATCGAATGGCTGGTGCGCACGGCGATCTCGGAGGAAAACGACAAGCTGCCGTCACTTCTGCCGCTCAAGTCCGCGGAATTGCTCAAGTTCCGGCTGGTATCCCGAAACCGGACATCGTCAACCACATGGCAGGCGGAGATCGATCTGCTCTTTGACTTCGGTCCGTCTCCATCATCGGTTCTTGGTTATCAGCGGGTTCGTGCTGGCCGTTTCCGGCTGGTCATCGATCACAATGACGGGCGCTTCGAGTTGTCGAGGTTCTCGCCTGTTGGGCGGGTTCATCCGTTGCCGGCCGGCTGACGTGAACGCAACGGCTTTACTCCGCCCCTGAACTGTCCTGTTCGATCTGTCCGTCGATGCTCGCAATCCACGGTTTGATGTCGATGACCGGCGTTCCGTCAAGACAGTCGATCGCGTCGATGGTGAGCCGGCCCGCGTCTTGATCGATATCGAGAACTGTCACGGACGCCAGTGCGATCGGGTTCGGCCGCGCCGGTGAACGCAGGGCAAAGACGCCGACGGGATCGGGACGGTGCCGTGGTGCCTGGATGATCAGGTTTCGCGGCGCTTCGTGCATCCAGTACATCACGACGATCCTGGCCCCGGCTTCAAGGCCGGTCAGGCCCTGACGCCATGCCTCATCGATCGCTACCATGGCGGGAACCCCGCGCTCCCGGGCACGTGCGATGTTCTTCGGACATTCGTCTCTGGTCTTCCAGGCGCTTTCAATACGCCCTATGAAAACCACGCTGCCGTCCTCGGCGGTCTCCGCCGGATCGAAATCAAGCGCGATTTCACCGGGACGCTTTCTTGAGTCGCTCATGGCTCCGCAAACTAGTCCATTTCCGTCTCGTGATTAATGCGCCTTATGTCGCTGTGGATCCGGCGCCATGGCGGCGAGGGTATGTTGGCGCTATTGTTGCTGGCACTGCAAATGGCAAGTTTCAGAGGTGTCAATGACGACGAAATCGGCAGTGGTGACCGGCGGAGCCAGCGGAATCGGCGAAGCCTGCGCACGGCGCCTGGCGGGAGACGGTGCATTTCTCTGGGTGCTCGACGTGAATGGGGATCGCGCACACGAGGTCGCGGAGGACATCGAGGCCGGAGGGGGCGAGGCGCGGGGCCTTGCCGTCGATGTTGCCGACGCCACCGCGCTTGAGGATTGCGCAGCCAGAATAGAGTCGGAAACCGGCGCACCGGATATGCTCATTACGTCGGCCGGCATACTCGAACACAGCGCGACGGTGCTCGACGCCGATCTGGAGGCGCATGACCGTTTGTGGCGGGTCAACTATCACGGCACGGTCAATGCCTGCCGGGCATTCGGCCGCCTCATGCGGAGCGCGGGCACCGGCTCGATCGTGACCATCGGATCGGTAAACTCGTTTGCAGCCCTGCCTCTGCCGGCCTATTGCCCGAGCAAGACGGCCATTCTGCGCCTCACCGAACTTCTTGCTGTGGAACTGGGACGCCACGGCGTGCGCGTGAACGGGATTGCGCCCACCTATGTGCTTACTCCGGCGATCAAGGCACGGATCGACTCCGGCGAACGGGATCCCGCGCTCATCCGTGATTCCGGCGCCCTCGATATGTTCGTGCTGCCTGAACATATCGCAGATGTCGCGGCATTCCTCTGTTCCGGTCAGGCAGCGGCGATTACGGGTGTTATGCTGCCGGTCGATGCGGGGTGGAGGGCGGCCATGCCGTACAAGCAGTTTGCCGGCGGGCTTCCCTGGGAGCAGTAGGCGGCGCATTCGAGGAGGCAGGACATGAGCGAAGCGGATTTCGGACCGGCGCCCGACCAGCGCAACGTCTTTGGCGAACCTCTGATCCCCTGTTCCCTGTCACCGACCACGGGGTTCTATCGAACCGGGTGCTGCGAGACCGGTGAGGAAGATCTGGGCCTGCATGTGGTATGCGCCGAAATGACCGCGGAGTTTCTGGAGTTTTCCAAGGCCCGGGGCAACGATCTCTCTACGCCCCGGCCCGAATTCGGCTTTCCGGGACTGGAGCCGGGCGACCGGTGGTGTCTTTGCGCCGCCCGTTGGAAGGAAGCCTACGACGCCGGGGCCGCGCCGCGCGTCGTACTGATGGCGACACACGAGGCGGTCCTGCAACTTGTCAGCCTGGAAGACCTGAAACCCTACGCGCTGGATCTTGCGTAGGCGAAATCGGAATTGCGTTATTCCGCTGCGACGCCGGTGCCGATCGGACAGGTCACGCCGGTCCCGCCGAGCCCGCAATAGCCGGACGGATTTTTGGCGAGATACTGCTGGTGATAGTCCTCGGCGAAATAGAACTCCGGCGCGCTCAGGATCTCGGTGGTAATTCCGCCGAATCCGCGGGATTGCAATTCACGCTCAAAGGCCTGCTTTGACGCGAGGGCGGCGTCGCGCTGAGCGTCGCTGTAGACATAAATTCCCGAGCGGTATTGCGTTCCGACGTCATTGCCCTGACGCATGCCCTGGGTCGGATCGTGCGACTCCCAGAACGTCTTGAGCAGCATGTCGTAGGAGGTCTTTCCGGGATCGAACACGACAAGAACAACTTCGTTATGTCCGGTCTGGCCGGAACACACTTCCTGGTAGGTCGGATTGGGGGTGTGTCCGGCTGCATAGCCGACAGCAGTGACGTGGACGCCGTCCATCATCCAGAACTTGCGTTCAGCGCCCCAGAAGCATCCCAGCCCGAACATCGCCGTTTCCAGGCCTTCCGGATAGGGTCCTTTAAGGGCGTTGCCGTTCACGAAGTGGTGGAGAGCTGTGTCGATTGGTTCGTTTCGTCCGGGCAGGGCCTCATCCGAAGACGGTATGTCGAGCGGCTTCTGTTTCAGGAACCACATGGTTTGCTCTCCTCCCACGAATGGCCGGGCCGGTCAGGCGCGCACCATCTTGGTAATCAGGGTCAGAAAAATAGCGAGAGCAGCGAATACCGCCCATGCGGGCCATTGCAGCACGGTCGAGATCCACGGATCCCACACTCCCGGACTCAGATAGCGCTCAACCAGGGCCTGGGCAAGATTGAGACTGCCGGAGTCAAAATCGAACCACGCCTTGCCGAGCGGCGTGATCACCGCCTTTTCGGCTCTGGAACTGAGAACGACGTCGTAGACGCCGGCGATCAACGCCATGACAAGCGCCGCCGTCGCGACGAGACGAAGGATGATCATGAAATATGGTCCATTTCCTTTGGCGGGAATCGCGCGCTGCGCAATTCGTCACCTGACAACAAGACCCCCGCAAAAGCCCCGGCCACAGGATGCTGCTTTGCCGAACTCTAAGGTAAGGTCGCGGCAGGCCATGAACAAGTCTTGTTACACGATGGTAATGCCACAGGACTGGCGTCCGGGTTCGTGCTGTTCAGATCGTGATCGCCGCTTGCACGTTGGTTGCGCATAGGTATAGTGCGCTTCGCGAAACGGAGAGGTGGCCGAGTGGTCGAAGGCGCACGCCTGGAACGCGTGTAGGCGGGCAACCGTCTCGAGGGTTCGAATCCCTCTCTCTCCGCCATTTGCAGTCCCTCACTGCTCTTAGAACAAGGTTCGCGTCAGGAACTGTATTTCGCCGTCATCGGGTTATGCAAAGCCGACCACATGGCAATCGATGTCTTTGATGCCTCGATGCGACTGTCACCCGGCGGCTGCCAAGTTCGCTTCCGGCAGGCCTTCGGTCTTGGCCTTCGGGAATACAATAAGAAACGTCGCGCCCGATCCCGCATCTGTTTCCAGCGCGAGATCGCAACCGATCGCCGCAGCGAGGCGGCCTGCGATGGGAAGCTCAAGCCCGAGGCCCCCTTGGTCGTTGCTCGCACGTAATTCGCGGTTGGCAAAGGGTTCGCAGACTTTCTGTCTCTCGGTCGGGTCGATGCCATCGCCGGTATCAGAAACACTCAGGAACGCATGCCCGTCTTCGCGGACACCGGCATGGATCGCAACCGTGCCGCCTTCGGGTGTCTCCCGCATCGCATTGGCGAGCAGGTTGTCGATGACCTGTTCGAGCCTCGCCCGGTCGGACACAACATAAAGATCCGCGGCTGCATTGAGCGTGCTGATCGCAATTCCGCTCTTGCGTGCTTCGGAGATGATGCGGTTGTAGGCGTTATCGAGCAATTCGCCGAGCGACAGCTTCTGTTCGGTGAAGTCGACGCTGCCGTGCTCGAGATTGGCAATGTCCATGATCTGTCCGACCGCGCACAGTAAGCCGGCGCACGTATCGGAAATCCTGGCGACACTCTCCTCGTGATCGCCGGACGCGGGATAATCCGCTTGCGCCGATTGCAGCGACTTCGAAGCGCGCGAAATAGCCGACAGGTCGGCGTGCAGCAGTTCGCTGATTTCCGAAAGAAGGTCGAAGCCGACTTCGGGCTTCTTCGTAATGCCGAGATCCGCAGTGGTCATTTATTGCCTCACCAGTTTTTCATTGTCCCGGCGCCGTGTATTCGGCGCTCTCGCTGTTTGATGGGATCCTTATTCGTTCCGGTCTGTCTGTCTCCGTCTAGTCTTGAGCCGAAGTCTCGATGGAGAATGCCTTTCCGCGCGTCAGAATCCTGAAGAAGAGCGGCATGAAAAAGATGGGGAATTGGGATACGGCCACATAGATCATGATCTCAGGCGGCAAGGAACTGCCTAGCAATGCCGCGCCGAGAGCGACGTTCCGGTTGCTTGTCAGCATGCCGGCGATCAGGGCCTTCTTCGTGCCAAAGCGCGAGAATAGCGCCGATGTGATCCCGAACATGACCACGGACACCGTAATGGCGATCACGGCATACCAGGTGACCTTGGCGATCTGGGCGCCGGCACCGTTGATGCTTGTCATGATGCCGATGCAGAAAACCATCAGGCCGATCGTCGAGCCCCAATGTAATCCGCTATCGACACGCTCCCGCACCTTTGCACTCAGGTCCGGCTTCATCTCCCAGAACAGGATGGAAATTGTCACCGGCACGATGATGAAGAAGGCGATCTGAAAAGCAAAGAATTCCAGCGAAATATCGAATGTCAGGATGCCGTTCAGCTCCGCGTAAAGGAAGACGGAGACCGGCGTGAGCAGCGTGGAGAAGATCATGGACCGTGTTGCGATCTGGCGGTCGAGACCGATCATGCTGACCAGTGCAGGGCTCGCGAACACTGGGCCCGCCGTTGCCGTAAGCAGAAGAACAAGAACCAGTATCCTCGGCGGATCCATCGTGACAGCGAAGATCGTGATGATCGCCGGTACAATGAACATCTGCCAGAGCGCGATCTTGAACGTGAACGGGTCGACATGCCGGAAGACCCTGACCGGACGTTCCGGGAGCATGCAGATTGAGCACACGACGACGATGAAGAGAGCGTGGAAGATATAGGGACTTAACAGCGCAGCGAGATCGGGCAAAAGCAAACCGATCGCGATCGCCGCAGCGACCAGCGCAGATGACCAGGAACGGTCCAATCCTTCTGAATACCTTTGTGCCACCTAGCCCCTAGTCGCCTCCACTGCACGTCTCTTGCGGACGTGCGCCTCGCTAGTGTTCCTTCTTAATTCAAATTTATAAAAATTTGGTTTGCACGGACCGATCTTCGGCGCGGCACGTGCCGATCCGGCATGGCGGTTTTGCGTCAGCTCGGAAAGTGGGTTGAAGCAGCCGGAAAGGTGCAGGTCGACGCTGGCGCGCCGCCTCGTGATGACACTCTCCGCATGAGTGTGTCCGAATTCGGGGGCAACCCTGGATGGCAGCTGTTTTATTCTGGTTAACCAAAGAAGTGATTTACGAAAACGATGGCGCTCCGCAATCATCATTTGCCGCATTCGGGGCGAATATTTTTTAATCAAATCAGATGGTTAAGGTGATCACGGACTGTTGATCCGGGTTCAGAGCATTCACTTTTCCTTATCACGTTGATGGTAATCTTCTTTTCAACGATCAGTTAAGAGACCTTGGCGGGGGGTCATCTATGAGATTGAATGTCCAGCCTGTTGCGGCTGTGAATAAGCGCGAGCGCGTCCGTCGTCCCGAAACGACGATTGCGCTGCAACAGCTAACCGATCTACTTGCTGGCGCAGATGCCGGTCTTGCATTGTTTGATGAAGACCTGAAGCTGGTTTTCGCCAACGACAGATATCTTACGCTTTGCGGTTACAGCAAGGAGGATGCTGCGCCTGGAGCATCGCTTGCCGACCTGGCACGTCTCAGCCTGGAGCGCAGCGGTGAATCGAATGCTACGCTAGAGGAAACCATCGCGCGCGGCATCAAGCGGCTTGCCGCTGTCGGCGGCTACTCTTTCCGCTTTCACGCACCTTCCGGCTACAACATTTACATCCATCGGCGTTTGCTCGAGAACGGACAGGTCGTTGAAACCGTTCGCGAGACATCTGGGGACTCCGCTGGCAACAAGGCGGACGATCGCCTGGAGATGTTTGCCGAGACCGCCAGGGCCCGGATGGGACAGGCGCTGGAATCGATGGCCGATGGATTCGCCCTGTTCGATGATAAGGATCGCCTGGTTGCCTATAACAAGAAGTATGTCGATCTGAACCCGCACATTGCAGATGTCATTGCGCCGGGCAAAAAATACGAAGAGATGCTCCGTGTCGGGATGGAGCGGTCCGGGTACGAGACCAACGGCATGGATCTGGAGGACTTCATCGCCTGGCGGATGGAGCAGCATCTCAATCCCGGCGAACCGCACGACCTTCTGATGAATGACGGCCGCTGGGTTCGCGTGCACGAGAAGCGGACCAGTGACGGCGGTATCGTCGGAATTCGGTCGGACATCACGGAATTGAAGCAGCGCGAGGCGGAAATTCTCCGCGTGAGCAACGAACTGCGCCGCACGAACATGCAATTCGACACCGCCCTGAACAACATGATCCAGGGCCTCTGCATGTTTGACGCAGATCAGACTCTGCTTGTGTGCAACCGACGCTATCTCGAGATGTACGGTTTCTCCGCGGACGTCGTGAAGCCGGGCATCAAGCTCCCTGAGATCATGGAATACTCGGTGAGTCTCGGCAACTACACCAAGGAGGATGCCGAGCGGGCAAAGGCGGAACGTCCCGATCATGCGCGTTCCAAAGAACGCGGCACGCTAAAGCAGTATCTGCGTGACGGCCGGGTTATTGCGGTCATGAATGAGCCGATGCCCGACGGAAGCTCAATTGCCACATATCAGGACATCACCGATCTGGAGCGGCATGAAGCCGAGCTGCGCGAGTACACCAAGAAGCTGGAAGTCAGCAACCGCGAGCTGCAGGATTTTGCATATGTCGCGTCGCATGACCTGCAGGAACCGCTGCGGAAGATCGAGACATTTGGTGACCGGCTGAAATCGAAATTCGGCGATGAAATTCCCGAAGGGGCGCAGAACTATATCGAGCGCATGCAGAACGCGACCGGCCGCATGCGCCTGCTTATCAACGACCTGCTGTCCTATTCGCGGGTGACGACCAAGGCCAAGCCGTTCAAGTCGGTTGATCTGGAAGAGGTCATAACCGGGGTCCTGTCGGATCTGCAGATGCGCCTTGACGAAACCGGGGCGACGGTGAACCACAAGGACTTGCCCAGTCTGCAGGCAGATCCCACCCAGATGCGGCAGTTGTTGCAGAACCTGATCGGCAATGCGCTCAAGTTCCAGAAGCCGGATGTGAAGCCTGTGGTTACGGTCACCGCGGAAATGATCGAAGGCGATTTCATGGCCGGCGTGCCCGACATGTGCACGCTGAGAGTCGCGGACAACGGCATCGGTTTCGACAACAAGTACAAAGACCAGATCTTCACCATCTTCCAGCGGCTGCACGGCCGCAGCGAATACGAGGGAACGGGCATCGGCCTGGCCACGTGCCGGAAGATCGTGGAACGGCACGGCGGCACCATTGACGCCGACGGTGTTGAAGGGGAGGGGGCGACGTTCATCGTCACGCTCCCCGTCAAGCAAAGGAATGTTGAAGAAGGGGCAGAGGAGGGCAACGATGATGCCGAATGATGGACGAGCCATAACGATCCTGGTCGCCGATGATGACGCGGACGACCGGATGCTCATCGAGGATGCATTCGAAGAGTGCTTGCTCAGCAATCCGCTGGCTTTCGTGGAGGACGGCGAGGAACTGCTTGCCTATCTGCGTCGCGAGGGCAAGTACGAGCACCTTCGGGGCACGCCCTATCCGGGTGTAATCCTGCTCGATCTGAATATGCCGAAGATGGACGGCCGCACCGCCTTGTCGAAGATCAAGGAGGATCCGGAATTGTGCCGGATACCGGTGATCATCCTTACGACCTCAAAGGCGGAAGAGGACATCCTGCGGACATACGGGCTCGGCGTGAGTTCCTTCATCACCAAGCCGGTAACCTTCGAAGGTCTCGTCGAGGTTGTGAAAACGATCGATCACTACTGGATTCAGATCGTCGCTTTGCCGCCTGAATGCACCAGCAACGCGGCCTGATTGGACAGAGACGGACACCATGTCGGACAAACTGCGGGTCCTGCTCGTTGAAGATGATGAGGATGACTACCTCATCACAAGCGATCTGATCGACGAGATTCCGGGTCAGCCGATCGACCTCCAGTGGGTCGACGGTTACGACCTCGGTCTGGCACGCCTGTCGGAGGGCGGAGTCGACGCCTGTCTCGTTGACTACAGGATCGGCGCGCATACCGGGCTGGAATTTGTTTCGACTGTCAAATCCAAGGACATCGTTTGCCCGATGATCCTTCTGACCGGCGTCGGTCAGCGTGACATTGACGTGGCCGCGATGGAAGCCGGCGCGGCCGACTTCCTGGACAAGTCGGATCTCACACCGGCGCTCATTGAGCGGTCTCTGCGATACGCTATCGCCAATGCGAAATCGCTCCGGGCGCTGGCGGAGCAGACCAGCCTGCTTGAAACAACGCTTGAGCACACCGGCGCCGGCATTGCCGCTTTGACGGCGAGCGGCGAAGTGATTGCCAGCAACTGGCAATTCGATTCCATTCTTGAGCGCTACAAGCAGAAGGGCGAGGGCGAGCAGGACAAGGCCGCGGTACTCAACGAACTCCTCAATCGTCTCGCCAAGGCGCCCGAGAATACGCTCGAGATCGCCACAAAGGACGACCTCTACTACGAGATGAGGAGGAACGAGGCACCGCAGGGCGGATCCGTGATTTTTGCGGTTGATGTCAGCGCCCAGAAAGCGCTGCAGGACAACATCATCCGTGCAAAGAGCCGGGCCGAAGCCGCAAGCCGCGCCAAATCTTCGTTCCTGGCCAACATCAGTCATGAACTCAGGACGCCGCTGCACGGCATCATCGGTTTCTCCGATCTGATCATCGCCCAGACTCCGAACCTGGACATGGTCGATTGCGCGCGTCAGATCAACGAAAGCAGCAAGCATCTTCTCGACGTCATCAATGCCGTGCTCGATTACTCAAAGATCGAGGCCGGCCAGCATCCCTTCGATGACGAGGACGTTTTCGATTTGTCATCGATGGTGACGTTTGCCATCAAGCAGGTCGAACAGAAGGCCAATGACCGGGAAGTCTCGGTCGTTTCGGAAGTCGACGAAAGCGTGTTGGGATTCCGCGGCGACGAGATGTCGATGCGCCGGATCCTGATCAACCTTCTGTCCAATGCGGTCAAGTTTTCCGAGGACGGATCGCGGGTCACGGTTCGCGTGTCGGGACAGGTTGACGGCACGCTGGCCATCTCTGTCAGCGATAACGGAATCGGTATGGAGCCCGGCGAAGTCGAGCAGGCATTTGTTCCGTTCCAGCAACTCCACGCGTCACTGGATCGACCCTACGAAGGAACGGGTCTCGGGTTGCCGATCGTCAAGTCGCTGGCTGATTTGCATGAAGCTGCGGTTTCGATCGACACGGCTCCGGGAGCCGGGACGTGCGTTCGCATCACGTTGCCGGTTGACCGGGTCATTTGGCGTCAGCAGGACGAGCGTCGGCTGCAGGCCTGACAGCCTCGGCTGGTCCCGATAAATCTCAATTCCACAGTGTATTGATGTGTCTATTTGGCACAGTTCGGATCGCCTTCATAAGTATTCGTACACCATAAAAGCAAAGTGTCGGGCATTTCCGTCAAAGCTTGATTAAGCATATGAAATTAATGGCTTTTTTTAGCCGATCCCGGCGGCGATTTTACTCAATTTAAATGGATTTCCTCTAGGGTCAGCCCAAGAATAAGAGGGCAGAGGCGACTCCATTATGGGGACCACATACGAAAGCGTTGACGATCGTCAATCGGAAGATCGTCGGTATTTGCCGCGGGCTGACGCAGGTCGTCGGGAAGCGGACAAGGCCGACCGCGAATTGCTGACCGAAAAGGATCAGGCAGCAGGGGATGTAACGGATAACACCGGAATCTACGCCCTTGTCGTCGCTTCGATCTTTGTCATCGGCCTGACGGCGATCAAGTCCGCGAACACCTATCTCGCACCGCTCCTGAACAATCCGGTCAAGATCACTGCGGCTGCGGAAGTTCTGGCGAGCGGCGCCAGTCATCTGACATATGATCTCAATATCGAGACCAGGCAGCTGAAGCACGAGATGATCGCGCGCATGGACCGTGCGCCCGAGGTCGCCGTGCTCGGGGCCAGCCATTGGCAGGAAGGTCACGGCTATCTGGCGCCGGGTATCGACTACTTCAATGCCCATGTTCATCGCGACTATTACGAGGATATCCTCGGTGTCACCGAGATGTTCGTCCGCTACGGCAAACTGCCGAAGAAGATGATCATCACCATTCGTGACAACCAGTTTCTTCCCGTTGAGCGCCGCACCGATTTTCTGTGGGTTCCGGGGCTGGACGATTACCGCGCCATGGCGAAGCGGCTGGGTCTCAAACCGCACGATGCATATACCTTCGGTCTGACGCCGCAACTGCGCCAGTTGTTCTCGCTGCCGCTGTTGAAGGGCAATGTCGACCGCTATCTCGCGTCACCGGTGAAGCCCGGACCGACGGACGTAAAGGTACATCCGACACTGGATGTTCTGTTCCCGGACGGCTCGATCCAGTGGTCGGACATCCACAACGCGGCGTTTACCCAGGAACGGTCGAAAGAGCTGTCTCTGTCGTTCGCTGAACAGCGCCGCGACGACCCGCCCCGGATTGACGTGGAAGGCGTGAAACAGGTCGACGCACTGCTCGGTTTCCTCGTGGAAAAGGGCGTCGAGGTCTACCTGGCCCATCCGCCGTTCAACCCGATTTACTGGGACGCCCTGCAGGGCTCGCCTTACATGACCGGCATCCGCAAGGTCGAAGAAATTACAAAGGCCTACGCCGCGAAGTATGGCTTCAAGATCATCGGCGGATTCGATCCGCACAAGCTTGGCTGCACGAAGGAAATGTACATTGACGGGGAACATTCGCGTCCCGAGTGCCTGGCCAAGATCATCAAGCAATTCATAGAACACGACACAAAACTGCGCGGCTCATTGAGCTGATTGGGGAGAGCGAGATGATTTTCAATTCATTCCAGTTTCTGCTGGTCTTCTTGCCAGTCTGCTACGTCGGGTTCCTGCTTTGTCACAGGTTTTTCGGCTGGAACGGCGTGTTCCCGTATCTGGCGCTGGCCTCGCTGGTGTTCTACGCCCAGTTCAGTCCGGTGCTTGCGGTCGTACTCGCGATCTCGGTAGTTGCCAACTTCTTCGCGGGCCAGATGATTCTGCGGCTGCACGAACTGCGCAGTCTGGCGGGTACAGTGACCACCGTGGCAGTCATCGCCAACCTTCTGATGCTTGGCTACTTCAAGTACACGAACTTCTTTATCGACATCGTCAACTCGGCGTCGGGCGCGGGCTTCTCCCACCTCGACATCATCCTGCCTGTCGGCGTGTCGTTCTACACCTTCATCCAGATCGGCTTCCTGCTTGAGGCCTACAGCGGGCAGGTCGGCAAGATCACTTTTGCACGGTACGCGCTGTTCGCGACGTTCTTCCCGTGCGTTACCGCTGGTCCGCTCGTCCTTCAGCGCGAGATGTTCGAGCAGATGGAAGAGAAGAAGGGCCCGGCCTTTTCGCCGGCCGCACTTTCCGTCGGTCTCACCATGTTCGGCATGGGACTGTTCAAGAAGGTCGTGCTGGCGGATTCGATCGCGCCTTATGCTGACGTCGCCTTCCACGGTGTCGCCGGTGGCGCGAGCATCGGGATGGTCGAGGCGTGGACCGGATCGCTGGCCTACTCGTTGCAGCTCTACTTCGACTTCTCGGGCTATTCCGACATGGCGATCGGACTTGGCTACATGTTCGGCATCAAGCTGCCGCTGAACTTCAACTCGCCCTTCAAGGCAACCAGCATCTCCGACTTCTGGCGTCGCTGGCACATGACGATGACGCGCTTCTTCACGACCTACCTGTTCACGCCGCTGGCGATGAAGGGCAAGCGCGCCGCGCATGCGCTGCAGTCCGGTCCGATGGAGCGGTTCCTCAAGGCTTCGGCTCTGCCGGTGACCTATACCTTCATCGTGGCGGGTATCTGGCACGGTGCTGGCTGGACCTTCGTTGTCTTCGGCCTCATCCATGGCCTGGCCCTGGCGGTCAATCACGGCTGGCGGGAGTTCAACATGCCGAGCCTCGCCGCCCCTGTGGGTTGGGTCCTGACCATGGCGGTTGTCGTCACCGGTCTTGTCGTCTTCCGCGCGCCGGATCTGGAGGTCGCCTCGGCCGTGCTGGCCAGCATGTGGGGCATCAATGCTGTCTTCGGCGCCGCCCCGGCTGCTGAGAGGGTTGTTCTCGACCTTCTGCCCGCTGCGGGAATGATCTTCGTGCTCGGCGTGATCGTGCTCAAGCTGCCCAACACGCAGGAGATCCTGCGCAACCAGTGGGTCAGCTGCGATCCTGAGCCGGAAGAAGAAGAGGAAGAAAAGCGGAAGTTTGGCTGGCTGCGTTGGTCGCCGACCACCTCGTGGGCAGCCGCTGTCGCGGTCGTCATGGTGATCGCGTTCACGTCGCTGGGCGACAATTCCGGCTTCCTTTACTACCAGTTCTGATCGCAGAGGCTAGGGCTAGAGCTATGAACAAGATGATCACAGGCGCCATGGAAATGGTCATGGATCTGCCGAAGCAGGTCGATGAGGAAGTGGCCGCCGACATTGAGAAGGAATCGGTGTTCGTTTCTCCGCACCTTGATCGGATCGCCGTTTCCGAGGACCGGAAGTCAGCAACGCTGCACATCCATGACGCGAAACACTCCGAGGAAGTTGCCGACAAGGCACGGCGCTACCTTGACGTCATGGCCAAGCAGATGACGGGCTTCGATATCAAGCTCTTCCTTGAGAATGAGCGTCAGGATGACGGCCCCTATGTCGCCAACGTCAACCAGGAGCTGGTTGATCGCGGTTGGGTCCATGACTATGGCAAGGGCCAGGTCGCTTACTCCGGCCCGGTACTGAAGCTGGCGCAGTTGATCAACGAGAAGGCCGGCAAGCTCTACGAGAAGCACTTCGACGCGGTCGACGGCCATTTCCCGGCCTTCATCGACGCCGAGACGCTGCACAAGTGCGGCTACTTCGATTCCCATCCGAATGCCGTGACGTTTGTCGGCAACATGGTCGAGGACTTCGATGCCATCGAGGCCTTCCGGGTAGCGAATTCATGCTCGGAAGGGGCGCATATGCCGCCGCAGGAGCACGTTCATCATGATGGAATGTGCATGAATCCCGCAGCCTGTTTCCCGGCTTATCCGACATTGGCGGGACGCAAGTTTGACGAGGAAGGTCACGTCGTCACGTGGCTGGGCCGGGTGTTCCGCTATGAGTCGCGGAACATCTGCGGTCTGGACCGCCTTTACGAGTTCAATGTTCGCGAGATCGTCTGGATCGGCACGGAAGACTATGTCTCGGGTTGCCGGAAAAAAGCGCTGCCGCTCGTCGGCGAGCTGGCTGCCTTTGTCGATCTCGATATGAAGCTTCAGACGGCGACGGATCCGTTTTTCGCCACTGTTTCCGCTGCGAAGAAGTTCTTCCAGCAGGCGCAGGAGGTGAAGAACGAGATTCTCATCCCGGTCCTGAAGAGTGACGGCAGCCAGAAGCTTCTGGCCTGCGGCTCCGTCAATCTGCACGGCAACTTCTTCGGTGAGCGGTTCGACATAACGGCCGCCGACGGGGAAGCGGCACACACCGGCTGCATCGGTCTCGGCATTGAGCGCTGGGTCCTTGCGGGGTTCACCCAGCATGGCTTCGATCCGGACCGTTGGCCGGAAGCCGTGCGCGAAGCGATCTTCGGCTGACAGAACCGTCTGCCGCAAAACAAAGACAAAAAAATCCTCCAGAACAGGGGCTAGAAACATGAAACTCGAAACCATCGTCGCGAACGTCCTGTCGATCTCGGAAGAGCAGCTCAGTGACGAGTCCAATGCCAAGAACACTCCGAACTGGGACAGCGCGCGCCACATCGACCTGATGCTGTCGATCGAGGTGGCCTACCAGGTCCAGTTCTCGATGCCCGAGATCACGGGTCTCCAGAACCTTGGTGATATGCGCCGTCTCCTGGCCGACAAGGGCGTTGCTGCCTGAACAGAACGAGTGCTACCGCGGGGCATTTGGTCTCGCGGCACGAAATGGCAGGGCGCGTCCGGCGGGGATTCCGGGCGCGGATGGGGGAATTCAGCAAGATCGCTGAATGACACATGGCGCGGCCGGCGGATGCAGCCTGACGCGCGGGAGCTTCCAGCCAACGTCCGTCTTCGAATCTGCGCAATCCTTCCCCATACGCGGGGAGTGTTGCGTATTGATTGAGGCGGGTCGTGTCTCTCAGACCTTTGACAGTGTTGTGCGTTTGTGTTCCGGGCGCGACGGTGTGGTCAGACACGCCACAACCTGGCGCTGAAGCCGTTAACCCTAACCGTAAAGGATCATGCCCGGTGGGGCCTGCATTGGTAGAGTTCCCACACGAGCGGGGCCACGCTTCTCGTGCCGTGCAAAGCGGCGGAAAAAGGCGTTCCGGCAATGATCATCGAGCAGCGTATCGCTTCAAGCGGGGATGACGCGGAAGAGGCGGCCTCCGGTGCCATGTAAGCATCAACACAAGCATAAACACAACCAGCACCAAACCGTTGCACCTCACACGAGCATCAACACCTCACACGAGCAACAATGCAACCAGCACTGAACCATTGCACATCACCGAGCATCAACACGAGTATCAACACAACCAGCACCAAACCGTTGCACCTCACATAAGCATCAATATAACCAGCATTGAACCTTGCACCTCACATGAGCATCAACACAACCAGCACCGAACCTTGCACCTCGCACGAGCATCAAGAGTCAGTGACTTACTGCTTACACTATTCTGCAACATAAGGAACCCATCTACCTGCAAGTTACGATCCACACGGACTGACCCCTGATTGATTTCCAATTATCTGTGGTTAGTGCTATAGGTCCTCGAACTAGTTCAGCCTGTATCGGGGCTTTCACCTTGTGGACGGCGGCTGGTATAGCCGATGTCAATAACCAGAACCACGAGGGTGCCCCATATCTGCAAAGAAGTGTAGATATCAATTACATGCTAAGTGACAGTGCAAATATAATCTTACATAGCTGAAGTGCCAAAAACCACACTTGAATTTACCATCTGAGCTTTGTGGTAGACTTTTGGCTATCGTGTACCTAATTTTGGTTTCCACAGTACAATCGATACATGTACAAGAAGAAGCCACACTAGTGTACACAATACTAAGAAAAGACTCACTGACACAAGCGAATTTATAGTTTTTGTAGCACATACAACCCAAAACCAAGAGCAATGGTTCCGTCTCTAGGATGTTGGCTCGCGCGATATTTTAGGGCATGTTTGGCTCCAAAGTAGGCAACCAGACCACCAAAACCGGGTGCAATTCTTGGGCGATACAACATCGCACATGTAATCTTAATTCCTGTGCTTTCTTTGCATAAGCACTATAAAAATAACATAATCAACTGTAAAGTTGCAAGTATTTACCAGTCGAGCACAAAAATAGCTGCTCACCCTACCTAATCTGCCGGTACTTAATGCTGCGCACGCCAAACTGCCTGCAGAATACCTTAGAACCAATATTCCTGCCGTTACTTTAACTAACTCCTCATACCACACTATTTCAGTTGATACAAACAAAAAAGTATATCACAAAGTACCTTGCAACCCACTTACACCTTACAAATGTGCGCTAACATTGTCTAAATACCTTGTCTTTCAACGGTCGCTATCGGCTACTTGTCTTTCAATATCATATACAACAGTGCATTGTGGCCCTCTAGGTGCAAGTAAAACCCCTATTTCTTTGGCTTCCAAACCTCTGCCATCTAATTTGTCTTTTGAATATCCAGCCGGGCCTATACCTCCGGGTGTTTGCACTTCGAATGGTTGCGCAAGTTGCTTGTCATCCCCCTGTGCGCTTGGAAGTACAAAGTCGGTGCATCTGTTGAGCAATGAATATACCTAAGCTGCACCCAATTTCCTGATGCAAGTACCTGCAGACTCACATATTGGAATTGTTACTTAAGCTGGCTCTTTTTTGCTTTTTCATCCCAGTCAGCTCTGCCTGCATTGGTCTATTCCAATACGAGGGTTGGACCCACTGTCTGATCCTCAAGCACCGGCTGCTACTACGGCTGAGCTACTTTTGCCCCAGAATCACCCATATTACTCTCAACATTCTGTATGCTTGGTAGTTGCAAAAAAAGCTAGCTCGCCTGCTTGACGTGCCGGCCATTCTGCTGCTTTACTATGCCCTGCAATGCATCAGTTCAATAGATAGCTATGCGATCAAATGGCTACTGCCCGGATGCACACTCCGACACTTGAAAACAGGGATTAAAACCAAAGGTAGCTCACAAATTCCCGACAGAACAATAAACATATCTCATATTTGTTTACGCAATTGCTTCCGAAACTTTCTGTCCAAGGTCACCTCCTCCCTTTCAGTCGAATCAGCTGGCTATCATTTAGCCACAACAATGGCTTGGTACATCCATGTTAAAAAATATAAATACACTACTGCAAAGTATTATAAATGCAACAAACATAATACCATTTATTGTATTGTGCTTAATTTTGCTCTGTCATTGTATAGTGTATGCACAACATCATCTTGTGCATGCACACTGATTCATGTGATTTGCTGATTTGCGAAGCAAAGCGCTTGCTGCTTCAATTTGTATGAATCGCAAATCAAAGCAAATCCGTGCGATTTGCAATGGGTTTACCTAACATCACCCCCCATCCTGGTTTGACGTCGCCCTCGACAAGAACGTCCTAAGGGCCATCTGTGTATGGGTCAGATTATCAGCAGGTTCCCAAGTAGCCTCATGGATAGGATAGCCTTTCCATTTTACCAATTATTCAACCCACTTACGATGGTTTGACCACCGTTGGCAGGACTACAAGATAGATTTCACCTCAAACTCAGGCTCAGCAGCAGTGGCAGAGTCAATCACAATAGGCTCCTCACGATAGGGCACAGCATCATGATGTGGCTTCAGCAATGACACATGGAATACGTCATGCAATCGGCCAAAAGAATCAGGTAATTGTAAGCAATAAGCCACAGGCAATATGCCCTGTGCAACCTCATAGGGCCCAGTCCATGGTGAAGTCAACTTTCGCGAAACAACAGCAGGGAGGGGTAAGTTGGTGGTGCGCAACCAAGCATGCTAGCCAACCTCAAAAGTTAGCTCACAACAATGCTGGTTGGCATAGTGGGCAGAAGCTTCAGTAGTTTCATTGATGTGGCAACAGACAGTCTACCAAACATCAGCCCTAGTGCGAACAACATCATCCACACTCTGCACCTTAACGTCAGCCAACTTGGGTAGCGCATGGTCAAGAGGAAACGCAGGCTGCACACCAAACACAACTGTGAAAGGTATCTATATGGTAGCTGCATGAACCGTACTATTCAATGCAAACTCGCACTACGGTAAACACAAGTCCCAGTCTTACTAATGTGGATGCACAAAGCACCGTAAAACCTATTCAATACTCCGGTGGAACCTCTCACTCTAACCATCAGTCTAAGGGTGGTAGGCAGCAGACAAAGCCACCTTGCAATCCAACAGAGACATAAGGCTAGTCCAAAACATACTAGTAAACCTCGGTTCCCTGTCTGACACAATCTTCTGTGGCATGCCAAACTTGCATACCCAGTTGTCAAAAAGCAGCCTAGCTGTGGCTTCAGCATCCAAGGTAGTGGTACAAGGAATGAAGTGCACAAGCTTGCTGAACCTATCGACCACTGTAAGGATAGTGTCAAATCCCCTAGAAGTTGCCGGCAAATGCGTGATGAAGTCCATCGTGACTTGCTCGAAGGGCTTCGTCGGTGTAAGGCCCTCGTGTGCGCCACTGCGCAGCATGCGCATGTGCACATGCATGACATCATGTCATGCAACTACACCACAGCAACATTGTGTACATTAGCACATAGCATCCACACTCACCAGACTCTTTTGTATTATTCAGTATGTTTGGTAAGTACAGTCAGATAGATAGATAGCTTATAGATAGAGATCCTTTCAGTGGTTTCGGGAGCAAATGCTCCTTTGAACTTTTTTGGCTGTTCGAAAAATGTTGCATCCACTATAACTGCCCTTGAGCTAGGGCTGAAGCGGTAGGAAGGGTCATATTGATGCTTTAGAACCCACTGTGGGCTAGCTGCATATTGTAAGACTGCAATATACTGCTGATTGTAGCAAATTCTGACCTCTTTGGGAGTGCCACTGTCTGTGTACTGCCTGGACCTCCTTCCCTGTGGACCAGAGGAGCCAGTCAGAATCACGGGTGGTTAGCATACAAGCCTGCAAAATATTGTTGCAAAAGTTTGCCCTAGCTTGTGAATTGCCTTCTGATGCCTCTGAGGTGAATAAAACCCATTTGAACAACCAGTATACTGACCCTTGGGTGACAAATAATTAAGCCTAACCAAACAAAGCATGGCAACAATGGAACCCAGGTTATGCCTGGTGCGGTCAAATTGAAGGAACCACCTCAATATGATGGCACAATGGACTATGAATTAATTGAGGCATGGCTTATTTGGGGTAGACAACTACTTCAAACTAGTTGGCCTCACAGATGAAATTCAACAGACCAGATTTGCTGCCACACTCATGATTAAAAGTGCTGCACTATGGCTACGTAGTAGTGCCCTAGACATGGACAAAACAAAATGGTCTAACATTGAAACACAACATCCGTGTACTATTTCAGACCAGCAGACTACAAGAGAAGGGCCCGGGATGAACTTGCAACCATTTGACGAACAGGCAAGGTGACTGGTTACATTGATGCATTCAAAAGGGTCACTGCAAAAATTGATAACATCTCTGATGAAGAGAAACTAGACAGGTTCCTTAGGGGCCTGTCAGCAACAATTCAAAGAGAAATATTAAAATAAGACCCACCAACATTTGCCGCAGCTACACAAATGCCAGAACGTCTCGCACGCTTGGATGCAGTAGTATAAGGTCACATGCCAGAAAATACCAAGCACAAACACAAACACAGTGATAACCCATACCATTCTGCGGGTTTTCTACCCTCAGATGTGCAAATGTCCCTTTTGG
>CBDHYJ010000021.1:0-33601 GCA_965275905.1 Hyphomicrobiales bacterium | reverse complement strand
CCGTGACCAGTGCCCCTGCTCGAACGCCTCGCGCGCCTTGGAGACGGCAAGATCCACGTCCTTGTCGTTGCAGGCGGCGATGTCGGCGATCTTGTCGCCTGTCGCCGGGTTTACGGTCGGCAGCTTCTTGCCGCGGCCGGGCCGGAACTTGCCGTCGATGAACGCGCCGCGCGGGAAATCGATCCGGCCGGCAATGGCGGCATATTCCTCTCGTGTGAGCAGATCGGACATTGTCAGGCTTCCTTCTCGATAGCGGCGATGGCGGCGTTCATGGTGCGGATCACCTCGGCAAGCTGCCGCTTGTCATCCTTGTTCAGCGGCTGCATGCGGCCGGCGCGGCGGGCCCGCGTTGATGCCGCGCAGCGTCAGCCCGTGCTTGATGCACTGGACGAACTTGCCGCCCTGCTCCAGCACGCGCATCAGCGGCAGCATGGCGGACATGATCCGGCGGCCCTTGTCGAAATTGCCGTCGACGGCGCAGGCTCTGTAGAGCGCGATGTGCGCCTCGGGCGCGAAATTCGATCCGGCGCAAACCCAGGACCTGGCACCCCAGGCGAAGAACTCCAGCGCCTGATCATCCATTCCGCAGCTCAACTGGATATGCGGGTAGTCGCGCGCCAGCATATGCAGACGGTTCGGGTCGCCGGAGCTTTCCTTGATGGCGCAGAAATTGGGGCTGCGGCCGAGGCGGTCGAGCGTGTCCTCGTCCATGTTGACGCTCATGCGGCCCGGATAATTGTACAGCATGACCGGCAGGTTGGCGGCCCGGTCGACGGCCAGTGCGTGAAGCGCGATCTCGCGGCCCGTCGGATAGGCGTATGGCGGCGTGGTGACCAGAAGCGCATCCGCGCCGACGGCCCTGGCGGCTTCCGCGAACATGATGCTGTCCTCGGTCCGGATCGCGCCGGTGCCGACGATCAGGGGCAGCCTGCCCTTGATGAGGTCCTTTGCGAGCGCCATGAGCTCCAGCCGCTCCTCCGGCGTCTGGGCATAATATTCGCCCGTCGTGCCGGCAACGATGATGCCGTTGACCCCGGTTGCAATCAGGTGCTCGACCGTATCGGCAAACCGGTCCTTGTTGATGCCATGGTCGTCGTCGTGCGGCGTGACGATGGGTGTGTAGATGCCTTCAAACCGCATCACGTGCTCCTCCCCCGTAATGCGCTTCCGGATCGACCGGCAACGGGTCCGGACGGACGTAGAGTTCAATCTGGTTGCGCGACAGTTCCCAATGCTCGAGCGTCAACTCGACGGCCCGCGCGGGCGTCGAAGACCCGATGGCCTCGATCATGCCGTCGTGCTGTTCGCAGGCGGCCTCGACGCGTGCCCGCTCCCGGCCGCTCTTCGGGCGGTAGAATGTCTGGCTCATACGCGTGTGGTCGATCAGCAGCCGGTTGAGGCTCGGTGTCAGATAGGGGCTGCCGGCCATCTCACCCATCAGTTCGTGGAAGCGGTGGTTCAACATGACCATGTCCGCCGGGCGGTCTTCCCCGACCGCGTCGCGGAACCGTTTCTGGGCGGCCTTCAGTTCCTCGATCTGGCGGGGCGTTGCATTCTCCGCCGCCAGCCGGGCAATCGCGGCGTAAATCATGGGCGCGGTCTGAAAGAAGTTGCGCATGACGTCCAGATCCATGGACGACACGGCGGCGCCCCGGTTCTTCTCGAGCGTGAGAAAGCCCTCCCCCGCCAGCCGCTGGAAGATCTCGCGCAGCGGGGTGCGCGAAACACCGTATTGCTGGGACAGCGCGACTTCGTCGAGCGCGCTGCCCGGTGCCAGGTCCAGAGTCAGAACCCGCTCCTTGAGGTCGTTGTAGAACGCGAGTTTGCGGTCCGCTTTCACGGCCTGCCTCCCATATGCACATTTTTGATATACATATTGTACACAATTTGAATTTGTGCGCAATCAACTTTGTGGCCGGTGCCGGAGGACCACCGTTCAGGCGGCGTTCACGACAATCGCGGAAAATGGGCTCACAAAGTGTTTGCTGTTGTCCGGGCGCAAAAGCCGCCTACATTGAGCGGATGAAGTCGGTGGTGAATTTTCTGAAACGCGGGACCAGAGCAATTCTCGTACCTCTCCTGCTGGTGATACTCGTGCCGCTTGTCGTCGGCGCCACATGGTCCTACGCGCGCGGCTGGCCGGCGGGCTGGAGCGCGGCTGACTGGTCGTCGGCCGGTGTTGCTCCGGACCCGCGCATCGAGAAGGAGGCCATCGTGCTCGTTTACGGTGCCCGCACGGGGCGCTGGAAGGGCGTGTTCGCGGTCCATACGTGGATTGCCGTCAAGCGCGAGGGCGCCCGGCACTTCGACCGCTACGATGTTGTCGGCTGGGGACACCCGGTGCGCCGCAACGACTATCCGGTCGACGGGCGCTGGTACAGCAACATGCCTTTCGTGGTCCATGAGGTCCGCGGAGCCGATGCCGAAGCGCTCATCCCCAAGATCGAGCGCGCCATCGTCTCCTACCCCTACAGCGACTATGGCAGCTACACGGTCTGGCCCGGCCCGAACTCAAACACGTTCGTCGCCTGGGTGGGCCGACAGGTGCCCGACCTGGGGCTGGAAATGCCCGCGACCGCCGTCGGCAAGGACTATATCGGCTCCGGCCTCAACTTCGGCCGAACGCCCAGCGGCACAGGCTGGCAGGTGTCGTGGTCCGGCCTCTTCGGCATCGCGGCGGCCCTGAAAGAGGGGGTCGAACTGCACCTGCTCGGCCTCACAATCGGCATTGATCCGCACGATATTGCCGTCAAGCTGCCGTCGCTCGGCACGCTGAGCCTGCGCAAGCTGATCGGCGTCTGACCCCGACGTACGAACACCTCTAAAGCACCCGCGCACCACGGGAAATTTACCTGCTCTTAAGATACGCCCGCATTGACGCCACGCTTAGGCCCAATTTCAGCCACAAGTTTTTGATCCCCTCAAGGATCAGTTTTGGGCCTGCCGCGGCCCATGAGCGTTGCAGTATTGACTGCCTCTGAGCGGACTCTCGCTGATCAATATTGCAGTTGTACACATCCTAAGGGGGAAAATCCGGTGATGAAGTATGTGATCGCAGGCGCGTTGTTCGTGTTCGGACTGATGGTCTTCGAAGACTATACGGTCTCTGACGCGCGTGCGCAGAGTGCAACAGGAGCGGGCCAGAATTCCAAAGCCAAGGCGCGGAGTTCATCGCGGGCGGCCGAGTGGAAGCTGCGCAGGGAAGTCAACGAAGGCGTGGTCCGGATCGTGTCCGGCCGACTGCCGACGACGGCGTTCCGGGCAACAGCCGAACTGGCCTCCATCATCCAGGGCGAGAAGGGACAGCGCCTTCTACCGATCATGGGCCAGGGCTCGATCCAGAACATTGCCGATGTTCTCTACCTCAAGGGTGTCGACCTGGCGATCGTTCAGGCCGACGTGCTCGACTTCATCAAGGAGCGGCGCCTGCATTCGGCCATTGACCGGCGCATCATCTACATCTCCAAGCTGTACAACAAGGAAGTTCATATCCTTGCCGGTCCGCAGTACGACAGCATCAAGCAGCTTGCCGGGAAGAAGGTCGCCGTCGGCCTGAAGAACGACGGCGCGTTCGTCACCGCTTCGAACATCTTCCAGCAGAACAAGGTCGTTGTGGAGCCGGTTTTCACGGAACCGGATGTGGCGCTTGAAATGCTGAAGTCCGGCCAGATTGCCGCGATGGTCTATGTCGAAGGCAAGCCGGCGGATATGATCCAGCGCATCAAGAAGGACGAAGGCCTCAAGTTCCTGCCGGTGGCGATGGAAGGCACGCTTGCGACCAGCTATCTGCCGTCGCGGCTTTCGGCGGAGGAATATCCGAACCTCGTCGCCAAGGACAAGCCGGTGAACACGATTGCGACCGGCGCAGTCATGGTGTCGTTCAACTGGAAGCAGGACACGCGCCGCTACAAGGCGATCGCCACGATGGTCGACACGATCTTCACCAAGTTTCCGAACCTTATGAAGAAGCCCTACCACCCCAAGTGGAAAGAGGTGAATTTTGCGGCACAGGTTCGCGGCTGGAACCGCCACCCGGCGGTTGAAACCGCAATAGCGCAGACCGCAACGGCCAGCGCCGCACATGCCTGCAGCGTGCCCGAACTGCGGCTTGCGATGCAGAAGTTCTTCGATCAGGGCAACGTCATCATTCCGGCCGGCGGCAAGCCGACACCGGCGCAGACCGAGCAGCTGGTTCAGGAGTTCAAGCGCTGGCTTGAGACTCAGTCGCAGTAATTCGGCAGAGACCGAAAGCCAATGACAGATAGCGGAGGCAGACGAAGCCCGGCGGCAACGCCGTGTTTCGCCCGCCCCGGTAAAACTCCAGAAAGAGTAATTTATGCTTAGTCGATTTAAAGACACGTGGCTGCCCCAGGCATTGGGGATTGCCTGCGCCATTGTTCTTGGCGCGACTTCGGTGGCCAAGGCCGAGTGGTATCCGGAGAAACCGATCGAACTCGTGATCATGGCCGGCAAGGGCGGCGGCGCCGACAAGATGGGCCGCTTCTTCAAGCAGATCATCGAGAACGAGGACCTGTCCCCCTTCCCGCTTGAGCCCGTCAACATGCCGGGCAACTCCGGCGCGGACGCTCTTGCCTACATGCAGGAGAAATCGGGTGATCCGCATGTGGTCATGGTGACGCTGAACAGCTTCTACACGACCCCGCTCCGGCGTCCCGAACTCGGTGTCGACATCCTCAAGTTTACACCGGTTGCCCGGATGGCCGAGGACACCTTCCTGCTCTGGGTTCACAAGGACTCCAAGATCAACAACCTGGAAGAGTTTCTCAAAGCGGCGGCTTCTCAGGGCGGTCGCTGGGTGATGGCCGGCACCGGCACGGCGTCGGAAGACAACCTGCTGACCGATTTTCTGAACAGCGCCTATGGCCTGCGCATGCAGTACAAGCCCTTCAAGGGCGGCGGCCGCGTCGCCAAGGAACTCGCCGAAAAACGCGCCAACTCAACGGTCAACAATCCGGCGGAACAGGACAAGTATTTCGAAAAAGGCATCACCAAGCCGCTTGCCGCGTTTACGCCGCAGCGTCTGCAGATGTTCAAGGACGTGCCCACCTTCAAGGAAAAGGGCAACAACATGGTCTACTTCATGCAGCGGAGTATCGTTGCGCCGCCCGGACTGAACGCGGATGTCGCGGAGTTCTACCGCAACCTTTTCCGCGAGGTCTACGAGACCAAGGAGTGGCAGGACTACATGAACAAGAAGAGCCTGCGCGGCAACTTCATTACCGGATCCCAGTTGCGCGGCTACTGGGCGGAGGAACAGGAGATTCACCGCAACATCCTGCTCAAGATGGGCAAGATCAGCAAAGTGAACTAGCCGTTCCGCCGAAGAATCCAATTCAAGGGCCGGTCATGCGACCGGCCCTTTTTCGTTTTCCCCATTTCCGCCGGCCATCGGATTTTTGTCTGGCCATCGCAGGACCTTTCTGGCTTTGTGCCCTCACCTGACGACCGACCTGCCAAAATATCCGGGGAAGTGTTTTGGACGCTGGCTTCATCGCGCTCAATCTGACCGTATTCGCCGCCGCCCTGCTGCAGGCGGCAAGCGGCATCGGTTTCGGGCTGATGGCGGGGCCGGTCATGCTGCTTGTGCTGGGCGCGGGCTCCGCCATTCAGCTCTCCGCGCTCCTGAGCCTGCTGATCGCCGTTATCCTCATCCCGTCGCTGCTGCAGGACCTGAACCGGATCACGCTGCGCCGCTTCGTGATCGGCAGCTGTGTCGGCATTCCGGCGGGCGCGGTAGCGTATGCGCTCGTCAGCATCGTGACCCTGAAGCTGCTCGCGGCCGTCGTGGTCCTTGTGATGTGCGCGTCGATCACGCTCAACTGGCCGAAAGCCGCCAATCGCGCGTCCGGTGACGGTCCGGCCGATGTGGTGGTCGGCGCGTTGTCCGGGCTGATGAGCGCGACCCTGGCCATGCCCGGCCCGGCGCCTGCCGCCTGGATGACGCTGAAGGACGAAAGCCGCGATTCCGTTCGCTCGACGATCCTCACGCTGTTCCTGTTTTCCTATCCCGCCGCCATCGCATGCCAGGCCTGGTTCGCCGGGATCACCATGGAGCCGTTCCGGCAGAGCCTGTTTCTGGCGCCTGCGACAATCGTCGGCGTGCTTGCCGGGCGCGGCCTGGCAAAACGCATAGATCAGAAGACTTTCCGGCGGATCATTTCCGTTATATTGCTGGCCACAGGCATAGCCCTGCTGGCCGATATTGGAGCACGATGGATATCATGACCCAGATACAGGAATCGCAACCCGGCGTGATGGAGGCGCTCGATCGGATGCCGCGGGCACGGCTCGGGCACGCGCCGACGCCGCTTGAACACGCGCCGCGTCTCGCCGAACGTCTGGGTCTGAAGGCGCTGCTCATCAAACGCGACGACTGCACCGGGCTCGCGTTCGGCGGCAACAAGGTGCGCCAGCTCGAATTCTACCTCGGTGAAGCTGTCAGACAGGATGCCGATACGGTGCTCATCACCGGAGCCGTGCAGTCCAACTTCGTCCGGCTGGCGGCCGCCGGTGCCCGCAGCCTCGGCATGGACTGTCACATCCAGCTCGAGCGGCGCGTCCCGAACCAGACCGCCGACTACTACAATTCCGGCAACGTCCTGCTCGACAAACTGCTGGGCGCCACCCTCCATTCCTATCCGGACGGAGAGGACGAGGAAGGCGCCGACCGCCATCTCGGCGAGATCGCCGAGCGCCTCAGGGATGAGGGCAAGCGGCCTTACATCATTCCCTTGGCTCCCGGCCACAAGCCTTTAGGCGCGCTCGGATATGTGGTGGCGGCGAACGAAGTCCTGGGGCAGCTTGATACCATGTCGGAACAACCGGACGAGGTCTTCATCGCATCCGGCAGCGGCCATACGCATGGCGGGTTTCTGTTCGGGCTGCGCGGCCTGGGATCGTCTATTCCGGTCAAGGGCGTCTGCGTGCGGCGCAGCGCGGACCAGCAGACACCCAGAATCCGGAAGCGCGTGCGGGAAATCGCAGATGTCCTGGGTATTGCCTGCCCTGTTGCCGACGACGACGTCGATATCACCGACGAAACGCTGGCGCCGGGCTACGGCATGATCAACGACGCGGTCCGCGAAGCGATTGCCCTGGCGGCGGAATCCGAAGGCCTTTTGCTTGATCCGGTTTACACCGCTAAAGTCATGGCTGCGGTGGTCGCGCGCGCGCGGAATGGCGGCGCGGGAAAGTCAATTCTGTTCGTGCACACCGGCGGCACGCCCGCCCTGTTCGGCTATACCGACAAGCTGACCGACGCCTGAGAGGCATCACTCCGCACACGCTCTACTGTCGTTGCCGGCATTTTTTTCGCGGCCCAATTGTCGAGACCGCCATCCTTTAATACTATTATCAGCGGAAACTGCACTTCCGTTGTCCCCTAACTGAGAAAGTGCGAAAAATGATCATATATCCGGACATTGAAATACAGGGCGGCAAATGCGTAAACCTTCTGCGCGGGCAGATGGACCAGCCGAAAGTCTACGATCTTTCCCCATTGCAGGCGGCGAAGAACTTCGAAAGCCAGGGTGCGGAATGGCTGCATATCGTCGATCTTGATGCCGTCAGCGCCGGCGGCGGCGACGGCAATTCCGAGCAGATCTGCGAAATCATCGAGGCCGTGAAGGTCCCCGTCCAGGTCGGCGGCGGCATCCGCAATATGTACTCGGTCGAATGGTGGCTGGACAAGGGCGCGGCGCGGGTCGTCATCGGCACCGCGGCGGTCAAGGATCCGACCTTCGTCCGCGAGGCCTGTTCGCAGTTCCCGGGCAAGATCGTGCTCAGCGTGGACGCGCAGGACGACAAGGTGATGGTCGAAGGCTGGCGCGAAACCACGGCGTTCACGCCTCTGGAATTCGCCCGGCAGTTCGAGACCCTGGACCTGGCCGGCCTGATCTTCACGGACATCGACTTCGACGACAAGCTGCCGGAAAGCAGCCTCGCGGCGACCACCGAAATGGCCACGGAGCTGATCGTGCCGGTCATCGTTAGCGGCACGATCCGCACGCTCGATGATGTGTCGACGCTGCAGTATCTGCCGAACATTGCGGGTGCGATTTCGGGCCGCGCCCTGTTTGAGGGCGACATGGCATTGCCCGAGGCGATCGAGGTCGCCCGCGCCCAGGACCGGGTGCCCGGCTTCGTCTGAGACCGGGACTTCGGCCCGAGACTACAGCTTCCTGATTGTCCGTTCCGCGTTGGAAAGATACGCGGATTCCTCGATGTGCAGGTTCGCAAGATAGTCGCTTGCCGAATTGTGCAGGCGCGCGCCGCGCAGCATATGGTCGACCACATGCGCCTGGAGCCGGTAGACACAGTCGCCGCCGAATCCGCGATTATCCCAAGGGTACTCTATCGACATCTCGTCGTTGCTGCCGTGCGCCCGGAACCACAGGCGGGCCCAGCCGTCCATGCGCAGCACGCCCTTTGAGCCCTCGAGCCAGAATTCGCCCATGGTCAGGCGGCGGTTGTCAGCGGCATGGTCCGACAGCCTGTTGCCGTCGAACAGGGCCCGTACGCCGTTCTCGAAATCGAGCAGGATGATGCCGGCGTCCTCTCCGGCGATCGCCGGGTTGAGCTTTTCGAGCTTGGCAAACACGTGGGTCGGTTCGCCCAGGAGGTAACGGAATACGTCAATCTGGTGGATCGCGGTTTCGTGGATCAGGAACCGTTCCATCTTCTGGAAATAGGGCTGCCGGTCGAGATAAGCCTCAGGGCCCTGACCGTCGCCGGGGCGCAAACGGAACGTAGCCTGGTACAGATCCCCCAGCATGCCTTCGTCGATCGCCTGGCGGATCCGGCCGTACCAGGGCTGAAACCGGAAGTTCTCGTGCACGATGACGGTGGCGTCTGCGTCCTCGATGGCCGCGACCGCGCTCTTCGCCGCCTCCATCGTGCCGCAGAACGGTTTCTGGCAGATGGCGGTGATGCCGCGCTCGATAGCGGCGTCAATGCACAGACGATGGGTCGGCGGCGGCGTGACGATGTCGAACAGGTCGGGCTGTTCTGCATCGAGCATCTCGACGATGTCCGTATAGTGCCGCTCGACTCCGTATTTTTCCGCCGCTGCACGTGCGGTCTCGTCATCGCGATCGCACAAGGCAACCAGTTCGACCTCGTCCAGCCGCTGCCAGGCGTCGTAGTGAAACTGGCTGAAGAAGCCGGCGCCGGCGACGCAGACATTCAGTCGATCCGTCATGGTCATGATCTCCGTTCGGGGCCGGCAAAGGTCCAGTAGGCCGGCGGGTGGCCGGCCACGGGCGAGGAAAAGCTGGCTATTGCATCTCCCAGCAGGCAACCGAGGTAGCCTGTCCGCAGACCCGCGCCGCCAAAGGCGAGGCTCGAGATATTCCGGAAGACATTGCCGGACGAAGTATCGAGATGGGGACGTCCCATTGCGCCTTCCTGATATGCGGCCTCGGCCGCCGCAACGAACTGCGGGTCGTTGTCTTCAAGGATGACATCCTGTGCCCCGTCCGGCGCGACCCGGATGACGCGGTTGGACACGATGCTGGTGATCCAGACGCCGCCCTCTGCATCAAACACAAGTCCGTCCGGGAATGTGCCGGCGCCGAATTCGGCGACCGTGGTCCTGTTCGACAGGCTGCCATCGGCGGCAATATCGAAGCTTGTCAGGCGCTTGCAGAATGTCTCGTTGACGAACAGCCGCTCGCCGTCGGGATGGACGACACATTCGTTGGTATACCCCAGATTGTCGGCCACGATGCGCGCACCGCCCCCGTCGACCAGCACGACAAACCCGTCGGCATTGTCGCCCCTGTAGCCCTTCGCGCGCGGCATGAGACGCGTGCTCACCGTTACCCAAACCCTGCCTCGGGCGTCATAGTGGACATAGTTGCTCGGCGGGAGCGGCGCGCCGTCAACCTCCAGCAGATAGGGTTCGACCTCACCGGCGGCCGTTATGCGGTAGACGCCACCGTCCTCGTCGCCGAGATGGGCGAGCAGGAACGATCCGTCGGGAAGAAGGCAGATGCCGTTCGGCCGGATGTCGAGCGAAGAGTCGGTCGGCAGAATCGAATACTGACCGCCATCCGGCTCCAGCACGGCAACCCCGCCCCGCCAGTCCGAGGCATAGAGCCTGCCGTTGGCTGTCGCCAGCACGCATTCCGGCCGTTGCAGGCCCGAACCGAGAAATCCGATTTCCAAGTCGTTCAGCATTACTGACACAAGCGCGTTTTCCTGATTGAGCCAGCGGCCCGTTGGCGGGTGCCCTCGCCTTTCGCAGCGGAGGCTGTCGGTGCAAAGGACGGATGCTTTTCATATACCTGCCATGGCGCTCGTGGCAAAGCGCTCCGTAGTGGCCTGGAATGCGGAAGCGGCCGCGACATCCGGTCCGCAGACCACATGGAAGGATGGAAATGGAGCGGTGGATTGCCTATGTGCAATGCAGCGATTTTCCCCAGACCCGGAGCATTACAATGTTTACAAGACTCGTGGCCGTCGCCGGCCTGATCCTCGCCGTCCTTTCAGGCGGTCAGGCCGCCGCAGACGATGCCGAGCTCATCTTCAAGAAAAGCACTGTTTTCAAGCTTTTAACGCCAAATCATAAACTTGCGACCTATGCCATAGACGACCCGCTGGTCGACGGCGTCGCGTGTCATTTCACGGTTCCGGAAAAAGGCGGCGTGAAGGGCCTGATCGGCATCGCGGAAGAGCTCTCTGACGTTTCTCTTGCCTGCCGCCAGGTCGGTCCCGTTTCCTTCAAGGGCAAATTCGAGCAGGGTGACGAGGTGTTCCGCCAGCGGCGTTCCCTGTTCTTCAAGAAACTGCAGATCGTGCGCGGCTGCGATCCCAGGCGCAATGTCCTCGTCTATCTGAGCTATTCCGACAAAATCATCGAAGGTTCGCCGAAGAACAGCACGTCGACCGTGCCCCTGATGCCCTGGGGCACACAGGAGGCCGCGCGCTGCGCGGACTATCTCGACGACTAGGGCACGAGGACAATGCAGCGGAGCCGAAGCCTGATATTGTCGATGCCGGAACCAGCAGGCAGCAGATGGCATGACAAAGGTCACCCGTGACACGCATGAGATGATTTCCGGCATGAACCCGGTGCTTCAGGCGGCCGAGTTCGTGTTTTGCACTGTCGACGAACTGAATCCGGACTGGCTTGCGCTGAATCCGGTCGGACTGTTCCGTGAACGCGAGAGCACGACCCTGATCCTGGACGTCGCTACCGCCGAGAAACATGGTCTCGAGGCGAGCCTGCCAATGCGGCAGATCACACTCGAGGTTCATTCAGCACTGGACGGTGTGGGCCTGACGGCCGCCGTGGCGTCCGCGCTCAGCACCGCCGGAATTCCGTGCAATGTCGTGGCGGCATTCCATCACGACCATATATTCGTGCCCTCCACGATGGCAGATGCGGCCCTCGGTGCCCTGCTCAGGCTTCAGGCATCGGTCGCCGGCACCGAATAGTGCCTTATACCGGCCAATAATCCGACGCATCGCCGTGGCGGCGCACAAGGATCGGACGACCGCCAGCCCCGGGACAACCGGGAACTGTGCAACGTCGCTTTCGTAGCGAATCCGGGACGTCTTTCTGCCGCAATGCTGCCTAAATCACACTTAAGTGATGTGAGTTGAAACCCCATGCATTCGCCCTAGTGATAGATTTTTTCAAATAAATAGAGCGTTCCAGGTTGATGGGACTGTGCAGGCTGAGAATCGGTTCACCGCAGTTCAATCTGGTACGCATAAGGAGGGAATAGAATGCAATACTTGAGGAATCGTATGCTCTCGACGGCGGCAATCGTGCCGTTAACACTGGGAGTTACGTTGGGTGCCGGGGCGTTGCTGACCGGAATGGTGACCAACCCTGACGTGGTCGCCGCAGCCTGCAATCCGTGTGCCGCCGCAAAGGCGTGCAACCCCTGCAATCCATGCGCGGCGGCGAAAGCCTGCAATCCGTGCGCAGCGGCGAAAGCCTGCAACCCGTGCAATCCGTGCGCAGCGGCGAAAGCCTGCAACCCCTGCAATCCGTGCGCAGCGGCAAAAGCCTGCAACCCGTGCAATCCGTGCGCGGCGGCGAAAGCCTGCAACCCGTGCAATCCGTGCGCGGCGGCGAAAGCCTGCAACCCCTGCAATCCGTGCGCAGCGAAAGCCTGTAACCCTTGCAACCCTTGCGCGGCAAAGGCCTGCAATCCGTGTAATCCATGTGCCGCGAACGCTTGCAATCCCTGTAATCCTTGCAACCCCTGCAATCCGTGCGCAGCGGGCGGTGCCAACGCGAGTGCCAATTGCTTCGTTCCGCGCATCAGGACCGCAGCAGCCTGCAATCCGTGCGCGGCGAAGAACCCGTGCAATCCTTGCAACCCGTGCGCAGCCAAGGCGTGCAACCCCTGCAACCCGTGTGCAGCGAACGCATGCAATCCGTGCAACCCCTGCAAGGCGGCAAAGGCCTGTAATCCCTGCAACCCGTGCGCAGCGGCGAAAGCCTGCAATCCGTGCAATCCATGCGCCGCGGCCAAGGCCTGCAACCCCTGTAACCCGTGTGCAGCGGCGAAAGCCTGCAATCCCTGCAACCCGTGCGCAGCCAAGAACCCGTGCAATCCGTGCGCGGCGGCCAACGCATGCAATCCCTGCAACCCGTGCAACCCCTGCGCCGCCGGCGCAGCGGTCGAGGTCAGCGCCAAGGAAGCCGCCGATGTCTATGGCTGCCTTTCGAAGGAAATGAGGGTTGCGTACCGCAAGGCCGGCGACCTGTTCGCAAACCGGTACCAGAGGTTCACGACCTTCAACAAAGTGCCCTACACGTCCGACACGCATGGCGGCCGTCTGGTCAACAACTATGCCAACAGACTGGCGAGGAAGGCTTACGGAAAGTACGAAAAGGTGAAGCGGATGCCGATCGGCTCCATTCTCGCCAAGGACAGCTTCACCGTGACCAAGACCGGTGCTGCGGCGGCCGGCCCGCTGTTCATGATGGAAAAAATGGTCCGCGGCTGGAACAAGGAAACGGCCGACTGGAAATACACCATGATCATGCCGAACGGCACCGTGTTCGGCAGGACCAGGGGCAAGAACGCGGCAGGCATGGCGTTCTGCCACGAGTGTCACGTCTCGGGCGAGGACAACGACTTTTTGCTGTTCCTGCCTGAGGAAATCCGCAAGTAGCCGCTTGCCATGAGATGGATCCGCCCGGAACCTCGATGCTCCGGGCGGCCTCCTCGCCCCAGAGCAAACGCATGAGCGAGCGCTACCGAGAACCCCGTGTCCAGCCGGTCGGATCCGGCAGGACGCGGGGTCTTTTCATTCTGGCTGCAATGCTCGCCTTCACTCTGGCGCCGTTGTCCGCAGGAAGTCGTGCCGGCGAGATCAGGGTCATCGACGGCGGCCGCATCGAGGTCGGCGGGACGGTCCACACGCTTTACGGGATCAAGGCTCCCGCTCTGGGCGAAATGTGTCAGGTGCGCGGAAACCGGCATGACTGCGGAATCCTCGCCCGTGCCGGGCTGATGGACCTCACCGCCGGCGCGAAAGTGAACTGCAAGCCGTCCAATTCAGAGCCGCAAAAGTCGCGCTGCCTG
The DNA here is from genome assembly GCA_965275905.1 of Hyphomicrobiales bacterium. Lineage (GTDB taxonomy): Bacteria > Pseudomonadota > Alphaproteobacteria > Rhizobiales > JAJFHC01 > CBDAQD01. The sequence goes on along the minus strand of CBDHYJ010000021.1, from coordinate 20,030 downwards.
TCTGACGGCTACGACCTGTCAGAAGGCATGGTCTATACGGGCTGGGCGGTCGTCCTGCCGCAGTCACCGAAGAGGCTGCAGACCCTGATGAAAGAGGCGAAAGCCGGACGGCGCGGCATGTGGCGGAAAGACTGATCCGGCGAAAGATCGCCGAACCGGACTGTGGTCACGGCATCGGGATCTCACCCTCGACCGGGATGCTGTAACCCTTCTGTACCGCCGGGCGCCCGGCGATCGCCACATACCACCGTTTCACATTCGGGAAGGCGTTCATGTCGATGCCCTGCCACTCGAACCGCGAGATCCAGGGCCAGGTTGCGATGTCGGCGACAGAGTAGTCCCCGGCCATGTACTCACGCTCGCCCAGTTGCTTGTCGAGCACACCGTAGAGCCGTTGCGCTTCCTTGGCATACCGCTCCTCCGCGTACGGGGCCTTGCCGGGATTGAAATGCAGGAAGTGATGCGACTGCCCCAGCATCGGGCCGGCACCGCCCATCTGCCACATCAGCCATTCGACCGCCTTCCAGCGATCATCGCCTGACGGCATGAGCTGTCCCGTCTTCTCGGCGAGGTAGAGCAGTATGGCGCCGGACTCCATGAGCGACAGACCGTTGTCCTGATCGACAATGGCCGGGATCTTGTTGTTGGGGCTGATCTTCAGAAAGTCTGGGGCAAACTGGTCGTCCTTGCCGATGTTGATGGGGTGGACAGTGTAGTCAAGACCGACTTCCTCAAGCATGATGGACGCCTTGCGTCCGTTCGGCGTGGACCATGTGTACAAGTCGATCATCGCAGCAATCCTTCGGTTGGAACAGGGAGGCCTTTCGGTGGGTCCGGCTAGTGTTTTGCCCATCGGGCCGGTTGTCAATGCGCACGGCGACGAATTTCGCGATGCGCAACGGACCGTCGGGCGCGATGGGAACTCAACGGCATCTCCATGGAGTACCGCATGACCAGAATCGTTACGGAGTTCCCTCGTCGCGTGCGCGAGATCGAGAACCTTTGGATCCCGATGTCCGATGGAACACGGCTTGCCGCGCGTGTCTGGATGCCCGAGGACGCGGAGGAGGATCCGGTTCCCGCGATCCTCGAATACATCCCCTACCGCAAACGCGACGGAACGGCCGTCCGGGACCAGCTGACCCATCCCTACTTCGCCGGCCACGGCTATGCGTGTATCCGGCTCGACATGCGCGGCAACGGCGACTCCGAAGGGCTGATGCATGACGAGTACACCGAGCAGGAGCAGGCCGATGCCGTCGACGCGATTGCATGGATCGCGGACCAGGCATGGTGTTCCGGGACGGTCGGCATGATGGGCATCTCCTGGGGCGGCTTCAACGGCCTGCAGGTCGCCGCGCTGCGCCCTCCCGCGCTCAAGGCGGTCATCACGCTGTGTTCAACGGACGACCGCTATGCCGACGACATCCACTACAAGGGCGGCTGTCTGCTCAACGAGAATCTCGGCTGGGCAGCGACCATGCTGTCCTACTCGTCACGCCCTCCGGACCCTGCCCTTGTCGGCGACCGCTGGCGCGATATGTGGCTGGAACGGCTTGAGAACAATCCGCTGCTGGTGCGCACCTGGCTCGATCACCAGCACCGGGACGCGTACTGGCGACACGGCTCCGTGTGCGAGGACTTCTCCGCCATCGAAGCCGCCGTTCTCGCCGTCGGCGGATGGAACGACGCCTATTCCAACGCGGTTCCGCGCCTCGTGAACGGCCTCGCCACCCCGGCCCGGGCGATCATCGGTCCATGGGCGCACAAATACCCGCATTTCGCCGTTCCCGAACCGAAGATGGGGTTCCTGCAGGAGGCGCTGCGATGGTGGGACAGATGGCTGAAGGGCGAGAATACCGGCGTCGAGGACGATCCGCTGTGCCGGGTTTTCGTGATGGAGTCCGTTCCGCCCGCCGCGTCCTACGACACCCGGCCCGGCCGCTGGATCGCCCAGAACGGATGGCCTGGCGACAACATTGCGGCCCGGCGCCTCCATCTGAACGCCGGTTCACCCGGCGCCGGCCGGCTCGAAACCGAAGCCGCAGAGGAAGACGCGCTTGAAGTATCGTCGATCCAGGACACCGGGCTCGACGGCGGCGAGTTCTGCATCATCTGGCTGGGTCCGGAGTTTCCGGGAGACCAGAACCGGGACGACGAGAATTCGGCCATCTTCCAGACGGAGCCGCTGGACGAGGACGTCATGATCGTCGGCGCCCCGTCTGTGATCCTCGAATTGTCGGTGGATCGGCCGGTCGCCAACATCGCGGTGCGGCTCAACGACGTGCATCCCGATGGACAAGCGACGCGGATCGCCTACCAGACGCTCAACCTGTGCCACCGCGACAGCCACGAACGGCCCGAGCCGCTGGTCCCGGGTGAGCGGTACCGGGTGCGCGTGCAGCTCGACGATATCGGCTACACGATACCGGCGGGGCACCGGCTGCGTCTGTCGGTCTCCACCGCCTACTGGCCGCTGATCTGGCCGGCTCCGGAACCGGTGACGCTGACGCTGTTTTCGGGCGGCAGCACGCTTGACCTTCCGGTGTGCCGCGATCCCGGCGAGGCGCCCGACATGCCGCCGGCGGAATCTGCGCCACCTCTGGATCTGGAGACATTGCGCGAGCCGTCCAACAGCCGGGTTGTGGACGCTGACGACGACACCGGCGCCACGACTCTAGAGATCGTCGACGATTTCGGTGAATACCGGGATCCCACGCACGGGCTCGTCAGCGGCGAAATCGGCCGCGAGTTCTACTCCATCCTGCCCGGAGACCCGCTGTCCGCGCGGGCGCGCACGCACTGGACACAGACCCTGTCACGGGATGACGGCTGGTCCGTGCGCACGGAGACCTTCCAGGAACAGTGGGCGGACGCGGAGAACTTCCACATCACGGCACGCATGGAAGCCTATGAGGGCGACGAGCTCGTGTATGAAAAGGACTGGTCGGAGACGGTGAAGCGCAATCTGGTGTGATTGACAAAGCCGCATCCACTTTCCTTTTGTCATCCCCGCGCAGACGGGAATGACGGAAAAAGGGTACGTTCCCTGGACCTGATCCAGGGCCCATTGGCATGTGCTGCGGCCCGAAGCTCCGATAAATGGGTCCCGGGTCGGAGCCCGGGAAACGTGATGTTGAGATCGCCCGGCGCTCGATCGTCATGGCCGGGAATGATGGAAAAAGGGACGTTCCCTGGACCTGATCCAGGGCCCATTGGCATGTGCTGCGGCCCGAAGATCCGATAAATGGGTCCCGGGTCGGAGCCCGGGAAACGTGTCGTTGAGATCGCCCGTCGCTCGATCGTCATGGCCGGACGTGACGCAAGAGAGGGCAATGCCACTCTCCCGTCATCCTTGCCGAACGCGGAGACCGCTGCGTCAGTTGCCCGCCAGTTCGATGGACGGCTTGTTCTTCTCGCGCTCCTCGAGCAGCTTGTCGAGCCAGTCCGGATCCATCTCGGGGACCGAGGACAGCAGCAGATCGGTGTATTCGTGGTGCGGCGGCGTGAACATGTCCTCGCGCGCGCCCTTCTCCACGATCTTGCCCTGCCACATGACAACCACCTCGTCGGCGATGGCGCGAACGGTGGCGATGTCGTGGGTGATGAACATGTAGGCGAGATCCAGCTCGCCCTGCAGCCGGTCGAGCAGCTTGAGGATACCCTCGGCCACGATCTGATCGAGCGCGGACGTGACCTCATCGCAGATGATGAACTCCGGCTCCGCGGCCAGCGCCCGCGCGATGCAGACGCGCTGCTTCTGACCGCCCGAAAGCTCGCCCGGGAACCGGTCGATGAACTGATTGGGCTCAAGCTCGATCAGCCGGAGGAGATCGCTGACACGCTCGTCCTTCTGCTTGCCCTTGAGGCCGAGGTAAAACTCGACCGGGCGGCCGATGATGTCGCCGACACGCTGGCGCGGGTTAATCGCCGTGTCGGGCATCTGGTAGATCATCTGGACGTGGCGCAATTCGTCGCGACTGCGCTTGCGGTAGTCCGGCGGCAATGGCTGGCCGCGATAGAGCACCTGGCCTTTTCCGGGTCGCGGCGGCAGCAGGCCGGTAATCACGCGCGCGGTCGTACTCTTGCCCGAACCGGACTCGCCGACGATGGCAACGGTGCGGCGCTTGTGGATGTCGAGCGAGATGTCGATCAGGACGTCGACCGGGCCGTAACCTGCCGTGACATTGTCCACCCGGATCAGCGGTTCCGCGTCGACCGCAATGCCGACGGGTTCGGTCGAGAAGCTGCGCACCGCCCAGAGCGACTTGGTGTAGTCCTCCTGCGGATCGGAAAGCATGGTCCGCGTGTCGGCTTCCTCGACCAGATTGCCGTAGCGCAGCACCATGATCTTGTCGGCCATCTGGGCCACCACCGCCAGATCGTGGGTGATGTAGATCGCCGCCGTATTGAACTGATCGACGATATCCCGGATCGCGGCCAGAACCTCGATCTGCGTCGTCACGTCCAGGGCCGTCGTCGGCTCATCGAAAATGATGAGGTCCGGCTTGCAGGACATGGCCATGGCGGTCATGGCGCGTTGCAACTGGCCGCCTGAGACCTGATGCGGATAGCGGAACACGATGTGCTCCGGATCGGGGAGCTGGAGGCGCTCGAACAGATCGACCGCTTCCGATTCAGCCTCCTGCCGCGACCGGACGCCGTGCTGTACCGGCGCCTCGCAATACTGATCGATCAGCTTGTGGGCCGGGTTGAACGAGGCAGCGGCACTCTGCGCCACATAGGCGATGCGGACGCCGCGCATGTCGCGCTTCTCCTCCTCCGGCGCCTTGGTCAGGTCGCGTCCGTCGAAGACGACCTCGCCCGCCGTTATCCGGCAGCCGGGTCTGGCATAGCCCATTGCAGCGAGGCCGATGGTCGACTTGCCCGCGCCGGACTCGCCAATGAGCCCCAGGACCTCGCCGCGGTTCAGCGTCAGATCGATGCCGTGAACGATCTCGTTCCACTCGTCTCCGGCCTGCCCCTCGATGCGCAGACCCTTGATGTCGAGAAGCGTTTCGCCGGCCTTGCGGCCGCTGTCATTATTGGTCATCGCGCAATCCGCTTGCCTTGTTGAGGAACCAGTCGACCACGAAGTTCACACCGACCGTCAACAGGGCGATGGCACCTGCAGGCAGCAGCGGCGTGATGTCGCCATACGTAATCAGTGTCGCGTTATCGCGCACCATGGACCCCCAGTCCGCGGTCGGCGGCTGGATTCCGACACCCAGGAACGACAGGGCCGCGATCAGCAGGAACACGAAGCAGAACCGCAGGCCGAACTCGACGATCAGGGGCGGCAGGATGTTGGGCAGGACCTCGCGGAACATGATCCAGGGCAGGCCCTCGCCCCGCAGACGCGCCGCCTCGACGAAGTCCATGACCGCCACATTCATGCCGACGGCACGGGTCAGCCGGAAAACGCGGGTCGAGTCCAGCAGCGCGATCACGATGATCATGTTCTGGACCGATGCACCGAAGATCGTCAGCAGCACGAGCGCGAAGATCAGCACGGGGATTGCCATGAAGATGTCGACAACCCGGCTCAGCACCTGGTCGATCCAGCCCCGCAGCGTCGCCGCGATCAGCCCCGCGCCGCCGCCAACGAGAAACGCCAGGCACGTGGTCACGAAGGCAATGCCCAGCGTGTTGCGGGCACCGTACAGGAGCCGCGTGAGCATATCGCGCCCGAGGTTGTCCGTGCCGAGCCAGAACTTGTCATCCCAGGGCTCGAACTCGGCGCCGACGACTTCCGACTCGCCATAGGGCGTCAGAACCGGCGCGAAGATGGCCACGAAGACGTAAAGCAGGATGATCAGTGCCCCCAGCTTGGCAGTCCATGGCGCCTTCCAAAGCTCGCGGATCGCATCCCTGCGCCAGTTGCGTCGGACAACCGGAATCGCCACCTGATCGGCGGTCCCGGCTGCAGTGATGTCTGGTTCGGCCTGGTCACTCATCTCGGATGCAAAAGCCTCGGGTTGGTGACGATGGAGATGATGTCCGCCGTCAGGTTCAGCAGGATATAGGTGGCGGCAAAGATCAGGCTGCAGGCCTGCACCACCGGCAGATCGCGCTTGATGACGCTGTCGACCATGAGCTGGCCAAGGCCCGGGAACACGAACACGACCTCGACGACGACAACGGCAACGACGAGATAGGCCAGGTTGAGCGCGATGACGTTGGCGATCGGCGCCCACGCGTTCGGAAGTGCGTGTTTGACGATGACTCTCGAGCGCTTGAGGCCCTTGAGGTTGGCCATTTCAATATAGGGGCTCGCGAGCAGGTTGATGATCGCGGCCCTCGTCATGCGCATCATGTGGGCGAAAACGGCCAGCGTCATCGTCAGCGCCGGCAGGAAGCAGCGCCACACCATCTCCCAGAACGGCATACCGTCCTTGATCTGCGACAGCGGCGGGAACCAGCCCAGCGACTGCACGAAAACCACGATCAGGATGTATGCAATGAAGAACTCGGGGAATGAAATCGACGACAGCGTGAAGATGTTGATGCCGCGGTCATACAGGGAGTTGCGGTAAAGAGCGGCAAGAACGCCGGCGATCAGTGACAGCGGCACCGCGATCACGGCTGCCATAAGCGCCAGGAACAGCGTATTGGCCAGCCTGAATCCGATGAGGTCGGAAATCTCGCGCTTGTTGGCGAATGACGTGCCGAAGTCACCCTGCAGAACGCCTGCGACCCAGTCGACGTATCGAATCGGCGCCGGCTTATCGAGGCCGAGCTCCTTGCGGAAATTCTCGATCGTCTCCGGCAGGGCATCCTGGCCCAAAATCTCAGTCGCGATGTCGCCGGGCAGCAGTTCGACGCCCAGAAAAATGATCAGCGACACCGCGAAGAGGGTGAGGAGGCCCAGCGCGAGGCGCTGGACCACCAGATTTAAGAGTTTGCCCATATCAGCATACTCGTGCCATCAGCAGGGATTACCCCCGCGTCAGGCGAACGACCAACGCTCGATCAACTTGGCGCCATCGAGGTCCCAGTTGGACGCAAGCTCGCCGTGGGCGATCTTGTCCGAGGCCGCAAAGACGTAGGACGCATACATCGGAACAACCACGCCGCCTTCGTCGCGGACGATCTGCTGCATCTCGTAGTACATCTCGCGGGCCCGGTCTTCGTTGAGCTCGCCGCGCGCCTGCTTGAGCAGAACGTTGAAGCGGTCATGCTCCCAGAAGGTATCGTTCCAGGACGCGCCCTTGGCGTATGCGATCGAGAACATCCAGTCTTCGGTCGGACGGCCGCCCCAGTAGCACATGCACCACGGCTTCTTCATCCATACGTTGGACCAGTAACCGTCGTTCGACTCACGGACGACGTTGATGTCGATACCGGCCTTCCCCGCGTGCTCCTTGTAAAGCACGGCCGCATCGACTGCGCCGCCGAACGCGGCGTCCGCGGCCGAGAGATCCACCGTCAACGAGTCCAGGCCCGCCTTCTTCAGGTGGAACTTGGCCTTGTCCGGATCGTAGGCGCGCTGCTCCAGATCCTTGTTGAAGTACTTGTTGGACGGACTGATCGGATGGTCGTTGGCGATCTGGCCGTAGCCACGGAGGATGGTTTTCACCATGGCTTCGCGGTCGATGCCATGTTTGAGCGCCAGGCGCACATCCATGTTGTCGAACGGCTTCTGGGTCGTGATCATCGGGGCCGTGTAGTGCTGCGTTCCCGTGGTCTGCTTGATCTTGACCGCCTTGTTGCGCTTCAGAAGATGAACCGTCTTCAGGTCACAGCGGTCCATGATGTGAATTTCGCCGGATGTCAGCGCGTTGGTGCGTGCGACGACGTCCTTGATTGCGATTACCTCGGCGGAGTCGAAGAATGCCCGGTCGGATTTCCAGTAGTTCGGATTCCGCTCAAGCTCGGTGATCACGCCGGGCTCGTACTTCTTGACCTTGTATCCGCCGGTTCCGACGCCGGACGTCGCGTCGACCTTGCCGTCCTTCGAAGGCATGATCGGAATGTGGTAGTCCGACATGATGAACGGGAAGAACGCGTTGCCTTCCGACAGCGTGAACACGACCTTGTTCTTGCCGTCAGCCTTGATGTCCGTGATCGGATCGGTGACGCCCTTGGCCTTGGACTTGGTGTCCTCGCCGCGGTGGTGGTTGTAGGACGCGACGACGTCCTCGGCGTCCATGGTCTTGCCGTTGTGGAACTCGACATCTTTCCGGAGTGTCACGACCCACTGGGCGGCGTCGTCCGAGGCTTCGATCTTCTCGGCCAGTTCGGGGTTTACGGCGCCCGTGTGATCCACCTCGGTGAGGTAGTTGTGATGGGCAAAACCAACGCTCTGCATATAGGTGTCGGAGTACTGTCCCGGATCGATCGAGTCCGTGGTCGACCCTGCTCCGATGCCCACTTTGAGGTGACCGCCCTTCTTGGCGGCCTTGGCGATCGACGAGTACATGGTGCTGGCGGCCGACACCGTTACACCGGTGGCGATCGCGTAGCTCATGAACTCGCGGCGGGACATCTTGCCGTTTGCTACAAGTCCCTTCAGTTTGTTGAGGTCTGTCATTCCTTCTCCCTCCAGATTTCGAACAACTCCTGTCAGCAGCTCCAGTCGGGCATGGTCATTGCCGGCCCCTCACCGAGCCGCCTTGAATCCCGTTGTTGTTTCTTGGCTGAGTACACGCCTGCGGAAGACTGTCCAATGGACTTGTCCCCGCGGGAGTGGGCGTCTGTCGGTCCGGAACGCGAAGCGGCGAGCAGCGCATGTACCCCGGCCGGTCCCGAGGACCGACCAGAAACAGTCGCTACTGAACGAACGGATACGGACACAGACGTAACCAACCCCACCATGTCAATCATCGTGTACTGACACATGCTGTCACAATAGAATCAATGAGTCCAACGTGAACGTGGCGTGTGTGCGCCGCATGTCGCGTACGCTCAAATAAGCGTCGAATTCGCGCTCCGAACGCCAGTTTTGCGCGGAATTTGGCAGCAATTTGATGGATCAATTCAGGCCGCCTCCAACGATCCGGCGGCGCTGTAATTAGCTCAACTTGGAGTCGTGATTAAACTGACTAATGGCTCGCGTTCAACGGCCCGAAAACTGCGGCGGCCGCTTCTCGACAAACGCCGAAACACCCTCTTTTCCGTCCCGGCTCTGCAATTGAACAGCAATGCTGCGTGCCTCGTGCGCCATCTGCCCTTCCAGGCTTTCGTCGAACGTTCCGGCAAGCAGGCGCTTGGTGGCGCCATAGGCCCCTGAAGGACCGGACGCGAACAGGCCGGCCTGCTTTTCTGCCTCATCCATCAAAACCGCACCGTCGACGGCACGGTCGATCATGCCGTAGTCGACGGCTTCGGCGGCCGTCAGGACGCGATTTGTGAGCATCAATTCCTTCGCCCGGCGCAAACCGATCAGACGCGGCAGGAACCAGGTGGAGCTGCCGTCGGGCGACAGGGCCGCTGCCGTGTAGGCAAGCGTGAACTTGGCGGAGTCCGCCGCGATCACGATGTCTCCGGCGATGGCGAGGCTGAGCCCTCCCCCCGCGGCGGTGCCGTTGACCGCGACGACGACCGGCGCGTCCATCCGGTTGAAGACGGACACCGCGCCGTGAAGCGAGAGCGTCATGTTCGAGACGAGCGCGCCCACATCATCGCCGGCCTCCTGAAAGGCCTTGATGTCGCCGCCGGCGCAGAACATCTTGCCCGCGCCTGTCAGGAGCACGGCGCGGACCGCCGGGTCGTGATCGCAGACCGTCGCGGCATCATAGATCTCCCGGCACATCACCGGCGTCAGCCCGTTTGCGGAGTCCGGGCGGTTCAGGGTCAGCCGGGCGACGCCGTCCTGAATGTCGAACAGGATCGTCTCATAGGTCATCTCTCACTCCTCGCGGGTGCGTTCACGTCTGTTTCGGCGGCAGGGCATAGGTGCCGACGACGTGAGCGCAGGCCTTGCCGTCACTGGCACTCTTGAGCATGGCGTTGCAGAAGCACATTGTGCGCCCCAGGCGCATGACGCTCGCCTCGATCAACAAGTCCGTATTGGAGGCCGGCCGCATGAAGTTGACCGTCATGTCGACCGTGCCGATCGGCTGAAACCCGCCAAGGGCGGCCGATGCGGCGATCACCATCGCCGTATCACCCGCCGACACCATGGCCTGCCCGCAGATCGTACCGCCGACGCGGCAGAGTTTCTCGCTGAACGCCATGCGTAGAACAGCCGCGTCCTCGGAAACCTCTTCCACGCTCAGCCCCAGTTCCAGAACCCAGGGTGCGAAAACGTCGTTCAGGATCGCCTCCGCGTCGGCCTTCGAGATCGTCGCCATGTCCCCTGCCCTAGCTCAGGCTGTCGAGCACGCGGGCCCAGCTACGGATGCCGTGATGGAAGCTCGACAGGTTGTACTTTTCGTTCGGGCTGTGAACCCGGTCGCCATCGAGTCCGAAGCCGATCAGCAGGCTTTCCATTCCGAGAATCCGCCGGAAGCTCTCGACCACCGGGATCGAGCCGCCGCTGCCGAGCATCACGGCATCGCGGTCGAACTCGTCGCGCAGCGCAGAAGCCGCCCGCACCACGTGCGTGTTGTCGGTATCGATGGTGATGGCGGCACTTGCGCCGTGCTCGATGAACTCCACCGAGCAGTCGTCCGGGACCCTGTCATGCACGAACGTCTTGACCGCATCGCGGATGGCATGCGGGTCCTGCTCGCCGACGAGGCGGCATGTGATCTTGGCGAATGCCGAGGACGGGATGACGGTCTTGGTACCGTCGCCGGTGTAACCGCCCATGATCCCGTTGACCTCGCAGGTCGGCCGGGACCAGACCTGCTCGAGCACGCTGCGCCCGGACTCACCAGCCGGAACCGACAGGCCGACCTGGCCGAGGAACTCCGACTGGTCGAAGTCGAGCGCATTCCACTGCTCCTGCACGGCGGGCGGCAGCTCAATGACGCCGTCGTAGAAGCCGGGGATGGTCACCCGACCTTCGTCGTCGTGGATGTCGCCGAGAATACGGTTCAGCACCCGGATCGGGTTACGCGCAGCCCCGCCGAAAAGGCCGGAGTGCAGGTCGCGGCTCGGTCCCGTCACGATCACCTCGATGCCGACCATGCCACGAAGCCGTGTCGTGATGCCCGGCGTTTCCGGATCCCACATGCCGGTGTCGCAAACCAGTGCGATATCGGCCTTCAGTTCGTCGGCATGGGCCTCCAGGAACGGATCGAGGCTGGGACTGCCCGACTCCTCCTCGCCCTCGAGCAAAACGGTGACACGCATGGGCAGACTGCCACGCATCGCCATGTGAGCACGGCAGGCTTCCAGGAACGTCATCAGCTGGCCCTTGTCATCGCAAGCCCCGCGGGCGCGGATTTCCTTCGCGCCGCCGGGAGCGTCCGCGATCCATGGTTCGAAGGGCGGCGTCTCCCAGAGGTCGAGCGGATCGACGGGCTGCACGTCGTAGTGCCCGTAGAACAGAACGTGCGGGGCATCCTCGCCGCCCGGCGGCGTGTAATGGCCGACAACCATCGGGTGACCAGGCGTATCGCGGACCGTCGCATCGAATCCCATGCCGTTCAGATCCTCCCTCAGCCACTGCGCCGCCTTCCGGCAGGCTTCCGCATAGGCGGGATCGGTCGAAATGCTTTCAATCCGCAGCAGGGAAAACAGCCGGTCAAGACTGTTGTCGAGTTCGCCGTCGACGTGATCGAGGACGCTGGCAATATCGTTACTCATGGGTGCTGTGTTCCGCTTTTTTTGATGGTCGAGAATTCGGGAGGGACAGTCCGGATCCGGACGGCGCCACATTAGCGCCAAGCCTACCAGCGCGCGGCGCAATATCCACCGTTTTTGAATGTCCGAAATTGTCGCGATCAGCCTGAGGATTCAGCAAATGTCGTCCGGTAGAGCAGCCGCCGCGATCCATCGTAGTCATTGACGGCATAGTGAAGCGTCATGCGATTGTCCCAGACCGCCACCGCGCCGGGCGTCCAGCGCACGCGGCAGCAGAATTCCGGCCTGATTGCATGCTTGTAGATCCGCTCCAGAACTGGCGCGCTTTCGGCCTCGGTCATGCCGTCAAGGCGAACCGTGTAGACCGGGTTCACAAATAGCGCCCGCCTGCCGCTGTGCGGATGGGTGACGACGGCGGGATGCCGGACCTCCCGGTCGGCCTCCGGATCGCCGCGTGTCATGCGCACCGAAGCGGCGGCGCGCTCCTCTTCGGGCGGGGCGTGTTTCGCGCCGTAGGGTTTGCCGACGTGGATCGCATCCCGACCATCGAGCATATCCTTGAGATCCGGCGCTAATGCCTCGAACGCCGAGATTTGATTGGCCCAGACCGTGTCGCCGCCAAATGGCGGCACCTCGACCGCATTCAGGACGGATCCCGCGGGCGGGCTTTCAAGAAAACTGAAATCCGAATGCCAGTCGCCGCCGAAGACACCGACATTTCGCTCGCTCGCCTCCTTCAGGACCGCAATCACTTCGGGATCGCTTTCCATCGGAGCGACATAGGGCAAGCGCATGATCGAACCGAACACGTCCGTCAGCCTTTTCTGAACCGGGACATCGAGATGCTGGTCGCGGAAAACGATTACCTGATGGCGCCAGAGCGCACCGCGCAATGCATCCGCCAGGCCGTCCGGGATCGCCTCGTTCAGATCGACACCGTCGATCTCGGCGCCGATCGTTCCGGTCATGGGATGGATATTCGGCATGCAGGCGGCTCCAGACCATTGATAAACGCGGTAGACACTAGCGTGCGGCTTCCACGGCAATGTCGTCGACATGCAGCAACGCACAGTCAATCGCCTTGAAACCGCAATCCCGCCCATCAAAGGCGAGGAAGAGATCCGTGCCCGCCAGCAGGACGGCTTCAGCTCCCCGGTGCTCGCACAGTTTTTGTCCGCAATCGAAAAACACCCGCCTTTGCGCCTCCGTCACGGTCGCGGATGTCGCCATGTCCACATAGGCCTGATGGACCGAGTCGAGATCATCGCCCTCGGGAACCAGGATATTGTGCGACGGCAGGCGGCCATACATTGCCGACTCCATTGCCGCCTTCGTACCCAGAATGCCGAGCGTGCCGTAGCCATCCTCCCCGAGCCTGGTCGCAACACACGAGAGCAGGTCGAGCACGGGCAAAGGTGATACGGTCTTGAATTCCTCGATGCAGAAATGCCCGGCGATCGAAGTGACGGCAACGGCTTCCGCCCCCGCCCCTTCAAGCCTGTATGCAAGACGCTCGAAGATCGCGGCCTGCGCTTCCGCATTGTTTTGCGAAACGTTGCCGAGCTGCGTCAGCGAATCCGCATGGGCGATGGTCAGGTCGAGATCTTGCCCGGACTGCCGCATCCTGGTGATCAGATTGCGGTAGTAGTAGTCAGTGGCCGCCGGCCCGATACCGCCAATCAACCCGATGTGCATGCCGGTCTCCCATTTCGTCAGACGCGTCCGCAGGGCGGCCACTCTGTCAGCAGAGATGCCGCCGGTGCAAGGACGAATGGCGACCGGGCTCAATCGTCCGGGCGAAGGTGCGTCTAGAGCTGGTTCACCGGGATCTTGAGATAGGACACTCCGTTGTCTTCCTCCGGCGGCAACTCGCCGGCCCTTATGTTCACCTGTACGGACGGCAGGATCAGTGTCGGCATGTCGAGCACCGCGTCCCGTGCGGTCCGCAACGCGACGAACTCGTCCTCGCTGACGCCGTCGGCCACGTGAACGCTGTTTGCCCGTTCCTCGGCGACTGTCGTTTCCCAGGCATATTGGTCACGGCCGGGCGCCTTGTAGTCATGACACATGAACAGGCGCGTTTCCGGTGGCAAATCCAGGATCTTCCGGATCGAGCGATACATGATGCGCGCGTCACCTCCCGGGAAGTCCGCCCGTGCCGTACCAAAGTCGGGCATGAAGATGGTGTCCCCGACAAAGGCGGCATCGCCGACCACATAGGTCATGCAGGCTGGCGTGTGTCCTGGCGTGTGCATGGTCCGGACCGGCATAGCGCCGATGGTGAACTCCTCGCCATCCGCAAACAGATGATCGAACTGGCTGCCGTCGGGCTGGAACTGGCGCTCGAAGTTGAAAACTTCCCGGAAAATCCTCTGTACATCGGTAATGTGTTCACCGATGCCGACCTTGCCGCCTAATTCATCTCTGAGATACGGCGCACCGCTCAGATGGTCGGCATGAGCATGTGTCTCCAGCAGCCACGCGACTTCGAGCCCCTCCTCCTTCACATACTGAATGATCCGATCGGCGGAATGCGTGTCGGTGCGACCCGATTTGGGATCGAAATCGAGCACCGGATCTATGACGGCGCAATGATTGCCGTCCGGTTCCCGCACGACATAGGACACGGTGTTGGTCGCCTCATCAAAGAAGGCCTGGACAGTCGGGTTCATGGTCACACTCCTCTTGTCATCTTGCGTATCTTGGATCGGACACCAAGGTGATCCCGCCTGCCTTGATCCAGATCCAGTTTTCAGTTTCCTCTTGATATATGTGTTAATCTTCGTATATACGCAAGTATGAATATAAATGATCTGGAAGCCGCCTCCGCACAGGTCTGCGATCTGATGACGCTGCTCTCGAACAAGACGCGGCTGATGATCCTGTGCCAGCTCGTAGAGGGCGAGAAATCGGTCGGTGAGCTTGCCCGTCTGACGGGGACGCGCGAGACCGTGACATCCCAGCATCTGGCACGCCTGCGCCGCGAGGGCATCGTCATGCCGCGCCGCGACGGGCAAACGATCTACTACCGGCTCGACCGCGAGGACGTCAGGGCCTTGATGACATTTCTCCACGAAACCTACTGCGGCGAGAACAGTGCCGCGCACAACCAAGGGACGAACCGATGACCGAACACCAATTGCGCATGATCGACCCGATCAGCGCCGAAAAATGGATCAAGCAGGACAAGGCCGTCCTGATCGATGTGCGCGAACCGGACGAGTACATTCGCGAGCACATTCCGCAGGCGCACCTGGTGCCCCTTTCAGGATTCCACCCCGATGACTTTCCAAGTGATCGCGACAAGGTAGCCATTTTCCACTGCCGCAGCGGCGCCAGGACAGAGGCTGCCGCCAGGCAGATTCTCGCCACCGGCTTCAACGAGGTCTATCAGCTCAAGGGGGGACTTCAGGCCTGGAAAGGCGCCGGCTTGCCGGTCAACGAGAACCGCAAGGCCCCCATCAGCATCATGCGCCAGGTCCAGATCACGGCCGGCGGGCTCGTTGTTCTCGGCGCCCTTCTGGCAGTTCTCGTGTCAGGCTGGTTCCTGGCGCTGAGCGCGTTCGTGGGCGCAGGCCTCATGTTTGCCGGCATCAGCGGCCTGTGCCCGATGGCGAACGCATTGTCGCGCATGCCCTGGAACAGGGTGTTCGCGGCTGGGTCTGGCGGCACTGCCGCCGACACCTCCAGAACAGATTCGGGAGCCCAGGCCGCCTAGTTGGTGAAGTCGTCGAGGATCTTGCGGATCTCCCGGTCGCGAGGGGCGAAGCCGGTCAGTGCCCGATTGAACCCCATAACCATGGCGGGGATATCCGGGTCGCCGTTGGCGGAAATGTTGTCTCTCAACGCGCCGACAATCTCGGCGTAGAACTGATGGCTGGCATCGAGGAGACGGAGGGCATGCGCCATTTCAGGCACAAGCGGCGGCAACTCGGATTGTTCGGACATGGGGCCTCCCGGTCAGTTTGACATTCCCCGCAGTTAGGCAATCGCCTGTCCTTTCATATATGGATTCCGGGGAGGATTTTTAGGGTCGTACCCGGTCTTTGTTCGGAGAAATTCGAGCCCGGCTGAATTTGTTCAGCACTCGACGACATTTACGGCGAGACCGCCCTGGCTGGTTTCCTTGTACTTGCTCTGCATGTCATGGCCGGTCTGGCGCATGGTCTCGATGACGGCGTCCAGCGAGACGAAGTGCGTGCCGTCGCCCTTGAGCGCAAGCGATGCGGCGTTGATGGCCTTGACCGCCCCCATGGCGTTGCGCTCGATGCACGGCACCTGGACAAGGCCGCCGACCGGATCGCAGGTCATGCCGAGATGATGCTCCAGCCCGATCTCGGCGGCATTCTCGACCTGCTCGTTCGAGCCTCCGAGTGCTGCGGCAAGCCCCGCCGCCGCCATGGCGCAGGCCGAGCCCACCTCTCCCTGACAGCCGACCTCCGCCCCGGAGATGGACGCATTGAGCTTGACCAGCGAGCCGACGGCGGTCGCGGCGAGGAAGAAATCCACCATGGCGTCGTCGGTGCCGGTCGGGAAGTACTCCCTGTAATAGCGTGCGACGGCGGGAATGACGCCGGCAGCACCGTTGGTGGGGGCGGTGACCACCTTGCCGCCTGCCGCATTCTCCTCGTTCACGGCCAACGCCCAGAGGCTGACCCAGTCAATGCAGTCGTGAGGCAGCTTGGCGTTCCGGCCGGCCTCGGTCAGCAACTGGCTGTGAATGCCGGCCGCACGCCGGCGAACAGAGAGACCGCCGGGAAGAATGCCTTCCGCCTTCATGCCGCGATCGATGCACCCGCTCATGGTGTCCCAGATCAGCAGGATTCCGTCGCGAACTTCATTCTCCGGTCTGGCCACACACTCGTTGGCCATCATCATTTCGGCGATGGACTTGCCCGAAGCCTTACCCATCTCCAGCATTTCTTCCGCGGTCTTGAACGGGTACGGCAGGCAGGGCCCGACCGGGATCACGGGTTCATCGGATTCCAGTTCCGCCTCCGTCGCGACGAACCCGCCACCGACGGAATAGATGACCGCGCTTTCGATCAGGCCGCCCTGCCCGTCATAGGCCCCGAACCGCATGCCGTTCGAGTGGGCGGGAAGCATCTCTTCGTAATCCATGACGAGGTCCGTCGCCTCGTGGAAGGGAATGGTACGGGCGCCGAGCAGCCGGATCGAATTCGCCGACCTGATCTCTTCAAGCAGGCTGTCGATGATATCGGGATCGATGTGGCTGGGGTGCTCGCCCGACAGGCCAAGCAGAATGGCCTTGTCGGTCGCATGCCCCTTCCCGGTAAAGGCAAGGGAGCCGTGCAGGGAAACCTTTACCCGCTCGACCTGCGCCAGCCGTTCGCTGTCCCGCAGATCCTCCAGGAAATGGCGCGCGGCCACCATCGGTCCCACGGTATGGGAACTCGAAGGGCCGATACCCACCTTGAAGAGCTCGAATACGCTTGCCGACATTGCCCGGCCTCACAGACCAGAATTATACCCAATACGCAGAGCACCTGCGGATTATGCCGGTATGACGCAGATTTATGAGGCGCAAATCGACAGCCGCGACGCAATCGCAAACGCAAGCGACGCAGCGTGCGGGAAATCGCTGATTCTGGGGCGGCTTCGGTTCGTATCAGCCGCCGAGGAACAGCCTGCCGACGTCCGGATCCTCCAGAAGTTCGCTGCCCGGACCGGCCTTTGCGAGTTGTCCGGACACTAGCACATAGCCGATATCGGCAAAGTCCAGGCCCTTCTTCGCGTTCTGCTCGACCATGACGATGGTCTTGCCCTCGGCGTTCTGGAGATCGTCGAGAATTTCGAACACCATGTCGATGTAGCGCGGCTCAAGACCGATCGACGGCTCATCGACCAGCAGCACGTCGGGGTTCATGACAAGGGCCCGCGAAATCTCCAGCAGACGACGCTCGCCGCCCGAAAGCACCTTGGCCGGCTGGCTACGCCGGGCGGCCAGGCGGTCGTACTTCTGGAACACCTTTTCAGCCGCCTCCTTGGCCTGGTCGGGCTTGTCCTTGAGAAAGCCGCCCATCCAGAGGTTTTCCTCAACCGTCATGGCCGGGAACACCGAATTGTCCTGGAGAATGTAGGCAATGCCGGCATCGCGCAGCTTGTCGTTGGGTTTCTTGGCCGTGACGTCCTTGCCGTCCACCGAGATTTGTCCGTCGTAGATGTTCGTGAAGCCGAAGATCGAATGCAGCACCGTCGACTTGCCGGCCCCGTTCGGTCCGATCAGGCAGAGCGACTGGCCCGAGCCGACGCGCAGGTTGAAGTCGTGCAGGATCTCCATGGCACCGTAACCGGCGCGCAGGTTGTCGATCGACAGGAACGTCTCGCCCTTCACGTAACCGTCGAGAGCCTCCTGGGTCGGCGCCTCGCCGGCGATCTTCTCGGCCTCGCGCGCAACCTGTTCCACGGACAGGACCGTGGAGACGTCGCCGCCGCCATAACCGCGTGTCTTGGATTTCTTGTCCGTTTCGTCCGTGTCCGCCGGAGCCGAACCGTTCGTGTCCGAGGCCGCCATCAGTGTGCTCCCAGATAGGCGTCAATGACGCGCTGATCGTTCTGAATCTCGTCCGGCTTGCCGCCGGCCAGCATCTCGCCGTGGGCCAGGCAGTAAATGTGCTCGGCCAGGTTCATGATCACGCGCATGTTGTGCTCGATGACGAACAGCGTGATGCCGAATTCCTCATTCGCCCGCTTGAGGCGGTCGATCAGCCCGTTGATGAGCGTCGGGTTGATGCCCGCCGTCGGCTCATCGAGCATCAGAACCGTGGGCTCGTTCATCAGGGCCATGGCAAACTCGAGCAGCTTCTGCTGGCCGAATGACAGCGAGCCGGACCGCAGCATGCGTTTTTCGTAGAGCCCGACAAACTCCAGCAGATGCTCCGCACGGTCGCGGTCCTCCGCCGAGTTGCGGTTGAACATGTCCATGAAGCCCAGCTTGCGGTGCGGGATCGAGATCAGCATGTTCTCGACGCAGTTCATGGCGCCGTAGATCCGGGTCTGCTGGAACGTGCGCAGCAGTCCGAGCCGGGCGATGTCCTGGACCTGGAGCTTCGAGATCTCCTTGCCCTGGAACTTGATGGAACCGCCGTCGATCGGATGGTAGCCGACAATCGAATTGAACAGGGTCGTCTTGCCGGAGCCGTTCGGCCCGATCAGCCCCGTGATACCGCCCTCCTCGACCGAGATGGAAATGTCCTTGTTGGCGACGACGCCACCGAAGGACTTGCTGACGCTGCTGACGTCGATAATCGCGCTCATTCCGCAGCCTCCGCTCTGGCGGTCTTCTGTTCGACCCTGATGCCGAACCACTCAGGCTTCTTGTGCATGAGCCATCCGAGAACACCGTCCTGGAAGTAGACCACGGTAACGACGATGAGGGCCCCGAGTGCCACCCACTGCCAGCCGAGGAAATAATTCCAGGTCACTTCCTTGAACAGGTGGAACAGGATCGCGCCGATCACCGGCCCCCATAGCGTGCCCTTGCCGCCGAGCAGCACGCAGACCACCATGAAGATACCGAGGTTAATAGTCTGGTAGGCGGTTTCCAGCGGCTCGAAATGGATGAGCTGGAACGCCGATACCGCGCCCGCCATGCCGACGAAGAAGGCCGCCATGGCCCAGGCGATGAGCTTGTAGCGCAGGGTGTGGATGCCCATGCCCTCCGCTTTTTCCTCATCATCGCGGATCGCGTTCATCGCCGCGCCGAAGCGCGTGCCGTAAAGCCACTTCGCGAACATGAACACGCCGACCCCCAGAATGGCGAAGGCGAAGTAGAAGAAGACCTTGCCCTCGTCGAGATCGCCCGGATAGACCGGGAGCGCGATGCCCTGTCCGCCGCCGATCCAGTCCCAGTTGGAGACCAGTTCGCCCGCGGCGATCGCGACACCCAGGGTGCCGATCGCAAAATAGGGCCCGCGCAGGCCGAACGTGATGTAGCCGATGATGACGGCGCAGGCGGCACAAAAGACACCGGCCGCCACGGTGCCCAGCAGCATTCCGCTGAAATACTGCACGTCCGTAAACTTGTAGATACCGCCGCCGGCGGCGTTGGTGTACTCGCCGACATCGTAAACGAGACCGATGGCCACGACAGCGGCCACGTACATGCCGGTTGCCGTAGAAAAAGATGTTGCCGAGCGAGTTGTAGCCCATCTGCCCGCCGGTCATGTCCCAGGTGATGGCCACGATGATCATCAGCCACAGGGTGGCGAGCTGGACGCCATAGGCCGGGAACAGGAACGGTGCAGCCACCGTGATCAGGAGAAGGCCGCCGTAAAGCAGGATAGAGTTCATTGTCATGCTTGCCTCCTCCTACT
>CBDHYJ010000020.1:0-23769 GCA_965275905.1 Hyphomicrobiales bacterium | reverse complement strand
AAGAAAATTTTTGATGTTGCCTCGCCGGACGAAACGGACGTTTAATTTGACGTCGGATGCACCCGGAAGGATCGGTGAAAATCCGCTGAGATAAGACGTCCGGCAGGTGCCAGGTTGGCCGCGATTGCTCTTCATATCCCGTTGATACTGAAGACAAAAAACAAAGATCCGCCGGCCGGCCACGAACACGGGTCCACGACATCATGGCCACGGACAAAGGACCAAGACCGCTCGATCCCCGGCACGCCGGAATTGCCGAAAAGATTATTCAGTATGCGGATCGAGATGTTTTTTTCTCGCTCGGAATTCGCGGTGAAAGCAGAAATAATTTGCAGCAGCATTTTCAGGATTTCATCCGCCGCGAACTGGGCAAGCGTGACGTCTCGTTCGGCGATCATCCTCTGCTGTTGCCCTTCATCGAAACCCATGCCTCCGAACTCACCGAGTTCGTCACCACAGGCGTGGCGCTGGAGCATCAGATCTCGATTCAACAATTCGAAAAACTGTCCGGCGATCCGATGAAATTGTTTCGCGTCGACCTCTGGGACTCTCTTTCAGAGCATATCGAGAAGGCTGAAGCCCATTTCGTCTCCGGGATTGGCGGCCTCCGGAAGATTCTGGATGCCGTCGCCGAGGAACGCGCCTTGCATGAGAAGTCGAAGCAAGCCAGTTCGAAGGACGCAAACCGATGACCCGAGACCCTCAAATGTCAGTCCGGGCGACCGGGATTGGCCGGTCCGCTCCAGGCAGCGAGAAGAGCTTCGGGATCCTCGCGCATCATTTTGTGAACCATCTCCATGAGCGCACCCGAGGTCTCGTCGTCGAGTGCGGCCAATTGTTCCGGAACGGCGGCAATCCCGGATGGTGCGGCCGACCGGGCGGCATGGCCGGCCGCCAAAGCGCACGGATGGTCATTGCCCAGATGCGCCTCGGCGGCTTCTTTCAGCGCTTCGAAGAACCGGTTGTCAAACTGCTCGAACATCAACGGCATTCCTGCTTGCGGTCTACCCAATCTCTCACAGTCGGGAAGCCGAGACCAGCCGTAGCGCGGCCGCACCGGGACGGTACGTCATGAGGGATCGCGGCGACCTTCTGGGCGAGATACTCGCTGAGCGCATGGCACTCGTTCAGGAGGCCGTCCGATTGAATTCCGCGCAGTTGCTCAACGCCCAGCAGCTCTCGGGAAACCAGGTCGAGCTCCTGCGGTGCAATGACGCGATGACTGACGGAACTGCCACTGCGGAGACACAGGCCGAATTGGCCGCTGCTGAGGACCGCGATGCAGAGCTGAGGTCGAGGATCGATGAGTGCGACCGGAAACTGAAGGATCTGGAAGACAGAATTGCCGTGCTTGACCGGAAGCTGGAGGCGACATGAGACCGTTTGTTTCCGGCCCGACGCGATCGTCACTTGACGACAACAGGAGTAAGTGCCCGTGACCCATCAAGATACGATATCGCCGACACTTTTCGATCTCATCGCGCGAGAATGGCGCACGGGCGCGGATATTGGGTCGATGCTGTTCAACGCGCAGCAGACAGCGCTTGCTCTCGCCCTGGATGATGGCACGCTTGCAATCGCCGGGGTCGCCGACGAAGACCCGCCGCAGACGCGGATCCACATGAGCGCCGAAGACGGCCGGGCGACGATCCGTCCGCGGTCGGGCGCACCAAATCCGTTGACGGTCGTCAACATAGGCGAGAACGGGGTGTTGCTGGGAACGATAGGCAACACGGATTTTCTTGCCGGCGGCGGCGCGGCACACCTGTTCCGGATTTCGCCGAGCGGAGAACAGGAACAGGTCGCCGCGAAATTCAACGCGCCGGTCGATGCACTGGATCATTGTCTGCAGACCGGCCGTGTTGCCTGCGTCTGCGGTACCCGGATCACGGTATTCGATCAAAGTTTGACTGCTCCCGAGTTTGGTCTCGAACACGGCGAGCCGATCAGCGATATCGGGTTTTCTCCCGACGGCCGGTCGATCGCCGTGACGCACGACTATGGTCTGACAATCTGGTCCCTGGACTCGCCTCACGAGAATGCCGCGGACATCGCATTTTCGGGCCGGCCCACGGCGGTGTCGTGGAGTCCGGACAGCGAGTGGATCGCGACGCCGCTGGCAGACGGCGGACTCCAGTTGACGCGTGTGAGCGATGCCGGGACCGGTGCTCTCACCGGCTATCCCGCACCGGCCCGGTCGATCGCGTGGAACAGCAGGGCAGATGCGCTTGCCACGTCCGGCGCTTTTCGCGTGGCAGCCTGGTCGCTTGGCGATCCGCCGCTCGACGACCCGTCAGCCGGCGCTCTTGAATCCGGTACGGCGGGCCTGGTTCCGGTAAGCGCGGTATCAAGTCACCCTGATCGTGACCTTCTGGTTGCGGGTTACATGAACGGCGTCATTGCGATCATGCAGGTGGGCAGCCGAGACGAGCTGGTGCTGAACGGTGAAGATGTCGGTGCGGTGACGGACCTCATCTGGTCAAGGGATGGCAAGCAAATTGCAGCGGTCACCGACCAGCGGCGCGCCGCGATCATCACTCTGCCGCCCCAGATGTTCAAATAGGGCGAGGAGGGATTGCGGTTTCAGACGAGGACGCAAAAGATGAGTGAAACACTGACTGAAGAGGACAGGAGCAAGGACGTCTTCTTCCAGAAGCTGGCTGAGCTGTCGCAAGAGATGATCGAGGCCCACGGCAAGGATTTCTCAATGGGTGCCCTCGTTCTTGCGGCACGCTTCATTGCGGAAGGCAAACCGTTGAAGCGGCCGGCTGACAGCTGAGCCAGCTGGTCAAATTCAATATTGTCCGACGATGGATTCCGTCGTGTGCAGAGGCGCATCGGCCATGCATCCGATGGTGCCGTTTCCGGCTGACCGATATGACTTGAACGGGCGGCGGCCAGGAAAATCGGACGATTGCCTCGATACAATCGTTCGAAATTCGGACGTTGCGATACAACTTGCAAACCCGACCGGCCGAAAATCCGTTGTCAGACTGCTGGCACATACCTTGCTAACTGAATTCTGAAAAAGTTTGATTCACAAGAACGATCGCGCTCCGAGCTAGAGCCGCGAGCAGATCACTATGGGAGGTAGGCGTGATCACCAGTACCGAGGTCGAGGACAGCAAGGTCTCGTCCCGCACGGAACCCTGTTTTCGGCTGATCTACCGCAGCCGCAGCCTGCTGCATCAAGCAGGAGAATCCGTCGAGGCCGGATTGGGTGAAATCCTGCGTGTCTCGCGCACGAACAATCGTCGCAGAGGAGTGACCGGCGCTCTGGTTTTCTATGAGTACAAGCATTGGTTCGCCCAGGTGCTAGAAGGCCCGGAAGAGGACGTGCGCGACCTGTTCGCGATCATCGAGCGCGACGGACGCCACAAGAGTGTCGAACTGCGCGAGGCCGCGGCGGCGCCCAGTCGCCTCTTCGGCCGCTGGGCCATGGCGCTGGTCGCCGAATATGGTCAACCGGACGCGCCCCTCGTTGCGGCGGAAGGCGGTGTTTCGGAAGCAGCGCCCTGGCGTGTTACGCCGGAACAGGAAGAGGTTCTGACGCAACTACGGGACCTGACACGGGCCTATGGGCGCGGGTACTGACGCGCGGCACGGCTGCCTGATCCCGACCCCCGTCGACGATCATCCTATCTAGCGAACATTTATTGTTCCGGATATGCACGACTGAAAGCGATGACGCTTTGGCATCGCGCGGCTTGTTGCAACTTCGGACCGGAATCGGTAACGATCAACGCGCATTGCTTCACGGAGCGAATGACTGATCGGCCGAAAGTAATTGAAAAACATAGAGAAAATATTCTCCGTCGCGCCCATGATGGACTGGACAGACCGGTACGACCGGTATTTCCTGCGGCTCATCACGAGGCGGGCGCTGCTCTACACTGAAATGGTGACGGCCAATGCGGTCCTGCACGGCGACCGCGAGCGGCTGCTGGGCTTCGATCCGGCGGAACATCCGGTCGCCGCTCAGCTTGGGGGCAGTGATCCTGCCGCGCTCGCCGAGTCAGCCCGGATCGCGGCCGATTTCGGCTATGACGAGATCAACCTTAATGTCGGCTGCCCGAGCGACCGGGTGCAGACCGGGCGCTTCGGCGCCTGCCTCATGGCCGAGCCCGGCCTGGTTGCGGACTGTGTCGGCGCCATGCGCGCAGCGGTCGGCGTTCCGGTGACGGTCAAATGCCGGATCGGGATTGACGATCAGGATGCCGAGGAGGCGCTGAGCGAATTCGTGGAGATCGTCGCCGCGACCGGTTGCAACACGTTCATCGTGCATGCCCGCAAGGCCTGGCTTCAGGGGCTTTCGCCGAAGGAGAACCGGGAGATACCGCCGCTCGACTATGACCGTGTCTATCGGCTAAAGGCAGCCCGGCCGGATCTGACAATCGTCATCAATGGCGGCATCACCGCGCTTGACGCGGCAGAGGGGCATCTCACGCGGGTCGATGGCGTCATGCTGGGCCGGGCGGCTTATCAGAACCCGTATCTGCTGGCTGACGTCGACCGGCGCTTCTACGGCAGCACCGAAAATGCGCCCACCAGAACTGAGATCGTCACTGGCATCATTCCCTATATCGAACGGCGCATGGCCGACGGTGTCCCGCTTAATCACATCACCCGCCATATTCTCGGGCTCTACCAGGGCGTGCCCGGCGCGCGCGCCTGGCGTCGATACCTGAGCGAGAATGCCCACCGGCCCGGCGCCGATGCACGCGTCGTCGAGCAGGCGGCAGCACTGGTCGAAGAGGCAGGCACGCCGGCAACGGAGATGGCCTGACCACCGTCTCCGCTGCCGGTTTGTTACCTGTCGTGATGGTCTACCAGGCCTTCACGGCCAGCACGTCGCATGGCGGATCCGTCAGCAAATCTTCGGCGATGCTGCCCAGGAACGCGTGCGCGACGCCGGTCCGCCCGTGCGTTCCGACGACAAGCAGATCGGGCTTCAGCCGGTTGGTCTGGTCGTGGATGACTTCCTGAACGGTGCCGATCTGCATGATCCGGTCAAGTTTTGGCGGCTTTGCCGCGACGCTGCCGAGGAAGGTCGCCATCTCCTCGTCGATCATGGTGCTGAACTGCTGCTCGTGCTGCTTGCTGACTTCGCGGCGCGTATCCTGTCCGGACAGGAAGCCCTTGAACGGCACGTCATAGGCATGGACGAGATGAAACTGTCCGGACGGAACCAGGCCGACCGCGAATTCAACCGCCCGCCTTGAGTAGACCGAGAAGTCGACACCAACCATGACGTTCCCGTAAGGGGTGTCGGCGCGGTCTTTGACAAGCAGGACAGGCACCGAAGAGGCCCTGATGATGCGTTCGACCGTTGTGCCGCGGAACATGTCTCCCACGGCGTTGTTCCGATGCATGCCCACCACTACCAGGTCGGCGCCGACACGCTCCGCAAGCTCGATAATCTCGACATAGGCTTTGCCGAAGACAATCTCGGTCGTGATCCTGTCTCCATCGTCCGCTGCAATCCGGGCGACGTGGTCGCGCAGGGCGGCTTCCGCCGCCGCCTTCTGCGCATCGGCCATGGACGCGGGCTGGTCGTCGTCGATGACATGAACGATGGTCAGCGCAGCGTTCAGTGTTCTGGACAGGTCCAGGGCGCGATCAAGCGCTCTGTCGGAACGGGCCGAAAGGTCCGTTGCCATCAGGAGTCTTTTCATTCAGCACTCTCCAATTGACTGCATTGCCTTTCGCCAGGTCTGCGTGACTGACAGGGGCATGCCACATCCTCTAGACTGGGCGCCAAGTTGCGTTCGTTGGAATTGGTCAGCATTGATATGTGTCAAACAGGATCATTCGACGCCCAACGATGCCCAACATTGTTACTCTGAACCAAGGACCACCAGGTGATGCTGAGCAGACCGCTTCTGACCACTCATGAGATTGCCGAACTCCTGAAGGTCAGCGAAGCCACGATTCGAAACTGGATTCACGGGGGCCAGTTGCGGGCTGTCCGGTTCGGCCGCGAGTTCCGGGTTGCGCATAAGGATCTTGAAGCATTCGTGAACGCTCATGCGACGAGGCCACCCGACTGGGTGCCCGAGAACAAGTCGAACTGAGCGGCTTGCATTTCGGGAGGCGGCAAGGCCCGACGCTGCGCCGGACCGGTCGGTTATAGTCGGGCCTAACGGTGCCGAATCGCGTATGAATTCGTGAGCGGGAAGTTGTGTCTGGATGCTTGTTCCGCGTCGCCGTGTCGGTGAAAATGCCGCCGAGACGGAAAACCGGGTCTGGAAGTCGCCGGTTTACGCAACGCGAGGAGGGGTGGTGATAAAGATCTCTGAGGGCGCCGCCAGGCCAGGCGGTGACATAGACACAATTCCGTCGGGCCGCCGGCCCGCCCGTTTCGGCGCCGGGTGATCCCATGGACGTCCAATGGATCGCCAACGCGCTCGGGGATGTCGTCTGGATCGCCGCCGCGTTCACGCTGGGGTTCCTGTCGCGGGCGATAGGCCTGCCGCCCCTGGTCGGATTCCTTGCAACCGGATTCATTCTCCACTCCCAGGGGATCACCGGCGGCGAGATTCTGGACAAACTGTCGGATCTGGGCATCACGCTGCTTCTGTTCGTGGTCGGGCTCAAGCTCAGCCTGCGTACGCTGGCGCGGCCTCAGGTCTGGGCAGTGACAGGCCTGCACACGTCTTCGGTTGTTATCGTTTTCGGATTCGCGATCTATGCGCTGGCGCTCGTGGGCGTGCCCTTCGTTTCCGGTCTGGACTTCTACCGCGCCATGCTGATCGCGTTCGCGCTCAGCTTCTCCAGCACGGTCTTCGTGGTCAAGGTGCTGGAAGAGAAGGGCGAGATGACGTCGCTCCACGGCCGGATCGCTGTCGGCATTCTGATCATGCAGGACCTTGCAGCCGTCGTTTTCCTCGCGGCATCGACAGGCAAGTTGCCGTCAATCTGGGCGCTTTCGGTTCTTCTTCTGATTCCGTTGCGGCCGGTTCTGCATCAACTCCTGGTCCGTGTCGGGCACGGCGAGCTTCTGGTGCTCTACGGATTCCTGCTTGCGCTCGGTGGTGCGGAGCTCTTCGAAATCGTCGGCCTGAAGGGTGATCTAGGGGCCCTCGTCATCGGCGTCCTGTTCGCGACCCATCCCAAGGCCGAGGAACTGGCAAAGAGCATGCTGGGCTTCAAGGACCTGTTCCTGCTCGGCTTCTTCCTGTCCATCGGCCTCTCGGGCGCGCCGACCATCGAAACGATTGTCGTCGGCGCGGTGCTGGCGCCGTTCGTGTTCGTCAAGTCGGCGCTGTTCTTCGGTTTGCTGACCCGGTTCAGGCTGCGTGCCCGCACGTCATTGTTCGCGACCCTGAACTTGAGCAACTACAGCGAGTTCGGCCTGATCGTCGCGGTTATCGGGGTGACGAACGGCTGGATCGGCAACGAGTGGCTGATCGCACTGGCCATCGCTCTGTCGCTGTCCTTCGTGATCGCGGCCGCGATCAACGCGTTGGACCAGAGGCTCTATTCACAGTTCCAGGATTTCTGGAAGAGATTCCAGACCGCGGAACGGATCCCCGACGACCGCGTGCTTGATGTCGGCGGTTCGACGATAGCGGTGCTCGGCATGGGGCGGATCGGGACCGGTGCTTACCTCAAGATGCGCGAACTCTACGGGGACACTGTCGTCGGTGTCGATATCGACCCGGTGACATCTCGGATGCATCAGGAGCAGGGGCGGAACGTGCTTCTGGGAGACCCGAGCGATGCAGATTTCTGGGAGCGGGTACAGGCCGCCCATACGCTCGAGGTCGTCTTGCTGGCACTTCCGCTGCACAGCGCAAATCTCGACGTTCTGGAGCAACTCAAGGCGGTTTCATTCGGCGGGACCGTTGCGGTGATCGCCAAATTCAGTGACGAAGTCGAAGTGTTGCGGGAGGCGGGAGCGACCACGGTCTTCAATGTTTATGCCGAGGCCGGCTCCGGCTTTGTCGCACACCTGTTCGAGCAATGCCCGGACGTCGCCCTCCCTGATGAGTCGAAGACCGCCGAGTGACGGTCGCAGACCGGTTCGTGGCGCCCGTAGAGGCCGGATTGAGGAGGCTGGCCCGTGGTTGCAGCCTCCTCACGACATCGTCCGGACCGACCTGAATTCCTTGCCGGAACCTCAACATGGCAACCGTCAGATGAAGTCTATCTGCAGCGGCTTCCCTTGATCGCCTTGCCGCGATCTTCTGAAAACAGGCAGGAATGGCCGGGCCTGCCGTCCGGTTCGGGCACGCCTGCCTTCAGCAGGAATTTGACGCTGTGGGCGCCGTTCAGGCCCGCAGGAATGCGGATTTTCTTGTGAATAATGAATTCTCCGGAGGGACCGCGCGTCAGGGCCCCTTCCGACACCAGTTGCATCAGGCCCGCTTGCTGCGGCAGCACGTCATAAGGCACCGCCTTGGCTTTGCTGACGACCTTTTCGTGATCGATGTCGATCAATCCGCCGGGTGAAAACCGAAGAAATTCCGACGACAAGCGCCGCGCTTTGGGGATCTGCTGGACTTTCCCGTTGATCATCTCGAACGTCTTGCCGCCGGATATTATTCTCAGGCCGGATTGCCGCTGCGGGTCGCCGGACGGTTCGTGAACCCCGGACGGAAGCGAGAGTTTGTGCGTTCTGTAGTGCGCAAAAGCGCTGTCTACATCGCGCCCCGTGATCTGCTTTGCGCGCGCTTTGGCGCGGGCTTCCTTGATCCCGCCGCCACCGCTGAAGAATCTCAGGCAAGTCCTTGCAGGCAGGAATGTCAGTTTTTTCGAAGGCAGACCGGTTGTGCCGGCTGCGACCGGACGGTGTCCGGGGGTCGGGCCCATTATGACGGCATGTGCAATCCGTGACGTTGCGCCCTTGAACTGCCAGATCATGGCGTCACGCGCGGTGATCATCAGGTATAGGGGCGTGTCGCCGCTTTCGATGTTCACCCAGGCGGTGGAACTCTCACGGTCCTGTCCGGTGATCGTCGTTGTGGGAACGCCGCTGCCTTCATAGGTGCCGACGAGAATCATTCTGGCGTTCTTCGGGACTTTGGGCGCCTTGCATTCTGCGGACAGGGGCCGCGTATTCACCCTGGCCGACGCCTTTTTCTTCGGCGGGATCCACGTCTTGAATGCTGCGCCGACCATGATCAGTGCTTCGGTCTGCGCAATCTTGCCGTCCTTGTTTGGGTCGTGAGACAGCAGCAGCTTTGCCAGTTGTGAATTCGCAAGCGACCGGTCGATGCCCCGGCGTTTCGCCGGCTTCACGAGGTTGTATTCCGCAGGCTCGATCTTGCCGTCGCCATTCGGGTCCTGTGCCAGGATACGGTCCACTTGTGTCTTGAGTTGCCGTTTCAGGCGGGCGGATTGCGTCGCGTTTTGAGGGTTGCGACGCCGCGCAAGCGAATTGGACACCACAGCCTCGACTTCGTCCCGCTTTATCGTGGCGTCTCCGTCGAGATCGTAGATCAAGAGCCGCGATACGATCTGGGAGCGCGTTCTCGCCCGGACTATTTTTTCGTTGAGCTCGATCTCGGCACGGTCGATCCCGTCGCCGTTCTTGTCGATCTCCGCGAACATGCGCCCGATGTAGTTTGCCAGTTGATTGATTCTGAATGCGTTTCCGAAAGACTCGGTGAAGCCTTTCTGGATCTGCTTGTCCAGCGGCGTTTTCTCGGAGGCGTCGGCCACGGCGGCTGACATCCCGAGAGCCGCGATCGGCACCAGCAACTTTATCAATTTCGATTTCCGATTCCCTGTCATCTCTCTGTTTTCCGTTTTTAGCTCCCGTTTTCACAAAATAATCCACACAAATTCATTTATTTTTCGTTGTGATGAGGAATTTGCGAACTTCGGGACCCTGGAAACTCGGGATGCGCCGGTTCTCAGCAGTGCAGCGAGTCGCCAGTTTTCGGCGGCCAGCCAGGGAAGGCGCAGTTTTCGGCCAACGGCGGCGCCATATATCCGCCCCTGAGTGAAGGACGTTTCAACGGGACATCAGGTGTTGAGGTGGTTTAGAGGCGTCAGATCTTCTGGTTGTATTCCCCGACGTCCGGATAGCCTGACAGGTGCATGTCGATGTTCTTGAACATCGCCTTCATGTTCTCTTCAGACGTCGGGCTCTCCACCACGATCACCAGTTCCGGTTTGTTGGATGACGCCCGCACCAGGCCCCAGGTGCCGTCGCTGAGCACGACCCGTACGCCGTTCACCGTGACGAGCTCGCGGATGTTCTGACCGGCAACCTGCTCTCCACGCCCTGCGAGGCCCTGATAGTGGGCGACCACTTTCTCGACCACGTCGTATTTGGTCTCGTCCGGGCAATGCGGCGACATGGTCGGCGAACCCCATGTTTTCGGCAGGTCGCGTCTCAGGTCCGCCATCGACTTTGACGGGTTGCGCGCGAGCATGTCGCAGATTGCGATCGCCGAGACCAGCCCGTCGTCATAGCCGCGCCCGATCGGCGCGTTGAAGAAATAGTGTCCGCTCTTCTCGAACCCAACGATCGCGCCAATCTCATGGCTGCGGCGTTTGATGTAGGAATGTCCGGTCTTCCAGTAGTCCGTCCGCGCCTCATGGTCCTTGAGCACCGGATCGGTGAGGAACAGGCCGGTCGACTTCACGTCGACGACGAACTGGCAGCCCCGGTTGAGCGCCGAGATGTCGCGCGCCAGCATGACGCCCACCTTGTCGGCGAAGATCTCTTCGCCCTCGTTGTCGACAACGCCGCAGCGGTCGCCGTCACCGTCGAAGCCGAGGCCGACATCCGCGCCCACCTCCAGCACCTTGTCACGCAGCGCATGCAGCATCTTCAAGTCTTCAGGGTTCGGATTGTAATTCGGGAAGCTGTGGTCGAGGTCGCAGTCGAGCGGGATAACTTCGCAGCCGATCCGCCTGAGCACCTCGGGAGCGAACGGCCCGGCCGTGCCGTTGCCGCAGGCGGCGACCACTTTCAGACGGCGTGTGATCGGCGCGCGGTCGCTCAGGTCGGCCATATACCTTTCGGCCATGTCTGGCACCTGGACCAGCCGGCCGCCGTCGCGGTCCACGAACGCCGCGTCGAGAACGATCTCCTTGAGCGCGGTCATCTCGTCGGGCCCGAATGTGAGGGGCCGTTCGGCGCCCATCTTCACGCCGGTCCAGCCATTGTCGTTATGGCTTGCCGTCACCATGGCGACGGCGGGCACATCAAGGTCGAACTGCGCGAAATAGGCCATTGGCGTTACAGCGAGCCCGATGTCGTGCACGGTGCAGCCGCTGGCCATCAGGCCTGTGGTCAGCGCCAGTTTGATGGAGGCCGAATAGGACCGGAAATCATGGCCGACTACGATCTCGGGCGGGATGCCCTTGCGGTGCAACAGTGTGCCGAGCCCGCGGCCAAGCGCCTGGATGCCCAGCAGGTTGATCTCCTTTTCGAACAGCCAGCGCGCATCGTACTCGCGAAATCCCGTCGGCTTGACCAGCGGCAGGCGTTCGAAGTCGGCCGTATTCGGCTCAAGGGACGCTACGGGCTTCACAAACATTGGGGGAACTCCTGGCGGGTATCGGGTGGGAATTTTGCGGTTGCCGGCACGGATTACTGACGCAGGATCAGTTGCGGACCGGACAACTCGAACGACCTGATCCGCTTCAGATAGCTCATCCCGAGCAGGCTTATGCCGAGCACGCCCGGCTGCGAAACCAGCGCCGTCACGTTGTCGACCGTGATCCCGCCGACGGAAACTTCTTCCAGGGTGACACGCGCTGTAAAGGTCGTTCCGTTCGCGGTGCTGACGGGGATCGTGAACTTGAGGCTAGGGAGATCGAGGCCGATTCTCCTGGCATCGGAATTGGTCAGCACCACGGTGCTGGCGCCGGTATCGGCAAGCATTCTGACGTGGCGGCCGTTGACCAGCGTCTCGACGTTGAAATGGCCGCCGGGGCCGGCCCGGATCGCGACCACGCCGTCTTCCTGCCCTTCGGGGCCGGACTGCTGAAGCGGTCTTGGTGTGCCGGGGGAAAGCTCGGCAATGACGCGATTGCCCATATTCATGAATTCCGTGCGGTAGCTGTAGGCGACGACCAGGACAAGAGCGATCCCGAGCCATGTGATGGCCTGTTTGAGCACGTCGCCGGCCCGGCCGCGCTGGCCTGCAAAGACCGAGCCGCCGATGACAATAAGGAGCGCGACGCCGCTCATGAGTCGCGCGAAATCGTCATTCCCGATACCTATTGCACCGCCGGGGTCGTCCATCAGGACGAGCACCAGCGCCGTCAGGATCAAAATGCCAAGGCCGATCCAGCTCAGCATGACGGCGCACCCTCGGAGGAAGCGTTCGCTGCTGACCGCCGCCTTGACCGCCGGCCGCGCCGGTCGGCATTCCGGGCGATCCGCGCCTCCCGCATGGCTTCAAGCCTGCCGGGCAGTGCGGCGATCACGGCACGCTTCTCGTCTTCGCTGAGTTGCAGCCACCCGGCGATTTCGGCGGCGAGGCGACCGCATCCCACGCATTGGCGGCTGTCCGGGTCCAGCGAGCAGAGCTGTTTGCAGGGGGATTCGATCATCTCGTGAGCACGTATCCGTACGGTGAATCGCTCGACAGCGTTTATAGGCTGATTGCAGTCAAGATGGCTATCAGAACCGTGCAGTCAACGGCCTGTTGGGTGGCGCCCGCCACGTCTCCGGTGTGGCCGCCAATCTGCTTGCGCGCGAGGCCGATCATCGCCCAGGTCGCCGCGGCAGCGCCGGCGATGGCGACAACGGCCGCCCACAGTCCGACACCCGGAATCAGCGTTATGCCTGCCAGCAGGCCGGAAGCGACGAGCAACTGCATCAACGTATCGCGCGAAAGGCGGCCGGCCATATGGCCAAGTCCATCGCTTCGTGCCGGGTCGAGCAGACCGAGCACGCTGACACCTCCGCCGCGCGACAGGGCGGCTGCGGCAATGATGGCGCAAACCGCGGTCCATAGTCCGTGCGGTGACGACGCCAGAGCAGCGATCGCGGTGGTGCGGATCAGCAAGGCGAGACAGAGCGCGGCAACGCCGAACGAGCCGATGGCACTGTCGCGCATGATTTCAAGCTTGCGCTCACGCGAGTTCCCGCCGCCGAAACCGTCAGCGACGTCGGCAAGCGCATCCTCGTGGAGGGCGCCGGTCGCGGCCACGGTGGCGGCTACGCACACCGCCGCCGCCACGAGCGGAGGCAGTCCGATCATGATAAAGGCCGCAAGCACGACTGCCGATCCGGTCCCGATCACAGCGCCTGCGACAGGAGCGGCGCGCAGGGCGAGGCTGAAATCGCTCGGCGGAGAGGCTGGAGCGCGCGGCACGGGCAGGCGGCTGAAGAAGATCAGCATCTCCCGCGTATCGTCGATCCATTCTCGTGCATTGAGGTTCATTGTCGTCGCCAGCCTGTTCCGTGTCGTTCCGGGATCTTGGTCAGCCGCCCGAATGGCGTTTCATGGCGTCATGAAACCGGTTATATGTCGCTTCCCTTATCGTTCCGTATGTTTATGTGATCAAGAAACAGTTTGATGCAAAGCGCCGCCACAGCACTGCCTTTCGATGACATCCGCAATCTGTTCAAGCAGATGCCTGCCGCTGATGTCGAAGCTCGCGATGCCGTTCGTGCCCGCGATGCGACTCTGACCAAGCCGCCGGGTTCGCTTGGCCGGCTCGAGGAGATCGTCGAGTGGCTCGCCATGTGGCAGGGCCGCCACCCGCCTCAGGTGCTCCGGCCGCTGGTCGCGATCTTCGCAGCCAACCACGGCGTGGCAGGGCAGGGGGTCTCGGCCTATCCGCAGGATGTGACGGCGCAGATGGTGGCGAACTTCTCGGCTGGCGGTGCCGCGGTCAATCAGATCTGCTCGGCCAATGAGATCGGCCTCAAGGTCTTTGAACTGGCACTCGAATTGCCGACCGGAGATATCACCCGGGAACCGGCAATGGACGAGGCGACCTGCGCGGCGACCATGGCATTCGGCATGGAGGCAATTGCGGGCGGGACGGATCTTCTTTGCATCGGCGAGATGGGCATCGGCAACACGACGGTCGCCGCGGCCATCGGCTGCGGGCTTTTCGGCGGCGAGCCGGCCGAGTGGGTCGGACCCGGCACCGGCGTGGATGCCGAGGGCATGAGCCGCAAAGCCGTCGCCGTCGCCGAAGCCATCGCGCTTAACAAGGACCAGCTCGATGATCCTCTGGAAGTGCTTCGCCGGCTTGGCGGCCGCGAGATCGCGGCAATGGCGGGTGCGATCATCGCAGCGCGCTTTGAACGCATTCCGGTATTGATCGACGGATATGTGGCGACTGCGGCCGCCGCGGTTCTGCACGCGATCGACCCGGGGTCGCTCGATCACTGCATGGCGGCCCACCGGTCTGCCGAACCGGCCCACGGGCGCCTGCTCGAATGCATCGGCAAGGACCCTCTTCTCGATCTGGGAATGCATCTGGGTGAAGGATCCGGTGCAGCACTTGCCGTTTCCATGGTCAAGACAGCCGCAGCGGTTCATTCCGGCATGGCGACCTTCGCCGAAGCCGGTGTGAGCGACAAACCGGACGGTTGACATCAGGTGCCGGTGAGCGCCTGGGCTCCCGACTGAACGATGGCGCGGGCCTGCGGAAAGACGACGACGGCCTCAGTACCGTTTCCTGACTGGCTCTTGAGTTTGAACTCGGCATCGTGAAGCTCGGCGAGCCCCTGCACGATCGGCAGCCCGAGACCAGCGCCGGCTTCAGCCCTCTGCTGGGCCAGCGATCCCTGCCCGAAAGAACTGAGCACGGTCGGCAATTCCTCCTGCGGAATGCCCGGGCCGTCGTCCTTGACCGAAAGCGCTACCCCGCCATCTTCGGAGCGGTAAACCGACAGCGTTACCGTGCCGCCTTGGGACGTGAATTTGATGGCATTCGACATCAGGTTGAGGATGATCTGGCGGATCGCGACCGGATCGGCGGCGATGTCGGGTACGCCAGCCGGATAGTGTTCGACAATCTTCAACTGGCGTTCCTCGGCGCGTAATGCCAGGAGGTCGCGGCAGTCCGACATCATGGCTGCCAGCCGGACCGGTGCTTCCTTGAGCGTATACCGGCCTGCCTCGATACGCGACAGGTCCAGGATCTCATCGATCAGGCTGAGAAGATGCTGGCCGCTGCGGTGAATATCGTCGGAGTAATCCTTGTAAACGTCGACCTGATGACGTCCGAGCAGTTCCCGTTTCATCACTTCGGAAAAGCCCATGATCGCGTTGAGCGGCGTCCTGAGCTCGTGACTGACGGTTGCCAGAAATCTCGATTTGGCGAGATTGGCACTTTCCGCACGATGACGTGCTTCGTCCGATTTGGCCTTCGCCTGCTCGAGTTCGGCGATCAGGGCGTCCTTTTCGGCGCGGAACTCCAGCATCCGCAAGGCCGTCTCGTTCAGCTTGCGCACGAGTTGCACGAAATAGATTTCGGCACAAACCGCCATCACCGCGAGGAACATGAAAAGCGGACCGCCATCCGCGACGCAGCGAATGATGACTGCGGCGGTGATCGGGAGGGTGCCGGCATGGACCACCGGCAGGAAGTGGCTCGCAAGCGCCATCTTAATCGAGGCCACAACCATCAGCACAGCGATCAGGTATACCTGTTCGACCGCGTTGGGGCTTTCCCAGAACGCAAAAATCAATATTGCCCAGCAGATTGCGGCGAAGAACTCGGCTGCCGCGAATTTGCGGCCCCATTCATCGACATCGACTGCCCGGTCTTCAAGGCGCTCGAATTTCTGGCACAGAAGAAGCGTGATGCCCTGGCTGACAAGCACGATCGATAGCCACAGCACGGCGTAGACCGGAGGCACCCAGAACAGACTTGAACAGGCCACAATCCCCGCCAGCACGGGCAATGCGCGTGCCGCGCCAAGCTGGTTCTTCACATAGAGCGTCAGAAGGTCGTGCCGGAAGAACGTGCCATCCGCGGGTGTGCCCGTCAGATGCAACTGTGCCGTACGCATGGGATTGCGTCGCGTATCGCCCCTTGCCGCCGCCATGTCTGGCCCGCAGACCTGTGCGTCGCCGGATTTCATTCCGCCATACCCCGTTTTGCCGGGCCCGAGCTTTGTGCTCGTCAGTTGTGCCTCTTGAGAGGCCCGACATTGGTTTTTCTTGCTTTGATTATGGCGGAATAAGCTTAACGCGGGTTTCCGAAGCCTGGTTAATTTATCATGATCAAAGTCATTGATATTTTAGTGTTTTTTGACTTTAGCGACGCTTCGAAACCATCTCGAAAAACTTGCCGGTTTGCTCGCCGCCCATGAAGTACGCTTTCGACTTGGACATGTCGCTGATGTCGTCCCAATGATCTGCAACGTCCTCGGCGGACGGCTCGTGGCCCAGGAAGGTGCCATGGCTCTCGACGATTTCGACCTTCGCGAATGCGCCGGCGCCCGCCGCGACAATGACGCCGTTCGGTGCGTCGTTGCCGCAGAGGAAGATGACGGCCGGCGTGACGCGTTCCGGCGCCATGAGGCTTTCGGCTTCCGGCGGCATCAGGTCGGACGTCATGCGGGTGTAGGCGACCGGGGCGAGGGCGTTGCAATGAATGTTGTACTTCTGCCCCTCGATCTTGAGCGTGTTGATCAGCCCGACAATCCCCATTTTCGCCGTCCCGTAGTTCGCCTGGCCGAAATTGCCGAACAGGCCGCTGGATGACGATGTAACGAGGACCCGGCCATAGGCCTGCTCGCGCATGATCGGCCAGACCGCATTGGTGACCATGGCCGTCCCGGTGAGATGCACGTCGACGACGGTGTTGAAGTCCTCCATGCGCATATTGTGGAAGGATTTGTCGCGCAAGATGCCGGCATTGTTCACAAGGACGTCGATGCGTCCGAACCGCTCCATCGTCTGTGCGACCAGCGCCCGGACACCGGCTTCGTCCGTTACGCTCGACCCGTTGGCGAATGCCTCGCCGCCGGCGTTCCGGATCTCCTGAACCACGGATTCGGCAGCCGGAGAGGACCCCTCGCTTCCGTCCACGGGTCCGCCGAAATCGTTGACCACGACCTTGGCGCCGCGCCGGGCAAACTCCAGTGCATGCGAGCGGCCGAGACCGCCGCCTGCGCCGGTTACGATCACCACCTTTTCGTCGAAACGAATGCTCATGCTGATGTCCTTGCTGGTTTGTTGAGTCCGGGCCGTCACGCGGGCGCGGTGTTTTTGCCTTGACCGGCGTCTCGGGTCAATATCCCCTCGCAACCGTAGTGCGCCGGCTACCGATACAGAACAGAAGAGTGCGATCGATGAAATTGTACAACGACAAGACCGCCCCCAATCCGCGCCGCGTCCGGATTTTCCTCGCCGAGAAAGGCGTCGACATTCCGGTGGAGAATATCGACATCCTGGCGGAGGAGCACCGCTCGGAGGCGTTCACGAAGGTGAACCGGCTGCAGCGCGTGCCGGTCCTTGAGCTTGATGACGGCACGGTCATCGCCGAAACGGTCGCCATCTGCCGGTATCTGGAACACCTTTACCCCGATCCCGCGCTGATGGGAGTGGACCCGCTTGATTGCGCCCTGGTCGAAATGTGGCAGCGCCATATCGAACTGCATTTCTTCTGGCCGGTCGCGCAGTGCATGCGGCACCTGCATCCCAGGCTGGCGGTTCTTGAGAAGCCGCAGGTCAGTGAATGGGGCGAGGTCAATCGCGGCCGTGCGGTCGAAGCCATCAGGTGGCTGGACGCCGAACTTGCCGATCGCCCGTTTGTTGCCGGCGAGCGGTTCACGATTGCCGACATAACGGGCCTCTGCGCGGCCGACTTCGCAGGCTTTGCCCGGGTCGACGTGCCGGAGGATTGTGTCAACTTCAGACGCTGGCACAAGGATCTTGCGGCCCGGCCGAGCGCGTCGGCCTGAACCCGGGAGGCACGACAGCGAATGAAACTGACATTTGTTGGAAGCGGGGACGCATTCGGCAGCGGCGGGCGGTTCAACACCTGCTTCCATCTCGCCCGGCCCGGCGGCGACACGCTGATCGATTTCGGCGCGACGTCCCTGGTTGCGTTGCGGCGAAGCGAGATAGAGCCGAACGCGATTTCAACGATCGTTTTGAGCCATCTGCATGGCGATCATTTCGGCGGCATTCCCTTTTTTCTGCTGGACGCCCAGTTCGTCAGCCGCCGCGAGACCGATCTCGTCATTGCGGGACCGGTGGGGACCGCTGAACGGATCGATGCTGCCATGGAAGTTTTTTTTCCGGGCTCGAGCGAGATGGAATGGCGGTTCGGCCTGGAGATCGTGGAAATGCCGGTCGGCCGGGATACGGCCGTTGGCGGCATGACGATCGGCGCCGTCGAAGTCAGTCACCCGTCAGGCGCGCCGTCTCTGGCGCTTCGCTTCGATGTCGACGGCCGGGTCGTGGCCTTTTCCGGCGACACGGAGTGGGTGGATGCCCTGGCGGACGTGTCGCGTGATGCCGATCTGTTTGTCTGCGAGTGCTACATGTACGAACGGACGGCACCATATCATCTGGATTACAAGACAATTGTCTCTAAGCTTCCGCTGTTGCAGGCGAAGCGGATGATTCTCACGCATCTGGGTCCGTCGATGCTCGAGAATGCGGCGGCGAGTATTGTTGAATTGGCGCATGATGGCCTTGTCATCGACCTCTGAACATACGGCTGGCGATGCCGGACGCAGCGATCTCGAGGCGCTTTTGGCGCGCATCTCGCGGTGCCGGCTTTGCGCGGATGACCCGGCAGAGGGAAAACAGCCTTTGCCGCACGAGCCCCGTCCTGTCGTGCGTGCATCGAAGACAGCGCGGCTCGTGATTGCCGGGCAGGCTCCGGGGACCCGGGTTCACAAGACCGGCATTCCATTCAACGACCCGAGCGGCGACCGCCTGCGCGACTGGCTCGGTGTCGACAGGGACACATTTTACGACACGTCGCGGATCGCCATCGTCCCGATGGGTTTCTGTTTTCCGGGTCTCGATGCAAAGGGCGGTGACCTGCCGCCGCGCAGGGAATGCGCCCCGGCCTGGCGCGACCAGGTGTTTGCACAATTGCCGGATGCGGAACTGCTTCTCGTCATCGGTCTCTATGCCCAAGCCTGGCATCTTGGCGCGCTTCGGAGGAAAAATCTGACCGAGACCGTGGCGGCCTGGCGGGAATATGTTGCCCTTACCGGAAAACCCGGTGTTCTGCCTCTGCCCCACCCGTCCTGGCGCAACAATGCCTGGCTGCGGAAGAACCCCTGGTTCGAGAGCGAACTTCTGCCCCATCTGCGTACTGAGGTGGTCCGCCTTGTCGGTTGAATGGAGGAAAGTCCGCTGGGGTCTTGCCGCGATTGTTGCCGCAATCGCGTTGTCCGGTTGTGCGCCGACGATCCAGGGGTTCCTGGAAGAGACCGGGGAGCCGAGACTGGACAAGGCCGCTGTGGTGATGGCCGACGGCGCACGACTGCCGCTCAAGGTCTGGCGTGCGCGACGGACACGAGCGGTGATCCTGGCGCTGCACGGCTTCAACGACTATTCCAACGCTTTCGCCATGTCCGCTCCGTGGTTTCGCGAGCGTGGCATCACTGTTTACGCCTACGATCAGCGGGGCTTTGGCCGGACCGACCAGCCGGGTATCTGGGCGGGTTCGGATGTTCTCGTCTCCGACGTCAGATCCACTGCGCGGATGATCGCACGCCGCCACGGCAATGCGCCGGTCTATCTGCTGGGCGTAAGCATGGGTGGCGCGGTGGTTATGTCGGCCCTGGCGGGGCCGGGCGTGCCGGAAGCGTCTGGAGCAATTCTCGTGGCGCCCGCGGTGTGGGGATGGCGCGCAATGAACCCGTTCTACAAGTCGGCACTCTGGATTGCTTCTCATTCGGTCCCGTCCATGACCGCGACCGGGCGCGGCCTCGGCGTTCGCCCGTCCGACAATATCGATATGTTGCGCAAGCTGGGCGCAGATCCTCTTGTCATCAAGAAGACGCGGATCGACTCGATCTACGGCCTTGTGACGCTGATGGACGAGGCGCACGATGCCGCCCCCAACATCAAGACTCCGGTGCTCTACCTCTATGGCCAGAATGACGAGCTCGTGCCGGAAGACCCGACATTCGAGGTCGCCAGAACACTCAAGTCGCCGCGCCGTTTCGTTCACTACAAGAACGGCTGGCACATGCTCCTGCGGGACAAGCAGCGGAAGAAGGTGTGGCGGGACGTCGCCGCCTGGATCAGGAACCGCAAGGCGCCGCTGCCTTCCGGCGAGGAACTGGTTTCGCTCGAAGTTGCCGCAAACGCGGACCGGAAGCTGGTGTCAACCACACCCAATTCGCGTTAATCTAAACGACAATTTCCTGTGGGTTGCGGTCTGGCGCAAATCGCAATTGCATGGTGTATTATAGAGAAGGGCAATCGAATCGGGGCTTTGGGGCGATTGGAGTATAGTTTGGAGGGCATGTATGCCGCGCTTTAACGCCAATCTTACAATGCTGTTCAATGAGGTCGAGTTTCTCGATCGCTTTGAGGCTGCGGCGAAGGCCGGATTCACGGGGGTGGAGTTCCTCTTTCCCTACGACTACGAGCCCGAACAGATCACCGAAAAGCTTGAACAGAACAAGCTTTCGCT
This sequence comes from Hyphomicrobiales bacterium, assembly GCA_965275905.1. Taxonomy (GTDB): domain Bacteria; phylum Pseudomonadota; class Alphaproteobacteria; order Rhizobiales; family JAJFHC01; genus CBDAQD01. The sequence continues at coordinate 3,219 of CBDHYJ010000020.1, read as the reverse complement.
GGTGCTGCACAACATGCCTGCGGGAGACTGGGACGCTGGCGAACGCGGTCTTGCATGTCTGCCGGCCCGAGTCGGGGAATTTCAGCAAAGTGTTGGCCGGGCGATCGATTACGCGAAGGCGCTCGGGTGCCCGCAACTCAATTGCCTGTCCGGTATCACGCCGTGGGGCACCGATCCTGAACTGGTTCGTCGTACACTCGTTGAAAACCTGCGGTTTGCTGCCAAGGAACTGGGCAAAGCCGGCATCAAGCTGCTGATTGAGCCGATCAATACCCGTGACATGCCGGGCTTCTACCTGAGCACATCCAAAGACGCACTGACGCTGATGGATGAAGTCGGATCGACCAATCTCTGGCTGCAGTACGACATCTATCACATGCAGATCATGGAAGGTGATCTCAGCTGCACGATCGAGGACAATCTGCGCCGCATCGCGCATATGCAGCTTGCAGATGCGCCGGGCCGGCACGAGCCGGGATCGGGCGAGATCAACTACGACTACCTGCTGCCGCATATTGACCGGCTCGGTTACGAGGGCTGGATCGGCTGCGAGTACCGGCCCGCGGGCAAGACGGCAGATGGGCTGCACTGGATGACGCCCTACCTTCCGAAAAAGGACGCCGCCTGAGCGGCAATGCCATTGGCGCTGAAACGTATTCCTGCAGAGCGGGTGCGGGCGCGTGTGCCGTTTGCTGTCCAGTGACGTCAGTGCCGTTTTTGAGAAAAAATTCCACATTGTGGGATCGCCGGAAAAGCCCAGCAAATAAAAGGTGTTGGCAGAAAAAAGCGGCGAAGCGGTGATAGAAATCACGCCAAATTCATAAGTCTGCGGTTTGACGCTTGCCAAGGCATGCGCGAACAATCAAATGGTCTAAAGACAACAAATCGGTTCCTGTCGACTGTTCCGGTCTGCGCGGTCTATAAATGCCGTGCACCGGTCGAACACGATAAGCCGCATTCGCAGTAACACGGTGTCGGCGGGACTGAAGTCCAGGGAAAAGCCAGGGAGGAAAACATGTCGAAATCCACGAAGTCGGTGGTTTCACGCCGCAAGTTTCTCAAGAGTGGTGCCGTGGTCGCCGGCGCAGGCGCCGCAACTGTAGCGATGCCGCAGATATCGCGGGCGCAGACCACAACACTCAAGATGCAGGGGTCATGGGGTGCCAAGTCCATCTTCACCGATATGGCCAAGCAATATGTCGAGCGCGTCGAGGCGATGTCCGGAGGACGGCTCAAGATCGATTATCTGCCGGCCGGTGCGGTCGTTAAGGCCTTCCAGGTCCAGGACGCCTGTCATGACGGCGTGCTCGATGCCGCCCACACGGTGACCGCGTACTGGTACGGCAAGAACAAGGCCGCCTCGCTGTTCGGCACCGGCCCGGTGTTCGGCGCCAACGCATCCCAGGTTCTGGCCTGGATTCACTATGGTGGCGGTAAGGACCTGTACCAGGAACTCGTGCAGAAGATCCTCGGTCTTGACCTCGTCGGCTTCTTCGCAATGCCGATGCCGACCCAGCCTCTGGGCTGGTTCAAGCAGCACGTCAAGAGCGCCGACGACATGCAGGGCCTGAAATACCGCACGGTCGGACTGGCCACGGACATCATGCAGGGCATGGGCCTGAAGGTTACGCAGCTTCCGGGTGGCGAGATCGTTCCGGCGCTGGAGCGCGGCGTGATCGAGGCGTTCGAGTTCAACAACCCGACCGCGGACAGCCAGTTTGGTGCCCAGGACGTGTCGAAGCACTATCATATGGGCAGCTACCACCAGGCGGCCGAGTTCTTCGAGATCATCTTCAACAAGTCGAAGTTCGACAGCCTGCCCAAGGAACAGCAGGCCATTCTCGAGCACGCCGCCGAGGCCGCCAACACGGCCAACTACGGGATGGCCATGGACAAGTATTCGGCCGACCTGCAGAAGCTCATCAAGGAAGACGGCGTCAACGTCTACCGCACTGACGAGACGATCATGAAGGCGCAGCTCGAGTCCTGGGACAAGGTCCTTGAGGGACTCACCGGCGATGCGTTCTTCAAGAAGGTGGTGGACAGCCAGAAAGCCTGGTCCGAGCGAGTCGCATTCTACGACCTGATGAACGCGGCGGATTACAAGCTGGCCTACCAGCACTACTTCCCGGGCAAAATCAGTTTCTGACCTGAGAAACGAATAGCGCTAAAACGTTCAGGGCGGTGCAGGTTGCACCGCCCTGATATTAGGGTCACAGCTTTTCGGGGCGGGAAATGGAATCCTACATACTCTTTGCCGACAAGGTGTCCGCCTGGTTCGGCAAGGCCTTTGCGTGGTGCATCCTCGTTATGACATTCGGTGTCGGCTACGAGGTGTTCGTCAGGTACGTCCTGCGCGACCCGACGTCCTGGGCGTTCGACATCAGCTACATGATGTATGGCGCCCTGTTCATGATGGGCGGAGCGTACACGCTGTCGCGCGGCGGCCACGTCCGGGGCGACTTCATCTACCGGCTCTGGTCGCCGAGGACCCAGGCGAAGGTCGAACTGGTCCTGTATTTCATTTTCTTCTTTCCCGGTGTTCTCGCTCTCATTTTCGCGGGCTGGAAATATGCCAGCAGGTCGTGGCGGTACTTCGAGGTTTCCGTCATGAGCCCCGCGAACGTTCCGATATTTCAGTTCAAGACGATAATCACTGCAGCCGGAATTCTGCTGCTGATTCAGGGCATTGCCCAGGTTTTCCGCTGCATCATCTGCATCCGCGAGAATGCCTGGCCGAAGCACATGGAAGACATTGAGGAGATGGAGGACATGCTGCTCCACGAGCATGAGCGCGAGGTCCTCGAACACGGCAGCGAAGCTGTCGACGTCATCACGCCCGAGCAGGAGAACAAGCCATGACCGATCCTCAAGTCGCGGTGATGATGCTGGGGATCTTTATCCTCGTCATTCTTCTCGGGTTTCCGATCGCATTCACGCTGATGGCGATGGCTGTCGGCTTCGGCTACTACGCCTACTTCGACGCCGAGCGCATGCGGCATCTGTTCGACAACCGGATCTTCGACCTGTTCGTGAACCAGACCTATTCGGTCATGGCGAACGACGTGCTGACGGCGGTCCCGTTATTTCTCTTTATGGGCTACATAGTCGAACGGGCGAACATAGTGAGCCGCCTGTTCCACACGCTCTATATTGCATCGCGCCGGCTTCCCGGTTCCATGGCGGTTGCGGCACTCGCCACCTGCGCCATGTTTGCGA
>CBDHYJ010000019.1:0-27522 GCA_965275905.1 Hyphomicrobiales bacterium | reverse complement strand
CGCAGTACCTGCATGTGCAGCATGTCCGGCATGACCATGTCACCGGCATATTTCAGCGCGCCGGTCACCTTGCTCGGCGCATCGAGGCGGCGAACGTTGTTGCCGATAAAGGAGTCACCGGCGCCAGGGGCTTCAAGCGCAGACTCGGCCAGTGTACCGTTCATGACATCGCGTGCGAGTTCCACGGCCTCGAAGATCTTTGTGTATCCGGTGCAGCGGCAGATGTTGCCGCCGAGACGTTCCTTGATCTCCTCGACGTCCGCGTGAGGGTTCTCGCGCAGGCAAGACGTTGCCGCCATGACCATGCCGGGAATGCAGTATCCGCACTGGCTGGCTCCGGTCTTGTGGAACGCCTGTTGGAGGTGCGTGAGCTCGCCCCTGGCGGCGATGCCCTCGATGGTTTCGATCTCGGCCCCGTTCGCCTTGGCGACCGGCATCAGGCAGGACTTGACCAGCTTGCCGTCGACAAAGACGGAACAGGTGCCGCACTCGCCCGCTCCGCAGCCCTCCTTGGTTCCTGTCAGGTTCAGGTCGTCACGCAGGTAGTCCAGGAGACGCATGTGCGGCTCGGCCGGCTTAGTACGGCGACGTCCGTTGACGGTTACGTCCATTTGGAGATCAGGCATCAACGACCTCTTTCATTGCGACCGGCTCGACGGGTGTGCCGGCATCCGCCAGCGCATCCTCGAGGGCGCGTTGTATAAATCCTTCCACCACCTCCCGACGGTACTCACGCCGCGTCCGCGAGTTGACGAGGCCGTCGTTCATCCGCGCTGCTGTCCGGACAATATCGGCAGTGATGGATTTGTCTTTCAGGAATGCTTCGATCTCGCCCAGGCGGACCGGCACGGGGCCAATGCCGCCCATGGCCAGCCGCACGTCCTCGAAAGTGCTGCCGTCAGCCGATGGCTTGACGACGCAGGCCGCACAGACGACCGAGATCACCAGGGAACGCCGTTGACCGACTTTCTCGAACGATCCGCCATAACCGAGCGCGGAATCGAGTTCGACGGCCGTCACGATTTCACCGGGCGCGAGTGTGGTGCGGCCCGGACCCGTGACGAATTCACTGACCGCCTGCGTGCGGCGTGTGACCGTGCCGTTCTCCAGACCAGCGATCTCGATTGTGCCGTTCAGGGCGATGACCGGCGGCGTACCGTCGGCCGCCGGTGAGGCATTGACAATGTTGCCCGCAAGTGTTGCCTGTTCGCGGATCTGGTCGTCAGCAAACCAGATGGCACAATAGGGCATGCAGGGCAGGTGGGCTTTGAGCGTGTCGTCCGTCAGGAAGTCCTGATAGACGACATTCGCTCCAAGCCGCACCCTTGCACTCTCCAGCGCATAACCCTGCAATTCCTGGGTCCTGCTGAGGTCGAGCATTGCCGGCACATGGACGTCGCCCGCGCGGCCTTCGCGTGCCCAGGGCAGCAGGTCGGTAGCCCCGGCCACGAGCCGGCTGCCCTCGGGCAGGTCGGCCCAAAGGTACAGCGCTTCCTCGAGCGTTTCCGGCATCAGATAGTCATCACAGGTCAACATGTTTCACGTCCCCTGGATTGATCTTCCGCGGCTACTCTGCCGCAACCGCCTGTGTGGCTGCGGCGTGATCGTTCTTGACCACGACCTTGATGGCGTCCTCGACGCGGTCCTTGGCGTAGCGCAGGGCTTCCTCCAGTTCCGTCATCGGGAAGGTGTGGGTGTGGATCAGCGTGGCGTCGAAGCGCTTCTGCTGCATGAAAGCTTCCGCACGGTGCGTGGCGCTCTTGCCTTCGCCGCGGATGCTGTAGATGTATATGTTGTTGCGCACGAGATGCGCGATATCGACCGGCTCGGGTTCATGAGGGAACGCGGCCAGACAGATCTTGCCGCCCCGGTTGACCATCTGAGCCGCCTGGTCGACCCCGCCGGAGGCGCCCGCGCACTCCACTACGTAATCGACGCCGTTGCCGTCCATGATGCGCTTCACCGCTTCGACGGGATCCTCATTGCGCACGTTGATGACGTGGTCGGCGCCGAGCTTCTTGCCCATCTCGAGCCGGTTGTCCCGCGTACCGGTCAGGATCACGGGCTGCGCGCCAAGCGCCTTGGCGACGGCGACACCCAGCAGTCCGATCGGTCCGGGACCGGTAACGACAACGCTCTCGCCGGCAACGAGCCCGCCAAGCTCCGTCAGGCCGTACATCGCCGTGCCGGCGGTCACCACGAGGGTTGCTTCCTCGTCGGACATGTCATCGGATACGTGGATCAGAGTCGTGATGTTGTTGACCTGGTATTCGCAGAAACCGCCGTCGGTCGTGAAGCCGTTGGCACGGTGTCCCTTGTCGACGTCGCCGTAATTCTTGCCGTAGTTGTGGCACGACGTGTACATGCCCTCGCGGCACCGCTTGCATTGTCCGCAGCCTGCATGAATCTCGACCGTTACCCGGTCCCCGATGGCGTATTCGTCGACTCCCGGCCCAAGCGCCACGACCGTTCCCATATATTCGTGACCGGGCGTAAAGCCCTGGTTGAACGGCAACTGGCCGTTGATCATCGCCGGCGGACCGTTGTGAATGATTTCAAGATCGGTCGCGCAAATCGCGACGGCGTCGATTCGGACGAGCACCTGAGCCTGCTTCGGTACCGGAATCGGCTTGTCTTCCAGCGTAAGTTGTCCCGGATCTCCCAACACCCAAGCCTTCATGGTCTCTGGGATAGGGAAGTCAGCACTCGTCTTCACATTTTCTGGCATAGCCATTTCCGGGGGTCCTCCACTGCAACTTTTGATTGATTTATTGTGTGTTTCTAACCTTTGATTGTAATTCTAAGCGGCGCCTTGTGACGTCAATGTGGCGTCCTTCGGGCTGCCGAGTTTTTCGGACAACGATCGGGCGCAGGTGCGCACGGCGTTGGTGACGAATTCGACATGATTTTCTTCGGCACGCATCTGCGGCATAGAACAACTGATCGAGCCGATCACCGCGCCGGAATGATCGCGAATGGCTGCTCCAATGCAGGTGACGCCGGGCTGAAACTCTTCCTTGTCCAGGGAAAAGCCGTTGCGCCTGACGTGACGGAGATCCTCCATCAGGTCGGCGATATTGGTGATTGTACCCGGGGTGAATTGTTCGAGGCCATGTTCCGCGATCACCCGGGCGATCTCCGTTTCCGGCAGCCAGGCCAGAATCGCCTTGCCTGTGGCGGTGGCGTGCGATGCATTGTCCTTTCCGACCGTATCGGTGCCGACGCGGACCGCATGCGTCGAATCGAGCTTTGCAAGCGTGGTGAGCCGGTGGCCCTGCATGACCGCGAGATGGACGCTTTCCCGAGTCGTCTCGTTGAGGCGTCGAAGCTCCGGCATTGCGATGTCCAGAATGTTGAACTGGCGTACGCGGGAAGACGACAGCTCGAGGATTTTGGTGCCAAGGAAATATGTGCGGCCCTGGGCATTGCGGTCGACGTAGCCTCGGTTGGCGAGCGTGCTGAGGAGATGATGACAGGTCGAGACGTTCAGGCCGGCGCGTTCCGCTATCACGTTCAGGGTCAGCTCGCCGCCGGCCGACGCCAAGACTTCGAGGACGTCGAGTGCCCGGTCGACAGACTGAATGGTTCGCGGTGATTTCTCCGACCGCGCCTTCGCGATGACCTGCTCAAGTGAACCTGCAGGTCTTTCTCCGCCGGAATGCGTCAGATGGGTATCTGCGGTCAAGGGACCCCCAAATGAAATTCGATTTCCCTATATCAAAGCAATTCAAGCTTTGGCGCTCTTCGGAGTCAAGTTTTTTCATAATCTGAAAGAGATTTGATATTATCAAATTTTGACTCTTGCTCGTTTTACCGTGTTGAAGTACAGAATGCTCGGCTTTGCAGCGTGCAGCGCTTATATAGCGGGAGGTGACCGCATGACGCCGATTTGGGGGAGTGGATGCATTACCTGATCTATGTCAGCCAGGCCGGCGCGCCGATGAACAATGCCGAGCTTGAGGATATTCTGACTGTCAGCCGGCAGAACAACGAGCGGGATGGTCTTACCGGCCTCCTGATCTACCGGTATTCATCGGACACGAGCCGGGGACATTTCATCCAGATGCTCGAAGGCGAACGTGAGGCCGTGCGCGCGACATACGGGCGTATTGCCGAGGACCCCCGACATCATACGAAGATCCTTCTTGAAGAAGGCGAAATGAATGCGCGCCATTTCCCGAACTGGTTCATGGGCTTCAAGAACGCGGATGCGTCGGAACTCGCCGCTGTGCCCGGGTTTGCGGCGCTGGGGAAAGAGACGTTCCAGGCGAGAGTGGATGCGGGCGACCTTGCCGGGGCTCTGGATCTCATGCGTTCGTTCTACGAGAGTGATGACTGATCCAAGAGCGTCAACAATACGTACCTAATTACAAGGTACACACAACGTTCACTCACGCACTCCGCAGCCATGAGCCATTCACTTGTCAGAGCCCTGCTTGGCCGGGTTACAGATACCGGTCTGCTTCGCACCCTTGGGCGTGCCCGCGATTTCGCGCTATTCGCAGAGAGCGCTGATCCAGAGAAATGGACGCAGTTCCGAAATGCGGCTGTTTCCCAAGGCGGCCTGCCTTTGCGTGACGTCCTTACAGAGCCAGACAGCGCTGATGTCGGTTCATTGACCGAAGACTATGACTGCCGCACGACTGTTGCGAACTGAGAATTAAGCCGCGCTCCTTCCGAAGATCCCGCATGCGTTTCGCTGCCGTGTGGCGGCTTCGATTTATGCTTAACAAAGCGTTAATCGAATCGGTCGATCGTCTTGCTGGGACAATTCGAATGAGGCTGGGCTTATGAGCGGCTTGCAGGCTGTCCGCATGCAGCAAACGACCAATCGCAAGGATCGGCGCCGGGCCAGAAAGCTTGGCAAACAGCGACCGGCATCACCGGCAATGATGACCGGCAACGGCCGCCCACACAATCCTGACTTTCAGAAAGTCGCCGAATACTTCAGCGCCGGCCGCTACGATGGGGCCGAACTGGCATGTCGCCGGGCCCTGAAAGCCGATCCGAAGCATTGTGAGGCGCATCTTGTCCTCGCCGGACTACTGCAAAAGCGGCGTGCTCTGGAAGATGCATTCGTCCACTATAAGGCGGCTGTTCAACTGCGGCCCGAGAAGGTGGAGTGCTGGCAACAATTCGGGCTTTGCCTGATGGATCTGAATCAATTCGATGCGGCGGAGATTGCCTACAAGAAAGCTATCGAACTGCAACCGAAAAATCCGCAACTCCACCTGCTGCTTGCCGCGGCGCATTACGAGCGTCACGACCCTGCTGCGGCCATTGGCGCGTGTGATCGTGCACTCGAGCTCGATCCCGAACTGCCCAGAGCATACAATGAAAAAGGCAAACAGCATCAATCGCTTGGCGAGATTGAAGCGGCACAGGCCTGCTTTCGGCGTGCCGCCGAACTCGATCCCCGTAATGTAGACTTTCAATATAGGCTAGCCTCACTGGCTCTGTCCGAAGATGAAGACAAAGCCCTGCTCGCCAGTCTCAACGACCTCTCCGCGCGTCACGCTCTTTCGCAACAAGAACGTTCCGTCGTTTTCTTTGCGAAAGGTCTGATCAACAGGCGCCGGAAGCGGTTCGATGAAGCATTCGCATGCTATGCGGAGGCCAATGCCTGCGTTCATGCCGTCAACCGATTTGACAGAGACAACTTCGCCCGCCTCGTCGACCAGACGATTGCCGCCTTCCCGGAATCGGTCTTCGAGAACCGCAGCTCGATTGGTTCGCCGTCCAGTCGTCCGGTTTTCATTGTCGGCATGCCGCGTTCCGGCTCGACGTTGATCGAGCAGATCATCTCCAGTCATCCTTCGGCGGTGGGCGTCGGCGAGCTGCCCAAGCTCGGACAGATATCGGAGGCGCTCATCGCCAGCCGCGAGGGCGAGTTTCGCTATCCTCGCGACGCCGGAAAGATCAGTCAGGATCATCTTTCAAGCATTGCGGGTGACTATCTTGCCGAACTCTCGCGCCGGGTCGGCGATGGACCTGAACGGGTGTGCGACAAGCTGTTGTTCAATTTCTTCAATCTCGGCCTGATCGCGTTCCTGTTCCCCAATGCTGCGATCATCGACTGTCAGCGCAACCCGATGGATCTCGGTTTGTCCTGCTTCATGCAATACTTCGAGAATGTGCCCGGTCTCGCTTTTGCCAACAGCCTGGAAGATATCGGTTTCTGCTACCGGCAGTATCGGCGCATGATGGATCACTGGAACGCAGTGCTGCCAAAACCGGTTCTGGAGGTCTGTTACGAGGAGCTTGTCGAAAACCAGGAAACGGTCAGCCGAACAATTATTGACCATGTCGGGCTTGAATGGGACGAAGCCTGCCTGCGGTTTCACGAAGCGCAGCGTTCCGTCAAGACCAGCAGCGTGCTGCAGGTGCGCCGGGAGATCAACAGCACAGCGGTTGATCGCTGGAAACGCTACGAACGTCACCTCAAACCGCTGCAGGTTGCACTCGAAGGCGAAGGTGTCTCTTGAGCGCGGTCATTGCGTCCGCAGCGACCCGGCCCCGGTCATGCGCTCTCGCGGAGATCGCCTGGGCGGATTGTCTGACATGCCAAGCAATGCGCAAATCAAATCAGCCGAGCCCAGCGGCTCGGTGATGAATCACCGGATCGAGGCACCATGAACAGTCTGCAAGCCGCCGCCACGCAGCCTTCTCTCAGCCGCAAGGAGCGCCGCCTGGCCAAGAAGCGGAACAGGAAATCGTCTGCAAACGGTACCCCTGCCATTGTCGGCGACAAGGCCCTGGAGGCGCTCTGGGAAAAGGCGCGCCGCCATCTCGCTGCAGAAAACGAAAAGGCGGCCGAGGCGTCAATTCGGGAACTGGTCGTGCATCGCCCGGATCTGCCTCAGTTTCGGTATGCGCTGGCCGAAATTCTGCTGAAACAGGCGCGCGGTCAGGAGGCGTATGCCCTCTTGAAGGATGCCGTATCGCTTGCACCGGACAATGCCCACTACTGGGATCGTCTCGGATTCTGTCTGGGCACCCTCAGCCTCATTGACGCTGCAATCGTTGCCTACAGGAATGCCGTTTCGAGGGCGCCGGAAAACGCGGAGTATCAACTCCACCTTGCGAACATGCTCTGTAACGCAAATGACGCCGAGGCCGCGATTGAAGCATTCGACGCGGCAATCGCGATCGATCCGAAACTTCATCGGGCGCACTTTGGCAAAGGAAACCAGCTTGAAGTGCTTGGCGACTTCGAGGCGGCTCGCAAGTGTTACGAACGCACGCTGGAGATAGATCCCGACTTTTTTGAAGTGCATCTCAGGCTCGCCGAGACGAACCAGCTGGATGGCGACACCGAGGCGGTGATCACAAAGCTGGAAAGTGCGCTCGAATCGAAATCAATGACTGTCGAGACGCGGTCGCGCGTCCTGTTTGCGGCCGCAAAGATGCGGCAGAGTGAAAAGGACTATGACGGCGCATTTGCCTACTACCTCAAGGCGAATGACGTCATGAAGGAGGTCTCTCCCTGTGATCGGGATGCCTTGCGCGCGAGCTTCGATCAACTGATCGATGCCTTCACGCCGGAGGCATTCGCCGCGCATAGGGAAACCGGGATCAATACTGACCTGCCTGTCTTCGTTGTCGGGATGCCGCGGTCCGGGACCACGCTTACAGAGCAGATCCTCTCGAGTCATCCGGACGTTGCCGGCGTCGGCGAGTTGCGGAAAATGGATCAAACAGCAGGAACTCTGGCCGCGATAAGGGACGGGGAACTCCGGTACCCGCGCGATGTTTCCAAGATCGCCGGCGCGGGACTTGTTCCGCTCGGCGAGGAATATCTGGCTGAATTAAGTGCCAAGGCCGGTGCCCAGGCCGGGCGCATCGTCGACAAGTACGTTTTCAATTTTCTCAATCTCGGCCTGATCGCGATCCTGTTCCCGAAAGCATCCATCATCTACTGTAAACGCGATCCGATGGATTGCGGCCTGTCGATCTTCTTTCAGAATTTCACCGCATCCATGACCAATCCGTTCTGGTTCGATCTCGAGGATATCGGTCTGTTCTACCGTCAGCACGAGCGACTCATGGAGCACTGGAAATCGGTGTTGCCCGTCCCGATCCACGAGGTCGTCTACGAAGATCTGGTGGCAGATCAGGAAGCCGTCAGCCGCAGGATGGTCGAGTTCATCGGCCTCGACTGGGACGACGCCTGTCTCGACTTCCATCGTAACGAGCGGACCGTAAACACGGCAAGCGTCTGGCAGGTCCGCCAGCCGGTCTACAAGACGTCAGCCGGCCGGTGGAAGCGTTATGAACAGCATCTCGATCCGCTGAAGCGCGGCCTCGGTCTTCCGGATTGACCCCTTTAATCGTCTAGGCCCTGGGTCCGCCGAACACGCGGATCAGCCAGCGCCGTGACATGCGGCCGGTGTCAAGCCGGCATAGAGCCTGCCTGTTGTTGACAAGCAGAGTTTCGCCCTCCTGGAGCACGGTCCGGTAGGCGGGCGCTTCCCTGATGGCCGTGTGGAGCGCATCGAGAGCATTCTGAGCTGATCTGGGGGCGCGCCGGTCCGGGCGGCATCCCGTCTGATCGAACCGGATCGCCATTTTGTCGCTAGCGTCCGCCGACAGGATCGGGGACTTGGCGGCCAGTCCGACATCGCCGTTCGACCCCGGGATGTCGAACCTGAAGTCCGGTTGCTGAAGCGCCTCGATTTCGCTCCGGCCCAGGCCATCGAGAATGTCCGACAGCAACATGATGGCGAGCGGTTCGCCCCGCGGGTTGCGAACGCAGCCCAGACCGATGGTCGCGGGCGTTGTTACACGGCCGTCAAAGGCATTGTCGAAGGCAACGGACAGGCCGGGCGTGCGCCAGCCGAGCTGGGTGGGCGCGCGAAGCGGTATGCCCGGCGTTCGCGTCCAGCGATTGATGTGCCGGCACAGGCGTGGATTTGCCGGGCTTCCGTAAGCGAGCGGGTCCTTGTCCACAGCAGCCAGCGAAACCATGATCCGCGCTGCCGTCACCGGCCAGCCCCGCGGTGCGGGCCAGTCGCCGAGAGGTTCCTCGAGCGATGCGGTTCCGGATGCAAGGTCCGGAAAACCGGCGATACGCAAGGCCGCGACCTCGCCGTCCTCAAAAGCGCCGAGGGCGTGCCATTGCTCGGTGTTAAGGCCGGATTCGAACCGGCGCTGAAGCGGTCGCAGGCGCGCGTCCGCCAGCCAGTTTTCCGGATTTTCATCCTTGAGAGCCTCGACCATCGGTTCGATTCCGGCCCTCTGGTCATGGGTGAGATTCATGTGCCTGACGCCCCCTTCGCGACGGTGCCCCCGTGCGGCTTGCCAGTTGTCGCGACCAAGCAGGAATGTCGGCAATTGAAGTGCAAGTGTCATTTCTGCGTCCTCTGTGGGTTAGACCGTACGAAACCGGGCGAGCCGGTTCGCACAACGAGGGGCAGGTTGCCTTTGAGCCAGTGTGGCGCCGATGTCGGATGACAGGCGAATTCGGCCTCACAGGATTGAAATCCAGGCTCGCTCTCCGGGCCCCGACCTGGCGCTGGATGTCACTTGCGGGTAACCGGGCATCGCGCGACAGGCTGTTTCGTTGGACTCGGATTCCTGCACAAAGCAGGAAGGCGCGCAAGAAAAACTTATAATTTTTTACAGCTTGTTAATAAGTGTATGAGTCAAAAATAATTTTACAGTTCGACTTATCCACAGGTGGCCATTTCAGCTCAGTTCGCCGTATCCCATGAGACCCGTCATCAGCAGGATCATGGTGGGCGCATCGATGTCGAGCTGATCGGCGAAATGCTGCAATGAAATCTCGGCATCCTGCGGCGGGATGGCCAGCATGCGGTCGGCGCCCTGCCGGGAGACGAAGACGGAATCGCCGGAGCCTACGGTTTCGACCTTGAATACCGAGAGCGCGGCGCGAACCTCGTCGCCCGTCAGATAAATCTGACGCGCCTGCTTGGCGAAAAAATTGATGATGGTGTCGCCATTGCCCGTGGCGCTGATCTGGACGCGGGTCCGCAGGGCGTCAAGCGCACCGCGGACAACGCCGTCCACCGCGACAGCCTCATCGGCACTGGACATCTCGATCTCGAGATCGTCGAGGCGGGCACACTTGCGGGCCTGCCGGTTGTCGACCGTGATCAGGCTCTTGAGGTGATCGAAAATCGGCTGGGCGCAGATCGAGGCCGCGTCCTTGATCCGGAAATAGCGCTGGATCTCCTCGCGGCGCTCGTCGATCGGCGCATCGGCTCCGGCATAGGCCGATTGCGGTACGGCGCCCAGCGGGCAGATCTCGAGGCTGATGATGCGGCGCCCGGCTGCGAGCTTGAAGTCGCCGGCTCCGGCATTGAACAGGCTGAACTGCAGGTGGCCGCGGAATCCGGGGTCCACCTGGAAGCCGTGGGCGACGATGATGCCGTAGCGGGCATATTCCGTCATGGCGCCGACGCGGCCCATGTAGTCGACGGGGAATTCGATGTTCTCGCGGGTGTTGACGGTGACGCTGGCGCCGGCGCGCAGCACATAGTCGGCGTCGGAAATGTCGACGCTCTCGCCGTCGGCGGTGACGACGAAGTCGTCGAGCGTCAGATCGACCGACGCGGAGCGCACATTGGCTTCCACGAACGGGTCGATGACGAAGATGCCCTGATGTACCGCACTGACGATCTGGTGGTCGACCAGGATCGATGCGCCGCCGTGAACCGGGGCGGGCGCCCCGCGTGCCGCGTCATCACTCGACGGCACGGACCGGCCGGTGACAGAGGTGCCGGAAACCGGGAACCGCGCGGCCAGCCAGTAATCGGAACTGCGGCCCATCAGCCGGCCGAGCTTGGCGGCCATGGCGCGCGAGATGTTCTGCCGGCCGTTGATGATGTTGTTGACGGTCTGGCGGGAAACGCCGACTTCCTGCGCCAGCGCACCCTGGTCGAGGCCGAGCCGGGTCATCTCGTGGCGCAGGTGCTCGCCGGGATCGGCGAACCCGGCGTCAGACGAGTCCATCGCCCCTGCGTTTCGGGAGGTTTCGCGCGTATTCGCCATCGTGTTGCCGGGACTCAGAAAAACTTATATTTCGGCCAGTGTTGTCAAGCGCGCATTGTCAGGAAAAACCCGTCACCTGTCAATTTTGCATTGTCACGGATCTTGCGATTTGGTTAACGCACAGCACTTTCCCGCGCAACCGGGTCCGCGCGGCTCACGGCTGGTGCGGGAAATAATCCTCGCACGTGCCCTCGCGGTAGACGTCGGTGGTGGCGCAATGCAGCGCGCCGCCGAAGGCATAGGCGTCGCGGAACGGCACGGGCAGGACCTCGAAGCCGAGCTTGTCGAGCTGGTCCATCTGGTGCACCTCGCTGGCCTCGACGCAGACGGTCTTGGGGTCGACCACGAGCACGTTCATCGAAAGCCACACGCTCGAATAACACAGCGGCGGCGGCGAATTGTGCGCGGGGCGGGCGGAATCGACGATCTCCCAGCCGTTGTTCTCGAACAGGGTACGCTGGTCGTCGGGCAGTCGGCGCTCCGGGTTGTTGATGATCAGGCCCGGGCGCAGCGGCGTGAAGGTGGCATCGATGTGGATCGGATAGGGGTCGCCCGGAAAGTTCACCGCGTGCACCCGGTGGTCCGGGAAGTGGCGCGCGATCCAGTCGATGCCCTTGAGGTTGGTGGTGAAGCCGTGCTGGACGACCAGGTCCCGGCCGAAGCGCAGCACGTCGGCGGCGTCGAACAGGGGCTCTTCCTCGGTCGTGACGAAGAACTTCTCCGCGGTCCACTCCAGCCGCTTCTCGACCCCGATCTCGTCGGAGAGATAGTCCGGGTGATAGTCGGCATCCGTCAGACGGGGCTTGGGTGCCGCCTCATGGCGCATGCCCGGGTCCTCGTCGTAATACTGCTGCAGCAGCGGGCGGTAGCACAGGTACTCGAACCACCGGCAGCGATAGGACATCGTCGCTTCCAGCATCTCCTTGCCGACGGTGAGGATGACGTCGCGCGGCGGCATGCAGCCGAACATGGAGCCGGTCTCCCAGTCGGGCGTGGCGACCGGCTGGCTGAAGTCCATCGGCGTCGGCCGGTCGACGCGCACGCCGCGGCTCTCCAGGATCCTGGCAAACCCGTCGAGCTGCTCGTTGGCCTTGTCGACCGTCTCCTGCGGCCGCGGCCCCCACATGCCGCGCATGTCGGAATCCTCCGGCACCTTGGCGTCGAGCGCGGGCTCGGCCGGCGGAATGCAGCAGCCGTCGGCGACGCCGACGATGACGTGCTTGAGCGGATCCCACTCGTTCCACGAATTGACGATGGTCCTGTCCGGCGACCAGTTCATGAGTCTCTCTCCGCGAATAATCCCCTGCCGCGCGCGGCATTCCCCAATGCCCATCTGGCGCGCGACGCGGCACGCTACAGCCCCTTACCGCCGAGCGCAAAATTTTTATCCCGGACGCGGTGCGGCGTGAAACGCTGCGCCGCAGAGGCGTCACCGTTCCCTACGCAGGGCTTGCGTTCGTTACGGCCCCGGGTCTCGCTCGCGATCGCCCGGGGAACGCGATCGCGCAACAATTTCGTTTCCCGGGCTCCGGCCCGGGACCCATTCGCAGATGCCGCGGTCCGCCGACCATGTAAATGGGCCCCGGATTGAATCCGGGGAACACAAGAGGTTTGGCGCGTCTTCTTTCTTGCTGTCACCCTCGGGTACCCGCCTTCGCGGGCACAGGCCCGACTCGAGGGTCTCGTTTCAGCGGCCAGATGCTCGTGTCGAGCACGAGCATGACAAAGGAGCCAGGCGGGGATCTAGGGGACGCAGTGTTTGTGCCGGATACCTGATTCCGCTTCTTCCCTGTCATCCTTGCCGGAGCGAAGCGCAGGCGAGGATCCACTTACCGGTGCCGATAACTGCAGCAGTCGCCAATGGGTCCTCGGCCTCGCTGATCGCTCGGCCAAGGATGACGACAGAGGATAATGCAGATGCTGAGGGCCGCCGAACATGTAAGTGGGCCCCTGTGTATTCGTGATGTGCGATTGTTGAAGTGGGTGGGAGACCGTTGGGTCCCTGGTCCGCTTTTGGCAAGACCGTGAGCCGGCGCGGTTCCCCACCCGTCTTGGATCAATAACCTGAACAGTTGCACGGGGCGTCTTACCTACGACCCCGCACCACAGGGACAGGCCTCATGACTTTACCCCACATTGTGATCGGTTGCGACATCTCCAAAGCTCACCTCGATCTGTTCGATACCGGACAGGGCAAAGCCCACCGCATTGCCAATGACCGCGAAGCCATTGCCACCTGGCTCGACGGTCTTGACCGGCGTGACGTGTTCGTGGTGTTCGAAGCCACTGGCGGATACGATGCTCTGCTGAGCGGGATGCTCGAAGATGCGGGCATTGCCTTTGCCCGGGTCAATCCGGCCAGGGCCCGGGACTTCGCCCGTGCCGCGGGCTATCTGGCCAAGACCGACACCGTCGATGCCCGCATGCTGGCGGAGATGGGCTGCCGCCTCGAGCTTGAACCCGCACCCGCCTCCTGTCCCCGAAAATGCAGGCTCTACAGCCTGTTGCGCCGCCGAGACCAGTTGGTCGAGATGCGAAAGCAGGAAAAGACCCGGCTCAAGCAGACCGCAGAGGGGGACATCGCGGACGACATCAACGATCACATCGATGCGCTCACACGGCGCATCAAACACCTTGAACAGACCATCGCAGCGCTGATCGAGACCGACACCGGCCTCAAGGACGACTACCAACTGGTGTCGTCGATCCCGGGCATCGGCCCGGTCACGGCCACCGTCTTGCTCGGCCTCATGCCCGAACTGGGACAGATCACACGCAGAGCCGTGGCCGCACTGGCAGGTCTTGCTCCACTCAACAATGACAGTGGCCTCAAGCGTGGTCATAGATCCATCAAAGGCGGCAGGCGACGAGTGCGACAGGCGCTCTACATGGCCGCCGTCGTTGCAATCAGAGGGGACAATCGCTTCGCCAGATTCTATCGCAAGCTGAAATCCAGAGGTGCACCGGCCAAGCTCGCGCTCATCGCCGTAGCGCGAAAGATGCTGGTCACGGCCAATGCCATCATGAAAACCAGAACGCCATTCTCGACACAGACATAAATACAGTTGCCGGATTAAATCTAGGGAACGGATGGGTTGTTTCCCGGACGCGGTGCGGCGTGGAACGCTGCGCCGCAGAGCCGGGACCGTTCCATACGCGGGCCTTGCGTTCGTTACGATCCCGGATCTCGCTTGCGCTCGCCCGGGAAGAGCCGCCGTTGACCTCGGGCCCCGCCGGCCCAGATAAACTCCCATGTCCGGCTCCCGCGCCGCCGTACGCGGAGCGCGGAACGGCGCGGACGGAAATATCCCCATCAAATGGTTCAAACGGCGCGGATCATGCTCTAGACTCCGCCCCGCGTAACGGACCGATGGGGCGCGGTCGGAATAGCTGGGGTTGTGCATGTTCGAACGTTTGGCGGAACTTTTTCAGGACACGTTCGGTGACCAGGAGGACACCGAGGACAACAGGTCGCGGACCGCGCTCGCAGCACTTCTGGTGCACGCGAGCCGGATCGACGGCGAGCGGCATCCGGAAGAAGACCGGCGGCTGAAGACGCTGCTCGCGGACCATTTCAACCTGACCGACGCCGCGGCGCTGAAGCTGATGGCGGAGGGCGAGGAACGCGATTCGGAAGCGGTCGATCTCTACCGCTTCACCTCCGTGCTCGCCGAGGACCTCGACCAGGACGGCCGGCGCCAGGTGGTCAAGATGCTGTGGGAGGTGGTGCTCGCCGACAGCAAGCTCGATGATTACGAATCGAACCTCGTGTGGCGCGTGGCCGAGCTGCTCGGCGTGTCGACCCGCGACCGGGTGGCCCTGCGCAAGCAGGTCGAGGAATGGCTGGGGCTGGCATGACCTCTCAATCCATCACGAGGGAAAGCCCCATGGCGGAGTGCAATGGCTGATATCAAGGACGACGCGGGCGAGGTCAAGGCGGAAGCCGCGAAGCCGGAGGACGTCAAGGCGCAGGACGCCGGACCGGAAGAGGCTGTCTCCGACGCCGCACCCGGCGAGGTGCCGGCAGAAGACGCAGCGGCGCCTGAAAGCGATGTGCCTGCGGACACCCCCGCCGAAGCCGAACAGCCGTCGGACGCCGTGACTCCTGAAGCACCCGCACCCGAACCGCCTCAACCTGCCGAGACCGCAACACCCGAACCGCCGGCGCCCGAGATGCAGGCCGCTCCTGCCGCTGAGGAAACGACGACGGAAGAGGCGCCTGCCGACACTGCCCCGACCGCGGCCGAAGTCAGCGCGGCGGTCGCGGCGATCAAGGCCCGGGAAACCGAAGAGGCACGGCAGGACGCTGAGGCGGAAGAGAAGCCGAAAAGCAAGCTTGTCGTGAAACCGAAGCCGCCGCCCAAAGCTCCTGTGAAGGCTCCTGAACCGGCTCCCGAAGAGGCGCCAGAGAAAGCTCCTGAAAAGACTGAGGCAAAAGCGAAGGCCAAGCCCAAGGCGCGCGCGAAGACCCGGACGCGGGCCAAGCCCGCCGCCAAGGCGAAAGCGGCCAAGGCCGCGACAAAAGAACAGCCCGCGCCCGAGGACGAGGCCCAGAACGTTCCCGCACCCAGTGCTGACGGCAAGTCCGAGCGCAAGGTGGCGCTCGTCACCGGCGCGTCCGGTGGCATCGGCGAGGCGTTCGCCCGGGTGCTCGCGGCGGAAGGCTATGCGCTCGTGCTGGTCGCGCGGTCCGACGGCGAGCTCAACCGGGTCGCCGGCTGGGCCACCGCCGAGTTCGACCTGCCGGTGGCGACAGTGCCCGTCGATCTCACCAAACCCGGCGCGGTGGACGAGGTGCAGAAGGCATTCGATGCGCGCAACATCACGCCGGAGATCATCGTCAACAATGCGGGCTTCGGGCTCAACGGCCCGGCGGGCGACCTCGACCGCGACCGGCAGAAGGAGATGATCGACCTCAACATCCGTACCCTGACGGACCTGTCGCTGCGCTTCCTGCCGGCCATGCGCGAGCGCGGCCGCGGCGGCATCATCAACATCGCCTCGACAGCGGCGTTCCTGCCCGGCCCGTTCATGGCGGTCTATTACGCGACCAAGGCCTATGTGCTGTCGTTCTCCGAAGCGCTCTCCAACGAACTGAAAGGCACGGGCATCACGGTGACCGCCGTCTGCCCCGGCCCGGTGGCGACCGGCTTCCAGGAGGAAGCGGGCATGCAGAAGGCGGTGCTGGTCAAGCTATTCCCCATGATGACGGCGGAAGAGGTGGCCGAGACCGGCTACAAGGGCTTCGAGAAGGGCCGGCGCGTCGTCATCCCCGGCCTCATGAACAAGATCATCGCCTGGACGTCGCCGTTCACGCCCAACTTCATCTCCCTGCCGGTCGTGCGCTTCCTCCAGGGGCCAAGATAGCGTGGGGCGTCTCGACGGCAAGAAAGCGCTGATCACGGGGGGCGCGTCGGGCATCGGGCTCGGCTGCGCCAACATGATGGCGGACGAGGGCGCCAAGGTGTGCCTCGCCGATATCGACCTCGCCGGAGCGACGGCGGCGGCCGAGGCCATCAACACGCTTCACGAGGACAGCGCCTGCGCCATCGCGCTCGACGTCACGTCGGAGGACGCCTGGCGCGCCGGTGTCAGTCAGGCTGAAGACCACATGGACGGCCTCAACGTGCTGGTCAACAGCGCGGGCATCTGCCTGGTCGGCAACCTCGAGACCTTCGCGCTCGATGACTGGAACCGGGTCATGGACACGGACCTCACTTCCGTCTTCCTCGGCTGCAAGCACGCCATGGTGCTGATGGCCAAATACGCGCCGTCCTCCATCATCAACATCTCCTCGATCTCCGGGCTGATCGCGGGCCATAACGTCACCGCCTACAACGCGGCCAAGGCCGGCGTCTGGCTGATGACCAAGTCGGTGGCGCTGCACGCCGCGCGCAAGAACTACGACGTCCGGGCGAACTCGATCCACCCCGCCTTCGTCGACACGGCCATGCTCAACGACGTGGTCGGCGACCGCAGCGACACGGAAGCCGTCGGCAAGCTCGTCGCCCAGGTTCCGCTCGGCCGGATCGGCACGGTTGAAGATGTGGCCTATGCGGCAATATATTTGGCGAGCGATGAATCCCGGTTCATGACCGGGGCCGAACTCAAGCTCGATGGGGGACTGAGTGCTCTATAGGATTGCCGACCCGGAGACGGCCTGCGCCGCGGACACGCCGCGGCGCAAGATCCTCGTGGTCGTGCATCAGGAGCGCTCGACGCCGGGGCGCATCGGCAACTGGCTGCGCTCACACGGCTTCGACCTCGACATCCGCCGGCCGGCGCTCGGCTGCGCCCTGCCCGAAACCCTCGACGGCTATTACGGCGCCATCATCTTCGGCGGGCCGATGTCGGCCAACGACCCGGACGACTTCGTCAAGGCGGAGATCGACTGGATCAACGTGCCGCTGAAGGAGAACAAGCCGTTCCTCGGCGTCTGTCTCGGCGCGCAGATGATGGTCAAGACGCTGGGCGGCGAGGTCTGGGAGCACCCGGACGAGCATGTCGAGATCGGCTATTACCCGATCCGCCCGACCCAGGCCGGAGAGACGCTGATCGACTGGCCGGATTACGTCTACCAGTGGCACCGGGAGGGCTTTGACCTGCCGCAGGACGCCACGCTGCTCGCCACCAACGACACGTTCGCGAACCAGGCCTTCGTGCTGGGCGACCGGGCGTTCGCCGTGCAGTTCCACAGCGAGCTGACGCGGGCCATGCTGCACCGCTGGACCGTCCATGGCCGCCAGCGCTTTGAACTGAAGGGGGCGCAGGGGCGGGCGGAGCATTTTGAGGGGTGGGAGCGTTACGACGCGCCCTTACGCGCCTGGCTCGACGGGTTCATGCGGCACTGGACGGGGTTTGAGTGAGTTAGGCAAACAGACATCCACTGTAGTCTCAGTCAACGGCCACTATTATCGAAAACCGCAACTTCTCCACGACATCGACTTGGACGGTTCTTCACGTGCGAAGTATTCTGTTTTCAATTGATCTGTGCTGAATTAGTGTTTCGTGATCTGGTGCGTGTTTTTACATGACCTGCGGGAATCAGAGATTGGCTAAGACACTTGAATTCTGGAGGAATTCATGGGCAGCAGTGGAACTGGAAGGCTTAGTGACTATCCAGGCACGGGAGGCAATGGCAAGCAATCACCCGAAGATCGTTGTGAGAGGGCATTCAGTACTGCTCTCGAAGATGTAGAGCACTCTGAATATTTTCAGAATCAAGGCGAGCCGCCTCCAGTTCAAACGCAATTAAGACTGCGGAGAAGGAAGCGGATAGTCGCCGAGACATTCGATGGGCAGAGTGTTGGAAATGTTCCCACAGGCCTCAACTATTTGGCCTCATGCTTAAATGACGGATGGGAATATACCGGCCTCGTGACACATTCTAATAATGACCCACCGTCCGCGGAAGTTGCTGCTGATTTTGCACCCTCTTCGCCTTCATGACTGTCCTGTCAGACCGACCGCTCTTAGTTGGCGAAATCGTTGTCGATCTTACGCTTACTGCACCTGGTGTTGAAAATAAATTGAGGCTAGGCGGAATCACCCACGCGGCTCGCGGGTTCTGGGCACTTGGCGTTCCCTTCGATGCTGCAGTGATTTTGCCTGACTATCTAATTGAGCCGGCGAGAACTTATTTTCATTCCCTCGGCTGTTCGGAATTTCGGGTTCTTGGCGTAGTCACAGGCGCTCCAAACGTAACGATAATTGTCGATGTTACAGAGGTTGCTGATCAGGGGTACGACACGCTCCTGCGCGATGAGAAGCTCGTTCGACTTTCGACGACAAGCGTTTTAGGAGTTCAGGCTCGCGATATTCTATTGTTTCCAGGCACTTATGATCTCCAACTGGCCTGCTCGGCTCTTCCTGAAAAATCGCGATTACATATCGATGTGGCGTACGATGTTCAAAGTCCAGGCGACATCGCTGACCTTCCGCAATCGGTAGAAACTGTACTTATCTCTACATCTTCCGAGCTATTCAAATCGGCGCAGGCCGACGGAGTTGAAGGCATCTTCCGAACATTTTCGATTTGTGATCCCTCAACCGTGATTCTGAAGGAAAACCGAGGTGGCTCAAGATTGTTCTCGGCATTGAGCGGCAACATTGAACGCCTGCCGGCTCAGCTCGGCACTACTGAAAACTCAGTCGGGGTAGGCGATGTCTTTTCAGCAGCGTATGTGGCTCATCTTGAATCAGGAAGTGTGGAGGCGGCTTGGCGGGCAACATATGCCGGTGCTGCCTATTCTCAGACAACGGACCCAGATCTCTTCCGGACTTATGTTCGTCGGGATTTGAAACTCAGCCTTGATGAGATGAAAGAGCTCGGGGGGACGTATCTGCCTTGGGAACGGCGCCAGGATTTGTCGATCTATCTCGCTGCACCGGATTTCGAGGCTGCTGATCGCAAAGCAATCGATCGCGCCGTGGCTGCTCTGCGATATCACAATTTCCACGTCCGACGCCCGATCGCTGAGATCGGAGAATTGCCGCCGGGATCTGATGCCGTTGCATTAGCGCAAACTTACAGGGCGGATTGTACTCTTCTGAATCAATGTCATCTGGTTTTTGCAGTTCCGACTGACCGCGATCCAGGGACCTTGGTGGAGATCGGCCTAGCTATAGGCGCCGAAATTCCGACAGTGGTTTTCGATCCAACCAGCGAGAATTCCAACACCATGGTGATGGCCGGTGCTAGCCATTATTCCGGCGATCTCGACTCATGCCTCAATGCCGTGTTCCAACTGCTCGGTCAGAGGGAAGTATCCTAATGTCGAAGGTAATGCTGTTGTCTTCTGGTGGACTGGATTCGACCACAGTTGCTTACTGGTTACGTGAACGTGAAATTCAAATCGTTCCAGTTTTTTTCGATTATGGACAACACTGCGTTGAGACGGAGTGGAGCACTGTTCAGAAGGTATTGCCCAAGGATGGCGTTGAACCTCCAGTCAGGGTTGATATCTCCGGCATTTTCAGCGGCTCTCGCTCACGACTTATTCGGGAGCCAGACCTATGGGTCGAGCATGTAGCTGATGAAGATCTTTACGTTCCCTACCGGACATTGCTTTTTTTTTCAGCGGGCGCTTCCCGCGCTCAGACGCAAGGCCTAGACGAGGTTTATGCCGGCTTTATTAACAGCAACTATGCGAAGGAAATAGACTGCTCAGCGGAGTTCTTAAATGGGCTTGACAGCCTAGCCGCCAATATCGGCGCCATCAGGTTTCAAATTCCTTTCCGTCACTGGTCCAAAGCGGAGGTAGTGATTGAAGCAGGGCGTCTCAACGTCCCAGTTGGCAAGACATTTTCTTGCCAACTTCTAAGCGATACGCCTTGCGGTGCGTGCCCCAATTGCGTTGAACGGCTTACCGCAATTGAAGCGGCGAGAGCCTCAGTCTGATGCCCACTTCTCCAATAGTGAACACGTTGATTTGTGCCCGCCAAGTTGCCACTCATGCTGAGCGTGTCGGCATTGCAGTCGAGGCGATTTCGCCGCGTCCTGTCGGCCATCATCTTGGTGCAATATTGGCGGACGCGATTCTGCAAGCTGGTCTAAACTATCGAACTGTAGTTGGCCCCCGTGTGGTTCGTATTCAGAACAACTACCCAGATGCCGTGAAACTCTCAGGAGTGAACGCCATTATAAGAGAAGGTATGTTGGGTGACTTTTTGCTATGGAGGCACCCAACAAAGGTGACGCGTTTCACGCACCTAGCTGATCTTCTAACCGTGGAGAGTGTCGAAGATATCGATGATTTTCGGGAATGGCTCAAGTGCTCGAACGCCCGCAATCGGTTACTAAATTTGCATGGTATTGGACCGAAGACATACGATTATATGTGCTGCCTTGTTGGCATCGACCAAATAGTGGTGGATCGGCACATAAAAGCGTTTGCAATGGAGGCCGGTGTTTCTACTTACAGCTACGATGACCTCCAGATGATTGTTTCTTTCGCCGCAGACTTGCTCAGTTTACCCCGCCGCGAATTCGACGCTTGGATTTGGGGATATTTGTCGAAGGAAACAGATACGCATAGAGTGAATAAAGTACCGTAGCATATCAATACGGCGCTGGTGAGTGATGAACAGCAAATTGATGTGTGTCGATCTCTGCAAAACCTTCACCTGAGGCATATTAGAAATTGCGATTGCCCAAAAAATCTCGACTTCGTTCAACTACATGCCCGATCCCGACTATCGGGTTGAGGCGATCAAGCCCTAGGCATTCAGGCCACCAGATGACTGGTCAAAGTGCAGCAAGATGTCCCGTTTGGTTTTGAACATTCTCAGACACGCTGCATAGCCGCTCACAACACGCGATATCGCCATGCAACTCATCGCAGAGGCGGGTTAGACAAAGAAGACTCACGCTTCCTGCGGCTTATACCTGCGAGATTAGCGGACACGGGGCAGCCTACAGTTAGAACAGGGGCCGGGGCAGTACAATCTGTGGCGTGTTGCCTAGCGTAGAGTGCTACCTTTTGCGGGCACCAACGAAGACGCCGGTAAGCACCATGCCCACGAGACCAATCACCGTGACGGCTGTGCTCCCGACCAGAAAATCAATGGCCGAATCTGGCAAATCAAACACATTCTCGAAAAAACCCTCTAACAGCAGGACGATTCCTACAAATCCGCAATAGGCGCACATGAACTTGTATGCCTTATCGGCGAATGGCTTGATCAATGCGTCCAGGATTTCAGAGGTCTTATTGATCCGACGGAGTTGAAGAATCTCTTCTTCCAGACGAGTGTTCTCGTTGCTTAAGTCTCTGAATTTTTGCAACAAATCGGCATATTCTTGATGCGTATGTGGCCTTTGAGGTGCCTGTGCAGGGATATTGTCTGGCGCACGATCAATGTCAGCGACAACAATTGGTTTTTCATCGTCTGCGTCAGCCACGACCAGCCAATGCCAACTCGATGTAATGATCGCGGATCGCTTCATTATCGAGCGGCGCATTGCGCCCTGCGTCGAAATACGTGTCGAACCAAGGCGTCCCGATCTCGTGCGTCATATTTGACAGATCGAACGCCGTTCGGTTTCCATATTTCGCCCACACGTGTTCAATAATTTGAACTTCGGACTCGGATAGATTCGCCCGATATTGCTGCCTTGTCTCAGGGTCGATTAATTCGCAATGCGGACCGCCATACCAGTGATCGCGGATGTGATTCCAAATCGAACGGAACACTGGCCCGTTGTCCCAAGCTTCAGCTGGCTCTTCTATCAGCGGCAACCGATTAATTGCGAGATTCCAACCATGAGCAATGTATGCAAGCTTTTGGATTTGCATTTGCTGCGGCCATGCTGAATCGCCCCTGCGTCGCAAGAATTCGTTTGCAATTGCTCTGGCGGCATGATTCGGCATTCCATATATTTAGCATAATTATCATTGTTTTTCAATGACTTAATGTTGAGTCTATTCAATGCGTTACGCTGCCCGCTGCCCGCTGCCCGCTGCCCGCTGCCCGCTGCCCGCTGCCCGCTGCCCGCTGCCCGCTGCCCGCTGCCCGCTGCCCGCTGCCCGCTGCCCGCTGCCTCTTCCAGTTCCGGCTGACCGGGTTTGCCATTGCCAGAGCAAGCGCACGATCTGTCAGTTCGCCGTTTGCTTCGCGGCGGTGTCACCAAACTCATCTCACTCGTGAGTTCGTTTGATGTTGGAACAAAAACCGACCGTTAAACCTCCCTCTTCACATGCCAGCCGCCGCTGAGATCGAAGTGGCGCACGGAGTGCTGTTCGATCAGGTCTTCGTAACCCGGCGGCAGGAAGGATTGCTGCCAGTCCGTGCCGAACCGTTCCCTGACGGCGTCCATGTCCGTCCAGACCGAGGCAAAGAAGACGACATCGTCATCGCCGCCCGCGCCCCGGCCGAAGAAGTATCCTTCGTTTCCCGGATTGCCGCGCACGACATCGGCGGATGTCGTTGCGAAATTCCGCATGAGGTCGTCCGCGCAGCCCGGTCTGGTCCGGACCTCGAACAGCCGCAGGACCGGTCCGTTGTCACCTTCATCACGTTGCATCGCCGCTCTCCTTCCGGTTTCGGGTGTCATTTGAACAGAAGATCATTGTAAAGACGGCCGGACGGGTGTCTTGAACGATCGTGGTGGTGTTCCGGGGAAAGCTGAGTTTTGGGGCTGGATCCCGGATCTGCGGCGCACCGTTTCACGCTGCACCGCGTCCGGGATGACAAAGGGGTTCGGCGGGAGCGGTATTTCACTCCAGCGTCACCCTCGGGTACCCGCCTTCGCGGGCACAGGCTTGACCCGAGGGTCTCGTCCCGATGGCAGATGCTCGTGTCGAGCACGAGCATGACAAAAGCGGGAGAAAGCCCGCCATTCACGCTGTGTTTCCCGGCCTCCGAGCCGGCAACTGTATTTATGTCTGTGTCGAGAATGGCGTTCTGGTTTTCATGATGGCATTGGCCGTGACCAGCATCTTTCGCGCTACGGCGATGAGCGCGAGCTTGGCCGGTGCACCTCTGGATTTCAGCTTGCGATAGAATCTGGCGAAGCGATTGTCCCCTCTGATTGCAACGACGGCGGCCATGTAGAGCGCCTGTCGCACTCGTCGCCTGCCGCCTTTGATGGATCTATGACCACGCTTGAGGCCACTGTCATTGTTGAGTGGAGCAAGACCTGCCAGTGCGGCCACGGCTCTGCGTGTGATCTGTCCCAGTTCGGGCATGAGGCCGAGCAAGACGGTGGCCGTGACCGGGCCGATGCCCGGGATCGACGACACCAGTTGGTAGTCGTCCTTGAGGCCGGTGTCGGTCTCGATCAGCGCTGCGATGGTCTGTTCAAGGTGTTTGATGCGCCGTGTGAGCGCATCGATGTGATCGTTGATGTCGTCCGCGATGTCCCCCTCTGCGGTCTGCTTGAGCCGGGTCTTTTCCTGCTTTCGCATCTCGACCAACTGGTCTCGGCGGCGCAACAGGCTGTAGAGCCTGCATTTTCGGGGACAGGAGGCGGGTGCGGGTTCAAGCTCGAGGCGGCAGCCCATCTCCGCCAGCATGCGGGCATCGACGGTGTCGGTCTTGGCCAGATAGCCCGCGGCACGGGCGAAGTCCCGGGCCCTGGCCGGATTGACCCGGGCAAAGGCAATGCCCGCATCTTCGAGCATCCCGCTCAGCAGAGCATCGTATCCGCCAGTGGCTTCGAACACCACGAACACGTCACGCCGGTCAAGACCGTCGAGCCAGGTGGCAATGGCTTCGCGGTCATTGGCAATGCGGTGGGCTTTGCCCTGTCCGGTATCGAACAGATCGAGGTGAGCTTTGGAGATGTCGCAACCGATCACAATGTGGGGTAAAGTCATGAGGCCTGTCCCTGTGGTGCGGGGTCGTAGGTAAGACGCCCCGTGCAACTGTTCAGGTTATTGATCCAAGACGGGTGGGGAACCGCGCCGGCTCACGGTCTTGCCAAAAGCGGACCAGGGACCCAACGGTCTCCCACCCACTTCAACAATCGCACATCACGAATACACAGGGACCCATTGGAGGATGCTGCGGAATGCCGAGGGGATAAATGGGCCCCGGATCAAGTCCGGGGAACGCGACGATTTGGGCCGATCCCCCAACTATATTGTCACCCTCGGGCTTGACCCGAGGGTCCAGAGGCTGGCGCTGGATGCTCGTGCCGGGCCTGTGCCCGCGAAGGCGGGTACACGAGCATGACACAGTAGGGGGTCTGCGGAATGCCGAGGGGATCAATGGGCCCCGGGTCAAGCCCGGGCAACCCTAGGAGGTCGGTTCTCCAGCTCCCATGCCGACCTGGATGATCAGAATGTCGATATCGGCGTCGGAGTCGTTGACCAGTCCGTGCTCGCCGAAGGCCGGGTTCAGGATCATGTCGCCGGCCTCGACCGTCACCGGCTCGCCCTCGATGGTCATCGTCGCCCGGCCGCTGAGCACCACATACATCTCTTCGTTATCGCCGTGCCGGTGGACGCCGATGGTCGATCCCGGCGGCACGACGACGCGGTCGAGGAAGTCCACGTTGCTGGCGAATTCGGACCTGTCCCAGATCTCGTAGAGCGCGACCGGTCCGTCGCCGCCGTGGGAGCTCTCCTGCACCTCCCTGCCGGCGCGCAGGAAATTCTTGATCACCGGGGCCATGTGTTCCGCCTCGTCCCGTTTCTCTCCAGACGGCAGGATACACCGGAAAGCCGGTTGCATGCGACCGAACGGTCCTGTCAGGCGGGGCGATCCGATGCGAGACGGGCGCGCTATAATCTGCTGTTATGGGTCGAGCAAGAATCCGTATTTGCGCTATCCGGTGCCGTTTGCGACACCGGAAGGGTGTCCTGTGCCGTGTTCTGCGGGTTGCGGCCAGTCGAAGCACGGGAGCAGGACGCACAAAGGTCCAGTTCAGAAGTCCAGAAAACGGAGAGGATCCCCATGATACGCAAACTGGTCGGAGCGGTCGCCGCTCTCGTCGTTTCAACAGGCATCGCAGCAGCGGAGTACCCCGAACGGGAGGTGCTCGGCGTGGTGATGTGGGGCGCAGGTGGCGCCACCGACACGGTCGCCCGCGCGGCGAACCCGGCCGCCGAGGAGGCGCTGGGCAAACCCATCGTGGTGCTCAACAAGTCGGGCGGCGCGGGTGCGATCTCGACCGCCTTCGTCGCCGCCGCACCGGCCGACGGCTACACGTTCCTCTACGGTGCGGAGAACCCGCAGCTGCACCCGGTGATGGGCGTCGCCAAGCTGGACTATTCGAAGTTCTATCCGGTCAACATTCTCGGGCGCGGCGTGGCCGTGATCGCGGTCCCCTCGGGCTCGAAATACAAGACCATGCAGGACCTCTTGGCCGACATCAAAGCCAACCCGGGCGGCGTCAAGATGGGCTCGACCGGTCCGGGCGGCCTGCCGAGCACGATCTCCGCACTGATCAAGAACTCGGTGCCGTTCGAGGTGACCGCCATTCCGTTCGGCGGCGAGGGCCCGGGCCTGACCGCCATGCTCGGCGGTGAGGTCGACTTCATGCCTTCCGGCATCTCGGCCGCCGCGGAACAGGTCAAGGCCGGCAAGATGCGCGTGCTCGCCGTCGTCAACACCGGCCCGGTCGACACGCTGCCCGGCGTGCCGCCGATCACCGAAGCGATCCCGGACATGGCCAAGTTCCTGCCCTGGGGACCGTTCTACGGCGTGTTCGTCCGCGAGGACGTGCCGGCCGACGTCAAGGCGAAGCTGGTCGCCGCGTTCGACACCGCCGCCAAGAGCGATACCTTCAAGACGCTGATGGGGAACAAGGGCAACATCATCATGAATATCTCGGGCGATGAGGCCAAGGCGTTCCTGAAGAAGTGGCAGCAGGTCACCGTCTGGGCGCTGCAGGACACCGGAGCGGCCAAGGTCAATCCGGAAACCCTGGGCATTCCGCGGCCCTGAGTCATCAACGGACGGCCGGTCCCGGGTGACGGGGCCGGCCTGACACCACTGTCCGCCAGGGAGCGAGGGGATGGCCGGCAGCCGCACACGACGGCAGGGCGAAATCGTGTTCGCGATCCTGATGGTCGCGTTCAGCGTCACCGCCTTCTGGCAGGCCTATGCGATTTCCGGCTTCTCGGGCCTGAGCGAGCCCGGCGTGTTCCCGATGCTGGCGTCGGCCACCATGCTTGTCAGCGCTGTCGTCGTGCTGCGCGACAGCGTGATGCGGACCGTCCCGGACCCGGAGGCTGAAACCGGGATCGCGGCCATTGTCCTGAAGATCGCGCCGCCGCGCCTGCTGGCTGTCATGGCCATGATCCTGGCCTATGTGGTGGCCATGCCGCTGCTTGGGTTCGTGGTCAGTTCGGCCCTGTTCCTGCTGGCGGCGTTCTGGTTCCTGTGGCGCCGGGGCCTTCTGATTTCGCTGGCGCTCACCGCCGCGTCGCTCGGTGGCGTCTATGTCGTTTTCCGCAAGGTCTTCCAGGTCGTGCTGCCGCAGGGCAGCCTGCTGCAGGGGCTGTTCTGATGGTCGAGGTGCTGGGCCATCTCACGATCTCTTGGTTCGATCCGTGGCTGCTGTTCCTGACGGCAGCCGGCACGCTCGCCGGGATCTATGTCGGCGCGATCCCCGGCCTGTCGGTCACGATGGCAACGTCCATCCTGATCTCCTTCACCTTCAAATGGCACGTCAACGAGGCGCTCGCACTGATCGCAGGCGTGTTCATGGGCGGCGTCTATGGCGGTGCGCGCACCGCGATCCTGCTCAACATTCCCGGCGCGCCGAGCGCCATCGCCACGGCCATCGAGGGTTATCCCATGGCCAAGCGCGGCGAGGCGGGGGAGGCGATCGGTCTGACCACGGTCATGTCGGCGATCGGCGGCTTCGTCGGGATCGCCGGACTGGCGTTCTTCGCACCGGTCATTTCCGAGTTCGCGCTGATGTTCCAGTCGCGCGACTACCTGCTGCTCGGGCTGATCGGCATCCTGCTCGTCGGCGCGCTGTCGGGCGAGAGTTTCGCCAAGGGTGCCTTCGCGGGTGGCCTCGGCGTCCTGATCGGCATGGTCGGCCTCGACCCG
>CBDHYJ010000018.1:0-36624 GCA_965275905.1 Hyphomicrobiales bacterium | reverse complement strand
GTCGCAATCCGGCATGTCCATCTTCTGATCGCTGACGACCAGCCCGTGCCCGGCCAGGGCGGGATGCAGCACGTCGCTCAGAAAGGCCGCCATCCGGCTGTCCCTCTCGTCGATCCCGGTTCCGATATCGCAATGGACAAGGATGCATTGCCCTTCGAATCGGCTCACCGCGGCGGGCAGCGTTTCGCTGAAGTCACCCAGAATCATGTGATCGTCATCCGGAATGCAGCTCGGATGCGCGGCGATCTGGCGGTCAAAAACGAAGATCTCCCGGTCGGGCATAATCTGGCGAAGATGGTCGTATGTTCGCCCGTTTCCGAGCCCCAGTTCCAGAACGATACCGCGATGCTGCGCGACCGTTGCGGCGGCAAATTCAAGGCAATCACGCTGGGCCATGAGACGTCTGATGACGCTGTCTAGTCGTGACAATGAACTCTCTCTTTTTCGTGTTCAGGGGTTGCAAGTAATCCGAATTTCACCATTTCCTCAGATGAGCGGAACTTCAAGGAAGACTATTGTTGACGCAATTTGGCAAGCAGGTATGTACTGCAACCGCGTTTTAAACGGTCCTTGTCGTCTTGCAAGTGACTGGGGTGCGGCTGTCGTTCCAGCCTGTTCGTTCGAGGAAGTAACCGGATTCGGCCCGTTTCCGGCCGGCCGTGATGTTGCCGCTTCCGGATCGCCGAATCGGATCGCAACGCGTAGTTTTCGCCAAAAAGCTGGATGGCAGATGAAACATCGGTTGGGGAAATGTGCATGAATTCCGTTTCCAGACACGCGGCTTCAGTCGGCATACCTTGCCTTTTGCTGGCCCTCTCGCCGGTTCAGTCAGCGGTCGCCGCGCCGTTCTCGACGTCAAAGCAGATGTCCCGGGCCGACGCCGGCACGGTGCAGGCGACGCCGGTCAGGCTTGAGGCTGGTGAACGTGCACGGACAAATGGCAACATCGCGGCGTTCAAGAAGGCACTGGATCGTGCACGCAAGGGAAAATTCTCCGATGCGTTCCGTCACGCGGACCGTGTCGGGGACAAAACCGCACGCAAGGTCATAGAATGGCTCTATGTCCAGAGTCCCAGGGCCGAGGCCGGTTTCAAGCGCATATCCGGTTTTGCGGAAGCCAACCCGGATTGGCCGCGTATCAAGAGAATTCGCAGCCGGGCGGAACTTGCATTGTATGTCCGCCCGATTGATCCAGCCCGCACGATCAGCCACTTCAAGACCTATCCTCCGCAAACCGGCGTCGGACGCATTGCCCTCGCCCGCGCCTACCTCAAGACCGGTAACAAGGCCAAGGCGGCCAAGTGGGTCCGCAAGGCCTGGCGGGAGAGTTCCATTCCGCCCGGAGCCGAGAAGAAGATCATCCGGGAAATGGGCAAGATGATCACCCGTGACGACCGGCGCCACCGGCTGTCGAGAATGATCTACAAGCAGGACACCAAAGCGGCCACCCGCGCCGCCCGCTTTCTCCCCAAATCATACCGCACGCTGGCCCGGTCGGCGGTCGCTTTCCTTAGAGTCTCCCGTCATGCACGTAAGCGCTATGGCCAGGTGCCGAAGGCCCTGAGGACGGATCTGGCCCTCACCTATGCCCGTATCCGCTGGATGAGAAAGCGCGGCAAGGATTCCACCGCCCGCACGCTTCTGCTGAAGATGCCGACTGCGCACGCGAAAGTCATCGATCCGGAAGCGTGGTGGATTGAACGCCGCCTTCTCGCCCGGGCCGCTCTTCGGCCTGGCAAGAATGCCGCACACCGGGCAGCCTACCGCCTGACAAAGAGCCACGGATTCACGAGCGGAAAATACTTCGTTGAAGCCGAGTTCCTGTCCGGTTGGATTTCAAAGCGCTTTCTCAACGATTCCAAGACCGCATTGAGGCATTTCAAGAAACTCAAATCGGACGCGACATTGCCGGCGACGATCGCGCGTGCCGAGTACTGGCTGGGCCGGTCGCACGCAACGCTCGGGAATCCCGGGAAGGCGAAGCAGCATTACCGGAACGCGTCGGAACAGGTGACGACCTATTATGGTCAGTTGGCGCGCGACGAGCTGAAGCTCCCGGCGCCCAAGAATGTTTTCGACAAGCGGCCCGGCGGATCCGAAGCGGTCCGCAGCGCCGTACACGGCAGTGAACTTGCGCAGGCCACGCGCATGCTCGCCAAAGCCGGAAGGTCCGATCTGACCGGGATTTTCCTGAGCGCAATGGCTTACAACCTGAAGACCAAGGACGAACGCGCGGCTTTGGCTTCACTGGCCTGGAATATCGGCGCGCCGCACAGGGCGGTCCGGATTGCGCGCATCGCCGGCCGCTTCGGCCAGAATCTTGGACGTTACGCTTTTCCGACCTCTCTGCTGCCGCGTTACAAGAATCTTGCCCGCAACGTGGAGAGATCGCTGATCTACGGGCTGATCCGCCAGGAAAGCGAGTTCAATATTACGGCGCGGAGCCATGTCGGCGCGCAGGGCCTGATGCAGATCATGCCCGCAACAGCGAGAATGATTGCCCGCGACCATAAGCAGCCCTACAGCAAGTCGCGTCTCACCCGCGAGCCGGCCTACAACCTGACGCTCGGCACCGTCCACATCCAGGATCTGCTGAAAGCATTCAACGGATCGTACATTATGACAGTGGCCGCCTATAATGCGGGCGCCGGCAGGCCGAGGCAGTGGATGGAACGATACGGCGATCCGCGCAAAGGCGAAATCGATCCGATCGACTGGGTTGAGTCGATACCCTTCACCGAAACGCGAAAATACGTCCAACGGGTATTGCCTAATGTTCAGATCTACCGGACCCTGTTCGCGGAAGACAAGACGACGAGACTGACGGAAGACCTCCATCGCGGTTCCAAGGTCTCGCGGGTGGAAGCAGCGGGATGTTCGACACAATCTGGCAAGAAAACGATCGAAACGCTGATCGCGTGCAGCGATTAGCGGCATTTGCGCGCGCATTGGGGGCGTTCACGCCTTACGTGCGTTCCCGGGTTGACGCCGCGGGGCCTGTTTTCCGCTCAGGGCGGCGCGCAATCCCTGCGTCAACGACGAGGCCACGGTAATGGACAGCGCCGAAACGGGCCAGGCGGCGTCCTTCCGCGATCTGTTTTACACGGCTCAAGACGGCTTGCGGTTGTATGCCCGCGACTATGGTGATCACCGTTCACCAACGACCCCGGTCGTATGTCTGTCCGGCCTGAGCCGGAATTCGAAGGATTTCCACAGCCTTGCCCTGGAATTGTCCGTCGAACGGAGGGTCTTGGCACTGGACTACCGCGGACGCGGACTCTCGGAGTTCGCAGCCGATCCGCAAACCTACACGCCTTTCATCGAACTACTCGACACCCTGGCGGGCATGGACGCGGCCGGCATAGAGCATGCCGTCATTGTGGGAACGTCGCGGGGAGGCATTATTGCAATGCTCATGGGCTCCGCGCGGCCGACGGCGATTCGCGGCGTTGTCCTGAATGACGTCGGACCGCAAATCGAGGCCGAGGGCCTTTTGCGGATTGCCGGCTATCTGACACACTCTCCGAAGCCGGAGAGCTGGGCTCATGCAACGACAATCGTGAAACAGATCAACGAAGCGACCTTCACGAACCTTTCGGATGCGGAATGGGAAGCATTTGCGCGCCGTCTGTACCGTGACGACAACGGCATACCGGCTTCAGATTACGATCCCAAACTCGCTGAGTTGCTGTCCCGCAGTCTGACGGCTTCGCGCGGCCATGTTCCGCAGATGTGGCCGCAATTCAAGTCTCTGACCGGATTTCCGCTGCTTGCGATTCGCGGAGAGAACTCGGACGTCCTGACGAAACAGACCCTTGATGCCATGTCCGCCGCGGCCCCGGATATGAGGACACTGGTCGTAAGGGACCGCGGCCATGCGCCGTTTCTCACCGAGCCCGGCGTCATCAGCCAGATCGAACGCATCTTGGGCCTCGCCGACCGGCATCACTGAACCGTCTTGCCGCCCTGCCCGGCTCGACCGGCGCTACAAGGCCTGGTTCATAAAGTCCGCCGGTCAGCGAATCGGGAATCACGCCTGCGACCCCCTTTTGGTGCATTACGGCAACAGGTTTGCAGCCCGGTCGAACATGGGCGTGCACATCAGCGATATGTTTCAAATTGCCTGAAATTACAGTGATTGGGCCAGCTTTTGGTCGAATCCCTGAAATTCCAGTGTGGCAATTGTGACACGCCGGTTGGAATTCGATCCAAACCGGCCCCACGATTGTTGACGTGAGCACGTGAAATCAGGAGAAATAGCATCACGCGACATCGTCAGGTTCTGCAAAGCGGGATTGTTCAGGTTGCTCTGGGGGCGAAGTCGAAACTGAGTTGAAAGCAATTCTGGGATTAACGGAGACAAGCACAATGAATGCATCTGCCAAATGGGTTCGCAGGGCACTTCTCGGCGGCGTGGCGTTTGGCGCCATGGCCACGGGCGCGCAAGCTGACGAACTGAGCTCTCTCAAGGCTCAGCTCGAAGCACTGCAGTCACGCGTGAACCAGCTCGAAGCGACCGGACCGGCTGCTTCGTCCTCCCTGCCTGAAGGCGCAAGCTACATCAGCTTCCGTCGCGGCTCCGACCTGTACAAGGTCGACGGCCCGGTTCGCGGTGGTGAAGAATACAATGACGATCGTGGCTTCACGATTGCCATCACCCCGACAGCCGATCTTCCGGCTCCGGTCATGGAAGTGTCCGTCAGCGGTTATGTTAAGGGTGACCTGATCTACGACACCCACAACAACCTCGGCCTGTCGGCTTCGCCGGGCTCCATCGCCATCGGTGGTGGTGACGACGAGAACTTCCAGGCACACGCCCGTCAGTCGCGCTTCCGCATCAAGTCGAAGAGCGACACGGCTGTTGGCCAGATCCGCACCCTGATCGAAGGTGACTTCGAAGCAGCGATCTCGAGCGGTGGCTTCCGCCTCCGTCATGCTTGGGGTGAGTGGGATCTGACGCCTGACCTGACGCTTGGTGTTGGTCAGACCTGGTCGACGCACTATCACTTCGCCGGTGAAATTCCGACTGTTGACTTCTCTGGTCTCGTCGGCACCTCGGGCTTCAACTCTTCGCGTAACGCGCAGATCCAGCTGAAGTCGAGCTCCGGTCCGTTCTCGTGGGCGGTTGGCCTGCAGAACCCGCGTGCTGAAGTCGGCACCGGTGTTGGTAGCGGTCGTGCAGACGACAGCCAGCTTCCGGATCTGGCCGCCAAGGTCAACTTCGAGCTTGCTGGTGCATCGATCGGCGTGTCCGGTATCGTTCGCGAGATCCATCTGGACAGCAGTGCGAACGGCACGGGCCCGATCAACGACAGCGAAATCGGTTGGGGTGTTTCGGCAGGTTTCGACCTTCCGCTCGGCGACATGTTCTCGCTGCACGCAACTGGTAGTGTCGGCGACGGCGACTCCAGCCTGACCGGTAGCCCGGCTCCGGGTGCTGTGGTCAGCGGTGGCAACATCCGCACCAACACGTCCTACGGCTTTGCGGTCGGTGCTCGCTTCAAGCTGAGCGAAGCGTCTTCGATCAACGGCGCATATTCTTACGCTGGCGCAAGCACGCAGAACCTCGGCCCGACGTCGAACAAGACGTTCGAGAAGGTCCACATCAACTATCTGTGGCAGCCGGTTAGCAAGCTGCGGATGGGCTTTGAAGGCATCTACGCATATCGCGAAGTTGCCGGTGGAGCGGACGACGACAACCTGCGCTTCCAGTTCGGCACGTGGTTCTTCTTCTAAGAACTGCTTAAAGCCGAAGCTCGGAAGAGCTTAAAGATTGGCCCGGGTGTGATCTCCACACCCGGGCCTTTCCTTTTATGAATCGGCTGGCTGACGGGCAGCTTGGGCCGTAATAAGACGGCATCACGCGCAAATATCTTCTGAATCAGCCAATGCCCCCCGCCAGCACGGCAATGGAGGCTTCAATTGAATTTGAGGCACTCCTTTACATCCGGCAGGATTTGTGGGCGGCACGGCTTCTACACAGTAACAATGACATCCAGGCACAGAATCGGCTTTGCCCGTCACACGGTGCCTGTTGCCTCATTCCTGCCGCTGCCAAGCGTTTCTGCCGAAGCTCGGCAAGCAACCACTGCAACACGCAAATAGGCTCGAATTAGACCCACTCGCGCGAGACAGGCTGGCGCGGGCGAATCGTTGTACGCGAGAATCATTCCCTGCTTCCGCGGACGAACTTGAACCGGCAAGGCAGAACAGTTCCTCCCGTTAGGCGAATCGTTCCGGCTTTTCATCCACAGCACCACGACGCGAACGCATTGCTCCCGTTTCGTTGACTTGCCGAAATCATGTCAACGCCGGACAGCAACGCGCCTGGGAAAAGTAGATTTGCATTTGAATTGCGCCGAAACCTGCTTAGAGATCATGTATTAACAAAGAACACTTGAATAATAAACGTCACTATCAAATTAATTTGGCGCGAAATAGACCAAAAAAACCGCAAAACCAGAACATAAAAACTCGCTTAGAGATGCCATTACCTAACGAAAAGGCTGGCGCCGAAGCAACACAACGCTACCAAACACACAATAAACACAAATTGTAACAAAGCGTGATATTTGGCCCGGCAAACGACAACTTCTGACCAAGCCAAGGCCCTCTCCTCCCTCCCCCGAAGAGTGTGGCAATTGTGACACGCAGGTTGGAATTCCGCTGAAATGTAGGCTGGGTGTGTTGACGCGGGCGGACGAAACCGAGAGAAATGTATCTGCACAATAAACCGTGCAAACCTCCTACACAGGATTTTCAGGTTGCTCTGGGGGGAGGTCGAAAAGAGTTAATGCAATTCTGGGATTAACGGAGACAAGCATAATGAATGCATCTGCCAAATGGGTTCGCAGGGCTTTGCTTGGTGGCGTGGCGTTTGGCGCCATGGCCACAGGCGCGCAGGCTGACGAACTGAGCTCTCTCAAGGCTCAGCTCGAAGCACTGCAGTCACGCGTGAACCAGCTCGAAGCGACCGGACCGGCTGCTTCGTCCTCCCTGCCTGAAGGCGCAAGCTACATCAGCTTCCGTCGCGGCTCCGACCTGTACAAGGTCGACGGCCCGGTTCGCGGTGGTGAAGAATACAATGACGATCGTGGCTTCACGATTGCCATCACCCCGACAGCCGATCTTCCGGCTCCGGTCATGGAAGTGTCCGTCAGCGGTTATGTTAAGGGTGACCTGATCTACGACACCCACAACAACCTCGGCCTGTCGGCTTCGCCGGGCTCCATCGCCATCGGTGGTGGTGACGACGAGAACTTCCAGGCACACGCCCGTCAGTCGCGCTTCCGCATCAAGTCGAAGAGCGACACGGCTGTTGGCCAGATCCGCACCCTGATCGAAGGTGACTTCGAAGCAGCGATCTCAAGCGGTGGCTTCCGCCTCCGTCATGCTTGGGGTGAGTGGGATCTGACGCCTGACCTGACGCTTGGTGTTGGTCAGACCTGGTCGACGCACTATCACTTCGCCGGTGAAATTCCGACTGTTGACTTCTCTGGTCTCGTCGGCACCTCGGGCTTCAACTCTTCGCGTAACGCGCAGATCCAGCTGAAGTCGAGCTCCGGTCCGTTCTCGTGGGCGGTTGGCCTGCAGAACCCGCGTGCTGAAGTCGGCACCGGTGTTGGTAGCGGTCGTGCAGACGACAGCCAGCTTCCGGATCTGGCCGCCAAGGTCAACTTCGAGCTTGCTGGTGCATCGATCGGCGTGTCCGGTATCGTTCGCGAGATCCATCTGGACAGCAGTGCGAACGGCACGGGCCCGATCAACGACAGCGAAATCGGTTGGGGTGTTTCGGCAGGTTTCGACCTTCCGCTCGGCGACATGTTCTCGCTGCACGCAACTGGTAGTGTCGGCGACGGCGACTCCAGCCTGACCGGTAGCCCGGCTCCGGGTGCTGTGGTCAGCGGTGGCAACATCCGCACCAACACGTCCTACGGCTTTGCGGTCGGTGCTCGCTTCAAGCTGAGCGAAGCGTCTTCGATCAACGGCGCATATTCTTACGCTGGCGCAAGCACGCAGAACCTCGGCCCGACGTCGAACAAGACGTTCGAGAAGGTCCACATCAACTATCTGTGGCAGCCGGTTAGCAAGCTGCGGATGGGCTTTGAAGGCATCTACGCATATCGCGAAGTTGCCGGTGGAGCGGACGACGACAACCTGCGCTTCCAGTTCGGCACGTGGTTCTTCTTCTAAGAACTGCTTAAAGCCGAAGCTCGGAAGAGCTTAAAGATTGGCCCGGGTGTGATCTCCACACCCGGGCCTTTCCTTTTATGAATCACGAAAAGGGGCGGTCGAAAACACGATTACGAAGGTCAGAGACATCGGACCCGGCTGATCCGAGGGCGCTGACATAAAGGCATCCAGCCACGCAGCCAGCCTCGCGGACGTTCAGATGTGCGACAATTTATCTGAGCAAATTTTATCCACCTCAATACATCGGGCACGCTATATGGTTCAATAAGTTGTGCCATGAGAGTGAAAACGGACAAAACCTCATCCCAAAGACACAACACTGGGAAATAGTAGGCCTACTGCACACCTCGCACGATTTGCGGGATATGAGGTCGTAAAGCAGAGCATACGTTTCCGACGCGTATACGGAGACAAGCACAATGAATGCATCTGCCAAATGGGTTCGCAGGGCACTTCTCGGCGGCGTGGCGTTTGGCGCCATGGCCACGGGCGCGCAAGCTGACGAACTGAGCGCACTGAAGGCTCAGCTCGAAGCACTGCAGTCACGCGTGAACCAGATCGAAGCGGCAGGGCCGGCTGCTTCGTCCTCCCTGCCTGTAGGCGCAAGCTACATCAGCTTCCGTCGCGGCTCCGACCTGTACAAGGTCGAAGGGCCCGTGCGCGGTGGCGACGAATATGCGGGCAACCGCGGCTTCACGATTGCCATCACCCCGACAGCCGATCTTCCGGCTCCGATCCTGGAGATCTCGGTCAGCGGCTACGTCAAAGGCGACCTGATCTACGACACCCATAACAATATAGGCCTGTCGGCCTCACCCGCGGCCGTGGCCGTCGGTGGCGGTGACGACGAGAACTTCCAGGCACACGCCCGCCAGTCGCGCTTCCGCATCAAGTCGAAGAGCGACACGGCTGTTGGCCAGATCCGCACCCTGATCGAAGGTGACTTCGAAGCAGCTATCTCGAGCGGTGGCTTCCGCCTCCGTCACGCCTGGGGTGAATGGGACCTGACGCCCGGCCTGACGCTTGGTGTTGGTCAAACCTGGGCGACGCACTACCATTTCACAGGCGAAATACCGTTGGTCGACTTCTTTGGCCTTGCCGGCACGACAGGCACAAATGCCTCACGGCTCGCGCAGATCCAGCTGAAGTCGAGCTCCGGTCCGTTCTCGTGGGCCATTGGCCTGCAAAATCCGCGCGCTGAGGTTGGTACCGGCGCCGGCAACGCCCGTGCGGACGACAGCCAGCTTCCGGATCT
The DNA here is from genome assembly GCA_965275905.1 of Hyphomicrobiales bacterium. Taxonomy (GTDB): domain Bacteria; phylum Pseudomonadota; class Alphaproteobacteria; order Rhizobiales; family JAJFHC01; genus CBDAQD01. The sequence continues at coordinate 27,176 of CBDHYJ010000018.1, read as the reverse complement.
GGCCGGACGAGCCACCTTCGAACTGGGCGGCGCGACGGTCGCCATGTCGGGCATCGTCCGTGAAATCCATCTGGACAGCAGCGCCAACGGCACCGGCCCGATCAACGATAGCGAAATCGGATGGGGTGTTTCGGCAGGCATCGACCTCCCGCTCGGCGACATGTTCTCGCTGCACGCAACCGGTGGCATCGGCGACGGCGACGGCAGTGTGACCGGCAGCCCGGCTCCTGGTGCTGTCGTCAGCGGAGGCAATATCCGCACAAACGCGTCCCACGGCTTTGCGGTTGGCGGCCGCTTCAAACTCAGCGAAGAATCGTCGATCAACGGCGCATACTCCTATGCTGCGGCAAGCTCAAGGAACCTGGGTCCGGCCGCGGACCGCCGATACGAAATGGTTCACGTCAATTATCTGTGGCAGCCGGTCAGCAAGCTGCGGATGGGCGTCGAAGGCATCTACGCCGAGCGCGAGATCGCCGGTGGGGCCGACGATGACAACCTGCGCTTCCAGTTCGGCACGTGGTTCTTCTTCTGAGACCCGCTTAGAGCCGAAGCTCGGAAGAGCTTGAAGATTGGCCCGGGCGTGAACTCCACACCCGGGCTTCTCTTTTTGACAGGAATTGGATAACGTCTTCCCGCCCCTGCTCCGAACAATCCAGCGATCCGTGCTGCACAGGGCCAGCAGCCTTTGAGTCATGTCCTTGCCACCTTCACCTTTAGCGGCTGATATTCTGAACCAGGCCCGCAGTTGCGCGGAGAGCGGCCGAATCAAGGACGCCCGCATCGCCTACAAACGTGCGCTCAAGCAGGACCCGCAGAATGCCGAAATCCTGTCCGAACTGGGCGCCGTCGAAGCACAGGCCGGGAACATGGCGGCCGCGCGGAAGACGATGGAAAAGGCGGTGAAGATCGCTCCGCAGGACGCTTCGGTTCACTTCAATCTCGGCGAGCTCGAACGCCAGGCGGAGCGCTATCCGCAGGCCGAAACGCATTTCAGGAACACACTTTCCCTGGATCCGAACGATGTCGACGCGTTGCTGGGCCTGGGCGTCTCTCTGCTCATGCAGAAGAAGTCAGAAGAAGCAATCACGACACTGGAGACAGCCCGCAACAGGGCTCCGCGTGACATCGAGATCCTCAACGAGCTTGGAAATGCGCTCGCAGCAGCCATGCGGCACGAAGAGGCCGCAGCCGTCTATCGGCAGGCACTCGACTTCGCCCCCAACTACCATGACGCGCTCTATAACCTCGCTTTATGCCTTTCGGACCTCAAACAGTACGAACAGGCCAACGACCTCTTTAGCAAGGCAAACCGGATCAGTCCGATCGCGGACCGCCTTGCCTGGAAGTGGGCCCAGGCACAATCGCAATGCGGCGAACATGAGCAGGCCATCGCCAACGCCACACGCTCCATCGCGGTCGACGATACCGTCCCGCAGGCCTATTTCATCCGGGGTATCGCGCATCAGTATCTCGGCGACTTCGACCAGTCGGAAAGCGACCTCCGCAAGGCAATCGACCTCAGAGCCGACGTTGCCGAAGCCTACGAAAAACTGGCGCTCATCAAACGCCTGACCCTGGACGACGCCGATGTCATCGAGGACGTCATGGCGGATTCGGCGACCTACCAGATTTCGACGCGGGCTTCGGCGGGCTTCACCCTCTACCGGCTTTACGACAAGGCCGATGACCGGCGTAATGCGTTCCGCGCATTGACCGAAGCGAACCGGCTCAAGGCTCAGAACGAACCCTTCGATGCCGACTCTCACCGGGCGACGACCACCCGCCTGACAGAGATCTTCGACGCGGGCTTCTTCGACACGCATCAAGGCGAAGGATTGGATTCGGAAGCCCCGGTGTTCATTTTGGGCATGCCTCGGTCCGGAACGACGCTGACCGAACAGATCCTCGCATATTACCCGGAGGTCCATGCCGGCGGCGAGCAACTCGTCATGCAGGAATTCACCAAGACTGTGGTCGGCTATCCCGAAACCCTTCCGGACATGGGCGTCGAGTGGGTCCGGGCGCAGGCCGGCGACCTGCTGTCGAAGCTGCGCGCAAATGCCGGCGAACACGCGCTCGTCACGGACAAGACGCCGGGCAATTATGTCAATGTTGGCCTCATCTCCTGGTTTTTCCCGAACGCCAAGGTGATCTACTGCAAGCGCGACCCGAAAGACGTCGGATTCTCGTGCTTCGAGCAGAACTTCAACGCCGGACTCAGCTTCGCTTATGACCTGGATGCCTTCGTTGTGGCCTATGAATGCCACATCGGTATGATGAAACACTGGAAGCAGGTCGCACCCTTGGAAATCTGCGAAATCGAGTACGAAAAACTGGTATCCGAACCGGAACGGGAGGCAAAAAAACTAGTGGCATTCTGTGGCCTGCAATGGGATGATCGCTGCCTCGACACAACACAGGTGAATCGGCCTGTGCAAACCGCAAGTTTCTGGCAGGTACGCCAGCCCATCTATACGGCGTCGGTAAGCAAATGGCGCCGATACGAAGAATATTTGACGTCATTTGTAGGAGCGTTGGACAAGCTGTGAGACGGGTCGTTCTAACACTGGGAAGTTCGCTCCTGCTGGCCGGGTGCCTTCAGGCAGAAACAGGACCGCGCAACTTCGACATCAACACGGCGACCGCAACGCCGGCTGGCGCGAACCCGCAGACAGCGAAACAGTTGCTTGGGAATACAAGCAAGTCCTACGTGACGATGGTGGTCTACGAGGCCACGTCGAAACAGGTTCAGAAGGACGACAGCACACCGCAGGCCGTAACGTCAGGCAGTGGATTTGTCATCGACAACAAGGGCCATGTCCTGACGGCCGGCCACGTCGGCGTCTCGCGGGGCTGGTATGTGAAGCTGACCGGCCCGAAGGGCAGAATTTTCCGCGGCAAGGTGGTCGACATCAAGTCCGACGCGGATATGGCTCTTATCAAGATTCTCAATCCGAGCGGACTGAAGCCGGTGCATCCCGTGAGTGAGCCCTGTCTGCGGCCGGGATCGACCGTGTTTTCGCTGGGCAAGCCGCGCACGCGCGGTCACACAGCGCGATTCGGTTCGGTTGCGTCCATGAGTTTCGGACGTCCGGTGCGCTACCAGGGTTTCGGATACCAGGACGCCATGGTCCTCAAGATGCAGACGCGCAAGGGTGAGTCCGGAGGACCGGTGTTCGACGGCCGCGGCAAGCTGGCCGGGATGGTTGTGAGCACCCTGTCGGACGGAACCGGCCGTCCGCTGAATCTTGCGCATGCCGTGACAACGCCGATGATCGCCGACTTTGTCTGCTCCAAGACCGGCTGTTCGTCCGAATGGCGCAAGCTGAAGTCCCGCAACACGTCGAAGTGCAGGACGACACTGGCGAAGAACAAAGGCACGGCAGGTTAACGGCGCCGACGCGGCTATTCCGCAACGTCATCTGAATTCACTATGATCGGGTCCGGCCTGGCCGTGGACGCGGGTGTCTATTTCGTGACGTCTATTGTCCGGGAAGCAGGATCGTCGTGCCGGTTGTGCGCCGCGCCTCAAGGTCCTCATGGGCCCGGCGTGCCTCGCTCAGACCATAGCGCTGGTTGATTTCGATCTTGACCTTGCCCGATCCGACCATGTCGAACAGATCCTGCGCGGTCTCCTGCAGGTCTTCATCCGCGGCCACATAGGTCATCAGGCTTGGCCGGGTCACATAGAGCGACCCTTTGGCGGAGAGCGCACCCAGATCGAAATTCGTCACGGGCCCGGAGGAATTTCCGAAGCTCACCATCATGCCCAGCGGCGCCAGACTGTCCAGCGAGGCATCGACGGTGGCCTGCCCGACAGAGTCGTAGACAACCGGCACGCCCTTGCCATCCGTGATCTCGCGCACCCGGGCAGCGACATCTTCCTGATTGTAGAGAATGGTGTGGTGACAGCCGTGGGCGCGGGCCAGTTCAGCCTTTTCCTCGCTTCCGACAGTGCCAATCACGGTAGCGCCGAGAGCATTGGCCCACTGACAGGCAATAAGGCCCACGCCACCGGCGGCCGCGTGAAACAGAATAGTGTCGCCGGACTGGACCTTGTAGGTCGCGCGCAGCAGGTAACGCACCGTCATGCCCTTCAGCATCATGGCACCGGCCGTCTCGTCATTGATTGAGTCCGGCAGTTTCGAGACACGGTTGGCCGGAGCGTTGCAGGCCTCGGCATAGGCCCCGAGCGGCCCCGCGCCGTAGGCTACGCGGTCACCGACCGCAAGTCCGGTCACGCCGGGGCCGACGGCCTCGACGACGCCGGCGGCCTCGAGCCCGATCCCGGACGGCAGCGGCAGAGGATATAGGCCCGACCGGTGGTAGGTATCGATGAAGTTCAGGCCGACGGTCGCGTGCCTGATCCTGACCTGCCCTTCGCCCGGATCCGGCAAGTCGATGTCGACCAGATTGAGGACCTCCGGTCCGCCGGTTTCACTGAACTGAATGGCCTTCATGGCTGGGCGCCTCCCGGAAACGCTGTTTCGTGTTGTATTTCAGCGCAACCATAGGCGAGCGCGCGAGCGCTCGCCACGGCTTTTTGCCTGTCGGGAAACGCCCGCCGGAAAGGCTCGGTTACTCGGAAAGCGCCGATAGCGTCTTTTCCTGCAATCCGACTTCATCGATGTTACGGGCAATCTGGAAAGATCTCAGGGCCGAGCGGCTTCCCTTTCCGAACTGGCCGTCGATCGGCCCTTTGTAGAAGCCGCCGCTGGCAAGCTTGCTCTGCACGGTCTTGATACGTGCGGGCTCAAGCGCGCCGACTGAATATCCGATAATGGCGTTCTCCAGCAGGCCGCGCTCCCGGCATCCCTTGGGGCAAAGCTTGACGAGGCGGCGGTGCAGGTCCTGGGCTCCGGCGACATCCTTCTTCTGGAGGTACCATTCACCGAGATACTCAAGGGCCAGCTTGTGGTCCGGATTGAGTTGCAGCGCCGTCCGATAGGCATTCCAGGACGCATCCATCTTGCCGGTCTTGCGGGACGCGTAACCGAGCAGGTTCCACGCATCCGCATTCCCCGGCTCGGCCTTGACCAGTTTCTGTAGCCGGGGCAGCGCCCGAGAATATTTCTTCTGGCCCAATTCACGCACGGCCCTGGCGTATTCGGGGTTCGAGAACGAGCTCTTCTGTGCTCCGGTAAGCTTCGGATCCGCGATCGAATAGAGGCCGCCGCCACCGCTGCTCTTCTTGGTGGATTTCCGTTTCGCGGGAGTGGCTTTCTTTGATGACGTCTTCTTCTTCTTGGTCGTCTTTTTCTTCGGCTTGGACTGTTTGGGAGGAGACCAGTTCTGCGGACCGGCGGCAAATGCCGGCACCTCCGGTATTGCCAGAACAGCAGCAAGGCCGAAAACGGCGGCAAGAGTCTTCACGTTCATGTATCCACTCCAATGAGTTTGCAGTTCCGGCCGGATCGGGCCGCATTCGGAGCCTTGGCGGCTCCATGTCCCTCCATAAACACGCAGGCGGCAGTTTTATTCGGTCCTGATCAGAAAATATGAGTACAAGACGGCTTCCGGCAAGCGCATGTCCGGCTTCCCACCATCAAAAAGGGTTGAATCTGACGGCATTCCCCCTTATTCACGGCGGTGGAGAGGTGGCCGAGTGGTCGAAGGCGCTCCCCTGCTAAGGGAGTAGGCGTCAAAAGCGTCTCGAGGGTTCGAATCCCTTCCTCTCCGCCATTGCTCTCGCCCAAGAGCGATTCCCAAGAGAAAACTAGCAGAGCAGGCCTTCCCGCCGTGTTACATCGCCTATCAGACAATGATGCAAGCGGCTCGATTGGTGCTCAATACCACCCAATCTACAAGCTCTTCGCCTAAAAGGGCATCGTTGGAAACTTCTTAGAACTGCACCAGCAGCGTCAATAAACGCGCACGGATGCCAATTCAACCCAACAAATTCACACCGGTCTAACGGCAGGTGCCTTTCTGTTAAGATGGGCCAAGAACTTTCGAAAACCTACCGCTAAACGAACCTTGGCGCGATCAACGAGAATGCCGCTAGAGTTATTCCATCATTGATTTTGCCTCTGGCGATCCAATCGCTCAATTCCCTTGGCTGAATGAGGCGGCTTTCGCAAATGCCCTCACTTTCATTGACGGGCCCAACCGTGTCTATCTCAGCAAGAAAGACGGAAACCGCGCTGCTCGTCATTCCACTATCGGGATGAATTTGCCCCAGTCTTTTCAAGTCATTGGCGACGGCACCAATTTCCTCACTGAGCTCTTTTCGAGCACTCTCTTCCAAGGACATTTCGCTTGAGGCAAAGCCTCGAGGGAACTCCCAATGCCATGCCCGAGTTGCATGTCTGAAGTGTTTGACAAGCACTATCTCTTCACCAAGACGCGGGATGATAACAACACCGCCTGCTTCGCGTCCTTCACCCCAGTCAACACGCACATAGGTGCCCAAACTCCCACCGGGAAATCGAACTGGATCGCGCGTCACCACTAAGTACTCACCGCGAAAAACATCACCTAGTTCGGCCCATTCGATTGGATTGCCAGCTGCCTGCAACCGCGCCCGAGCAGCTTCTTGGGCGGCAGCCTGATCCGTTGGATCAGTCAAAATCTCTATTTCGCCACGCTCAGCATCACCGACATAACGTCTCGGTTTGTCATGATCAATCATCGGCGTCCTTCTGCTCAAAACCAGCAACATCCGCGCTGTCTCGCACCTGCGAGGACCAATTGCCGGGCACATAGCGTCCACGTCGTACGTCTTCCTGCAGACCGTCTAAAAATTCCCGCCAAAACTCTCTAGCGGATCCGGTCTTCATCCGAGCGAGCGGTAGTCGAAAATCTGACATCGAAGATCCCGAGATGCGTAACTCAACACCAATTGGTGCCGAACGGTTAGCAAGTTGACCAAACTCATCTGGAACATGAATACGAACATCGTTTGAATTGACATCCGTAAAAATACTTGCTCGAGCGCTCGTACCCGTAATTTGTATCTCAAGGGTGACTACAAAGGGTACATCCCGCCTGTCACTGTAGGTGCGCGACTGTAGATCCTCCCAAACATTCCTATATGCGTGAGTGATATCTTCCAGTGCAAATTCGGGATTCTGGAAAACAATTTGATCCTCTGGTCGAGTTTGATCAGGTAACGTTTTCCTAGCCACATCCAAATAGGTCTCAAAGGCAATCGAGCGTCTCGTTTGGACAATTTGGTCTAAGGAAACCTGATCAAGATTTGGCAACGAAACTGAACGCACCGCCCTTTCGAAATTTATTGCTCGAGTGACTCGCAGCAGCTCAACCGGTTCAACAAATTGAGCCCGCTGGACCATCAATTCGATTTCCTGAAGCGCTTGCCTTGGAAGGCTGTCCATCGGCGTAAGCGAAAATCTGTCTAGGTAATCAGGCAGATTTAGATTGTATTTTAGGTCAAGCAACTGCTTGATCTCCAGAGAGAAATTCTTTCCGGCATCAATTCGACCGTGACTCGGTAGATCATTTTCCGGAATTACAAATCTTTCGTACAATTCGGTTCGAGATACGCATTCACCCTGAGATTTCTCCCTAGCGAAATCACTTACTTCCTTTAGTGCCTGCTCAAGCCTGATACGATTACTCTTAGCGCTTAAATCAATTCCAAACCGCTCCGCAACGGCGCTAACATTGAGACGGTCCATGTCGCGTACGTAGCGATGAAACAACTCCGACATTAAAGCGACTTGCTGAGCGTTGCCTTCTCCCCAATCAAGACGCAAACACGTCAGATCCGCGTTTTCTGCCATATGCTTCCAACGCGCAAAAGCAAGCGTGTCAAAAGCCGGAGGATCGGTAGGACTGGCCTCATCAAAAAGAAATGGAACAATTGCACCGCTGCTAAGTAGTTCCGAAAATGGAGAGATTTCCTCTTCCTCGTCGTAGCACTCGACAATGGCCGGATTGCTGTAGAGGAATGCGCGATTGATAACAACCTGCCTGGCTGTAAGAAGTGACCTTAAGAATTCGCGTCGCATAGCAGGACGGCGGTCATTAGTAACATCAGTGAGAGATAGCCGCTTTTGACGTTGTTTTTCTTGTACTGAACGAGGCGCCCACTGATTGTCTAGGCACTGCGCAACTACACTGACCGGGTGAAGATCGGCGGGCTCCGCCATCTTAAACACTACATGACCGTCTGTCTTTTGCGGGATTGCCCGGCGGTGTTGCAAATCAGAAAGATTGTCATTTTCGAAACAAGCCACTGCTGGTTCTGCGGTGTCGGGCGAAATGTATCCTGTGGCAGAGTAATTCAGCGTCTTCTCTAGAGCTGGATTTCCATCGGACCTGCGGTCAAGCGCCATAATCACAATCCGCACAAATTCACTTGGACTCGAAAGATGCGGCGTATCAAACTCAGCGAACGGAATAGGTAAATCTCCTATTGAAAGCTGGGGTGTGCGAAATGGAGCAAGACGTCCCGTAATTCTGGCCTGTTCCGCCTCCGCCTTAACATAATCTGAGGAGATGGAATAATGCGACCACAGGACAACTACTAACCGCGCAATTCGCAACTCGGCAGCAAGACGATCACGAAACCGCTCTCCAGTCACCAAATTCTCAGCCCAAAACACACTCACACCGGAATTATCCAATTCTCTCGCTAAACTTTGTGCAAGTGTGTGGTCTTCGCGCGCGTATGAAATGAAAACATCTGCCATTGAAACACTTTCTTTCAAACTTCGCTGGCGATGTTAGCAAACATGTCAATCGACCGACTAGGAGACTTCTCTTGATACTACCGGAGACAACATTCCCCCTTATTCACGGCGGTGGAGAGGCGGCCGAGTGGTCGAAGGCGCTCCCCTGCTAAGGGAGTAGGCGTCAAAAGCGTCTCGAGGGTTCGAATCCCTTCCTCTCCGCCATTCTTCCCTGCAATTTGTATCTTACAGCGTCTTTTCCGCGGCGAGGGAAAGAGCTGTCATTCGGTCTCGAGCCGGTACTTCAGAAAAGACACGCCGTCATACTCCACTTCGCCGACACGTTTTGCGCCCAGCCGATAAAGGGCGCCGAGCTTCTTGCGGGACGGTGGCAGCAGAAAGGTTACAAACGGAATTCGTTCATCGGCGAAGGCAAACGCGATTGCTTTTCTTGTTATGCGTGTCCCCAATCCGAAGCAGTCCGGCCTGAGAACCAGTCCGTAGTCCCATTCGTCACCCTCCTTTTGGAAACCGCCCCAACCCACGTAGTCTTCCTTGAACAATATCGCCCAATGACCAAGTCCATCGCGATCCCAGCACTCTTCCTTGGCGGCGACGAATTCGCTCACAGCGGCCTCGTCCCACTCGAACGTCAGAAGAGGCAGGTGCTCGGCAACACGCGGATCGGACATATGAGAAATGATCTCATTTGCCGGAATCTCGGGCAATCTGGTGAAGGTGACTGCATCTCGCATAAGGAAACTTCAGTTCTCATATCGGTGCATTGCCAAACGGCCCCCCGCACACTGGGCTGGCTCGGCATCCAGCGAGTTTGAACGGGCTTGATCCGCTCCACACAGTCTTGTTGCCAGCACCAGGATGGATTTTATGCCGGCAGTTCCGGATTCCGGAGCGCGAGCACCGACTCCGGCAGATGGCGTTCGTAACGCTGCCAGCGACCGATGGACTTGGCCGAAATGGGCTGGCGCACCTGCCAGGAACTCGGAGTGTCCACGGGCCGGACAAGATCCTGGGGCGCAAGGCAGGCATCGTCCCAGTCTAGACCGCAGAAATCGACGATGCGGCGGATCTGCGGTTCCGGATCGGAAACAAGCGCTTCGTAATCCACTTCCAGAATGGACGACGGCAGCACCTCGCGCCAGTGCGCCATCATTTCCAGATACTCGCCGTAGACGACTGCAAACGCCTCCAGATCGAACATGAAACGGGCGTCCGCCGTGAAGTCCTGCTCGTAACACGACACGGCAACGTCGCGCGGATCGCGCCGGCAATGGATGATCCGTGCGTCGGGGAAAACCGCCGCGATCAGGCCGAGACACGCGTAATTGCCAGGCCGCTTGTCGACAAACCGGAGCGCGTCGCCGGCTTCCGTGCGGTAACCGGAAAGAATCGTTTCCGCCGCGCCGGAAATGCGATCCTTGTCCAGAGCCCCGGCACCGTCAGGATAGTCTTCGATCCCGGCGATCAGATCCTGAAAGTCGGACCGCTCGCCGCCGGGCTCCACCTTGGGATGCGCCGCCAGGATCTGCTCGGTCAGCGTAGTCCCGGTACGCGGCATGCCGCAGACAAAAACCGGAAGCTCGGTCTTTCCGCCCCACTTTTTCGTTCGCGCCAGAAAGTCTGCGTCAAACACCGACCGCACTTTGGCAAATCGGCTCCGGAGCGCGTCCGGAGCAAAGGGAATGTTCAACGCAGCGAGCCGGTTCGCGGTGTCGAGCGCGGTGAACGCAGCGTCGTGGTCCTCCCGCCGGTCAAGATACCGGGCGAGGGCAAACCCGGCGCTCGCCCTCTCACGTGCGGGCAGGCGCTCGTTGGCCATCAGTTCCATCAGCGGTGCTGCGTCGCCATCCTTCAACTCGCGCATATTGGCCAGGGCGATATAGGCCTCCGGGATTTCCGGCGCCGCCGCTATGGCCGACCGGCAGCTCGAGACGGCTTCGTCAAAGCGGCCAAGCGCGTGCAGTGCATTCCCCCGGATGGCATGAGCGCGGGCGCACTGACGCGGCGGCACGCGGCCAGCCGCGTCGATCAGCGCGTCCGCCTTGGCGATCGCATCATCATAGCGCCGCAGCTTCACAAGGCATTGCGCCCATGCGATCACGACATCGGGCGTGAGCGGGGCGGTCTTGCCCATGGCCACGAAGGCCTTGTCGGCCTGCGAATGATCGCCTTCGGCCATATGCGAGAAGGCAATGCCTTTCTGCGCCTCGGCATAGCCCGGCATCATGCGCAGCGCCGCCTGATATGTCCCGATGGCCTGTTTCGGGTCACCCGCACGACGATACGCGTTGGCGAGATGAACCCGCGCCTCGGCGTCTTCGGGCGCAAGACGGCAGGCGAATTTCAGCGGCTCCACGGCCGCGGCGGGATCGTTTCTCGCAAGCAGGCACGCGCCGAGCGCCAGTTGCGCATCGGCGTCGTCCTGATCGAGCGAGATGGCATTGCGGAAGTGACTTTCCGCGCTCAAAAGGTCGCCGGCCGCCATCTCGGCTTCTCCGGAATTCAGATGCACGCTCGGATTGTTCGGCGCGAGTTTCCGGGCCCGCGTCAGCAATTGCCGCGCGGCCTGCATATCGCCGCCATCCATGGCGCGCGCCGCTTCGGCGAAGAGCGAGTCAATATCGATCAAGTGTTTCTCTCTTCCTCAGGCCGTCAGATCGGCTGAATTCCTCAAACTCGGCGCGCAGTTAAACCTGTTCGTCTGGTCATGGCAAGCGTGGAGGCACGCATGGACAAGGTTCGCCGCAAGCCGATTCCTGGCGTGAAATCAGCGCCTTCCGTCAACGGCCGGACTCAAGGTCTGAGATGTCTGGACTGGAGAAGCGGGTCTGGCCGGCACAGAAGCAACACCACCCCGGATAGGATCTTCAAATTGTATATACAACTTAGCCGGATTTGTATATACAGGCTGCCGGGACGCATTTACGATTGTTCGTGCCGTCAAGGGGTTCGGTCGCGATGAACGATACAATTCCGCTTTACCAGCAGGTCAAGGATTACATCTGCGAGAGAATTGACAGCGGAATCTGGACCGTGGACCAGCGCGTGCCAAGCGAGCACGAACTGGTTGCGGTGCTCGGCGTCAGCCGCATGACCGTCAACCGCGCGGTCCGGGAATTGACGAATCTCGGCCGGCTCAGACGGGTTCAGGGTCTCGGCACCTTCGTCGCCGATCCGCGTCCACGAGCCGAGCTTCTCGAAATCCGCAATATCGCCGAAGAGATCCGCTCACGCGGTCACCGCCACCATTGCGACGTCAACCGTGCCGGTGCACGCCATGCGGACGACGAAGACGCCGCCCACCTCGGCGTCGAACCGGGAACAAGGATCTTCCATTCGCTGATCGTGCATTTCGAGAACGGCATGCCGGTTCAGGTGGAGGACCGCCTCGTTAACCCGGCGGTCGCACCTGACTATCTCGAGATCGACTTCTCCGAAACGACACCGAACGAATATCTCATGAAAGTCGCGCCGCTCGCCGATGTCGAGCACACGATCGACGCCGTGCTGCCGGACCGCGAGAAGGTAGAGCTGTTGCGGATACCGGACGACGAGCCCTGCCTTCTGCTGCATCGCAAGACCTGGTCGCGCGGTCAGGTGGCGTCGCGCGCCTGGCTGACCCATCCGTCCAGCCGCTACCGCCTCGGAGCGCGATTTTCCCAAGACGACCCGGCGTCCCCGTACCCCGTCCTCCAGACCAGATTGAAAGGAGCCTCAGTCACGCCATGACCACGGGAACGAGACTGGACAACAGCCGCAATACCAGCGCGCCGCGCGGTGACGACATCACCTGCCGCAGCTGGCTCACCGAAGCGCCGATGCGCATGCTTATGAACAACCTTGATGCGGAAGTCGCCGAAAAGCCCGAAGAACTCGTGGTCTATGGCGGTATCGGCCGCGCCGCCCGCAACTGGGAGAGTTTTGACCGGATCGTCTCATCGCTGAAATCGCTTGGCGATGACGAAACGCTGCTCGTTCAGTCAGGCAAGCCGGTGGGCGTATTCCGCACGCACGCCGATGCGCCGCGCGTTCTTATCGCCAACTCGAACCTCGTTCCGCACTGGGCCGACTGGGATCATTTCAACGAACTCGACCGCGTCGGTCTGATGATGTACGGCCAGATGACGGCAGGCTCCTGGATCTACATCGGCAGCCAGGGCATCGTTCAGGGCACCTATGAAACCTTCGTCGAGGTGGGACGCCGGCATTACGACGGCGATCTTGCCGGCAGATGGATTCTGACCGGCGGTCTTGGCGGCATGGGCGGCGCACAGCCCCTGGCTGCAACGATGGCCGGCGCATCGATGCTCGCCGTCGAATGCCAGCCGAGCCGGATCGACATGCGCCTGCGCACCGGTTATCTCGACCGGCAGACGGAAAGCCTCGACGAAGCGCTGGAAATCATCGAACGGTCCTGCGCCGACAAAAAGCCGGTCTCGGTCGGCCTGCTCGGCAATGCCGCCGAGATCTTCCCGGAGCTCGTGAAGCGCGGTGTCCGTCCGGACGCGGTCACGGACCAGACCAGCGCCCATGACCCGCTCAACGGGTATCTGCCGGCGGGCTGGAGCCTCTCCGACTGGGAAGATCGCCGCGAACGCGACCCCGAAGGCACCACACGCGCCGCCAAGGAGTCCATGGCCGTTCAGGTCCGCGCCATGCTCGAATTTCACGCACAGGGCGTGCCGACGCTGGATTATGGCAACAATATCAGGCAGATGGCTCAGGAGATGGGCGTGGATAACGCGTTCGATTTCCCGGGCTTTGTGCCCGCCTACATCCGTCCGCTGTTCTGCCGCGGTATCGGGCCGTTCCGCTGGGCGGCGCTTTCCGGCGACCCGGAAGACATTTACAAGACGGACGCGAAGGTCAAGGAACTGATCCCCGACGACCCGCACCTCCACAACTGGCTCGACATGGCGCGCGAGCGTATCCACTTCCAGGGCCTGCCATCCCGCATCTGCTGGGTCGGTCTCGGCCAGCGCCACCGCCTCGGCCTCGCCTTCAACGAGATGGTGGCCAACGGCGAGTTGTCCGCCCCCATCGTCATCGGCCGCGATCACCTCGATTCCGGCTCCGTCGCCAGCCCTAACCGCGAAACGGAAGCCATGATGGACGGTTCGGACGCCGTGTCGGACTGGCCCCTGCTCAATGCCCTGCTCAACTGCGCCTCCGGTGCGACATGGGTGTCGCTCCACCACGGCGGCGGCGTCGGCATGGGCTTTTCGCAGCATTCCGGCATGGTGATCGTCTGTGACGGTACGGATGCCGCTGCCAAACGCGTTGAACGCGTGCTCTGGAACGACCCTGCCACCGGTGTCATGCGCCACGCCGACGCGGGATACGACATCGCCATCGAATGTGCCCGGGAAAACGGGCTCAACCTTCCCTCCGTGTCCCGATTGGACTGAAACGGAGGGACCTCTTCAAACAACAGGGAGAGACCATCATGAAACGCACACTCACGATCGCTCTTGCGGGTGCCATGGCTATGGCAGCGACCGTTGCAGTCGCCGATAGCGTCAAGATCGGCTTCAACGTGCCGTTGACGGGCTTCGCCGCAGCCGACGGTAATTCGGCACGCATTGGTGCCGAACTTGCCGTGGAGCAAGCCAACGCCGACGGTGGCATCAACGGCAAGAAAGTCGAGCTTGTGGTCTATGACGACCAGGCAAGCCCGAAGGAATCCGTTCCGATCGCCACCAAGCTGATCGAAAAGGATCAGGTTCCGGTCGCCATTTCGGGCAGCTATTCCGGGTCGACGCGTGCTGCCGCAGGCGTCTTCCAGGATGCCGGCGTGCCCTATATCTCGGCCTACGCCATCCACCCGGACATCACGCGCGCGGGCGACTTCGTGTTTCGCACGTCGTTCGTCGGCGAAGTCCAGGGCCGTGCCGGCGCCAAGCTGATCGGCGAGACTCTCGGCAAGAAGAACGTCGCCATCATCACGCTGAAGAACGATTTCGGCAAATCGCTTGCCGCGGGCTTCCGCGAGGCGGCGTCCAAATTCGGCGTCACCGTGAAGTCCGAGTACGAGTACGGCATCAAGGACCGGCAGTTCGGTCCCATCGTCGCGAAGGTGAAGTCCGACAATCCGGACGCCATCTACGCGTCGGGCTACTTCTTCACCGCCGGGCCGCTGGTCAGCCAGCTTCGGGCAGCAGGCGTGTCCGTGCCGATCATCGGCCAGGAAGGCTACGACTCCGAGAAGTTCATCAAGATCGCCGGTGACGCCGCCGAAGGCACGATCATCACGACGTCTCTCGACCGCGACTCCGATGCCGCCGAAACCAAGGCCTTCATCGAAGCCTTTGAGAAGAAGGCCGGCTTCACGGCCGACATGGTCGCAGCCTCCGCTCATACGGCGGTCAAGGTCGCCGTCGCCGCCCTGCGCGCTGCCGGTTCGACGGACCGCAAGGCCGTGCGCGATGCGATCGCCAAGACCAAGCTGACGGCCTCGACGGGCGAGATCTCGTTCAACGCCCTCGGTGAAGTGCGCAAGAACGTGCAGGTCCAGATGGTCAAGGGCGGCGCCTGGCACCGGCATTCGGTGATCAGCGATCCTGATCTGCTGGCACCGCCCTCCAAGTAATCTCGCAACAAGCCGGACGCGCCGTATATCGGCGCGTCCGACCCTTCCTGAGGTCCAACCACAGCGATGATCCTCGTCGAGCTTCTTCTTCAGGGTATCGTCCAGGGCAGCATCTATGCGCTGATCGCGCTGGGACTGACGCTGGTCTACGGCCTCCTGCGCATTCTGCACGTCGCGCATGCCGCCATGTTCACGCTTGGCGGCTATATCGGCGTCATCGTGACCAACCAGACCGGCAGCCTCGTGCTTGGCATGTGCCTGGCCGCAATTGTTGTCGGCTTTGTCGGCATGGCCGTCTACCGCCTCGCCTATGAACCGCTGCTCGACAAACCCCCGTTCATCGCGCTTATCGCGTCGATAGCCCTCTTCATTGCGGCGGAAGAAATCTTCCGCATCGTCTTCGGCGCCTACGGCCTGTCATACGTCTCGCCGCCGCTTCAGGGCACGTTCACCGTTCCGGGCACGACCATGGTGTTCAAGCAGGCGGAGATGCTTGTCATCGTGCTTGCTGTCACCCTGCTGCTCATCCTGGCGAACTTTTCCCAGCGCACCCGGACCGGCGTAGCCTGGCGGGCGACGGTGACCGACCCGGCGATCGCGGAATCCTTCGGCGTCAACATCAAGCAGATCCGATATCTCAACTTCTTCATCGGTTCAGCGCTTGCCGCCGTGGCCGGCGTGCTCGTCGCACTGCTCAACAACCTTGTCGAGCCGACCATGGGCTCGGTGCCGTCCTACAAGGCGCTTGCGATCATCGTTCTGGGCGGTCTGGGCAGCATCCGCGGCACGCTGATCGCCTCGCTGGCCCTTGGTATTATCGAGGCCTACGGAACCGTCTACGCCGGCAAGCTGCTCGACCGGGACGCGATTGCGTTCGCGTTCCTGATTCTCGTTCTCATGATCCGGCCGCAAGGCCTTCTGACGAAAGGCTGATCATGGCTTACGAAATCAGCCTCGCCACCGCCATGGGCATATCGGTCCTGTTTGCCCTGAGCCTCAATTTCATCACCGGATTCTGCGGACAGATCTCGCTCGGACACGCGGCATTCTTCGGCATCGGCGCCTACACATCCGCCATGCTTCTCAAGGCCGGATGGCCACTGATCGCGACCATGCCTGTCGCCGCATTTGCCGCGGGCCTCGTCGGAGTCATCGTCGGCCTCACGAGCTTGCGCGTCCGCCACGATTTCCTCGCCATCACCACCATGGGGGTCGGGTTCCTGTTCGTCGGAATCGTCCGCCAGCAGGATGCCCTGGGCGGCGAACTGGGCATTTCCGGCATCCCCTCGTCCAGCTTCGGCAAGCCGGGGTTCCTGGTTCTCGTACTGGTCTGTGTCGTCATTTTCGCCCTGTTCAGCCTGTTCGTGCGCCGAAGCTGGATGGGGCGCGCATTCGACGCGATCTCGGAGGACGAGGACACGGCCCGGGTGCTCGGCATTGATGTTGCCGGCTTCAAGCTCGCGGCATTTGCCATCGGCACGGCCGTCGCCGGGATTGCCGGCGCGCTGTATGCGCAGAACATCCGCTTCATCGGCCCGGACAGCTTCGGCTTCGTGGAGTCGGTCACGGTTCTCGCCATGGTGATCGTCGGCGGCATCGGCTCGATTGCCGGGGTCGCCGTAACAGCGGCGGTTCTGAGCGCCCTGCCCCTGTGGTTCCAGTTCATCGACGACTACAAACTGCTGCTCTACAGCGCGCTGCTCTTTGCCATGATGCGGTTCAGCCCCGACGGCCTGGCCGGACTCACGCGCCGGCTTCTTAAGCGTTCGAAATCAGTCGAGGCGCGATCATGAGCGCACTTTTGAGCATCGAGAACGTTACGGTCCGGTTCGGCGGCGTCGTTGCTGTGAGTGACGTGTCCCTGACGGTTTCAGCGGGCGAACTGCTTGGCTTCATCGGCCCCAACGGCGCCGGCAAGACCACGCTCATGCGCGTCATCATCGGCATGGTCACGCCGCAGACCGGCTCTGTCAGCCTTGACGGCACGTCGCTCAACGGCATGCCGATGCACAAGCGCATCCGCGCGGGACTGGCGCTGGCACAGCAGATCGTCAAGCCATTCCGGACAATGACCCTCGCCGAGAACGTCGCGCTTGCGGTCGGTGCGGACAAGACGCGATCTCCCTGGACCTCCCTCGCCCACCAGGGCAATACGGCCGAACTTGAGACCGCCCGCGGACTGCTGACACGCGTCGGCCTCGCGGATGCCGTCGACAGGCTGCCCTCGGAACTTCCGCTCGGGTTCCTCAAGCGCCTGGAACTGGCCCGCGCCCTCGCTTTGCAACCGAAACTCCTGCTCCTGGACGAACCATTGGCAGGGCTCAATCAGGCTGAAGCAAACGCGATGGCAGATACCATTGCCGCGATCAACAGCGAGGGGCAGTCGATCGTCCTGATCGAGCACAACCTGAAGGAGGTCGTCCGCATCTGCCCGCGCCTCTATGTCCAGGACAACGGACTCAAGCTCGCCGACGGCCCCACGGCCGAGGTCATGAAAGACCGCCGCGTACTCGACGCCTATCTGGGGAGCCACGCCGATGCTGAAGCTTGACTCCGTAACGGCGGGATACGGCGACATTCTCGCCATAGAGGACGTCAGCTTCGACGTGGCAGAGGGCTCTGTGTTCGCGCTTCTGGGAGCCAACGGTGCCGGCAAGACGACGACCATGATGACCATAGCCGGTCACGTTTCGCCAAAGTCCGGATCGGTTACCTACGACGGCGAGGATCTCATGGCGGTGGCGACATCCAGACGAGTCGAAAAAGGCATTGCCATCGTTCCTGAAGGCCGCCGCCTGTTTCCGGATCTGACTGTCGCGGAAAACCTCGTTGTCGGCGGATACAGCCGGAGCCGTGCCGAAGAGAACGCACGCATTGCGGAGATTGTCGAATATTTCCCCCGGCTTGGTGAAAGGATCGGCCAACGCGCCGGATCTCTGTCAGGCGGCGAACAGCAGATGCTGGCCATGGGCCGCGCCCTGATGGCCTCGCCGCGTCTGCTTCTGGTGGATGAACTCTCCCTCGGGCTTATGCCCAAGGTCGTCGACGACTGTTATGCTGTCATCACGAGATTGCGTCAGACCGGATTGACCATCGTTCTGGTCGAACAGAATACCGAGCGGGCCCTTGCCGTCGCCGACCGGGTCTGCGTTCTTGAATCGGGCCGCATTGCCTGGTCCGGCACCGCCACGGACGCCCGGCAGAACGAAACGCTGGTTCAGGCCTATCTCGGCGTCGCCACGGAGACATAGACATGAGCGAACGGGACCTTACACCGGGTGAGATGACGCTCGCCGAACTGCGCGCGGTCTTGCGGAGCAATCACAGGATTATCCTGGCAGGCGACTGGCAGGACGCGGTCGACCGTGCGGCACAGACCGTATCGGATGTCATCGACAGCGGCGATGTGGTCTATGGGGTCAACACCGGGTTCGGACTGCTTGCCCGCAACCGGATCTCGGACGACCAGCTTCGTGAGCTGCAGGTCCGTCTTGTCCGGTCGCATCAGACCGGAATCGGCGCGCCTCTGGAAGACGATGTCGTACGCCTGGTTCTGGTCCTGAAGGCCGCCTCGCTTGCACGCGGCGCATCCGGCGTCAGGACAAGGGTAGTCGACCACCTGATCGACATGGTCAACGCAGGCATCCTGCCCGTGATCCCGAAAAAAGGCTCGGTCGGCGCATCAGGCGATCTGGCTCCCCTCGCTCACATGTCCGCCGCCCTGATCGGCGAAGGCAATGTGCGCGTGAACGGCGAAGTGCAGAGCGCCGCCGATGCTCTCGCGGCAGCCGGGCTGGAGCCGATCAGCCTGCGCGCCAAGGAAGGTCTGGCGCTGCTCAACGGCACACAGGTCTCGACGGCACTCGCGCTCAAGGGCCTGTTTGCGATCGAGGACATCTTCCGCGCCGCCCTTGTTGCCGGCGCTCTGTCGGTCGACGCCATGAAGGGCAGCGACACACCGTTCGACCCGCGGATTCATGAACTTCGCGGGCACCAAGGTCAGATCGATGTAGCGGCAACGCTGCGTTCCCTCATGGATGGCAGCCACATCCGTGAGAGCCATGTCGATTGCGACCGGGTCCAGGACCCCTACTCCCTGCGCTGTCAGCCCCAGGTCATGGGTGCCTGCCTTGATCAGATCCGGAATGCAGCCAGGATCCTCGAAATCGAAGCCAATGCGGTTTCGGACAATCCTCTGGTCATGCCGGAAGACGGCCAGATCCTCTCCGGCGGCAACTTCCATGCAGAGCCCGTCGCCATGGCCGCCGATGCGCTCGCCGTTGCGGTCGCCGAGATCGGTGCGCTCTCCGAGCGGCGCACGGCACTCCTCATCGACCCTGCCATGAGCGGCCTGCCCGCCTTCCTGATTGCCGAACCGGGCCTCAATTCGGGCTTCATGATCGCGCAGGTGACGTCGGCCGCAGTGGCCAGCGAAAACAAGTCGCTTGCTCACCCGGCGAGCGTCGACAGCCTGCCGACGTCGGCCAACCAGGAAGATCACGTCTCCATGGCGACATTCGCCGCCCGCCGTCTGATGCCGATGGCCGACAATACGTCGACAATCGTGGCGATTGAGATCCTCGCCGCATTGCAGGGCATGGAGTTCCACAAGCCCCTCGCCTCCTCGCCGCCGCTTGAAAGCGTACGGACGGCCGTCCGCAAGGCCGTATCACCCTACGATGAAGACCGGCCGTTCACGGCGGATGTCGAAGCTGTCAGGGGAATGATCGCGGCGGGCGTCCTTGTCACAGGCGCAGCGGAGATCGCACCCTCCGACAAATGAGTTGATTACGACAGCAGCCGCTCCAGACACCGCCGGTACTCTGACGCTATCGCGGCTTCGTCCGCATGACGTCCGGACTCAATGACCTGCCGTCCGCCGCAGATCACGTCCTTCACCGGTGACTGATGCGCGCCAAAGATCCAGGCATCGAGAATCTGGTCTCCGTCGCGGCCGGCAAACTCCGGCCTGCCGGGGTCCAGCACGATGATGTCGGCACGGCACCCCTCGGCAATTGCAGCGGTTGGCCGCCCCAGAGCCTGCGCTCCGCCGGCAAGGGCTGCGCGATAGAGGTCGGCGCCGGTGGAACGTCCCTCGCCTTCCGACAGTACGTTCCGCTGTCTGAGTTTCAGCCGATGACCATATTCGAGCGTCCGCAACTCGTCGTAGACGCTGACAGAAATATGGCTGTCCGAGCCGACGCCGAACCGGCCGCCGTGCTGCAGGAATTCCGGAGCGGGAAAGAACCCGTCCCCGAGATTGGCCTCGGTCGTCGGACACAAACCCGCGACGGCACCGCTCTCGGCCAGTTGCCGTGTCTCGGCGTCGTCCATATGCGTCGCATGGATAAGACACCAGTGCTGGTCGACCACGGCATTCTCCATCAACCAGGCAACCGGCCGCTTGCCGCTCCATTCGACGCAGTCGTCGACCTCCCGGGTCTGTTCGGAGATGTGGATATGGATGGGGCCGCTTTCGTCGCACTGGCGATTTTCCGAAAGCACCTGAGCGAGAAGTTCGGGCGTTACGGCGCGCAGGGAGTGAGGCGCAATCCCGATCCTGATCTGCGGATCGCCGCCATACCGTGATCTGAGGCCGCCGACCAGTCTGAGGAACCGGTCGCCATCATTGAGGAACCGGCGCTGGCCAGGGTCCGGGGCGACGCCACCGAATCCGCCATAGGCGTAGAGCACCGGCATATGCGTGATGCCGATCCCGGTGTTTCGCGATGCTGCAATGATCCTGTCGGACAGTTCGGTCAGCGTGTCGTAAGCGTCGCCGGAAGGCTGGTGATGGACATAATGAAACTCGCCCACGCTGGTGTAGCCTGCCTTCAGCATGTCGACATAGAGTTGCGCGGCGATGACCTCCATATCTTCCGGCGTCAAGCGGTCCAGAAATCCGTACATAACCTTGCGCCAGGTCCAGAAACTGTCGTCGGTGGGTCCGGCGACCTCTGCCAGGCCGGCCATGGCGCGCTGAAAGGCATGGCTATGGAGGTTGGGCATACCCGGAACGGCAATACCATCGAGCCGGACCGCACCGTCGGGCATGGCCGCGCCGGCCGTTACGTCGCTGATCGTCCCGTGTTCATCCACACCGACAGCGACATCGGCAGCCCATCCGCCTGGAAGCATCGCACTTGAACAATAAAGCGTGGCCATTCCTCGAACCTCACGATAATCTAATTGTATATACAAGACGGGAATCGCGGGTTACGCAATGCAAATTGGTCAGTGGGATGCCCTTTGGACGAACGCGAATGTCGCCACCATGGTTCCCGGATCGTCCGCCTATGGGGCACTCAGGAACGCAGCGCTCGCCATAAAGGACGGCAGGATCGCGTGGATCGGGCCCATGGCCGATCTCGGAGGAGAACCGCGCGAGCTCGCTCCCGAAGTTCACGCCGTCCACGGCAGCTGGATCACGCCGGGACTGATCGACTGCCACACCCATATTGTTCACGGCGGTGACCGGGCCGGTGAGTTCGAAATGCGTCTTGAAGGCGCCAGCTACGAGGAGATCGCCCGTGCCGGCGGCGGAATCCGGTCAACAGTAACAGCGACCCGTTCGTCAACCGAGGACGGCCTCTTCGATACTGCGGTCCCGCGCGTCCGGCATCTGCTCGCAGAAGGCGTCACGACGCTTGAAATCAAGTCGGGCTACGGCCTGGATACGGAAACTGAATTGCGCATGCTGCGCGCCGCGCGGCGGCTCGGCGCCGAGCTTCCGGTTTCGGTCGTCACCTCGTTTCTCGGGGCCCATGCCGTTCCGGAGGAATTCGACGGTGCCGCCGACAGCTATATAGACGAGGTCGTGCTCCCGGCATTGCGGCAGGCACATAAAGAAGGCATCGCCGACGCGGTCGACGGGTTCTGTGAGGGTATCGCATTCTCGGTCGACCAGATGACCCGCGTATTCGACGAGGCCCGCACGCTCGGCCTTCCGGTGAAGCTTCATGCGGAACAGCTCAGCAACCTCGGCGGCGCGGCGATGGCGGCATCGTATGGCGCGCTTTCGGCCGACCATCTGGAATACCTGGATGAGGACGGCGTAAAGGCCATGGCGGAGTCAGGCACGGTTGCCGTTCTGCTGCCGGGAGCATTCTACACGCTGCGCGAAACGCAACTGCCGCCCATCGAGCTGCTGCGCTCGCACGGCGTCCCGATAGCCGTCGCCACGGACTGCAATCCGGGCAGCTCGCCGGCGACATCACTGCTTCTGATGATGTCGATGGCGGCGACGCTGTTCCGCATGACCCCGGAAGAATGCCTCGCCGGCGTGACCCGGAGCGCCGCGCTCGCCCTCGGTCTCGAGGACCGCGGCACCATCGCAGTCGGCAAGCGCGCCGACCTTGTCGTCTGGAACATCGAAAGGCCTGCTGAACTTTCGTACCGGATCGGGTACAACCCTATCGAGCAGGTCATCATCGAGGGGCGGATGCACACGCCATGAGCGAAGCCTACCGGTTTACCCAGGGCACGATTCCCCTGCTCGTCTCGTCGCCGCACTCGGGCACCGAAGTGCCGCCCCATATCCTTGCGCATTTCTCGAAGGACGCCCGCACGCTTCCGGATACGGACTGGCATATCCCGCAGCTATACGAGTTCACGGCCGACTTGGGGGCGAGTCAGATCGAAGCTGTCTACAGTCGTTACATCATCGATCTCAACCGGCCGCCGGACGACGAAAGCCTCTATCCCGGAAAACCGACCACCGGTCTCTGCCCTGTGCAACTGTTCGACGGTGAGCCGCTCTATCTTGAAGGCCGGGAGCCGAATAAGGAGGAAATCGAGCGGCGCAGGCGCGAGATCTGGCAGCCTTATCACGACAAGATCGCGGAAGAACTGCAGCGCCTGAAGGCGGAGTTCGGATACGCTCTGCTCTATGACTGCCACTCGATCCGCTCGATGATCCCGCGCCTGTTCGCAGGACGTCTGCCGACGCTGAACCTCGGTACCTATCACGGCGAAAGTTGTGCGGCTGAAATCGAAAAGCAGATCGGAAGCATCATCGACGCGTCCGAGTTCAGCGGAATCGTCAACGGCCGCTTTGTCGGCGGCCACATCACCCGGTCGCACGGCAATCCGTCGGAGAACATCCATGCCATTCAGATGGAACTGACCCAGGCGGACTATATGGACGAGCATTATCCGTACGCCTACGAGCCCGGTCTCGCCGAGCAACTGCAGCCGACACTCAGGTCAGTAATCGAGGCATTCATCACCACGGGCGAGAGCCTTCATCGTGCCTGAATGGTGACGGATGCACGCCCCTGAACTGACAACGGACCATCCCGCAACAGCGCTGAAAGAAGCAGAGGCGCGCTTCGGTGACAGCGAAGCGCTCGCATTCCCTCATTCCGGCGGCCGAATGACGTTCTCGCAGTGGCTGGAGGTGGCAACTTCGCTCGCGCGCGGGCTGAAAAACCTCGGTCTGTCTCCCGGTGATCATGTTGCCCTGCTGGCGGAGAACCGTCTCGAATGGCCGGTTGTCCAGATGGCCGCAGCACTCCTGGGCGCGGTGTTCGTGCCGCTCAACACACACTACCGGCAGGACGATCTGGCCTTTGCGCTCAAGCATTCGGATACCAGGGCGGTCGTCACGAGCCGCGCATTCCGTTCCAACAACTATCTTGAGACGCTGCGACGGATCAGGACGGAACTGCCCGCCCTCGAACACGTCATCGTGCTCGACGGCAATGACGGTGCGGAGATTTCCTATCGCGCGCTGTTGGAGGCGCCCGGCGATCCCGGGTTCTCCCCGGCTCCGGCCGATGGGAAATCGGTCGGCGCCATGCTGTTCACGTCCGGCACCACAGGCTTTCCGAAGGCCACAATGCTGCGCCATGACGGGATGATGGCCGACGCAGCCGGCTCGGCCGGACGCCTCGCCGTCGGCCCTGGAGACCGCTGGACCTCGATCATCCCGTTGTTCCATTGCGCCGGCTGCATCATGAACGTGCTCGGATGTCTTCAGTCTGCGGCATGTTACGTGGGGGTGCCCTCATTCGATCCACGCCAGATGTTTGAAGTCATCGAAGCCGAGCAGTGCACGCTGCTTTCCGGTGTTCCGACGTCGTTTCTGGCTATGCTCGATCATCCTGACAGGGCCGTCTTCGACCTGACGTCCCTGCGCGCCGGGACCTGCGGCGGCGCTGACTGCGATCCTGAGATCCTCCGCCGCTGTGCCGAGCAATTTCCGATTCAGGGTCTTTGTCAGGTGTACGGCCAGACCGAGACGTCAACACTTGCGGCTTGCCCGGACCACGACGATCCGAAAAGGCTGGAGACTGCTGGAGAGCCGTTGCCGGGATGCGAAATCAGGATCACGGACACGCAGAATGGAACCCCTCTGCCGAATGACGACGTCGGCCAGATCGAGGTTCGCGGCGTCACGACGATGTCCGGCTACTACAACGACGAGGACGCTACGGCTGCGGTGTTGGGAAACGACGGATGGCTGAAAACGGGCGATCTCGGCTACCTCACCGGCTGTGGGCGTCTGGTGGTCTCCGGAGGGCGGTTGCGGGACATGATCATCCGTGGCGGTGAAAACATCTATCCCGCGGAAATCGAGAACCTCCTGCAGTGCCATCCGGCAATACGGAGCGTGGCCGTATTCGCTATTCCGGACAGGTACTACGGGGAAGCGGTCGCGGCAGCAATCCTGCCCGCCGCGGAGGTTACGGCGTCCGAACTGGCTGACTATTGCAAGGACCGCATAGCCCGTTTCAAAGTGCCGACCTCGTTTTATGTTGCTGAAGGATTTCCGATGACACCGAGCGGAAAGATCAAGAAGGCGGAGCTCCGCGACATGGTTGACAGCGGTCAGTTGGAGCAATTGTCATGAAGCCCGTCCTGACGGGTACGGCGCATGAATGGAGCCTCGTGCCGCCACACAGCGATACCGCGTCCGCAATCGGAAATCCCGGTGTCGATGTCGTCTCCACACCGGCGACCATCGGTTATCTGGAGATGACCTGTCACTATCTCATCGCTCCCTTCTTCGAGACTGGCGAGGCGAGCGTCGGCACCGCAGTCGACATCAAACACCGCGCGGCAGCCTTTCCGGGAGCTGCCGTCGACTGCAGCGCCGAACTCCTGTCGGTCGAGGGACGCCGGTATCGCTTCCGCGTCGCCGCCCGTCAGGCCGGCAAGCTGATCATGGACGGTTTCCATGAGCGCGCCGTCATCAGACTCGACGCATTCCTGAACACGAAACCGGCAACGGAACCGCCGCCTGCGCGGCCGGAGCCACTGGCGCCACCGGAGCTGGTTTTCTGGTTTGACCTGCACAGCCCGTGGGCCTTTCTCGCGGCCATGCGGATCAGCGCAATATCCGAGCGCCACAACGCCGCCTTGGTCTGGCGGCCCTTCCAACTCCCCAGATTGATCGAACGGATAGACGGACGCCGGCCTCTCGAAGAAAACGAGGCTTTCGTGAACTGGTACCAACAGGACCTGCAGGACTGGGCGGAGATCGAAGATGTGCCAATCCGCTACCACCCAGACTATCCGCTGCCCAATTCCCGCGCACTGCGGGCCTGTCTTTACGCAGCCGATCACGGCCGCCCCGACAAGATGGCGCTCGCCCTGTTCAGGGCTTACTGGCAGGCCGAGGAAGACATCTCTGACCTCTCCACTATCGAGAGAACAGCTTCGGCCGCAGGCTTCGACGGCGCGGCCGCGGCGGCGTCGGCGACATCCCCGCAGTACAAGGCCAGGCTCGAGGCCAACACCGCTGCCGCAGTCGAACGGGGCCTCTTCGGCACCCCGACCATTGAGTGCGGCGACAAGCTGTTTTTCGGATTTGATCGCCTGCCCCTGCTGGAGCGGCATCTGAGCCGTTTTAACCTCGGCGCTTCGAGTGATTAAGCGGCGGCGACGCCGACCTTCGCCCTTGTCAGCGGCGTTCTGCGGACCCGTGACGGTGGCAGGACGACGGTCGCCGCCGTGCCCATTCCGGGAGCGCTGTCGAGGCGGAATTGGCCGTCGTGCTGCTCGACAAGTTTGCTGACGATCGACAGGCCGAGACCGGAGCCGCGCAGTTCCGCATTGGCCGACGTCTCACCGCGCTGAAACGGTTCGAGCACGCGATCGAGATCCTCGAACGGAATGCCGGCTCCGTCGTCGATAACCGCCAGTTCGATGCCCTTGTTCTGTGTCTCGGCAACCTTGAAGCGGATATTCCCGCCATCGGATCCGTAGCGCACGGCGTTCGACGCAAGATTGAGCATGATCTGGAACAGGGCGCGCTCATCGCCGACGATGATCGGCGCGGGATCGGGCATCTCGATGCTGATCGTGATGCCCCGCCTGTCGGCGTCCTGCCTGATGAAACTCTCGCATCTGTCGACCAGTTCATCCGTCCCGACCGGCGCGTTCACGATTTCATATTTGCCGGCTTCGATTCTGGACAGGTCGAGCAGATCCCCGATAAGCGACAGCAGATGCCCGCCGGCCACGTTGATACTCTTGAGATACTCTCGCCTGAGGGCGTCCGGCACGGCATCGGCCTTGTCGCCGAGCATGATTTCCGAGTAGCCCACAATCGTGTTGAGCGGCGACCGAAGCTCGTGGTTCACTGTCCTGAGAAACTCGGTCTTGTCCTGATCAGCGGCCTCGGCATTGGCGCGTTCCTGGGCCTCGCGTTCGCGCGCCTTATCGACGGAATCGGCCATTGTGTTGAAGGACTCATAGAGCCGTTGAAGCTCCCAGGGCAGCATGGCGCTTGTATTGTCTATGCGCGCCTTGGTGTCGCCTCTGGCCATGCGGTTGGCCATCCGGATCGTGCGATTGATCGGCCGCACGATCGACAGTGCGAATACGCCGGCGAGGACAACGGCAACCCCGACACCGACACCGAATATCAGAATTGCCCAGTCCCGGACCGAATTTGCGGCAGCCTGCAGCTCTTCGAGCGGCTG
>CBDHYJ010000017.1:0-12932 GCA_965275905.1 Hyphomicrobiales bacterium | reverse complement strand
GTACTGGTTCGATTCATGGGACATCGATCTTTCAACCGGAGAACGAACGCTCGTCTTCGAAAACACCGAGCGGATCGGCTGGAAAGTATTCGACTGGCAGGGCCGTATGCGTTTGGCCAGGCGCAGTCTCGGCAAGAGCGGAGGCGAAGAAATTCTGCGTGTCGTCGACGGGGATCTGGAGCCGTGGGTGACCGTCCTGGGCGAGGACGTTCTCCTGACGGGCTTCCATGTGTTCAATCGTGACGGGTCGCGCCTTTCAAGGATTTCATCCGTCGGCCGCAACACGGCCGCCCTGATCAGTATGGATGTCGGAACGGGAGTCGAGACCGTCCTCGTGGAGCACGACAAGGCGGATGTGATGCGGGTGCTTTACGATCCGGTTTCCTTCGAACCGGTGGCGGCGGCCGTCGACCCGGGACGCCGTGAATGGATCGCTCTCGATCGGGCCACCGGGGAATCGCTCGCGCATCTGGCGGCCGCCGTGCCGGAGGCCGACTTCGACATCATTAGCATGAGCGAGGATAATGAGCGCTGGATCGCCGCCGCCTGGTCGCCGCGCATGGCCGCCACCTACTACCTGATCGACAGGAAGGCCGATTCCGTCACGAAACTGTTCGGGGCGCGTCCCGATCTTGAGCCGTTCACGCTGGCGGACATGCAGATGATCCGGATTCCGTCACGCGACGGTTTGAACCTGGTTTCTTATCTGACTTTGCCCGCCAACGAGCCGGAGCAGCGGCCCCGCGAGCCGCTGCCCATGGTGCTGCATGTTCACGGCGGTCCGTGGTGGCGGGACACATACGGCTACACCCGCGATCATCAGTGGTATGCGAACCGGGGCTACGCGGTGCTGTCGGTCAACTACCGGGCGTCGACCGGCTTCGGCAAGGCGTTCGTCAATGCCGGCGACAGGGAACACGCTGGCAAGATCCACGACGATCTTGTCGACGCCGTTGAGTGGGCGATCGGAGAGGGAATTGCCGATCCCGACAGGGTGGCCATCGCGGGCGTCTCCTATGGCGGGTATTCCGCCTTTGTCGGTGCGACCTTCACGCCTGATCTGTTCTGTTGCGCGATCCCCATCGTCGGCATTTCGGAACTTGTCACGCTGATGGAGAACATGCCGCCCTACTGGGAGGCGATGAAGGACATGATGTACGACCGCTATGCGGATCCGGCCACCCGGGAAGGGCGCGCCTTTCTGCGCTCCAGATCGCCGCTTTACAGGGTCGACGATGTCCGGAAGCCGATGCTGATCGGCCACGGAGCGAACGACGTCCGCTGTACGCTCGAGCAGAGCGACGTGATCGTCGCCGCGATGCAGGAAAAGTCGATCCCCGTCACCTATGTCGTCTTCCCGGACGAGGGCCACGGCTTCTACAAGCCGCAGAACAACATCGCCTTTTACGCAATCGCGGAAGCATTTCTGGCCAGGCATCTCGGCGGCCGGCTCGAGCCGGTCGGCAGCGATTTCGACGGATCGTCGCATGAGATCCGCGCCGGTATCGATATCGTCGATGACCTGATCGGCGCGACGAACGGCTGATCTCCCGCTGCGCGGCTGTCCGGGGCGCCAGGCGCACTGGAGGAGCCGCGGTGAACGGCTCTTCCAACGTTTGTGTAGCCGGACGCGGTGCCCCGGCTGTGTTCCTACTCGGCCGTGCTCGCCGTCTTCACCAGCGGCGTGATGCAGCGAACCGTGACCCGGCGGTTGGCCTGCTCGGGCCGGTCGGTCTGGATTTTCAGGTGCTTTTCGCCGAAGCCGCCGGCCATGATGTTCTTGGCGGGGATGCCGAAGATGTTGACCAGAGCGTTCTTGACCTGAAGCGCCCGCTCGTTGGACAGCTTCTGATTGTACGCCTCGGTGCCCGGCGCGTCGGCATGGCCTCCGATGAAGAACACCTCTTCGGGACTGTCCTTGAGGATTTTCGTTATGGCGGCGCCGATATTGGCCAGATACTGCGCCTGCATGTCCTTGACGTCGGCGGAGTCGAAATCAAACGCGACCGAGTTGACCTCGACGGCACGCATCAGCTTCTGCACCTCAAAGCTCCTGGTAATCTCGTCCAGGGTGTAGATCTTGCCGATCGACTGTTTCGGCGGCTCTCTGAGCGCGGCAATGATCTTGTCAACCGGCATCGTGCTCGCAACGCTCGGCACCGCGCCGGCGCAGGGATTGAGAGCCGAGCAGGGATTGCCGGCGGCAGTCGTTGTCTCGTCCGGCTTCTTTGCGGCGCACGGGTTGCACGGTGCCTTCGCGGCGGTCGGCCCACACGGACTGCACGCAGCACCCTGCGCCGCGCACGGATTGCACGGCGCCTTCCGTGCCGCGCACGGGTTCTCGGGTGCCTTGCTGGGTAGCGGATCGGCCTTGTTCGCCGCGCAAGGGTTGCAGGCTGCCTGAACGGCCTGAATGACAGTGGTGCCCCCGCTTTCGAACATCGCAACAAACGATGTCAGACCGACGGCCAGAGGCAGAGCCGCCGCCGTCGCCAGTAATCGTTGCTTAACAGAGTTCATCGCACTCACTCCATGCGCCGCAAGATCCATCAGGATATGGAGATGAGATTTCGCCGCGCTTGTTATCGCTCCCGGCACCTTCGACGAAAGAAAATTTCTGTGGCCATTTTATGGATTTATGGAGCGTGGCCACGAATAAGCAGTCCGGTTCATGTGCTCGTGAGTATTACCTCCCAGGGATTAGTCGCGCCTGCGGCGCAAGCCGGGCGGCCTGTTGGCGCCCTTTTGGCGGGCAACGGTGTTAAGCTGCAGCCCGGTCAGGAATCCATGAGAAGGTCAGACAATGCCGGACACTATTGTACTCGGTGACATCACGATCCAGCAGGTCGTCGAACAGCAGGGGCCGTTCATGCCCTTCACCGACTTTTTCCCGACGGTCAGCACGGAACTGATCGACGAGAACCGGGACTGGCTGGAGCCGGCCTTCCTCGATCCAGCCTCCGGCTACATAAATCTCTGCGTGCAGAGCTACATCGTGCGGACGGCGCACCACACCATCCTGATCGACAGCTGCGTCGGCAATAACAAGCCGCGTCCCACCCGGCCGATGTGGGACAGGATGACGTCGGACCGCTATGAGACCAACTTCAGGGCGACCGGCCTGACGTTCGAGGATATCGACTTTGTCATGTGCACCCATCTGCACACCGACCATGTCGGCTGGAACACGAGGCTGGAAGACGGCCGCTGGGTGCCGACCTTTCCCAACGCACGTTATGTCTTCGCCGACCGCGAGCTCAGCTTCTGGTCCGAGCGCGCGGAGGCGCAGCCTGAGATGTGCGGCTGGATGCTCGATTCCGTGCTGCCGATCGTTGACGCGGGAAAGGCGGAGATCGTCAAGAGCGATCACGCGCTCAATGACCATGTCCATCTCGTACCATCACCGGGTCACACCATCGATCACTTCTGCGTCCATGTCGGGCAGCAGGGCAACGACGCGCTCATCACCGGAGACATGGTCCACTCCCAGCTTCAGGCGCGCTATCCCGAGATCGGCATGTTCTCTGATTACGACTCAGGCATGGCGGGCCAAACGCGGCGCGAACTGTTCGGCCGTTTCTGCGATACGTCCACGCTGATGTGCACCGCGCACTTCCCGCTGCCGTCCACAGGACGCGTCACTCAGTGGGAGGACGGCTTCAGGATCGCGTGACGATCGAGACCTCTAGGCGGGTTTCTGCTTGTCCAAACGCGGGATCGATGCCATTTCGCCAAGCCATGGCACCGCCGAGCGGGTCCAGTATTGCACGCTGGGTACGAGCCGGTCGCGTTGCCGGATCGTTCCGGCGCGGATGTTGTATACCTTCGGCCCGTCTCCGACGGACGTCGCATACAGGCCCGAACCGCACTCGGGGCAAAACGTCTGCTCGCGCCGGTTGCCGCTTTCAGACACCTTCACATAAACCTTCGGATCGCCCCCCTTCAGTTCCAGCTTCTCTTCCGGCACGGGAACGATTGTGCGAAACGCCGACGCAGAAAGCGTCTGGCAGTCAGCGCAGTGGCAGATCGCGACATTCCCTGGGTCGATCTCGGCCGTAAACGTGATGTTGCCGCAATGGCATCCGCCGTCGATTTTCATGATGTCCTTCCGATATTGAGTCTGTAGCGCGAGCTCGCCGCCGTCCGGAACGGTGCGATTGCCGGTCCGGCTCAGTCCACCGCGTCCAGGGATTTCGCCCAGTTCTTGGCCAGAATCCCGAGCGGCACGAGGTGATCGTACAGCTTCCGGCCGATCCGCGTTGCCGCGTATCCGTCGTCGCCGTGTTCGATAAAACCGGCTTGCCGCAGTTCCTTCAGCCTTTGATTGAGCACGGCCGGGGATATCGTCTCGCAGCGGGCCTGGAGTTCGCGGAATGTGGCCGGACCGGTTTCGCAGGTGGTCCACAGTACGCCCATCGCCCAGCGCCGCCCGAGCAGATCGAACAGCGCCATCACCGGCGCGCCGCTGCGCGAGCCCCGCACCGGCTGTCCCGGTTTCGGTATCAGGTCCGCTTTCATGCTATGTTTTTCATAGCATGTTGCTTACGAGTTTGCTATGAAAAACATAGCGGCTGGCGCAGGCAGGTAAGATGACCGACATGAAGACGGAAAACTACGAGATCAGGGACGAGCGGTTCCGCAGGAGCATAAAGCTCGGCGAAACGGTCGATCAGATCTGGACCGGAGGACGATGGACCGAGGGACCGGTTTACTCGGCGGCCTATCGGTCGCTCGTCTGGAGCGACATACCGAACGACCGCCGGTTGCGCTGGGACGAGCTGACCGGGTCGGTCGGCGATTTCCGCAGCGGGCAGGGCTGTTACACCAATGGCAGCACGCTCGACCGCGAAGGCCGCATCGTCGCCTGCGAGCACGGCACGAGAAGCGTCACCCGTATCGAGCACGACGGCTCGGTGACGACGCTGGCCAGTCATTTCGACGGCAAGCGCTTCAACAGTCCCAACGACGTCGTCGTTCGCTCGGACGGCTCAATCTGGTTTACGGACCCCGCTTACGGCATCGAGTCCGACTACGAGGGTTTCCAGGCCGAGCCGGAACTCGACGGAGAGCATGTCTACCGGCTTGATCCGGGCACGGGGAGCCTGACGCAAGTCACCGACGACTTCGCTTGTCCCAACGGTCTTGCGTTCTCGCTCGATGAGCAGACGCTTTACATTGCGGACTCCGGCGGCACCCGATATGCCAGCGGCGAACATCACATCCGCAAGTTCGCAGTGACGTCCGACGGCACGTTGACGGGCGGCGAAGTCTTCGCCGAGTGCGAAGACGGGGTTTTCGACGGTTTCCGGATCGATACCCGGGACCGGATCTGGACGAGCGCCCGCGACGGGGTGCACTGCATTCATCCCGACGGCACGCTGATCGGCAAGATCTTCGTGCCGGAGAAGGTTTCAAACGTCTGTTTCGGCGGGCCCAAGCGCAATCGCCTTTTCATAACGGCCTCGAGGAGCGTTTACACGGTGTTGTTGTGCTCGACGGGGGCTGCGCTGTTCTGAGACCGCGCCTTCAGTTGCGACCGATCAATACGGTGTGCCGTCCTTGCGGGTGAAAATCCACTTGCCGTCGTCGCCAAGCACAGCCTTAAGGTCGTCATCGGGATAGGTCACGTCGTCAGCGGCGGTCCTGTCGCCGATCTCCAGATAGACCACGTCTTCCTCCGAGCGATTGACGAGATGGTGGGCTTCGCCGCCGGACGGAAAGCCGGCGCACATGCCGGGCCCGAGCTGCATTTCCTGGCTTTCCGTGACCAGCGTGGGCTCGCCCTGCAGCACATAAACGAACTCGTCCTGCCTGCTGTGTCTGTGCAGGAGGGCGGATCCACTGCCCGGTGTCAGGCGCGTCAGGTTCACCCCGAAATTCCTCAGACCGAACAGGTCGCCGAGGATTCTCTTCTCGCGGCCGGCGACGCGGCTGGCGAAGGGCTCGGGATAATTCGAGGGTTTCGTTCGCGGCGGGGCCGTTGCGGCAAGGAGCGCGATCGGCCGGGGCGCATCGTCATCGTTCATCGACTGTGCCTCCGTTCTTGTGGCGCATCGCATGGGACTGAAGGTATGCCGAGATGCCCGCACGTCAAATTCGTGCACGTGGCTGGTCCTCACGTAAGCGAAGAAAGAAACACCTTCAGGAGTTGGCAAACCTTCTCGGGACGCTCCTGCTGAACCCAATGGCCGGCGCGGTCGACGAGATTAAAGTGAGACATCCGCGTGCAGACCCTCGACCGCATCGCCTCCAGCGCGCCGGGCTTCTGGTGGATGCCCCAGTCCTGAGCGCCGGCAATGAAACAGGCGGGCACATCGATCGTCCGACCGGCAAAGAGACGGAGTTCTTCGCTGTGTTCGGCTCCTGTTGCGCAGCGATACCACTGCAAGCAGCCCTGAAATCCGGTACGTGAGAACGCTTCGGCATAGACGGCGAGTTCTGCATCGGTAAGCCAGTCGCTGGCGGCGATTTCCTCCGCAGACGGCATTTCCGGTTCCACGGTCTCGGCCATGGTCCGGTCCAGGTCCATGATGTAATAGGTCGGCATCTTTGCCAGTTCCGCCGCCGTCCAGCTTTCAAGCGGGAAGGGGGCATTGCCGCTCCAGTCCGCGCTCTTGTGGTGGTAGTAGGCACGCAGGAAATTGTGTACGCCCTGCCGGCAGTTCAGCATGTCTTCGTTGGCGGTCCGCGTTGAATAGTACCATTGATAGTGCTTCCGCGGCTGATCGAGGGCGGCCAGCGCGGTGTGGATGTCTTCTCCGCCTCGAACACCTTCGCCTGCCGCGGCGGGAATCTCCGGCGGCCCGTCGAACGGTGCACTCATCATGACCACGGACCGGAACACGTCGGGACGTGCGAGTGCACACCAGGCCGCCGCCGGAGAGCCGAAATCATGACCGATGACAGAGGCTACTGTCGTGCGACCGAGCCGGTGGACCAGAGTCAGCGTGTCGCGCACCACGTTCAGCATCCGAAATGAACGGACGTCGCCGTCATAGTCCGGGTCCCAGCCCGTCGTCCGGCCGTA
The DNA here is from genome assembly GCA_965275905.1 of Hyphomicrobiales bacterium. Lineage (GTDB taxonomy): Bacteria > Pseudomonadota > Alphaproteobacteria > Rhizobiales > JAJFHC01 > CBDAQD01. Next base: position 5,905 of record CBDHYJ010000017.1, on the reverse strand, counting down.
GCCTCTCTGGTCAGGTGCAACCACGTAGAATCCGGCCTCGGCGAGAGGCACCATCACCTTGCGCCAACTGTACGCAAGTTCGGGAAATCCGTGCAGCAGGATGAGGCAGGGACGGTCGAGTTCCTCAAACCCCGCCTCGAGCACATGCATCCTGAGGCCGTTCACGTCGTCGACAAAGCGCGAACGGATGCCCTCCGGGAGAACGGAATCGTCGAACGACCCTGCAACGTTCATTTGGATGCTCCCCACAAATGGAATGCTGTGCGCATGGCAGCATATGGTCGGAAAGGCGCCGCGGTACAGCCGTATCTACCGAAGTCTTCGATCCGCGCGGCAGACCAGGGGGCGCGACTGGCCAGGCGAATTCATATACACTTGCGCCGGGCTGTGGCGGGCGCTCTGGTGAAATCAGGGGGTAGCCATGAACATCGACATCCAGCAACCGCAGCCGTTCGATCTGGTCGGCCGCGAGATCCTCATTGCGGGCAACGCCGTGGGATTCGAAGCGCATCTGACGATCCGGGTTTCGGAAGGCCACGACGAGGTCACCGGCGCGGCGACCGTGGGCTCGACTTCGATCAGGCAGTTTCACGCCAGCATCACAATCCCCGAAAACGCGGCGTTCCAGCTCAACAGGCTGTTCGTGACGCTTGCCGATGACAGCGGCGGCGAGGAGGGGGCGCCCGTCCCGACGGTGACCGTTCCGGTGCTCTACGGTCCGATGATCCTAGATGGTTACACCGGATACTGGCAGCACGAGGTCGTGGCCGGCGATACGCTGTCGGCGCTGGCCCAGCGCTACTACGAGGACTCGAGCCAGTGGCTGCCGATCCAGCAGGCCAATCAGCATATCGTTCCGGATGCGAATCTGATCTTCCCGGGTCAGGTGCTGCGTATCCCGCGCAATTTCTGACGCCGGGCGCGGCGGTTTTGCCGGCCCGTCGATGCGGCTATTGTTCCGCTGATGGCACGCCGACCCAGATACCTTCAGCAGGACGACCCGATCCCCAGGGCAATCGAGAAACATATGGAGACCCTGGGGTTCACCTCTTCGCGCCAGTATTTCGACTGGTGCTGGGAAAACGGCTTCGACGGGACCTTTGAGAAATCGCGCGCGGATCTTCGCGAAGAGCTCGAGGCCCACGAGGCCCAGCTCGCCAGGCGCCGCAAGCACAACCGGCTGCACAAGAACCCCGGCGCGTTTCTCGAAGCCGTCTGCCGGGGCGAATTGTCGTCCGACGAGATCGACCGTCCGAACTTCAAGCGGACGGCCGCAGAGATCGAGGCCAGCAACGAAGCGGAACAGGTCCGCGAGTCGCTCCTCGACATGCTCGTCGCACTGGCCAGACACGATGACCTGATTTTCGAAACGGCCCCCGACCAGGCCGACACGCCCTATGTCCGGGGTCTGATCAAGCTGCACGACCGCAAGGCCCTGTGGCTCAGGCCGCTGGATGAGTGGAAACCGAAGAGCAAGAACCTCGACCGGAAATTCGGCGAACTGACCCATCACCTTTTCGACAGGTTCGGCGATGTGCCGCGCTTTATGGAGGCGGCCTGGCTGCGTAACGACCGCCCGAGCTGGCGTTACCGCGACTGGTACGTCCATCTGGGCCGGGGCCACAACCTGAGGACGGCGAAGTCGCCGGTGCCGCTGACCAAGAAGATGGCGCATCACTTCCTGGGCGCACCGGATAACTACACGGTCGAGCAGGCTGTGAGATGGGGCCAGATGCGCGCCCTTGGGGCCGGCGAAAACGCTGTTCATGCCACGATTGCGACGCGGTTGGGACGGTCCTTCGAGAACGAGGAGTTCTGGTTCACCGTGCTCCGGTTCATTGCCGACAATCCCATGCTGGATCCCCGTCAAGTCGGTCCGATCGTCGACTACCTGCACAATCAGCGCTTCGAGCCTGAGGAGATCGAGATCGCGCCCGGGCAGTGGCGCCAGGAGCCCCCGCCGCAGCCGGGCCTTTCCATGAACGGCCGCACGGTCGACACCCTGCTCAACCAGGTGAATGCCTGGCACCAGAGCCTCGGACGCTTCAGGGACGTTTCAGGTGAGAGGTATGCGGAAGCGGGTTTCAAGGGTTTTGCCGTGGAGAAGGGTTCCAAGGACAAGCGTGTCCTCTGGGCCATTCGCCAGCTTCGCAGTGCGAAGGACCTGCAGCTCGAAAGCAAGGCGCTGAAGCATTGTGTGGCCAGCTACCACTGGTCATGCGCCCGGGGCGACTGCACGATCTGGAGCCTGTCTTCGTGCAGCAACGGCAAGGATTACGAGCGCCGCCAGACGATCGAGGTCGACAAGCGCGGCATGATCGTTCAGTGCCGCGGGCTCGCCAACCGTGACCCGTCTTCCGAGGAATGGGCCATTGTGAACGACTGGGCGCGCGAGACGGACCTGAGCATCTCGTCTTACATGTGAATTGGGTTGCAGGCGTAATCGTTCAGGGCGCCCGGCGTGCTCCCGGACCTAGTCGGAGCGCCGGTAGAGAGCCAGTGCACCGCCCATCGCCACGAGCAGCCCTCCGGCGACGCCCTCGATCCAGTCGACCACGCGCTGTTTCATGATGGCCGCGCTGCGGGCGGAGGCCGCGCCGTAGAAAACAAGAATCGGCAATTCAAGGAACACGGACACGACGCCGAGAACCAGAAGCTGTCCCGCGACATTGCCTTCGGGTGAGATGAACTGCGGCAGGATGGCGACGAAGAAGACGATGTTCTTCGGATTGGACGCCTGCAGGATGAAACCCCGCCGGAACGATTTGGCGAAGTCCTCCTTCGGCGACGAAGCGACCCGGGCGGCCGCCTTCAGATCGAGGGCGGAATCATCCTGGGCGCCGGCTTTCCTGACGCTGGCCAGGAGCGGCCGGATCATCTGGAGACCGAGATAGACCAGGTAGGCGGCACCGATCCATTTGATTGCGGTGAACAGGGCGGCCGAAGCGATGATCGCCGCCCCGACCCCGAGTGCCGACAGCGTGAAATAGACCGCGTTCACCGCGATGATGCCGAGGCTTGCGCCGAAGCCGATGCGGAATCCCTTGCGCAGGGACAGCCCAACGACCAGAAGGACGGCAGGTCCCGGTGACAGGGACAACAGCATTTCCGTCAGGGCGAAAAGGGCAACGGCTTCCAGGGTCATCGGCGGCGATCTTGCTCAGGTGGGCAGGGCTCGCCGCCGATTATCCCGACATCGCAGTGCAGGGCAACGGAAAACGGATCAGAGGACGAGTTCCATATGCGGACGGCCGTCCAACGTCTTCTCCGCCGTCCGGCCGGTGCCGTCGATGGTGCAGACGACCCGCTGCCTGTAAGCGGAGAAACTGTCGAAGGTCACCACGTCGACCGGTTTTTCGAAGTGCAGCGTCACCCGGTACCGGTTCTGCGACGCAACCACATGCACGCCGATCACCTCGCCCGAGAATGGTTGTCCGAGATAGGTGCCGGAGACGGTGTCGCCCGGCGCCACCGGCGGCTTTGGCGGCCTGTTGCCGACCGCGGCATGCACCGCGGCATGCAAAGTGTTCCAGTCTTTGAAGCCGAGCTGCTGAGCCTGAAGCTCAAGCGCTTTGCCGTGACTGATTGGTTGTCCGTCCTGCTCCATCCGCGCCCGCAGTCGTTTCGCGCGCGCCTTGAGGATGTCGAGAGAGGGAAGGGGATGGGATTCATTCATCTGACGCCTCATGCAGTTTGGCATGCGGGGAAAGAATGGTGCTCGCATTGCCATCGGCCCGCATGTCGCTGGACTTGGCTGATCAGGATGATTGAAGGGACTTCACCAAAGCGTTTGCTTGCGAGCGGCCGGTGCCCTGAACCGGCTGGTAACATAGGGTGCGGGATCGCGATGTCAATCAGGTCACCGCTAGATCGACTTCATCAAGACAATCGATGCGGCCGCGACGGCCACGAGCGCAACGAGTGCCAGAAGCAACACGGAATGGCCGAGGCTCGATTTATCGAAAGTGATCCGGACATCGCAATCAGGGGTGACATAGACACTGTAGAATGTGTCCCACATTCCCTTGGCGACTGAATTCTCCGCCCTGAGCGCCGACGTCATCGGCGCTTTCGGAAAGATCCAGTTGGAGCCGGCGACCTCTATCGTTCCCGATACTGCGTCGCTTGGTTCCAGAGGTTCGGCGCTGAAGGGATATGTGACGTTCAGGCTGTTGCTGAACCTTCGGATAATCCTTGTTCGTTCACCGGCACGCACATCGATGGTTTTCATGGAGACAGGCCCGCAGCGTTCAGTTGCCGCGATGGTGTGCCGGTAAGCTCCTCTTGTCTAGTGGATGATGCCGGGCACCCACTGCAGGATGGCGGTAAGCGCTGCCAGCACCACGATCAGGGCCAAGACGGATTTCATCCGGTCCGGGATCCGGCGGCGCGCCCGCTGACCGGGACCCGGGCGGAAATCGCCCGGGTCCGTTGAGTGCCGTTGCAAATGTCTGGGCCGCATCGCGCTTAGCCGAAAAACGGGGAGCGCATCTGCCGGCTCGCTTCTTCCGCAATGCCTGCGTCGAACACGCGGGTCGTGTGGGCGACACCGAACCGGGCGGCCTCGGCGGGGAAATAGCCGGTCACGAACCTCTGCGCGGCCTCGACGCTGTCAAAGGCGTAGATACCGCCGAGCGAACCGTTATTCGCACCGGCGAGCCAGGTCTTGCTGATCAAGCCCGGTTGTTCGAGCAGTGTGGGGTTGAGGTCGCGCCAGGGCGCTTCGGCGAAGGGCACGGAAATCTGGAGTTCTGTGTAGACGAAAGCTTTGGGGGACATGGGGTTCTCCGCTGGATGAGTTCACTTGTAAAACGCAAGTTAATTGCAGAACTTGTTTTTTGCAAGTGAATTTCCTAGATTTCGGAATGGGGTGAATTCGGGAGAATCCGCAATGGCGGGAATCGGCAAAAAGCATGGCACCGGCTGCGCGATCGCCTTCGGGCTCGATACGTTCGGCGATCGCTGGAGCCTGCTCGTCATTCGCGACCTCATGCTGTACGGCAAGAAGACCTACGGCGAGTTCCTGGGCGCACGCGAGGGCATCGCCACCAACGTGCTTGCCGACCGCCTGAAACATCTCGAGGCGCAGGGCATCGTCGAGCGTTCGCGCGATCCGGAGAACCGCAGGAGCTACATCTACGCCCTGACCGAGAAGGGCCGGGATCTGGCGCCGGTCATCGTCGAGATCATCCGCTGGAGCGCGAAGCACGATGCGGACAACACATCGCCACCCGCTCTTCTGGAGCGGGTGCGGAGTGAACCGGACCGTCTTGTCGAGGAACTGCGGGCGGGCGGAGACTGAACCGGGGGCGGTGCCTTATCCTGCTTGCAACGGCTGGCACGTCTCGCACACGAAGGCCCGCCTGGTGTCGATCTCGAACCTGCGGACCGGCCCGCCGCACGCGGGACAGCTCTCCTTGCCGAAAATGTTGACCCGCTCCCGGTAGCGGCTGTGCGACGGCGCGGCCCCGTCCACCGTGATGATGGCGTTCCTCCTGACGCCGATCTCGAGCAGCATTCTGGCGTCTTCCCAGATCCGGTCGAAGGTCTCGCGCCCGATGTCACGGCCGGGAATCTCCGGGTGCACGCCCTGCCGCCAGAGGATCTCCGTGCGGTAGATGTTGCCGATCCCGGCCATCACCTTCTGGTCCATGATCAGCCGTCCGACCGGCGCCCGGCTCTTCGCGATCCGGTCGAAGGCGCGGTCCGGATCGGCATCGCGGCGCAGCACGTCCGGTCCGATGCGCGCCGTCAGCGCGGCGATCCCCGGTACATCCAGGACCTCGCAGGTCGACGGCCCGTTGATGTCGACGCCATGCGTCTCGGCAACCATGCGCACGCGTACGGCCCCGCGCGGTTCGGCCGGCGGGACCCTGTATTTCCGGATCTTCCCGAACAGCCCCAG
>CBDHYJ010000016.1:0-127878 GCA_965275905.1 Hyphomicrobiales bacterium | reverse complement strand
GTAGGGCTGTCGCCCGTTAGAGCATTTTTTATCCCGAAAACCGGTTCCCACTTTTCGGAAAATGCTCTTAGCCGTGGAAGTCCACCTCGCGGCGGGCCGCGACGATGGAGACGATGAAGCCGGCTAGCACGTCCAACAGCACCATGGCCGTGATCAGCACGAAGGCCGAGGTGGCCATGCCGCGCAACAGCAGGAACTCCACCAGGCACACGATGAAGAGCAGCATGGAGAGCGAGTGGTTGATGATCGCCACCCGCCCCGAATTGGTGGACTTCAGAAGCTCGATAAAGAGGATGATCAGGCTCGCGAACACCATCAGGTCGGAATAGGTCACGGTCCAGTCCGCCCCCGACGACATGCGCAGGGTGAACAGCGGCAGGGCGAGCTTCTGACCCGCCTGGGTGGTCTGCAGGCCGCCGGGCAAGGCGCCCATGACGAACAGATTGTAGAACAGCACCGGCAGGCCCAAGAGCGGCAAGGAGGCGAACATGGCTGACGTCTCCACTTTCATTCGCGCCCGACAGCATGGCGCCAAAGCCTTAACCAAAATCCAAGGGCGGTGATGGCCCCCTCCCCGCTCTGGCTTCGCCCGGTCCCCTCTGATAGAGGGAGCCCATGAGCGAGCGCCCCTGCGACCTGGCCCTGCGAATTAGCCGCCCGGCGTAAGGCTGGCCTCGCGGCCCTGCGCCTACGCCGGGAACGTCCACCCGCCCGATTTTGCTTCTTCTATTCGAGCCGAGAACCATGGCCGACGATCACGCCGATTCCGCCCCTGCCCAAGACCGTGACGCCCGCGACTATCGCGACACGGTGTTTCTGCCCAAGACCGACTTTCCCATGCGCGCGGGCCTGCCCAAGCTGGAGCCGGACATCCTGGCCCGCTGGGGCAAGCTGGAGGCCGGCCGCGGCCTCTATGACGCCACGCGCAAGGTGCGCCAGGCGGCCGGCGCGCCGCTCTATGTGCTGCATGACGGCCCGCCCTACGCCAATGGCGCCATCCATATCGGCCACGCCCTCAACAAGATCCTGAAGGACTTCGTGGTCCGCTCGCGCTTCGTCATGGGCTATGACGTGGACTATGTGCCGGGCTGGGACTGCCACGGCTTGCCCATCGAGTGGAAGATCGAAGAGAAGTTCCGCAGCCAGGGCAAGCGCAAGGACGAGGTCTCCAAGGCCGAGTTCCGCGCCCACTGCCGCACCTACGCCGGCCAGTGGATCGAGGCGCAGAAGGACGAGTTCAAGCGCCTGGGCGTCATCGGCGACTGGGCGGGCGCCTACGCCACCATGGACTATGGCTCCGAAGCCAAGATCGTGGCCGAGCTGCACAAGTTCCTGATGTCTGGCCAACTCTATCGCGGCTCAAAGCCGGTGATGTGGAGCCCTGTGGAGCGCACGGCCCTGGCCGACGCCGAGGTGGAGTATCACGACCACACGAGCCCCACGATCTGGGTGAAATTCGAGGTAGCCAAAGGGCCGGCCGAACTCCTAGGGGCCTCGGTGGTGATCTGGACCACCACCCCCTGGACCATCCCCGGCAACCGGGCCATCGCCTTCAACAGCCGCATCCAATACGGCGTCTATGAAGTGACCGCCGTGCCCACGGAGGAAGAGCTCGGCTTCGCGCCTTGGTCCAAGGTCGGCGACAAGCTCATCGTGGCCGACAAGCTGGCCGAGGATGTGAAGACCGCGGCCAAGATCAACGACTGGACCCGCGTTGGCGACGTGCTGCCGCAGCACCTCACCTGCGCCCACCCCTTGCGCGGGCTTGATCCCTATTTCGACTTCGACGTGCCGCTGCTGGCCGGCGACCATGTCACCGACGACGCCGGCACCGGCTTCGTGCATACGGCCCCCAGCCACGGCCAGGAGGACTATCAGGTCTGGCTGGCCCACGGTCATCGCGACATCCCCGACATGGTGGACGAAGACGGGCGCTACTATCCCCACGTGCCGCTGTTCGCCGGCCTCGCCGTCCTGGAGACCGAGGGCAAGAAGACCGGCAAGTTCGGCCCGGCCAACGGCGCGGTGATGGAGAAGCTGATCGAGGCCGGGCGCCTGCTCGCCCGCGGCCGGCTGGAGCACTCCTATCCGCACTCCTGGCGCTCCAAGGCCCCGGTGATCTTCAGGAATACGCCGCAGTGGTTCATCCGCATGGACGAGCCGCTCAGCGACGGAACCACCCTGCGCGAGCGGGCGCTGAAATCCATCGACGCCACCGGCTTCTATCCCGAGACCGGCCGCAACCGCATCCGCGGCATGGTGGAGAACCGCCCCGACTGGCTGATCTCGCGCCAGCGCGCCTGGGGCACGCCCATCGCCATGTTCGTGGACAAGACCACCGGCCAGCCCCTGCGCGACGACGCCGTCAACAAGCGCATCGTGGCGGCGGTGGAAGAGGCGGGGGCCGACGCCTGGTTCACCCGTTCGGCTACAGATTTTCTCGGCCCCGACCATGATCCGTCGGCCTATGAAAAGGTCGAGGACATCCTCGATGTGTGGTTCGATTCCGGCTCCACCCACGCCTTCACCCTGGAGGGCCGGGCCAATTCCAAGTGGCCGGCGGACCTCTATCTGGAGGGCTCGGACCAGCATCGCGGCTGGTTCCAGTCGTCGCTCTTGGAAGGCTGCGGCACCCGCGGCCGCGCCCCCTTCGACGGCGTGCTCACCCACGGCTTCACCCTCGACGAGCAGGGGGAGAAGATGTCCAAGTCCAAGGGCAACACCGTGGAGCCGCAGACGGTGATCAAGGAGAGCGGGGCGGAGATCCTGCGCCTGTGGGTGGCCATGGTCGACTACGAGGACGACCAACGCATCGGCAAGACCATCCTGCAGACCGTCACCGACGGCTATCGCAAGCTGCGCAACACCATCCGCTATCTCCTGGGCGCTTGACCGTCAGCGCGATGTTGTTGTGGTTTGGCCGCTCGCCGTCACGCGGGCTCGCGACGGAATAGAGCCGCACGGCATGAGGATTGCCGTCCGCATCCACGCCGGGCGGTACGACGCCTATACACTGGCCCTCCAGGACGGGAAAGGCTGCGGCGCCGAAATCGAGCACAATATGCCGGGTGTCGGCGTCGGCATTTTCGTCCGTTATGCGAAAGTTGCCGACCACCTTCGCCGATGTGGGCCGGTCACGCTTGTAGAGGTTAACGCTAGGCTTCGACGCCGATGCCGGAGCCGTTGCCTTGCCACCCTCAGCGGAATGAGCGATCTGCATGAGCGCAGTGATCTCGTCCTCGAGTGCCTCATCCCTGTCCGCCTCCGCATCGTCGAAGTCTTCCTGATCGGGCAGTTCGTCCCATTCGAACTGATCGTCTGTCGAATAGGGCGTCAGCACCACCCGCCAGTTGTCGATCGCCCCCGTGGGACACGGAGAAATACAATCCATGCAGTAGTTACACTTGGACGCATCGACCACATAGTTGTCGTCGTTGTGCGTTACGGCATCGATCGGACAGGTCTCCTCGCAGGTATTGCAGCGAATGCAGATCTCGGGATCGATCAGATGTTGTCGCAGTGCACTCATGGGATTCCGCTGTCCACCCCTTGTCAGTCAGCCGATCGGAACTGAGCCCTAGGACGCCAGTTTCACGTACTCGAAGTCGCCCGGCTTGTTGTCGATTCCAACTTTCGGCGGAGCGATCCACTTGGCGAATTTGCCGGTCTCGGTAACCGGGTTCATGAGCGAATAAATGAAGTCCATATCATCCCCTGACGGCACCCACTTGCCCTCATCTGCAGTCCAGGCCTCGTCTGACAGAACCTCGCCTTCGGGCGTCACCGACATTTCGCTGAAGTGCCCGACCTGCCGGTGAAACGCCACGTGCGGCAAGGTCAGCTCGTAGTTGACGCCGGCCTTCTGAATGATCTTGTTCCAGCGGTTCACGCCCTTGCGGCAGTCTTCGACATAGTCGTCGCGCAGGCGGGCGTTGAGCGCCGTCAGCGCCGGCTCGTCGACCGTCGTGAAGGCGCCGTCGACATATTCCAGAACCGGATAGGTGCTGTCGAGCAACCGGTGATCGTCGTCGATCTTGACTTCCTGGAAGCGGCCCTTGATCCCCGCATTGAAGGCGTTGGCGGCATTTGTCGAAACTTCCGACCCGAACAGATCGAGCGAAAGCGAGAAGTGCAGATTCGCCTTCTTCTGGATCGTCGGAAGATCGATAACGCCAAGATCCCTTACCTTGCCGATATCGTACGGATCCGTGATTCCGGCCTCGTTCATGGCCTCGCAGGTGCGCTGGATGATGCGTCCGACGCCGGTTTCACCCACGAACATGTGGTGCGCCTCTTCGGTCAGCATGAAGCGGCAGGTGCGCGACAGCGGATCGAAACCCGACTGGGCCAGCGCTTCGAGCTGCATCTTGCCGTCCCGGTCGGTGAAGAAGGTGAACATGAAGAACGACAGCCAGTCCGGGGTCGCTTCGTTGAAGGCGCCGAGCATGCGCGGGTGATCCTCGTGGCCGGACTGGCGGCGCAGCAGTTCCTCGGCCTCTTCACGGCCATCGCGGCCGAAATACTTCTGCAGCAGGTAGACCATGGCCCAGAGGTGCCGGCCCTCCTCCACGTTGACCTGAAACAGGTTGCGCATGTCGTAGAGCGACGGCGCGGTCTTGCCCAGGTGCCGCTGCTGCTCGACGGAAGCAGGCTCGGTATCGCCCTGGATGACAATCAGGCGGCGCAGCATCGCCCTGTATTCGCCCGGAACCTCCTGCCATGCGGGCTCGCCGGCGTGTTCTCCGGACGGGATCTTGCGGTCTTCGACGGCCGGCGCCAGCAGAACGCCCCAGCGGTACTCCGGCATGCGGACATAATCGAACTTGGCCCAGCCCTTGGGGTCGACGCTGACCGCGGTCCGCAGGTAGACGGATGCTTCCTGGAAGCCGTCGGGGCCCATGCCCATCCACCAGTCGATGTAACCGGGATGCCAGGATTCAAGCGCCCGTTTCAGCCTCGGGTCGTCGGAAAGGCCGACATTGTTCGGGATCAGATCATCGTAATTGACGTGGATATTCATCGCGTTCAAACCCTTTCCTTGTCGTAGTCGGGCCGCGCGCCGGTGCCATAGCGTTGCAGCGCGCCCTCCTCTCCTGCAGCATTCGGTCTCTGGAAAATCCAGTTCTGCCAGGCACTTAAGCGCCCGAAAATCTTGGTTTCGATTGTTTCAGGTCCGGCAAACCGCAAGTTTGCCTCAAGGCCGGTGAGACTGTCCGGCGAGAAGCTTGTCCGCTCCTCGATCATGATCCGGACCTCGTCGTCCCAGTCGATATCGTCAAAGGCATACGTGACCAGTCCGGTCTCCTCCGCGGCATCGCCGTCGAGTTCCTCGCCGATCATGCCCCTGACCTGCTCAAGCGTTTCCGGCTCGCCGAGAAAGCGCGTCTCGAGCCGACTCAGGTCGTTCGGCATCGGAAACAGCCCGAAATTGGACTCCGTGAGCACCAGCTTGGCCTCGTGACGGTTGTCGCCTTCGCGCTGGCCGATGAACATCAGGTCACGGTCCGCCGCGAACATGAACTCGGCCAGAAAGCCTGCAAAGCAACTGCCGGGCTCGGCCAGCGCCAGAATCGTCCTGGATGTGACGTCGAAGCGCTTGAGGGTGCGTTTCCAGTAGGCAATCACCTCCCGGATGAACCAGTTGTCCTTGTGGGCATGCAGGAACGCGTCGTGTTCGAGCACACGGGCCGGATCGCCCTGGGACTTGATCTCAAGCACGCCGAGTTCGGGCTCGTTGGCCCGCAGGTGAAGGATCGCATCGTCCAGTTCGCGCGCCAGCGCCATAGGCCAGTAGTCGACGCCCTGTCCCGTTGCCGCGTCCGCATCCGCCGGAGGGCCGTCTTCAGGCGCCCTGATGGTGAGCGTCGCGGTTCGCCCGGCCCGGTCGATATCGATTTCGAGCCAGCGGTAGCGGATTGCGTTTTCGTCGATGGTGCGCTCCAGAGGTGTCAGCATGACACCCGGGCCGCTGTCCGGACGCTCCGACTTGGCGGCGAATTCCTGTGCCAGCTCGGACAGGCGGGCCTCGATCTTCGAATTCGGGACGGTTTCGTCCACCAGCCTCCACTGGACCGCGCGCCGCCCGCGAATGCCCTCTTCAAGCGTGCAGAAGACATCGGCGTGATCACGCCGCACCTTGCGCTTGTCGACAACGCGGGTGAGTCCGCCCGTACCCGGCAGGACCGCAAGCAGCGGAACTTCGGGCAGCGCGACAGAAGCGTTGCCGTCATCCACAAGCACGATGTAGTCGGCAGCCAGTGCCAGTTCATACCCGCCGCCGGCCGCCGTGCCGTTCACGGCGCAGATATAGTGCTGCCCGGAGTCCGCACCCGCCGCTTCGATCGTATTTCGGGTCTCGTTGGTGAATTTGCAGAAGTTCACCTTGTGCGCGTGGCTCGCCTTGCTCAGCATCCGGATATTCGCGCCGGCGCAGAACACACGATCCTTTGCCGACCTGAGCAGGACGACCTTAACTTCCGGATGCTCGAAGCGCAGTCTCTGCGTCGCGTCGTAGAGTTCGATATCGACACCGAGATCGTATGAATTGAGCTTCAACTCATAGCCCGCGAACAGCCCGCCATTCTCGTCAACATCCATGGCGAGCGTCGCAACCGGACCGTCCACGGACAGCTTCCAGTGCTTGTACCGATCAGGATCGGTCCGAAAATCGATTGTCATCTGCGGCTACCCAGAACACGTCGTTTCCACCCGAAAGGATTTATAATGCTGGTTAGAAGTTGAATCAATCCGATTTAGGCATTATAATGCCGAAACAGTAAAGATATTTCATGATTTCCGGGAATTCGCGCGAATGTGATGAGTCCGGTGAACGGCAACCAGGCTTTCTGTCGCGGCGGTGACAAGGACGGGATGAAATTCGGGCACCTGGACGTTCTGAAGTTGGAGCAGCGACTGCGTCATGGACGGAACACAACACGCAGCGGATAGCGAGCGCGGTTCCGAGAGCGGGACCGATGGTGCTGCGGAACTGACGACGCTCGTCGGCGCGCGCGTTCGTCTGCTTCGGTCACGACACGGCCTGACCCGCCGGGAACTGAGTGCGGCGGCCAACGTTTCCGAGCGATATCTCGGCCAGGTCGAGAAGGGTCAGGCAAACATCACCGTCGGCCTGCTCTACCGGATTGCAAGCACCTTCAAGGAGCCGGTTTCAGCGATATTGCCGCTGGAAAACGCACCCGGCAGAATTTCGGCACCGCTCTTCGATCTGCTCACCGGCATGACCGAGAGCGAACAGGCCGAGGCGTACCAGCTTCTGCTGCGCGGCCTCAGGCGTACATCGGCCAGCACCACCAAAGGCATCGCGCTGATCGGCCTGCGCGGTGCAGGAAAAACGACACTCGGACGGAAACTCGCCGACCGTCACAAGTTGCCGTTCATCAGGATTTCCGACGTCATTCAGGACATTGCCGGCATGGCCACCGGCGAACTTCTGGAAATGACCGGACAAAACGCCTACCGCCGCCTCGAGTACGAGGCGCTGGAGAAAACTGTCTCCGGCCACGGCCGGGTCATCGTTGAAGCAGGCGGGGGCCTCGTGCACGAGGCCCGCAGCTACAACATGCTGCTCAGGCATTTTCATACGGTCTGGGTTCTCGCATCGCCCGAGGAGTACATGCAGCGTGTCATCGACCAGGGCGATATGCGGCCCATGGCCGGCAACAGCCGCGCAATGGACGATTTGCGCGAGATCATGAGCGAACGCGAGCCGCTCTACCGCCAGGCGGACCAGGCTCTCGACACGAGCGGCCGTTCCGTCGACGAGAGCTTCGGCGACCTTGAGCGGATCACCGAGGGCATTCTGTCCTGACGGCCGACCCTCGAGTTGTTCTTGTTCGACTGAAATTCGGAGATGGCGCCCGCTGTCAGGCGTCTGCTCTTGAGCGGAATGCCTCCGGACCAAGTCTTGCGACAAAGCCCGCAATGGCCTCGAGCGTTTCATCGGGGCGGTCGCGCTGGGGCGAGTGACCGCAACCCGGCAGCATCAGTGTCTCGGTCTCGCCGCCACACTTCACCCGTACGGCATCGACCTGCGCAACTGTGCCGTACTCGTCGTCCTCACCCTGGATGACGAGCACAGGCGCTCTGATGTCCGGAAGGTACTCTTCGATATTCCATTCCCTGAAATCCGGGTTCAGCCAGGCGCCGTTCCAGCCCCTGAAGGCACAGTCGACGTTGTCGCCGTGATGGCGCTCCAGCCGCGCCCTCAGATCGCCCTGCTCGTAGGCGGCCCTGGCGGCTTCAATGCTTTCGATACTGCAGTCCTCGACAAAGAAGTGCGGCGCCATCAGGACAAGGCCCCGGATCCGCTTGTCCTGCAGGCCACCGGCATGGATCGCGGCAATTGACGCGCCGTCGCTGTGGCCAACCAGGACGGCCTGCGCGATGCCCGCCTGTTCGAGCACGCCGTGCAGCGCGCCGAAGGCCTCGTCGTGCATATAGGAGACCGGCCTGGGCAGCGGCACGGGATCGGACCGCCCGTACCCCTGGCGGCTGTAGACAAGGGCGCCGCATCCGGTCGCGGCAGCAAGCCGGTCCGGAAAGTCGCGCCACATGCTGACGCAGCCGAGCCCCTCGTGCAGCAAGACCAGAGCGAGATGTCTGTTCCGCGTCGGGTGCACCCAGGCGTATTCGAGGGAGACCCCGTCAACGATTAACTCGCCGACGGTACGGTCAGGCAATGCAGCGTCGTTCACTCCACCGCCGCCAGCTTGAACCGCTGGATCTTGCCGGTCGCGGTTTTGGGCAGATCCTCGACCTGGTCGATCCAGCGCGGATATTTCCACGCACCGACCTGTTCCTTGACGTGCTCTTTCAGCGTTTCGTGGAGAGCGTCGTCCACCGTGACGCCGTCCCTGAAGACGACGAAGGCGCGCGGCTTGATCAGATCCTCCGCATCGGCATGCGGAACGACCGCCGCCTCCACTACGGAGTCATGACTGATCAGCGCGGATTCGACTTCGAAGGGCGAAACCCAGATGCCGCTCACCTTGAACATGTCGTCACTGCGGCCGCAGTAGTGATAAAAGCCGTTTTCGTCCTGGTAATACTTGTCGCCCGTATACGTCCAGCGGCCGACGAACGTGTTGCGGGATTTCTCCCACTTGTTCCAGTAGCTGTTGGCCGCGGATGCGCCGTCGACGATCATCTCGCCGATCTCGCCCTGTTCGACATCGCCGCCTTTTTCATCCACGAGCCGGAGCTCGTAACCGGGAACCGCCGTGCCCGAAGTGCCGTACCGCACCTCCCCCGGACGGTTGCTCAGGAAGATGTGCAGCATCTCTGTCGAGCCGACACCGTCAAGAATCTCGACGCCGAACCGCTCCTCGAAACGCATCCCGATCTCCTCGGGCAGCGCCTCGCCCGCCGAAATGCACCGGCGCAGGCGCGCCGATCCGTTTTCCGGCGTGCATTCCTCATTGGCCAGCATGGCCGCGAACAGGGTCGGCACGCCGCAGAACAGTGTCGGCTGGTGGGCTTTCATGGTCTGCATAACCGAGTCCGGCGTGGGCCGTCCGGAAAGCAGTACTGTCGTCGCCCCCACCGACAGGGGGAACGACAGGCCATTGCCGAGACCGTACGCAAAGAACAGCTTGGCGGCGGAGAACACCACGTCGTCTTCCCTGATGCCAAGCACCTTCTGACCGTAGGTCGTTGCTGTGAACATGGCACTCGAATGGCGGTGCTGAATCCCCTTGGGTTCACCGGTCGTGCCCGACGAGTAGAGCCAGAACGCCACTTCATCGACGCACGTCGCTGCGGGTGCGAATGTCCCCGGCACGGAAGCCATGATCGTGTTGAGCGATGTATGGCTGCCGGCATTGCTTCCGCTGACGACCACATGCGCAAGCGCCGGCAGATCGGAAAGAAGCGGCTCGACCACCGGCAGCAAGGCCTCGGACACGAACAGCACCCTCGCCCGGCAGTCCTGAAGAATGGCTTTGTACTGGTCGCCCGTCAGCAGGGTATTGAGCGCGACCGGCACGACACCCGCCTTGATCGCGCCCCAGAAGACGCTCGGGAAGTCGACCGTGTCGAGCATGATCATCGCCACGCGTGTCTCGCGGGACACGTCGAGCGCGCCGAGCGCATTGGCCACCTGGTTTGTCCGCGCCTGGAATTCGCCGTAGGTGTAGCTGCCGTTCTCGTCTATGAAGGCAACTTTCTCGGCACGCCCTTCGTCGACATGACGATCCACCATGTCTACGGCGGCATTGTAGATCCGGTTTGAATCCTCCACAGGACATCCTCCTCGCTGCCCGGCTTTGACGCCGGTGTCTGCTTGCTGTGTGCCGTTGTCAGCCGGTCAAACGCCGAGATAGCGGGTATGCAGGTCCGGCTGATCGCGCAGTGCCCGGGAATTGCCGTCCCAGACCACGCGGCCCTTTTCGATAATATAATGCCTGTCGGCGATACGCGTCAGGTCGCTGACATTCTTGTCGACCACCAGGATCGACTGCCCCTCGTCCTTGAGCCGCTGCAGACAGGCCCAGATCTCCTGCCGGATCAACGGCGCGAGACCCTCCGTCGCTTCATCGAGGATCAGAAGTCCCGGATTGGTCATCAGCGCACGTCCGATGGCAAGCATCTGCTGCTCTCCGCCCGACAGCAGATTGCCCATGCTGCTGCGCCGTTGCTTGAGTTCCGGGAACATGTCGAAGACCCGATCAAGCGTCCAGGGCGAGGAACTCCTGGCCCTGTTCGAGGCCGTCGCGACAAGGTTCTCCGTGACCGTGAGATTGGGGAACACCTGGCGCCCCTCGGGCACAAGCCCGAGGCCAAGCTGCGCGATCTTGTAGGACGGCTGCCCCATCAGGTTCGAACCGGAGAACGTGATCGCGCCGGTACGCGGCGCCACGATGCCCATGATCGAGTTCAGTGTTGTCGTCTTGCCCATTCCGTTACGGCCGAGCAGTGTCACCACCTCGCCGGCGCCGACCTCGAGCGACATGCCGAACAACGCCTGACTCGCGCCGTAATAGGTCTCCAGGGCTTCGACTTTCAGCATCTCACTGCTCCCCGTCGCCCAGATAGGCCTTGCGGACAGCCTCGTCGGCGCGGATGTCCTCGGGTTTCCCCGACGCAATGACCCGGCCGTACACCAGAACCGTGATCCGGTCGGCCAGGGCAAAAACCGCGTCCATGTCGTGCTCGATCAGGAGGATGGTCTTGTCCTTGCGCAGGGCCTTGAGCGTCTCGACCATGGTCGTGGATTCCTCGGGCCCCATGCCGGCCATCGGCTCATCAAGAAGCAGCAGTGTGGGGCCCGTTGCCAGCGCCATGGCGATCTCAAGCTGCCGGTGCTCGCCGTGCGAAAGTTCGCGCGCCCTGTCATTGGCCCTCCCGGCCAGGCGGACACTCTCAAGCGCCTCCATGCCCGGTTCGATCAGATCCTTGTCACGGCGCGCCGGCGCCCAGAACCGGAAGGAATGACCTCGATGCGCCTGGACCGCGAGTGCGACGTTGTCGATGACCGACATGTTCTCGAAAATACTCGTGATCTGGAACGACCGGGCCAGTCCCCTCAGCGAGCGCCTGTAGGCGGGCAACCGGGTGATGTCCCGCCCCTCGAAGGCGATCCGGCCCGTGTCCGGCATGAGCTCACCGGAAAGCTGGGAGATGAGAGTCGTTTTGCCGGCGCCGTTCGGCCCGATGACGGCATGGATCTCGGAGCGCTCGACGTCGAGCCCGACATTGTCCGTGGCGGCGATGCCGCCGAAGCTCTTGCAGAGCGCCTCGCAGGTGAGAATGACGTCAGCCATCGCGCCGCTCCAGCTGGCGCAGGAAACCGTCGATCCCGCCGCGCCAGAACACCACCACCAGGATCAGGAGGATGCCGAACGGAAGCTGCCAGTAAACGGTGAAGGTCGAGAAGACTTCTTCGACCACCAGGAAGAATGCGGTCCCCAGAACCGGCCCGAACAGGACTCCCGCACCGCCCAGGATGACCATGAAGATCAACTCGCCCGAACGGCTCCAATACATCATTTCCGGGCTGATGAAGTTGGTGAAGTTGCCGAGAAGCGCGCCGGCAAATCCGCACATTGCACCGGAGATCACGTAACAGGTCAGCCGGTAGATATATGTATTGTAACCGATCGCCTGCATCCGGCGCTCGTTTTCCCTGGCGCCCTGAACCACCATGCCGAAGCGTGAATTGACGATCCTGTGCACCAGTAAGAGCATCACCATGAGCGAAGCGAAGCAGAAATAGTAGAGCGTCGTCGGATCATCCAGATCAATCAACCCGGAAAACGTGCTCCGCGAATAGATGACGAGCCCGTCGTCGCCGCCGTATTCCTCGATGCTGACGAATCCGAAGAACACCATCTGCGAGAACGCCATGGTGATCATGATGAAGTAGACGCCCTTTGTGCGGAGCGAAATGGCGCCGGTGATCAGCGCAAACAGGGCTGAAACGGCAATCGCGATCGGAAAGTGCAGCCATCCGCTGCTCAACTCGTAATAGGCAGGTATACCGACACTATAAGCGCCAATACCGATGAATGCGGCATGACCGAAACTGACCATGCCGCCATATCCCAAGATCAGGTTGAGGCTCAGCGCGGCCATCATGAGGATGACAACTCTCGTGGCGAGACTCAGATAAAAGGGCTGATTCAGAAGTCCGGTGAAAATCGGCACAGCGCCAAGCAGCACCATGAAAATCAGGATCGCCCATCCACGCGGGCCCAGTGATTGAATGAAACGCATCAGCAGGGCCTACCGGATCTTCGGCGGAAACAGACCCTGCGGCCTGATCGCCAGAATGACAGCCATAATAATGTAGATCAGCATTGCCGAAACCGCCGGGGCGGAAGTTTCCGCGTTCTGCGCCGACATGAAGAGCTTGAACAGGCTGTCGAGGTAGGACCGCCCGAGCGTATCGATCAGACCGACCAGGAGGGCCCCGATGAAGGCCCCTTTGATCGATCCGATGCCGCCGACGATGATGACCACGAAAGCGAGAATGATGATCTCGTTACCCATCCCGATACTGGCTTCCGTGATCGGAGAGATCATCATGCCGGCGAGGCCGGCAAGCACGGCGCCAAGCGCGAAAACGAGCGAGAACAGGGTTCGGATATCCACGCCGAGCGCGCCGACCATCGTGCGGTTGGAAGCTCCTGCCCTGATCAGCATGCCCAGTTTGGTGTGGTTGACGATGACGTAGAGGCCCAGCGCGATCAACAAACCGACGCTGATGATCAACAGCCTGAATGCGGGGAAGACAATCCCGGGAAAGAGTTCGACCGGCGCGTCCAGCCAGGCAGGCAGCGATACGGCGATCCCCTCGGGGCCCCAGATAAGCTGGACGGCGGTATCGAAACACAGGATCAGGCCGAAAGTCGCCAGCACGTGATCAAGGTGGTCACGATGATAGAGCCTCCGGACCACGATGAGCTCGACCAGAATACCGACAATCGCGACGCATGGGATCGCGAGCAGCACACCAAGAATGAAAGAGTCGGTCAGCGCGGTAAGCGTCGCGCAGAAGAAAGCCCCGACCATGTAGAGGGAGCCATGGGCAAGGTTGATGAAGTCCATGATCCCGAAAACAAGCGTCAGGCCGGCGGCGAGCAGGAACAGCAGCACGCCGAGCTGAAGCCCGTTCAGTACCTGGGTCAGAACCAGTCCCCAATCCATGGCTAACCCGTGAGAGTGAATGCGTTAAAGAAAGCCGGCTGCGCGGCACAGCCGCATCTTGGCCTCATATGAACCGGCGGGCCCGAGAGCCCGCCGGTCAGGTTCGGCCTTGCCAGACCTACATCTTGCAGTCTTTTGCGTAGACGTCCTGATGGTTCTCATAAACCGTCGAGACGACTTTCGTGGTCCAAACGCCGTCGGCATCCGCTACCGTTTCGCGCAGATAGAAATTCTGGATCGGGAAGTGGTTATTGCCGTAGCTGAACGTGCCGCGCACGGACGGGAAGTCCGCCTTCTTCATGGCTTCGCGCATGCCGTCCTGGTTCTTCAGATCCCCGTTGACAGCCTCGACCGCGCTTTTGATCAGGTGGATCGTGTCATAGGACTGTGCGGCATAGAATGACGGATAGCGGCCGTACTTCTTCCTGAAGCCATCAACAAACTTCTTGTTCTGAGCGTTGTCGAGATCGGGCGACCAGAACTGCGTCATGCGCGAGCCCAGCACGCCTTCCATCTTGGCGCTCTGCAGTTTCGGAAGCGCGATGGCATCAACGGTGAAAACCGAATAGAGCGGAACCTTGCCGCGCAGGCCGGCCTGCTCGTACTGTTTGATGAAAGCACCGCCAGCCTTGCCGGGATAGAACACGAAAATGCCTTCGGCACCCGATGCCTTGGCTTTCGCCAGTTCTGCGGAGAAGTCGAGCTGGCCCGGCCACTTGGTCAGGTCCTTGCCCTTGATCTCGCCCTTGAAGGTCCGTTCAACGCCGGCCACCATGTTTTTGCCGGCGGCGTAGTTCGGCGCCATGATGTAGAGCGACTTCACGCCCTGCTGGTTGAGCACTTCGCCCATCGCCATCGGGGTCTGGTCGTTCTGCCAGGAGGTTGAGAAGAAGTTCTTGTGGCAGCCCTTGCCGGCAAGTTGAGAAGGCCCGGCATTCGAGCTGATCAGGAACTTGTTTGCCGTGAGAGCCGAGCGGCTTGAGGCCAGCAGCACGTGCGACCAGATGAACCCGGCGACAAAGTCGACATTGTCCTGCTGGACAAGCTTGTCGGTCTTCTGTTTGCCGATCTCCGGCTTGAATCCGTCGTCTTCAATAATCAGTTCGACGTCGAGGCCGCCCATCTTTCCGCCGATATCCTCGACGGCGAGATTGACAGCGTCCACCATGTCTTTGCCGATGACACCTGCAGGCGTCGTGATCGTTGTCACAAATCCGATCTTGACCTTGTCGGCCGAGAGCGCCGGTGACACGAGCATCGTCGTTGCGGCTGCCGCGGCAAGCAGCTTTTTGAGCATTGTTTCAACCTCCCTTGCTAGCGGTTCAGTGAACCATAAATCCCCTTGCCGGATATGTTAAGCAATATTTTATATATAAAATATCTGCTCTCTTCGTTGGATTTTTGCGGCGGTTTTCTCTGTCGGGGATCGGTATTTTAATGCCGGTCCAACCCTATCGATCCAAGTTATCCGCGCAAGAGAATTATAATTCCTCTTTCCACGGAACCTGGTCATATTAACCGACACCGGCCATTCTGTGCCCTATGATCAGGTGTCATGGTTTACGGCGCGAGGGGACAACGTGACCGAGATTCATAAATTCTATTGGGAGGATTTCAACGCGGGAGAGACGGCGGAGTTCGGCGCCTACCGCGTCACCGCAGACGACATCAAGGCATTCGCAACCGAGTTCGACCCGCAGGCCTTTCATCTCGACGAGGAAGCCGCTTCAGAAACACTTCTGGGCGGCCTCGCAGCGAGTGGCTGGCACACCTGCAGTCTGGCCATGCGCATGATGTGTGACGGATATCTGTTGGAAACCGCTTCCATGGGCAGTCCCGGCATTGATGAGGTTCGATGGATTCATCCTGTCCGGCCGAGAGACATATTGCGGACGAAACGGACCTGTCTCGAAACCCGCGCCTCGCGCAGCCGGCCCGGCATGGGCATCTGCCGGTTTACCTGGGACATCTTCAACCAGCTCGATACGCACCTCATGTCGATGACTGGGACAAGCCTGTTCGAACGGCGCCCGGCCGGCGGAGAGAAATGATGTTTATTAAGTTCTTCGAGCATATCCGCATTGGCGAGCAGACTGAGCTTGGCAGTCATCAGTTTTCGCATGACGAAATGATCGCATACGCAAGACGTTTCGATCCGCAGTCCTTCCACGTCGATGACCATGCCGCGAAAGACAGCGTGTTCGGCAAACTGATCGCGAGCGGATGGCACACCGCCGCCATCTGCCAGCGGCTGACGATCGCCAAGCGCAAAGATCTGGCCGAACAGACACCGCCCCCGGGCAGAGGATTTCACGCCCGGCTCGGACCGTCCCCCGGGTTTCGGCAATTGCAGTGGCTGAAGCCCGTTTTTGCCGACGATGTCATTGCATTTTCGTCCCGGGTCGTCGAAAAGGCCGAACTGAGGGCCCGCCCCGAATGGGGTATCGTGACGAGCCGCAGCGAAGGCCGGAATCAGGCTGGCGATCTGGTGTTCGGCGTGACCGGGGAGTTTTATGTCGAGCGCACACCGACCTGACGTGCACACGTTCTTTCGCACTCAAGCGTCCTGCTGACCGTAACCGGCAAACTTCTCGAGCACGCGCGCCATTTCGTCGTCGCCAAGAAGCTTCGGCTTGCCGAGCTTGAGCACCTCGATGTACTGGCTTGCCAGAGTTTCCACCTCGTGCGCGAGCTCGAGCGCTTTCTCAATTCCGCCGCCGATCGCGATCTGGCCGTGGTTGGCCAGCAGGCACGCCTTTCGGCCTTCCAGTGCGGCAACCGCATTGTCGGCGAGTTCCGGCGTCCCAAATGTCGCATAGGGGGCACATCGGATTGTCGTGCCGCCGGCGACGGCAACCATGTAGTGGAACGCCGGGATGTCCCGGTGTGCACAGGCGAGTGCCGTGGCGGCAAGGGAATGGCAGTGCACGATCGCCTGCGCATCTCCACGCGCCGCGTAGATGGCTGAGTGGAAGTGCCATTCGCTTGAGGGTTTCCGCTGCCCCGCAGGCGTCGATCCGTCGCCCTCGACGAACACGACATCGCCGGGCAGCAGGTCTTCGTAACGCATCCCCGTCGGCGTAATCAGCATGCCCCCGCCGAGCCGTACCGAGACATTGCCCGAGCGCTGCGGGCTTAGCCCCGAAGCCTGCATGTCCAGTGCCGCATCGATGACGCTCTGTCTCGCCCAGGCTTCGTCCATGGGTCAGTCGTCCCCGGCATGTTCAGGAAACAGGCCGGTGAGACCGTCACGGCTTGCTTCGCAGATGCCGCGATCCGTAATCAAACCTGTGACCAGCCGTGCCGGCGTGACGTCGAAGGCGTAGTTGCCGGCCACGCTGTCCGGTGCCGTGACTTCCACGGTCGTCACCGTGCCGTCGGTTGTACGTCCGGTGACGTGCGTCACCTCCTCTGCCGCGCGCTGCTCGATCGGGATATCCCGCACCCCGTCCTCGACATCCCAGTCGATGGTGGTCGGCGGCAGCGCGACATAGAACGGAACATTGTTGTCATGCGCCGCCAGCGCCTTCAGATAGGTGCCGATCTTGTTGGCGACATCACCGGATGCCGCCGTGCGGTCGGTGCCGACGATGCACAGATCGACCATGCCGTGCTGCATCAGGTGCCCGCCCGCATTGTCGACGATGACGGTATTGGGCACGCCGTGACTGCCGAGCTCCCAGGCGGTCAGGGCCGCACCCTGATTGCGCGGCCTGGTTTCATCGACCCAGACGTGCACGGGGATTCCGGCATCATGCGCCTGATATATCGGCGACAATGCTGTGCCCCAGTCGACCGTGGCGATCCATCCCGCGTTGCAATGGGTGAGAACGTTCACGGTCTCGCCCGGCTTGCGTTCAGCGTGTCCGCGTATCAGGTCCAGTCCGAATTCGCCGATCTTGCGATTGGTCTCGACGTCCTCGTCACAGAGCCGGGCCGCCCGCGCGTAGGCCGCGGCCAGCCGGTCGTCACGGGGAATGTTGCGGACCGCAGCCGCCATTTCGTCCAGGGCCCAGCACAGGTTGACCGCCGTCGGGCGCGTCTCCGCCAGTTGCCCGATCGCCGCATCAAGCGCATCATCCGACGCATCGATCCGTAAAGCCAGGCAGACGCCGTAAGCCGCGGTCGCACCGATCAGCGGCGCACCGCGCACCTGCATGGTCGAGATCGCGGTCGCGGCATCATCGACCGTCGTCAGCCGCGCAATCTCGAACCTGTGCGGCAACAGCGTCTGGTCAATGATTTCCACGGACCAGCCGTCGTCGGCAAGCCAGATCGACCGGTAGTGAACGCCGCCCACTTTCATGCTGCTGCTCTTTCTCTGTCAGTCGCCCTCGAACGCGCACAGGGCGGACACCGCAATGCCCATGTTCTCAAGCACGGCCCGTCCGCCGAGATCCGGCAGTTCTATGATGAAGCAGGCCCCTGCGGTCGTCCCGCCCGACTGCTTGATCAGGAGTGCCGCGGCCTCCGCCGTACCGCCGGTCGCGATCAGGTCATCAACAATGAGCACCTTCTGGCCGGGGGCGACAGCATCCTCGTGAACCTCGACCACGTCTGTTCCGTATTCGAGTTCGTATTCCTGTCCGATCGTCTTCCAGGGCAGCTTGCCCTTCTTGCGGATCGGCACGAATCCCTTGCCGAGCTGGTGCGCAACCGCACCGCCCAGGATGAAACCGCGCGCTTCGATACCGGCAACGAGATCGATATCAACCGGCCGGTACTGCTCGACCAGCGCATCGACCGCGCCGCGGAAGCCCTGGGCATCGCCGAGCAGCGTCGTGACATCGCGAAACATGATGCCCGGTTTCGGATAGTCCGGGATGGTGCGAACGAATTGGGTGAAGTCCATCAATATCCCCTCCCCGGTTACAGTCAGTCCTGCGAAAGCACGCGGCCGGCCACCGCATCGAGTTTGACCAGGAGGTCCGGATCCCGTGCGTCCGGCGCCGTCAGGATGGCATTGTCGAGCGCCTTGTCGCTGCCGATGGGACAGGGCTCGTGTTCACTTGGAAAATCACGCGCAAGCCTCGAAACCAGACGTCCCGCCTTTTCGGCGTTTCCGGTCAGCACACGGATAATGTCGGCGACGTCGACCTCGCCATGCTCCGGATGCCAGCAGTCATAGTCGGTGACCATGGCAATGGTCGAATAACAAATCTCGGCTTCGCGCGCGAGCTTGGCTTCCGGCATGTTGGTCATCCCGATCACGTGACAGCCCCAGCTCCGGTATAGCTGCGACTCCGCGTATGAGGAAAACTGGGGTCCTTCCATGACGAGGTAGGTGCCGCCCCGATGCAGCGTGACGCTTTCAGCAGCCGCTGCCGCCGCAATCCTGTCGGCGAGGCCCGGACTGATCGGAAACGCCATCGACACGTGAGCCACGCAGCCCTTGCCGAAGAAGCTCTTTTCCCGCGCAAAGGTACGGTCGATGAACTGGTCGACGAGCACAAAATCTCCAGGCGCCAGTTCCTCGCGGAACGAGCCACACGCCGACACCGAGACGAGATCGGTGACGCCCGCGCGTTTCATGGCGTCAATATTGGCCCGGTAATTGATGTCGGTCGGGGAAAGCTTGTGTCCGCGCCCGTGCCGCGGCAGGAAGACGACCGTCATCCCGTCAATTTCACCGAACCGCAATTCGTCAGAAGGGTCCCCCCAGGGCGTGTCGACCGCCTTCCATTCCGCATTCTCGAGTCCGGGCAGATCGTACAGACCGCTGCCGCCGATTATGCCCAATACCGCTTTGGTCAATTCTTCGCCTCCTGAATCCTAGATGCATGACCGTCACGTCTGATCCTCGTTTCACGCGGCGGCGGCGTCAACTTTTCCCGGCGGTCGGCAACGCTTCACATCTGCAAAACATCGGCAAAAGCAAAAAAGGCCCCGATCCGGGGCCTTTTTCGTAACGATCAACGTCGCCTAGTGATCCACGCGAGACCACAGTTTCTTTGTCGTGAAGTACATCAGACCTGCAAGGATCAGCAGATAGATCATGACCTGGAAGCCGATCCGCTTGCGCTCCTCGAGTTTGGGCTCGGCAGCCCACATCATGAACTCGGTTACGTCACGCGACAACTGCTCCAGAGTTGCCGGAGTGCCGTCGGTGTATTCAACGGAATCGTCGTCCAGTGGTTGCGCCATTGCCAGCATATGGCCGGGGAACGCCTTGTTGTAGTTCATGCCGTCCGGAACCTCGACCCCTTCGGGGGGATCCACATATCCGATCAGCAGTGCATAAAGGTAGTCGGGCCCGTTCGCCCGCGCCTTCGCGATAACCGAAAGATCCGGAGGCAGTGCGCCGCCGTTGGCTGCGCGTGCCTGATTCTCGTTCTCAAACGGGCTCTTGAAACGGTCCTTCGGCAGGGCCGGCCGCTCGAACATGTCGCCGTCTTCGTTGGGACCGTCCGGGACCTCGTATTGCGCTGCGATCGCCTTGACCTGCGCCTCACTGAACTCCGGTCCGCCCGGCTGGCCGAGGTTGCGGTAGGACAGCAGATCCATGCCGTGGCACGAGGCACAGACTTCCTTGTAGACCTGGAAGCCGCGCTGCAGCGCACCGCGGTCGAAGCGACCGAAGAATCCGTTGAACGACCAGTTCTGTGCCTCGACCGGCGGCGCTTCGCCTGCGGCATTGGCAGGCTCTCCGACAACCAGCGTACCTGCGAACATCGCGATGCCGACGGCCTTGAGGCAGCCCAACATCATATGTCTTGATCTCTTGTGCATATCTTTGCTGCCCCCGCCCTAAGCACTTTTGTCTGGCGCAGCAGGTGCACCTACAGTGGCCGCTCCCCCAGGGGGATCGCCATCCGACTTCGGTTTCTTCAGCACCGCCTCGTTGATGCTGGCCGGAAGCGCCCTGGGTTTTTCGAACAGGCCCAGCAATGGCAGGATCACCAGGAAGTGCATGAAGTAGTAGATCGTAAGCAGCCGCGACGCGATGACATACCAGCCTTCCGCCGGCTTCGCTCCGAGGTAGCCGAGACCGAGGCAAACCAGAACGAAAATCCAGAAGAACTGCTTGTAAAGCGGCCGGAAGGTGGCAGACCTGACCTTTGACGTGTCGAGCCATGGCAGGAACAGGAGAATGCCGATCGCTGCGAACATGGCCAGAACGCCGCCGAGCTTGTCCGGGACAGCACGCAGGATCGCGTAGAATGGCAGGTAATACCACTCCGGAACGATGTGCGCCGGCGTCACCAGCGGGTTCGCCTTGATGTAGTTGTCGGTGTGCCCGAGGATGTTCGGATTGAAGAACACGAAATACGCGAAGAAGATAATGAACAGCACGGCCGCGAAACCGTCCTTGACCGTGTAGTACGGGCTGAACGGAACCGTGTCCTTGTCGCTCTTCACGTCGACGCCGATCGGGTTGTTGTTACCAACCACATGCAGCGCCCAGATGTGCAGGATAACCAGTCCCGCGATCACGAACGGCAGCAGGTAATGCAGGCTGAAGAAACGCGTCAGCGTCGGGTTGTCGACCGAGAACCCGCCCCAGAGCCAGGTCACGACCGAGTCGCCGACCAGCGGAATGGCACTGAACAGGTTGGTGATCACCTTGGCGCCCCAGAAGCTCATCTGACCCCAGGGAAGCACGTAGCCCATGAAGCCTGTCGCCATCATGACCACGTAGATCAGCACGCCGATGATCCAGAGCACCTCGCGCGGCGCCTTGTAGGAGCCATAGTAGAGGCCGCGGAACATGTGAATGTAGACCGCGATGAAGAACATGCTGGCGCCGTTGGAATGCAGGTACCGGATGAGCCAGCCGTAGTTCACGTCGCGCATGATGTGCTCGACGCTCTCAAAGGCCATGTCCGCATGCGGCGTGTAATGCATCACCAGAACAATCCCGGTGATGAGCTGCACCATCAGACAGATCGTGAGGATGCCGCCGAACGTGTACCAGTAGTTCAGGTTCTTCGGAGTCGGAAAGGTCACGAATGACGAGTGCACCAGCCCGATGATGGGCAGTCTGCTCTCAAGCCATCTGGTGAATCCGTTGGTCGGCTGATAGGTCGAATGTCCGCTCATGTGCCCCTCCCTCAACCGATCTTGATCTGAGTGTCGGTGACAAACTCGTACTCAGGAATCGGAAGGTTCGTCGGCGCCGGCCCCTTGCGAATTCGGCCGGATGTGTCGTAGTGCGAACCGTGGCACGGACAGAACCAGCCGTTGTATTCGCCTGCCAGACCCAGCGGCACACAGCCCAGATGCGTGCAGACCCCGATCTGAATCAGCCACTCCGGCTTTTTGACGCGCGCGGAATCAGGTTCCGGATCCGGCAACTCTTCAAGCGGAGTTTCCTCGGCCGACTTGATCTCTTCTGCAGTGCGGTGGCGGATGAAGACTGGATTTCCGCGCCAGTTCACCGTGATGCTCTGCCCCACCTCGATTGCACTGATATCCACATCGATCGAAGCCAGAGCTCTAACCGACGCATCAGGATTCATCTGATCGATAAATGGCCAAGCCACAGCCGCAGCGCCCACCGCGGCAAACGACCCGGTCGCGATATAGAGAAAATCGCGCCTGGTTGGTTCACCCGTATCCGATTGTGACAATATACCGTCCTCTTATTGTCGTCCCCTCAAAACCAGGCAAAGGAACCTGTTTTCGTTATGTGCAATCGTCCCGGATTTGAAGCAACCCGCCGTTGCCGTAACCGCCCCATGCGGTTCGGCCAGACACCCCTACCAGATATGCACACCACGCGCCGGAATGCGTTGCGCACCCGCCGAAATTCAAGGTTTTTTTTGGCACTCTTGAAACCGAATGTCCAGCGCCGAAACCGCACTCGGCAAATTGTCGCATAAAGTCTTGATCCCGCGAAATTAAACCGCAAAACATTGACGCGCCATGAACCTCGCTCTCTATCAGCCGGACATACCACAGAACACCGGAACGATTCTCCGCATGGCCGCCTGCCTGTCGGTTCCGGTCCATATTATTGAGCCTGCCGGCTTCAATACCGGCGACAGAGCGCTGCGCAGGGCCGGCCTCGACTATCTCGATCTCGTCGACCTGACGCGTCATGTTTCGTTCGAAGAATTCCTGCGCGTGCGACCGCCGGGCAGGCTGATACTGCTCACGACCCGCGGCGATACCGGCCATGCGGAGTTCTCGTATACGGCCGGAGACACACTGTTGTTGGGCCGGGAATCTGAAGGCGTGCCGGATCACGTTCACAGCAAAGCAGACGCGCGCGTCCGTATACCTCAGCACCCGGAAACACGATCGCTCAATATCGCCGTTGCCGCGGCAATCGCGCTCGGCGAGGCCTTGCGGCAAACTGGACGCTTCCCACCGGACTGAAGCTGGTCCACGATCAGGCCATGACGAGCAACATTGATCTTGAACAGATGAAAGCCACAGCAAGTACCTGGTTCGGGGAATTGCGTGATGGCATATGCAGCGCCTTTGAGAGACTTGAGGATGATGTGGACGGTCCGCTGAGCGACAGGCCGGCCGGCCGGTTCGAGCGGAAGCCGTGGCCCCGCGTGGAGAAGGACGGCAGCGACGGCGGCGGCGGCATCATGTCGATGATGCACGGACGGGTTTTCGAGAAGGTCGGCGTGCACACGTCAACGGTCTACGGCGAGTTCTCCGAGGACTTCCGGAAGCAGATTCCGGGGGCCGAGGAAGATCCCCGGTTCTGGGCCAGCGGCATCTCCCTGATCGCCCATATGCAGAACCCGAATGTCCCGGCGGTTCACATGAACACCCGCTTCGTCGTCACCAGCAAGTGGTGGTTCGGCGGAGGCGCGGACTTGACCCCCGTGCTTGATGCCCGCCGGACACAGGACGACGCGGATACGGTCGATTTCCACGGAGCCATGAAGGCCGCATGCGGCGTGCACGAGGTCGCCGACTACGACCGCTACAAGGCATGGTGCGACGAATACTTTTTCCTGCCCCATCGCAATGAAATGCGCGGCATCGGCGGGATCTTCTACGATCACCACAATTCCGGGGACTGGGACGCGGACTTCGCATTCACGCAGGACGTCGGGCGCCGGTTCCTGGAGATCTATCCGAAACTCGTTGAGCGCAACATGAACCTGCCGTGGACAGACGACCAGCGGCATGAACAGCTCGTTCGCCGCGGCCGCTATGTCGAATTCAACCTGCTTTACGACCGCGGAACCCTGTTCGGCCTCAAGACCGGAGGCAACGTCGAGTCGATCCTGTCGTCCATGCCGCCCGAGGTGAAGTGGCCCTGACGGTACCGGTTATTTCTTGATCTGGTAGCCGGTCTTGAAGATCCAGGCGATGGTCGCCATGCAGGTGACCAGGAACAGTCCGATCATGCCAATGCTGACCGCCACGCTCACGTCGGCGTTTTCATAGAAGCTCCACCGGAAGCCGCTGATCAGATAGACCACCGGATTGAACAGGCTGACGGTCTGCCAGACTGGCGGCAGCATGCTGATCGAATAGAAACTGCCGCCCAGGAATGCCAGCGGCGTGACAACGAGCAGCGGAATGACCTGCAGTTTCTCGAAGTTGTCGGCCCAGATCCCGATAATGAATCCGAGCAGGCTGAACGTAAGCGCCGTCAGCACGAGGAACAGCCCCATCCATACCGGGTGAGCGATCTCGATCGGAACGATCAGGGAGGCCGTCCCGAGAATAATCAGGCCAAGCAGTATCGACTTGGTGGCCGCCGCTCCGACATAACCGAAGACAACCTCGAGGGGAGATACGGGCGCCGACAGCAGCTCGAAAATCGTGCCTGTGAATTTCGGAAAATAGATCCCGAAGGCAGCGTTGGTGATGCTCTGCGTCAACAGCGACAGCATGATCAGGCCGGGTACGATGAAGGCGCCGTAGCTGACGCCATCGATTTCCGTGATCCGCGAGCCGATCGCCGATCCGAACACCACGAAATAGAGGCAGGTCGAGATGACCGGAGCTGCCACGCTCTGCAGCAGCGTTCGCCCGGTTCGGGACATCTCGAAAATGTAGATGGCGCGGACGGCTCCCAGGTTCATCTCGTCTCCTTTACGAGATCGACGAAGATTTCTTCCAGCGAACTCTGCTTTGTATCGAGATCCCGGAAGCGTAGTCCGGCTTCGTTCAGGGAACTCAGCAGCCGGGAGATACCGGTCCGGTCGGCGTGGGTGTCGAAGGTATACGTGATGCTCCGGCCGTCGTCCCTGAGTTCGAGATTGTACCCATTGAGCGAATCGGGAAGTGCGGCGACGGGCTCATGCAATTCGAGCATCAACTGCTTCTTGCCAAGCTTGCGCATCAGTTCGGCCTTCTCTTCGACAACGATGATTTCACCGTTGTTGATGACACCGACCCGGTCGGCAATCTCTTCCGCCTCCTCGATGTAGTGGGTGGTGAGAATGATCGTCACGCCGTCATCCCGCAGTTCCCGCACGACCCGCCACATGTCCTTTCGGAGCTCGACATCGACGCCCGCTGTCGGTTCGTCGAGGAACAGGATGCGCGGTTCGTGCGACAACGCCTTGGCGATCAGCACCCGCCGTTTCATGCCGCCCGAAAGCGTCATGATCATGTTGTCTTTCTTGTCCCAGAGCGAAAGGTCCTTGAGCACCTTCTCGATATGGGACGGATCGGATTTCAGGCCAAACAGTCCACGGGTGAAGGACACGGTCTTCCAGACCGTTTCGAAGGCATCCGTCGTCAATTCCTGCGGCACCAGACCGATCAGCGACCGTGTTCTGCGATAATCTGTGACCACATCGTGACCATCCACCAGCACGCTGCCCTCCCCCGGATTGACAATGCCGCAGATAATGCTGATCAGGGTCGTCTTGCCTGCACCGTTCGGGCCGAGCAGCGCAAAAATCTCGCCCTCGCGAATTGCCAGGCTGACATTCTTCAGCGCCTGAAATCCGTCGGCATAGGTTTTCGACAGATCGGATACGTCGATGATGGACCGCATGGGGCGTCTATATATCTCAA
Organism: Hyphomicrobiales bacterium; assembly: GCA_965275905.1. Classification (GTDB taxonomy): domain Bacteria; phylum Pseudomonadota; class Alphaproteobacteria; order Rhizobiales; family JAJFHC01; genus CBDAQD01. The sequence continues at coordinate 102,270 of CBDHYJ010000016.1, read as the reverse complement.
GCGGTGAAAAGGTGTAACAGGCAACGACCGGGCTGACCGCTCTATCGGTATTCTCCGACCAACGCAAGCAGCGCATCGCGGTCTTCACTGTATCCCCCGTCGATCCAGCGTTGTTCGATCAGTTTGAGAATCCGGCCGACATCCGGCCCCGGCGCCACACCGTGATCGACAATGTCGCCGCCAGTAAGCGGAAAGTCCGGAGGAGTCCAACGCGCGGGCAAACTCACCATTTCCGACCAGCCGGGGTCATTGAGCGCAGCGCCGCTGCGGGCCCAGGCCAGCAGAACCGCATCACCGTAGGCTTCAGCGCCCAGCCGGTAGAGCACTTCCTTGTGTGCTTTCTCACCGTTTTCCGGCCGGACTTGCGGCGGGATCTTTTCCATGGAGGCCAACCGCTTGGTCTCGTCCCTCGACAGACGCAAACGCTCCTGAAGGTCTTCAGCGCCAGTCGCGCGGGAAAGAAAAAGCGCCGCCAGCCGCCGAAGCCCGTCCGGCTCGACCCCTTCGGCACCTTCGATGCCCGCGAGTGCCTCGAAACCCTCACGCGAGATGTCGACCCCGCCGATCCGCTCGAGGAAACCGTTGCCTATCATAATCCCGACGACCGGCACGGCCCCTGGCGCAACAACAAGCTTGAGCAATTCCTGCCGGATCCGCTCCGACGACAGTTGTGCGATCCCCGACCTCCCCGCGATACAGGCTGCAAGCGCTTCCGGTTCAGCCCTGCCGCCCGCATATTGGGCGGCAAAGCGGAAGAACCGGTAGATGCGCAGATAGTCCTCGGCTATGCGCGCGTCCGGACTGCCGACGAAGCGGACGGTGCGGCTTTCGATATCCGGAATGCCCCCAACCGGGTCATGCAATGTACCGTCGCCGTCGCAATAGACCGCGTTGATCGTGAAATCCCGTCTTTCGGCGTCCGCAGCCCAGTCGTCGGTGAAGGCCACGGTCGCATGCCGCCCGTGGGTTTCCACATCGGTCCGCAGCGTCGTCACCTCGACGCTGCGCCGCCGTTCGCGATCGCCGGCGATCAGCGTTACCGTGCCGTGATCGACACCTGTTTCCACGACCGTGTAACCCTTGCGCCGGCCCCTTTCGATGACGTGCTCGGGAAGCAGCGTTGTCGCGAGATCGACATCGTTGACCGGATGCCTCATGAGTGTATTGCGAACAGCACCGCCGACGACACGAGTCACGGCGCCATCTTCGTTGAGCAGACTAAGAACGTCCTGCAGTTCGCGGTCGAAAAGCCAGGGTGCGCGGTCTGGACTGAGTGGCGGATATTCGCTCTCGTGGCCGGTCATCGCTCGCATCCGCTTGCATCGGGTGGCTATCAGGGATCAATCGATGTGTCCCGGAACGATCTTCCCGTCTTTCAATATAGCCGGCGTATACGTGCCACCAGGATCGCTGCCGCCGAACGTCGCAAGTACGATCAGCCCGATTATCACCAGCACAATTCCCGCAATGGTCAGTTTTGCGACGGGCATTATCGCCAGCAGCCCCTTGGAAAGCTGCTGTTTGCGCGCGATCACGAGATACCCCGCGTAGATCACAAACGGAAGGAAAAACAGAAATAACTGGATCAGCAGCACACGAATCACGGTCGATACACCCGATCATAAAGGTTCCTGAGAATGCCGGCGGTGGCACCCCAGATGTAACGGTCTTCGTAGGGCATGGCGTAATACTGGCGCTGTGCGCCTCCCCATTCCCGGCTATGTTTCTTGTGGTTTTCCGGATTCATCAGGAATGCCAGAGGAACCTCGAATACATCGGCCACTTCACCCGGTTCCGGCCGAAAATTCGCCCGCCGCGAAATGGCCGCAACGACCGGTAGAATTCGGAACCCGGTACCGGTCTGATAGGTATCCAGAAATCCGAGCACGTCAACCAGTTCGCGGTCGAGGCCGATCTCTTCATGCGATTCGCGCAGGGCCGCATCGACCGGCCCGGAATCAGTATCGTCGACTTTGCCGCCTGGAAACGCGATCTGCCCGGCATGCGTAGGCAGACTCTCGGTGCGCTGGGTCAGAACGACGGCCGCTCCACCCGATCTTTCGATCACCGGCACCAGCACCGCCGCCGCCTTGACAGCCTTGAGACTGACGCCCGGATTGAGGTCGTGATCACCACGCCCGCTCGGGCGCGACAATTCGTGCTGCGACTCAGGGATAGCCTGATAGAGGGCGGATGGCGCCAAACTGCGGAGCTCAGCCACTGTAAACGGAGACATGTCCTGATACACGATCGTCACGATTGCTCAACAACGTCCTCTGCCCTGGCCATCGGAAAAAATGCGCCGGAACTCCATACGCCAAACCACTGCCGGCCGTCGACCTCATGTTCAACGCCAAGCTCGACAAGATCGTAATAGAGGGGCCGGGTGACCAGCGCCTCGAGATAACCCCGAATGAGCACATAGGGCTTTGGGCCGGAGTGTCCAGAACCATCGGAAAACCGCAGAGAATGACCGGGACCGACGACGACACTGTCGCCGACGCTGGTTTCAAGCGTGATGATCTGCTCCGTTGACTGGCCCGCTACCGACATCGTGACCGCCAGAAATGGTGCATCTTCGACGGTTATCCCGACTTTTTCCACGGGCGTGACCAGATAGTATTTGCCGTCGTCTTCCCGCCGCAAAATGCTTGCGAACAGGCGAACCAGCCGATCCCGCAATATGGGCGTACCTTGATACAGCCACGTGCCATCAGCTGAAATGTGCATGTCGATATCGCCCTGAAACGCGGGATTCCAGAGATCTCTCGCCACAGATTCTTCTGCGGCCAACTGCCGCTCGGCCGCTTCAAGGCCATTCACCGGCGCGTTCCCCTCCTTGACACGGTCGCCTGCCATTTCCAGTTTTCCCTAGTGGTCTGTGACTGCGACAAACTAACGTCACCGTTGATTGTTACCAGCCCGCTGGCTGACTCTCGCGCCCTTGTGATCGTATAGTGGTCCGGACCTTGCCGATAATCCTTTCGGTCTCAAACCCTTGGGGAATATATTTAGCAGCATGCAAAACATTAAGGAAACCGACGAACAGGTCGTTGAGGAGATTGAGCGGACCGGCGAAAAACTGGTGAACATCAGGAATGCGGTCGGCGAGGTCATTTTCGGTCAGCAGCCGGTTGTAACACAGACTTTGACGGCAATTCTGGCCGGCGGCCACGCCCTCCTCATAGGCGTACCCGGTCTGGCCAAGACCAGACTGGTGGAAACCGTCGCACACGTGCTCGGTCTGGATGAAAAGCGAATCCAGTTCACGCCCGATCTGATGCCGGCCGACATTGTCGGTTCGGAGGTCATGGATGAAGACGAAAAGGGCCGCCGCTCTTTCCGGTTCATCTCCGGTCCGGTGTTCTGCCAGCTCCTGATGGCGGACGAGATCAACCGTGCAAGCCCGCGAACCCAGTCCGCCCTGCTGCAATCCATGCAGGAAAAGCATGTCACGGTTGCCGGCCAGCGGCACGACCTGCCGCGGCCGTTCCACGTCCTGGCCACGCAGAACCCGCTCGAACAGGAGGGCACCTACCCCCTTCCGGAGGCGCAACTGGACCGTTTCCTGATGCAGATCGACGTTCCCTATCCGGATATGGACGCCGAACGCCGGATGCTGTTCGCAACCACCGGTACTGAAGAAAGCGCGCCCAGTCGGGTTTTCGGTCCCGATGAGCTCATGGCCGCCCAGCGCCTGGTGCGCCGGATTCCCGTCGGCGACAGCGTCGTCGACGCCATCCTGACACTGGTGCGCAACGCACGGCCGGAAGACACACCGATCACCGACATTCGCGAACAGGTCGCCTGGGGCCCGGGTCCGCGCGCGAGCCAGGCCCTGATGCTCGGAATAAGGGCACGCTGCCTTATGGAAGGCCGCCTGTCGCCTTCGGTCGAAGACGTCATCGCGCTTTCCGGTCCCGTTCTGCGTCACCGCATGGCTCTGACATTCGCGGCGCGCGCCGACGGTGTCACCATTGACGGTATCGTCGAACGACTGTGCAGCGAACTGTAGCGGCCCCGCGCGGATGACCGACACCTGGAAATCGGACGCCGGCAACGGCCTTGACCCGATTGGGACACTCACCGAGGACGCCGGAAGGGAAGTCGATACGCTGCCTGCGCTCCTTGTGAAGGTCGACCGGGTTGCTCACACCGTGGCCCAGGGCCTCCATGGACGCCGCAGAGCCGGACCGGGCGAGGCCTTCTGGCAATTCCGGCGCTATCGCCCGGGCGATCTCGCCGCCATGGTCGACTGGCGAAAGTCGGCAAAGTCGAACCGGTATCTGATCCGGGAAAAGGAATGGGAAGCGGCAAACACCGTTTGGCTCTGGGCGGATCTGTCGGCATCCATGAATTTCAAATCGGACCTGGCACCGGTTTCCAAGCGCGACCGCGCCATGCTCCTGTCCCTGGCACTCGGCACCTTGCTCAACCAGGGCGGCGAGCGCATCGGGGCGCTGGGCAGCGGCATGCCCGCGCGGGCCGGTCAAACCGCGGTGCGACGCATCGCGGAGCATATGGTGCACACCATCGAGAACACAGAATCGGTGGTCAGTCTGCCGCAGCCGACGCCGATCCGGCGTTTCTCCAGTGTCGCCTTGTTCGGAGACTTCCTGGAACCGTTGGACGCAATCAGCAATGCACTTGCCGGCATTGCTGCGCGTGACGTCCGCGGGCACATCGTGCAGGTTCTGGATCCCGCTGAAGAGACATTCCCCTATACCGGCAGGACCGAGTTCAGTGCGCTTGAGGGTGAATCGCGCATCACCGTGGGCCGTGCCGAACTGCTGCGCGGCGACTATCACGATCGCCTTGAACAGCATCGTGCCGGCCTTCGCGAGATGGCGCGCCGCCTGGGATGGACGTTTACAAGCCACCATACGGACCGCTCACCCCAGTCGATCCTGCTGACGCTCCACGGGCTGATGTCCGGTCAGCCGCTCCACGCCGCCGAGACCGCGGAGCGATCAACTGTTTCGGTAGATCCATGAGAGAGGTGTGATGACCATCGGGCCGCTCCTCTTCGAAAGCCCCTATGCCCTTGCGGCGCTGGCACTGCTGCCGATCATCTGGTGGCTGCTGCGGTTTACCCCGCCCCGGCCGACGCGGGTCGCATTTCCGCCGATCAGGCTGCTGCTCGGGCTGGTGAGCCGGGAAGAGACGCCGCACAAGAGCCCATGGTGGCTGACGGCCCTTCGCACGCTGATCGCGGCTCTGGTGATCATCGCCCTGGCCGAACCGCTTTACGATCCCGACCGTCAGGCGGGCTCGGGCACCGGGCCGCTGCTGATCGTTGTCGACGACAGTTGGGCGGCCGCTCCCGGCTGGGAGGGCCGCAAGGAAGCCATGGAGGCGCTCGCTGCCGGTGCGGAACGCGACGGGCGGCCTGTCGCCCTGGCGCTGACAACACCCCGCTCCTCGGTCCAGTCGATCACCTATGTTCGTCCGGAGGCAATCCGCCAGCGCATCTCCGGTCTGGAGCCGCGCGCATTCGCGCCGGACCGCGCCGGGACGGCGGAAGAGATAGCCCGGCAGACGTCCGAAAGCCGGCCCCAGCAGATTGTCTGGCTTTCCGATGGCATCGACTACGGTGACAGCCAGGACTTCCTCGAACAGCTTGGCAAGCTGGCGACAGACGGCGCCGAAATCACCATTTACACGCAGCCCGGCTCGGAAACGCCGATCGTGGTCGACGGTCCGAAACAGGGCGACAGCGGTCTCGCCATACAGCTTCGGCGGATCGATGCGCAGGCGCCATCCGGAGGGCAGGTCAGAGCGCTTGCCATGAACGGGCGGACTTTGGGCGACACGGAGCTCAAATTCGAGGACGGCGCGCTGGAGACATCGGTGGAATTCGAGATTCCCCTCGCCCTCCGTAATCAGATCGGTCGCATCGAACTGACAGGGTCACAGTCGGCAGGCAGCGTATTCCTGCTCGATGACCGCTGGAGGAGACGGCCGGTCGGGCTGGTCGCCGGCACGTCGAGCGAACTGGCTCAGCCGCTGCTGTCGCCGCTGCATTATGTCGCCCGCGCACTGGAGCCATTCTCGGAAGTCACCGAGGCGCCGACCACAAGCGAGTCGAGCGGGATCAAGGCTCTTCTCGACCAGGGACAGTCCGTCCTGATCGTGGCCGACATCGGCCAGTTCGCCGCTCAGGACGAGACGCTGATTACCGAATGGGTGCAAAACGGGGGCGTGCTGATCAGGTTCGCAGGCCCGCGACTGGCAGCCAACAATGACGACCTTATCCCGGTCAGGCTGCGGCGCGGCGGCCGCGCGCTGGGCGGCGCGCTGTCCTGGAGCAAGCCGCAAACTCTCGGGCCCTTCGATGACCAGAGCCCGTTTCGCGGCCTTGAAAAACTGGCGCAGGAGGTCACCGTTCAGCGCCAGGTCCTTGCCGAGCCTTCGAATGATCTCTCCGGCAAGACCTGGGCACGGCTCGAAGACGGAACGCCGCTCGTGACGTCGGAAACGCGCGGCAACGGCCTGATCGTGCTTTTCCACGTATCCGCGTCTCCGAACTGGTCGAATCTGCCGCTATCGGGCATCTTTGTTGAGATGTTGAGACGCATAGTCCGACTGTCCACGACGACGACCGCAGCACGCGATCCGGCGAGCGGAAACAGGCAGCCCTCCCAGGGCACATTGCCGCCGATCCGCGTCCTTAACGGCTATGGCGAATTCGTTGCACCCCCGCCCGATGCCGTCCCGCTTCCCTCCGGGCGATCGGCCCCCGAGGGCCCGAGCTCAAAGCATCCTCCGGGCATTTACGGCCGCGACGCGCGCATTCAGGCCGTGAACACCGTGTCGGCGGATGTCCCGCTACAACCGCTGGGATCAGTCGTAACCGACGGAACCTTTGCATCCTACGAAGCGACTCCGGCACTGGCCTTCAAGCGTGATCTGCTGCTGGCGGCATTCTTGCTCCTGCTGCTGGACGCGATCGCGGTGCTGGTGATTGCCGGCGGCTTTTCCCGCAGGGTCATTTCGACGACCACAAGCACTGTCGCCGCAATCATGGTCGCGGGCACATTGCTGATTTCGCATGGCGGCATGGCACGTGCCCAGGACCGGGACAACGAAGCCGTTACGGGCGACTTTGCCCTCAGAGCCAGTCTCAAGACCCATCTCGCTTTCGTGATTACAGGCAACCGTCAGGTTGACGACACGAGCCTTGCCGGCCTGACCGGTCTGAGCGACGTTATTTCACAAAGGACCGCGCTCGAGCCGGGTGTGCCGTTCGGCATCAGCCTGGAGCGCGACGAACTGACCTTCTTCCCGTTTATCTACTGGCCGATCCTGCCGGACGCACAACAGCCGTCCGAGAAGGCGCTGACCAAGATCGACGCCTATATGAAGAACGGCGGCACAATCCTGTTCGACACGCGCGACCATCAGCAGAACCTGCCTGGCCTGTCTCCGAACAGCGCCGGACCGGGAACCCAGGCGCTGCGCCGGATACTGGCCAATCTCGACGTGCCGCCCCTTGAGGTCGTGCCTGCTGACCACGTGCTGACCAAGGCATTCTATCTGTTACAGGCCTTCCCCGGACGCTGGGCCGGCGGTCAGTTGTGGGTCGAGGCCGCCGCCACGGCCGAAAACACCCGCCGGGGCGCATCGAATTTCGACGGCGTGTCCTCGGTCATTATCGGATCCAATGATTTTGCGTCCGCCTGGGCCCGCGATCTGAACGGCCGTCCGCTGTTCCCGGTCGTTCCCGGCGGCCCGCGCCAGCGCGAGATGGCGTTTCGCAGCGGCGTGAACATGGTGATTTACGCGCTAACCGGAAACTACAAGGCAGATCAGGTCCACGTCCCGGCTTTGCTGGAACGTCTGGGTCAGTGAGTTGACAATGGGTTATTCCGTTTCATTCGTGCCTCTGGTCCCGCTCTGGGTTTTGGGCGTCCTGGCGGCCCTTGGCGCCGCCATTCTCATCATCGGCCTGTTCGGCCGGGTCCGCGGCGCGCCGGTCCGCGCGCTCGCCGGCCTCGGCCTTCTGATCGCGCTGGCGAACCCGGTTCTGCGCGACGAGGACAGGCAACCGCTAAAGGATGTCGCGGTCGTCGTCGTGGATGAAAGTCAGAGTCAGAAGATCGGCGAGCGCTCCGGTCAGACAGAGGCTGCGCGCGATAAGCTGCTGCGTCAGTTGAACGACCGGGAGGATCTGGAACTTCGGGTCGTCACGGTCGGCTCCGACAGCAGCGTATCGACAGACGGTGGCACCAACCTGATGGCGGCGCTGGACCAGTCACTGGCTGACGTTCCCCCCGATCGGTTTGCAGGCGCCATCATGATCACCGACGGCCAGGTCCATGACGTCGATGCGGAGACCTCACCTCCGGTTCCGGGAGCGCCCATTCATGCCTTGCTGACCGGACGCGACGGCGAGGGCGATCGCCGCATTGTCGTAAAGCAGGCGCCCCACTTCGGAATCGTCGGCCAAGAGCAGGAAATTACGCTGCGTATCGAAGACCGCGGAGATCTTCCGGCCGCGAACACCGCACGTCTGACGGTAAATATCGACGGCAAGACGGTATCGACACTGGACGCCGAAGTCGGCGTCGACGTAACGGTTCCGATCGAAATCAGCCACGGCGGAGCAATCGTCACGGAAATCGTGGTGGAGACCGTACCCGGCGAACTGACCACGAAGAACAACCGCGCGCTGATCACCACGCAGGGCATCAGGGACCGGCTCCGCGTTCTGCTCGTCTCCGGCGAACCCCACGCCGGCGAGCGGACCTGGCGCAATCTCCTGAAGGCGGACGCCTCGGTCGACCTCGTCCATTTCACCATCCTCCGCCCGCCGGAGAAGCAGGACGGTACGCCGATCAAGGAACTGTCGCTTATCGCGTTCCCCACACGCGAACTGTTCTCGGTCAAGCTCGATGAATTCGATCTGATCATCTTTGATCGATACCAGCGCCGCGGCGTGCTGCCGCTCATCTACCTCGCCAACGTCGCCGAATTCGTTGAGCAGGGCGGCGCCGTCTTGTCGGCTGCCGGACCGGCATTTGCGACACCCTTGAGCCTTTACCGTACGCCCCTGGCGACGATCCTGCCGGGCGCACCGACCGGTGCCGTCACAACGGCCGGATTCCGGCCCGGCATCACGGAGCTCGGCCGGCGCCATCCCGTGACCCGCGACCTGCCCGGAGGCGAGACCGAAAGTCCGAACTGGGGCCGATGGTTCAGGCTGATAGACGTGGAGGCCGAGGACGGCAACACCGTCATGTCCGGACCGGACGAAAAGCCGCTGATGATCCTGAAGCGTCACGGTACCGGCCGCGTCGCCCAGTTGCTTTCGGATCACGCCTGGCTGTGGGCACGCGGATTCGACGGAGGCGGACCGCAGGCGGAACTTCTGCGCCGGCTCGCGCACTGGCTGATGAAGGAACCCGATCTCGAGGAGGAAGCCCTGCGAGCGGTTCACAACGCGGGCAAGCTGGTGATAGAGCGGCGGACGATGGCGGAGTCGACCGCACCGGTAACGGTGACCGCACCGTCGGGTAAGTCGGAAACCCTCGAACTGAAACGGGATGTTCCCGGATTGTGGCGCGGCGTCGTCGAGACCGATGAAGTCGGCGTATTCACGCTCGACGACGGCAAGATCTCCTCCGTTGTCGCGGTCGGATCGTCGGATCCGAAGGAATTCTCGGACATGCGGGCGACCACTGAGCGTCTCGAGCCGCTAATAACCCGTACCGGCGGCGGGACATACTGGCTGGCCGAACGCGGCCAGGCCAGCAATGCCACGGACGTTCCAAGGGTCAGGCTCGTCAAGCCGGGCCGGCGCATGAGCGGCTCCGGCTGGCTGGGACTCCGGAGCAACGACGCCTACCTCGTCCGCTCGCTCAGGGATGTGCCTCTGTTCGCCGGTCTCGCCGCCGTACTCGCCCTGCTCGCGTTGATTGGCGGCGCCTGGTACCGCGAAGGACGCTAGGGAGAGCTATCTCGATCTCCCTCCTTTGATCACCCGGTGCCGCGGCTGAACGAGCCCGGAGACGCCGTCCAGCGAACCCGCCACCAGTTCCCGCGCCAGCAGACGTTCCGGATCGACGGGTCCCGGCATGATGACCTGGCCGTCGGGCACGCGGCTGAAGCCGACACGCGCGTAGTAGGGCGCGTCCCCGACCAGTATCACCAGAGCATGCCCAAGCTGTTGCGCCACATCGAGACCATGCCGCATCAGCGCCAAACCGCACCCCTGCCCCTGGACATCCGGATCGACGGCCAGGGGGCCAAGCAAAAGAGCCTCACTGGTGCCGCCGACGATCAGCGGCCAGAACTGTATTGAGCCGACAAGGCGCGGGCCGCTGAACGCGGAAAAACAGAGGTCCAGCACCGGCTGACCGCCTTCACGGAGCCGATATGCTGTCTTGGTTCTACGGTCTATGCCGAAAGCCCTGTCCAGCAGGGCTTCCATATCGGCTTTGTTGCCGGAGTGTTCGGTTTGGATATCGAAAACGGATTGTTTCATTTCGTGGAGCCTCGAAAACGGCGGCTGAACTTCGCTCCACACAGTGCTTGTGGCCGGCAGACCGGAAGAAACATCGATGTCGGAATGCTGGAAAAGCGGCGGAGCACGACCGGTGCCTCACGCCGCGAAGGGCGCAGGCGGTCAGGTTCGTCGCAGTCGTCGCACAAAACGGAGAGACACGCTCTAGGCTCCATTTCTTACCGGATGGGGCACGTAGCATGTTCGAAGGACGAGGTCCAGAAAAACACCGGGCAGACTTAATCGGCTAAGTGGTGAATGTGGCCTGCGCCTTGCCTCCGGAGCGTCGCAGGATATCTTTGTTGGACGGAAGTCACCGGCCGGTCTCGCGGCCGTGTCACAAACGGAGCAAACCGAGAATGGGACTACTGGTAGACGGCAAGTGGCAGGACACCTGGTATGACACCAAGAAGACCGGGGGAAAATTTGTCCGTCAGGAGTCCCGTTTCCGAAACTGGATCACACCGACCGGTGAAGCCGGCCCGACCGGCGACGACGGCTTCGCGGCGGAAGCGGACCGGTACCACCTGTACGTCTCTCTCGCCTGCCCCTGGGCCCACCGGACATTGATTTTCAGGGCGCTCAAGGATCTCGAAGACCTGATTACGGTGAGCGTCGTCGACCACTTTATGGGCGCTGAGGGCTGGACTTTCTCGGACACGGACGGCGCCACACCGGACACGGTCAACGGAGCTGCGAAGCTTCACGAGGTCTATACCCGCGCTCTGTCGGACTACACCGGCCGGGTCACGGTGCCGGTTCTCTGGGACAAGCAGCGCAATACGATCGTCAGCAACGAGTCCTCCGAGATCATCCGGATGCTGAACAGCGCGTTCAACGGGATCACGGGAAACGATACCGACTATTATCCGGAAGCCCTGCGCGGACCGATCGACGAGATCAATGCCGACATCTATTCAAACGTGAACAACGGTGTCTACAAGACCGGTTTCGCAACCACGCAGGAGGCCTACGAGACCGCCTTCCGCGATCTCTTCGCATGCCTCGATCGCCTCGAGCAGCGCCTCGGTTCACAACGGTATCTGGTGGGTGATCAGGTGACCGAAGCCGACTGGCGGCTGTTCACGACGCTGGTTCGCTTCGATCCCGTTTATGTCGGACACTTCAAGTGCAACCTGAGACGGATCGCGGACTACCCCAATCTCTCCGGTTATTTGCGGGACCTCTATCAGCATCCCCGCGTCGCCGGAACGGTCGACATGCACCACATCAAGCATCACTATTACGGCAGTCATACAACCATCAATCCGACGCGGGTCGTACCCGTGGGCCCGGAGATGGATCTCGATGCCCCGCACGACCGCGGCACGCTCTAGAATGAATTTGGTCGGATTGAACTGTTCCGCCGGGCTCAGGCGAACCCAAGAGCGCCGATGAGCCGCGCCGGTACGCCCGCGTAGATGCTGTAGATGTAAGCCCCGTAGGCACACAAAAACATCGCTGCCTCGGTCCGGCTCAACCGCCAGCCGCTCACCAGCACCGGCAGCAGGATGGTGGTGGCCGCCAGCATGATCCAGATATCGAACTGGACGATCTGACCGCCGATCGGGATCGGAATGATGAACGCGGTCGCGCCGAGAATGACGAGAATATTGGATATGTTGCTGCCGACGACATTGCCCAGGGCCACGTCCGAATGGCCGCGAATGGCCGCGATCACCGCGATGGCGAGTTCCGGAAGCGACGTGCCGAGCGCGATCAGGGAAAGCCCGATGACCGCCTCGGAAACGCCGAACATCCTGGCAATCTGTACCGCGGAATCAACCAGCAGATCAGCCCCGAAAACGATTGCGGCAAGACCGGCAAGGAAGACCGGGACCGCAATGCGCAGGCGCGCCGGAAGCCCTGCATGTTCCACGCTCTCCTCCGAGGCCAGTTCGCCTGCGGTGTCGTCGACGCTGCGGCCGCCCTTGTCACGCTCCGCGATGTAGGAGAAGGCGGTGTAGGCCGCAAAGCAGAGCACCATGAAAGCGGCAATGGCCTGCGGCACGACGCCGGCCAGCGCCAGACCGGTCAGGAATGCAGTCGCCGCGATCAGCACCATGCCGTCGCGGCGGACCAGCTTGCGCGTGGCCGCTATCGGCGTGATGATCGCCGTCGCTCCGAGCACGAGCAGGATGTTGGCGATATTGCTGCCGACTACGCCGCCGATCACGATATCCGTCACACCCTTGAAGGCCGCGTCGAGCGACACCGTCAGTTCCGGGGCCGACGTACCCAGCGCCACGATCGTCAGTCCGACCACCAGCGGCGGGATGCCGAGACGGCTCGAAATCGCAACTGCTCCGCGAATCAGAATTTCTCCGCCGACGATGAGAAGTGCAAGGCCGGCGGCAAGTTGGAGGTAGACCATGAAAATTCGCGGAAATCGCTGAAAAGAGATCAAGGAAGCGGTTTGTCACGCCATACGAGACCCTTCCGCATTCGGCGTGTCCGAAGGGTCTACCACATCGGCGCTGTTTCCACAGTGCCCAAAATTTCCGCAAGCCGCCGTCTCGTGCCGCCGGTCACACCGTCCGGCAGCTCGTCCGGCGAAAAGAAGCCGTCTTCCGCGATCTCGAGCGACCGCACCGGATCGCGGCGCCAGGCATCGATCAGAAAAAGGGCGACATGATCGCCGGGGAAATGCTCGAAATTGGCATAGATTCCGAACAGGCGCGCCTTGCCTTCGACACTGACCCCGACCTCTTCGGAAAGTTCCCGCATCAGCGCCTGTTCCAGTGTCTCGCCCCGTTCCACGCCGCCACCGGGAAACAGCCAGCCGGGCGCGTAACTGTGCCGGACAAGCAATACATGGCCTTGCTCGTCCCGGACGACACCGCGAACCCCGAGGGTCTGGCCGCGGGTCAGCCGCCAGAAAGGCTGCATCGCATAGCGCAGAATGGGACGAAGCGGAAAGGCCTGCTTGCGGGTCATGACACCGGCTCTGACGTCCTGAATGTTGAGGATGGCCCCCGATAGACCCATGCGGTTATTGCATGGCTGAGTCTAGGAATTAGCATTCGAATTCCGCCGGCTTCATCCCTATCTTTCCCCTCAACAGGAACCACCAAGCCAACGTAGCTCAATTCGATTGATGGAGACAAAGATGAAACTGTCGCTCTTTCGGAAGTCCGCCGCTGCTGCCGGAAAGTCTTACAGCTGGACACCCGCACTAGACGTTCGCGAGGGCTGGATGGTTTGCACGCTTCTCCCGTTTGGCACGTATAGCTGAACTCCCAGTCCCTCCCCGAAAAAGCGGCGCGGTCATTTCGATGGCCGCGCCGTTCTTTTGAGGGTCGTCCTGCTGCGCTGACTGTGGTGCCGGTTCAGGCCGCATCGGCCGATGACGACGATCCCCCGCCGGAATATTGCCTGGTCCGCGTCGATCCGACCTCGGCGGCAACTTCCCTGATCGCCTTGGCCTCCCGTTCGATCTCGGAGATCGGCATGCCAGGATAGCAGGGCACGACCACCAGATCCGCGAGAGCCTGCGAGGCGACCTTCGGCTTGAGATCGGGCCGGCCTTCCGGCTCCTGCACCGCCTGCGACCTCGGCAGATCAGCGCAATCAAAGCCCTTTTCCCTCAGACGGTCGATAAAGACCCGCGGCTTGTCGACCAGCATGGGGAAAACCCAATACGTATGGACGGAGTTCGATTGCGCCGGGAGGACCACGCTGTCGCCCAGAAGGTCGCGCAGGCGGCGGCCGTGTTCTGCCCGCACTTCCAGTTCGGCCTGACGGTGTAACTGGATGCGGCGGCGCATGAGGCGCAACATGCCGAGCGAAGGCTGTATGCGAAGCTTCTTCGAAGACCCGAGCGGGGCGACGTTACGCACCTTGTCGCTGACGGAGTCCTCGTAGTCCATGCCGCGCTTGTGAAAGAACTTGTAGATCTGCTGCATGGCCATGCGCGACGTGACCAGTTTCAGCCCGGCGAACTGCAGAACACGCTTCAGTTGTTTGACATTCTTCTGGACGGGGTAGTCGGCCTGAATTCTGCGCATTCTGTCCAGCAGAGCGCTGTCACGGACGCGCATGAGCGCGCCTCCGAGCGCCGTCGCCGTCTTGAGCGGCCCGAAACTGAACATGCAGACGTCGGAGTCGGGATGCCCGGCATATCCCTGGCCATCAAAGACCTGCGCGCAGTCTTCGACGAACAGCACGTTGTGACGCCGTGCCACCTCGATAATCGGATCGAGGTCGACATGCGTACCGAACAGGTGGGCGACAACGATTACCTTTGTCCGCTCGGTAATCGCCGCTTCCAGCAGATCCAGCCGCGGCGCCATATGGGCAATGTCGAGATCAACCGGAACCGGTGTGAATCCCAGCCGCCGCACGATCTTGATCATCCCCCTGACATTGAGAGCGGAGAAGACAACCTCGTCGCCCGGCTCGAGGTCAAGGGCCTGCAGCAGCAGATCAAATCCACTGCGAACGGAGAATGCGGTCATCGTGCCGCAACCGTCGTCCCAGAAGCCTTCAAGGTCCCTGATCGTCGTCTCGCGGTTGCCGGGCAGTGCGCAATAAAGCGCGCCGCTCGCCAAATCTCGCCAGCCAATCTTCAGTTGCGTTCTTGCCCACATGATCGTGATCGCCTCGCTCTCGAAGTCTGGTAAATAGCCATAAATTATGCAGAATGCCAATCCGCGATTGCGTCAAGGGGCCACAAAAAAGGGCATCGCAGTGCCGAGGGCTCCGGCTCCCCGCAATTTGCCGGAAATGTGCAATTAAACGGTATTCGCGACTTCCTCGACGGATCGCATTAAGCACACGGTTCGCGAAAGCGGACAACACCGTCCGTGCCGTGCGAAACTGGTCGAATGCGTTGTGTCGGAACAAATTCGAAGTGTAACCGGGACATGAATTTTCGATGAAAAGCGTGTTGCGTATCTTTTTCGGCGCCGAAGGGACACGGCCCTTTATCGTGCTGACATGCCTGGTTCTCGCCGGGCTCGCGGAAGCTGTCGGCATCACGACGCTGCTGCCCGCCGTAACGCAACTTGCCGGCGGACCGACCGACGGTTCCTCGCCGCTGAACCAGCAGGTTCTGCAGGTCCTTGACGGCCTGGGCATCGATCCGACAATCGAAATGCTGATCCTCCTGATCGTGACGGGTCTCACGCTCAAGGCGGTGCTTTCCTTCATTGGCCTGAGTTATGTGGGTTTCTCGGTGGCCAATGTGGCGACCGGCCTGCGAACACAGCTTCTCGGCTCCCTGATGAACGCGCGCTGGGCGTATTTCACCGAAAACAAGGTTGGCGAAATTGCCAATTCAATCAGCGTTGACGCGACACGGGCGGGCCGCGCCTACCTGACCGCCGCGAAGTTCGTTGCCTACCTCATACAGGCTTCACTCTATGCCGGGGTCGCCGTCCTGATGTCATGGCAGTTGTCCGTGGTCGGACTGGTCATGGGCCTGATCATGATGCTCACGCTGAACTTCCTGGTTCGCATGTCGAAACGGGCGGGACGAAAGCAGACCTACCGCACGTCGGATCTGGTGACCTATCTGACGGACACGCTGAGCAATATCAAACCGCTCAAGGCGATGGCGCGCCAGCACGCATTCGCCGCGCTCCTGGACAAGAAGGTCATCTCTCTGAAGAAGGCGCTGCGCCGCGTCGTCATCGCCGCGCAGGGCCGGCTCTACGGCGGCGAGATCATTCAGATCCTGACCCTTGCCGCGGCGGCCTACGTGGCGGCGGTGATCTGGAAGATCCCCCTGCCCGAGCTCATCGTCATGGGCGTCATCCTGTTCCAGATCGTGTCGCTGATCGGATCGATGCAGAAACACCTGCAGGCGGCCGTCGAAGTTGAAAGCGCGTACTGGGCCGTCAAGCGGCTGATCGACAAATCGAGCGAGCAGCCCGAAAGGAACCCCGGCACGCTGACACCAACTCTTGCCAGCGGATGCCGGTTTAGAAATGTCAGCTTCTCCTACCCGGACAATCCGGTCCTGAGGAACATAAACCTGGACGTCCCCTGCCGGGAGATCACGGTACTGAAGGGCCCGTCGGGTTCGGGCAAGTCGACGATCCTCGACCTGCTCATCGGTCTCCATCAGCCCGACGACGGCGAAATCCTGGTCGACGAAATCCCTCTCTCGAAGATCGACCTGAAGAAGTGGCGTCCGATGATCGGCTACGTGCCGCAGGACCTTGCGCTGTTTCACGACACGATCGAAGCAAACATAACGCTGGGGGATCCGTCCTGTTCATCCGAGGATGTCGACTATGCGTTGCGGGCGGCAGGGGCTTACGACTTTGTAGCGAGCCTGCCTGACGGCCTGCAGACCATTGTCGGCGAGCGCGGGACAAAGTTCTCGGGCGGACAGCGTCAGCGGCTGGCCATAGCCCGGGCGCTGGTTGCGCGCCCCGCACTCCTGATCCTCGATGAGGTGACCAGCGCCCTCGATCCGGAATCGGAAATGGCGATCTGCCGGAATATCAAGGCACTGTCCGAGGATTACTCAATTCTGGCGATCACCCACCGTCCTGCATGGACCGAGATCGCAACGACGATTTACGAGGTTGAGGCCGGGACCGTCAGAAGTCTCGCCAGTGATACGGAAACGCGGGTAAGCGCATAGTGAAACAGGATGCCATCAGCGGCGCGGGGCAGGCTGCGCCCATTGAAATCGTTCCGGTCGACGGCAAGGCCGACAAGGACGCCTTTATCAAGGTTCCGTTCGCGCTCTATCGAGATGACCCCCACTGGGTGCCGCCTCTGTTGATCGAGCGCCACGAACATCTGGACGAAAAGAAGAACCCCTATTTCGAACACGCCGAAGTGGCAATGTGGATAGCGCGGCGCGGCGGCCGCAATGTCGGCCGGATTTCCGCGCAGATCTGCAGCCTTCATAACGAGCGGTACCAGGATTCCTCAGGCCAGTTCGGCTTCATCGAAGCTGTCGATGATGCAGAGGTTTTCAGCGCGCTCCTTTCGACCGCCGAAGCCTGGCTGGCCGAACGCGGGGTGAAGACCGTCCGTGGCCCGTTCAGCTTCTCCGTCAACGACGAACTGGGCCTGCTGTGTGACGGCTTCGATACGCCGCCCTATTTCATGATGCCGCATACCCCGCCGTATTATCTCACACAGGTTGAAGCGCAGGGTTACGCCAAGGCGAAGGAACTGATCGCATACGAGTATCTTCCAAGCACAAAACTGCCGAACAACATGGATGCGATCATAAAGCGAGCGCTTCAGTCGGGCGACTTGGTTATCAGAAGCATGAGACGCGCCAACCTCGAGGAGGAACTGAATACCATCCTCGAGATTTTCAATGACGCCTGGAGCGACAACTGGGGTTTTGTCCCCATGACATCGAAGGAACTCTCAGCACTTGGCGCAAACCTTAAGATGCTGGTCAAGGACGAATACATCGCAATCGCCGAAATCAAGGGTGAGCCGGCCGCGATGGCAGTCACGCTGCCGAATATCAACGATTGGATCAAGGACCTGAATGGCCGCCTGCTCCCGTTCGGCTGGGCCAAACTCATCTGGCGCCTGAAAGCGCGGCATCCGCGCTCCGTTCGTCTGCCGCTTATGGGCGTCCGCAAGAAATTCCAGACCGGGATGACCGGGGCTGCGGCATCGCTTGGGGTCATCAACGCAATTCGCGTGTACCACGAGAGCCAAGGCACGACCCATGCCGAGCTCTCCTGGATTCTTGAAGACAATACGGCCATGCGGAAGATGATCGAAACGATCGGGGCCGTTGGGTACAAGACGTATCGAATTTACGAGAAAGAGTTGTAAGTGCCGACGGCGGGGACCAGGGCAGTCAAGTTCGACGTCATCGTGCTTGCCGCGGGGCGCGGGTCGGATGATCCGATGGCGGGTGCGTTCGCAACCGAACACAAGTGTCTGATACCTGTCGGCGGGGTCCCGATGCTGGCCAGGGTCTTGCGTGCGCTGATGGATTGCCAGAACGTCGCGGACATCCTGGTATCGGTGGAACAGCCCTCTGTCGTCGAGATCGCGCTCGACGAGGGTGACATCGACGACGAAGACCGAATTTCATTCATTCGCAGCGAGGACAAGGCGAGCACCAGCGTCGCTCACGCCGCGGAGGCGCTCGGCATGATCCGGCCGATTCTGGTGACAACGGCGGATCATGCGCTCCTGACGCCGGACATGGTCAGCTATTTCTGCGAGACATCGCTTGCCACCCGTGCGGACGTGACGGTGGGTCTTGAAAGCGCGGAACTCCTGCTCGGAACCTATCCGGATGCCAAGCGGACCTTCTTCCGCTTCGCCGATGGCGGCTATTCGGGATGCAATCTGTTCTCGCTGCTGACACCGGAGGCCATTCAGGCCGTGCGCTTCTGGCGTCAGATCGAACGCGAACGAAAAAAGCCGTGGCGTCTGATCAGCGCCTTCGGATGGCGCGAACTGCTGATTTATCTGACCGGTCGCATGTCACTCGATCAGGCCATGTTGCGGGCATCCGACATGCTGGGCGTCCGGGCGCGCGCCGTCTCGATGCCTTTCGCGGACGCCGCGATCGATGTCGACAAGCCGGCCGATCTGACGGCCGTGGAGAAGATACTGGCGTCTCGCGCCGCCTAGAGTGATCGGCTACCAGTCGGCGACGAGATGCCGGGCTTGCTGAAGGTCCACGGGGAAATCCACTTCGCACCACTCGAAACCGTCTACGTCGCGCACGCGAATCTCTTCGGTCTTCGCCAGGGCGCCGATTGCCGAAAGGTACCATTGGCGCAGCCCGGTGGGCTCCAGCATCGCACGCTCCAGCATGCCCCTGAAGATTCCGGGCCCTTCGCCACGAAACAGGATCATGCCGATCGACTCGGCATCAACCGCCTCAACGGGAAGGGTCTTGCCGATCTCGGTCAACCGGTCGCCGTCGAGCATGACCTTCATGTCGTCACTGTCGTATTCCGGCTTGTGCGCAATCGAGACCGTAACGGGTGCTGCCGGTGCGCCGAGGACCTGTCCGACCAGATCCGCCTTGAACAGATTGTCGCCGTTGACCAGGATGAAATCCTGATCCATTTCATGGCGGGCCATCCAGCAGCTCGCGAGGTTGTCCGCGACCGAGAAAAACGGGTTGTAGACAGTCCTTATCCTGACATCGCCGCGCTTGCTTTCGACCTCGTTCAGAACATCACCCATGATGCCGGCCTTGTAGCCTGTGACAACGACGATTTCCTTCGCTCCGGCGCTGGCAAATGCCTCGATTTGCCATTCGATCAGCCGACGCCCGCCAATGTCGAGCAATGCCTTTGGGACTTCTTCCGTAAGCGGCAGCAACCGCTTGCCCTGGCCTGCGCCGAGGATCACGACTTTCACTTTAACGCGCCCTTTTTTGCTGAAACACTGCTAGAAGGGCATCTGAATCGCATTTCGGCCGGACCAAGTCAACGGCCAGACTGAGGTTGCGTCAATTCGCATGTTCACGCTTGCCCATCTGTCCGATGTCCATCTGGCGCCCCTTCCAGCCGCGACCCCGGCGAACCTCCTGGGCAAGCGTTTTTTCGGCTTTCAGTCCTGGCATCGCAACCGTTCCGGCATACATCTGCGCGCCATTGCAGACGCCATTCGTGACGACATCCAAGACCTTGCACCGGACCATGTCGCCATCACCGGCGACCTCGTGAACATCTCGCTCGAGAAGGAGTTCGAACGCGCCCTCGAATGGCTTGTGAGCTTCGGGCCTCCGGACAAGCTCACCGTGATTCCCGGCAACCACGACGCTTACGTACCAATGGCATGGGAACGCGGCATGGGCCTGTGGCAAGACTACATGTCGGGGGATGGCGAGCCTGCTCCGGGTCGAGGCGGACAGCATTTTCCATTTCTGCGGCGGCGCGGGGATGTCGCGATCATCGGCCTGTCGACCGCGGTCCCCACACTGCCGCTCAGCGCCCGGGGATGGCTTGGACGGCAACAACTTGCAGATCTGGCCACAATGCTCGAACGGCTCGCCGGCGAGGACGTCTTTCGCATTGTGCTCATCCATCATCCGCCCCTGCCCGGCCAGAACAAATGGCGCAAAGCCATGGCCGACACGCACGAGTTTGTGGAGATCATCCGAAAGTTCGGTGCGGATCTGGTTCTGCACGGGCACAATCACCGGCAGATGTATGCCGAAATTGACCGTGACGGCATCGCCATTCCGGTCTACGGGGTATCCTCGGCATCGGCCCGAAAAACCGGCCGACGCCCCGAATCCCACTACAACATCTACAGGATCGAACGCACAAATCCCGGCTGGACGTGCGACGTCACAGTCAGGGCGTGGGACGGCGGTTCTGCCGGTTTCCGCACAATCGGGCCGGATGTGCCTTGAGATCAGAAAAAGGAGCAATCAGCCGTGACCGTGAATGCAACGATGCAGAAGTTTGGTTATCCGGACACTTTGGTCCACGAATATGCGCATTGGGTTGTGGTTGCGCGGCCCGCACAGGCCACCCTCGGCGCCCTGGTACTGATCTGCAAGGATGACGCGGAGTCCTTTTCCTCGATTTCGGCTGAAGCCTTCGGCGAGCTTGCGGCGGTGACGGCGGATATCGAAACGTCGCTGCGGTCGTTCCGGCCGTTCGACAAGATCAACTATCTGATGCTGATGATGGTCGATCCTGATGTTCACTTTCATGTCCTGCCGCGATATGCCGCGCCGCAGGAGTTTGACGGCCAGACCTATCCGGATCCAGGGTGGCCGGCGGTTCCCGATCTGGGCGCGGCTGTTTCGCCGCAGCCGGAAGTGATGGCCAAGCTCGTTGCGGAACTCAAACAAAACTGGGTAAGGTCCTGAAATCGGTCCGTATCTCGTTTCTGCGGACATTAGGACGATGTAATGCCGATCACCACCCGGTACATCCTGCGCCAGATCCTTCGGCCGCTGGTCGGCGCCATGGCCATCGGCCTCATGGTGCTTCTCGCCGAGCGCATGGTGCGGCTGCTGGACATTACGCTCGGCAAGAAGAACTCGTTCAGTCTCGTATTCGAGATGCTGGCCTATCTGGTGCCCCACTATCTCGGCCTCGCAATTCCCGCAGCGTTTTTTCTCGGTCTGTTGTTTGGCTTCAACAAGCTCAGCAAGGACAGCGAACTGGACGCGTTTCTGGCGTCGGGCGTGGGGCTGCATCAGATTACGCGGCCGATTCTCGGGCTTGCGGTGGCATTCGGCGCGATCGCGCTGATCATCGTCAGCTACGTCCAACCCCACACGCGCTATGCCTATCGCGCCATCCTTCATACCGTGAAGAACGTCGAAGTGTTCTATCTGGCCGAAGAAGGCGTTTTCATGCGCGCCGGCACGAGGACGTTCATCCTCGACAAGTTGTCCCGAAATTCCAACAAGTTCGAGCAGATCTTTCTGTTCGAAGACAAGGGCAAGGACGGCAGCGAGACAATCACGGCCGGTCGCGGCGCATTGATCGAAATCGAGGGCGAGCCTCGTCCGGTTCTCCGGCTTGAGGAAGGTCATCGCCTGCAAATGAGAAGTTGGCCGTCTGCCAGCCAGAATGAGCCCCTTCCCAAGCAGACCGTGGCTGAATTCTCCCTGGTGGATACCCCGCTGGGCAAGATATCCGACACTCTGTTTCGCGCCCGCGGTAAAGACCAGAGGGAATTGACTCTCATCGAATTGTTCCAGCAATGGGAAAATCCGCCCCAGGGCGTCGGCAAATCGTCAATGACGTCCGAGATCCACCGGCGTATCGTAACGATTGCAACCATCCTCATATTGCCGGTTCTGGCCATACCGTTTTCGCTCGGCCGGCGGCGCGGCCAGCGTCCGTACAGGTTCGGAGCGGCGCTGATCATTCTGGTCGCCTACAACGAGATCGTCGAACAAGGGACCCGCGCCGTCCGGTTCCAGGATGTTTCGCCCTACCTTGGAATCTGGCTGCCCTTCGGCGCCCTCGCAACATTTGCGATCTGGCGCTACTACCGATCATGTTTCACATTGAAGCCGGACGGTCTGGAACCGATATTCGACCGCCTCAATGACGCGGCCACATGGATAAAGCAGCGCTTCTCACGTGACGCGAGGGCGGCGTAATGCGCATCATCGGCTGGCTGCTGACAAAGATGCTGCTGCTGCGGTTTTTCATCATACTGTTCGGCATAACCATGTTTGTCCTGTCACTGGACCTGATCGCCAACACCGATGACATCCTCAAACTGCACAATGGCGATCTTTCAGCGATCGCGGTTTACGCCGGTCTGCGCGCGCCGGGTCTCATATCCCAGTTCGTCATAATAAGCGCTCTGATTGCCGCCCTTCTCATGCTGACCGATGTTTCCCGGCACAGCGAGTTGGTCGCGATCTGGAGTTCCGGCGTGTCCCAGTTCCGGGTGATGGCCGCGCTCATACCGGTCGCTACGCTGATCGGGATAGGCCATTTCCTGCTCGTCGATCGCGCCGTTCCGGCCGCCACACCAATACTTCACGAGTGGGGTATCGGCGATTTCAGCGAAAAGGCGCTCAACATCGGTCCGAACGACCCGATCTGGATGCGCGCCGGCAACGACATTCTCAGGGCGAAGAAGGCCAATTCAACGGCCACCGAACTGGAAGACGTTGTCATTTTCCGCCGCGACGCGGAAGGGCTGATAACGGAACAGGTCTTCGCCAAGAAGGCGGTCCTGATCAATGGCCGCTGGGCGCTGACCGATGTCGCGACGTACTTTCGGGTGAATGAAGACCCCGTGCGGCTGAGCAGCCTTATCTACAGCGCACCATTGAGGCCGGCGACCGAAGGGACCCGCTCCGGCGATCCCGCCGAAATGTCGCTTGCGACCCTCTCCTACTTCATCACGAACGCCGGGTTCGGCATTCGCCCCGCCCACGTTTACAGGACGTGGCGCCACAAGCGGATCGCCACGCTGTTGAGCACCATTCTGATGATCGTGATCGCCGTACCATTGTCGACCCAGTTCCGGCGCGGCGGCGGTCTCGGACTGTTTTTCGTGACCGGTGTCGCCATGGGCTTTGGATTCTTCCTTTTCGAAGGAATATCCCTCACAATGGGCGAACTTGGCATCATGCCTCCCTGGTTCGCGGCGTGGACACCAATTCTCGTGTTCCTGTCCGCCGCCGGCGCCATCGCGTTTAAACAGGAAAATCTATAACTCTGCGCACGCTTGACACATCCGAAGTCATCCGAATTAACTGAGCGTCGCGATTCAGTGTCAGGCCGATATAGTGTGTTGAATTCCCAGATAGGCCGCGAGCCAGAAACCTTGAATGAACAAGCTTCCATTGCTGCTCCGGCCATTCCGGTGGGTTCGGACGCCCAGGAGATTCCGGCGCTCTGCTTTGTCGGGACAAGCAAGGAACGGCTCTGGGGCCTGAGTCCGGTTGAGCGCCTGACGCGGGCATTCGCCCGTCATGGCGTCACACGGGTATTGGACGTCACGGACCTGGAGCAGTATGCCGGACCGGTCATCGTGCTTCGCGGCGATGCGGTGATCGACGCACCTCTGATCGCGGTTCTTATCGAACGCGAAGGCCTGATGCTGATTGGTGAGGATTCAGGCACGGAATTGCCGGTCGCGGCGCACACTCCCGCTCGATCCGCACTCGCTGTCGTCAGCGCGCTTGAGGAACGGCGCGAAAATGCTGCCGCCTGCGGCAATCTCACGGCGATGCGGCCGAGTGATCTTGAAGCCTCTTTCTGGAAGTCGCTGCGCAAACGGGAAGTTCCCTATGCCCTCCTCCTGACGGCAAAGAACCGCAAGACCGTCGAGTGGCGCATGTTCATGGGCACATACAAGGGCGCTACGGACTTCGTGACCAAGCATTTCTGGCCGAGGCCCGCCTTTGTGGCAACGCGTATCATCGCACCATGGGGCATAACCCCGAATATGGTCACCACACTCAGTGCAGTGTTTGTCGTTGCGGCCTATTTCTATTTTCTGAATGGCTCCTGGCTGCTCGGCCTGATTTCGGCCTGGCTCATGACGTTCCTGGATACGGTCGACGGCAAGCTCGCCAGGGTCACGCTGACGTCCAGCAAATGGGGCGACATCTTCGATCACGGTATCGATCTGGTTCATCCGCCGTTCTGGTATACGGCATGGGCGGTCGGCGTAATGGCCAGCACGACACCGCTGTCTTCCTATTTGTTCTGGCCCGTATTGACGATCATCCTCGGTGGATATCTGTTGCAGAGGATCATTGAGGGCATATCGATCAAGTTCTTCAGTATCGAGATCCACATCTGGCGGCCGATTGACACCCTGTTTCGCCAAATCACGGCCCGGCGCAACCCAAATCTGGCAATACTGACGGTTTGCACGGCCTTCGGACGCCCCGACTGGGGCCTGATCGGGGTCGCGGTGTGGACCTTGCTCAGCCTCCTTTTCCACGTCTGGCAATTGGTGGTTGCCGCAATCGAAGTGCGCCGTCACGGACCGCTCGAGAGCTGGCTTGATCGGAGCGCCGATCAGCAATGAAAGTCGGTGTCCTCGTCAATCCGGCGGCGCGGCGAAATCGCAAAAACCAAGGTTCCCTGAAGCAGATTGCAACCGCACAGCCGGACGCGCTTTTCGAGCAGTTAGACCGGTTCGCGGATCTGCCGGACATCCTCGAGCGGTTTGTCGTGGCTGAAACGCCGGCGATCCTGATTTCCGGCGGTGACGGAACGGTCCAGGCGGTTCAGACCTGGCTGGCGGAGAACCTCGCTCCCGACAGGCTTCCGCGCCTGGCGCTGCTTCCCGACGGCACGACCAACATGGACGCGGCCGATGTCGGCGTCCAGAATCCCCGCAGCCGGAGCGTCATCGAGCGCCTGATGGTGCCCGAGTACTGCCTGCGGTCGACGCACATCAAACGGCGGCACACGTTGAGGGTCGACAATCCGGCGGACGAGTCGCCGCAACACGGCATGTTCTTCGGCCTGGGCGCGATCCAGCGTGCCGTGATCATGTGCCAGCAGGACATTCACAAGCTCGGTTTTTCCGGGGAAATCGCCAACGGTCTGACTCTGCTGCGGGCCTTGTCGCGCACTCTCTTTCTGGGGGAGAAGGACAAGGATCCCGACCGCATTTATCAGTCCACCGCTGTGGTGGTGCATGCCGACGACGAACGCTTCACTGAAGATGGCCAGCTGTTTGTTCTGGTCACGACACTCCACCGGCTCGTGCTGGGCGCAAGACCGTTCTGGAGCCAGACCGAGGAGGCGCTCAAGACCACGGCCGCGTCCTTTCCGGTCAACCGCCTGTTGCGATCGGTCATTCCCGTCATGTATCCCCGCAATGATCGCCCGCCTTCCAACGCGGCATTCCGCAGCACCAGCGCGCATCATCTTGCACTCGATACCGACGCACCCTTTATCCTCGATGGCGAACCGTTCGATGCACCGCCCGATGGGCCATTGACCATTTCACTCGGGCCGGCTTTCGACTTTATCTGTGGCTGAGACCGGCTTGGCGGAAGACATGATCGACACCCCACAGACTGATCTGAATTCGCTGATCGCGCGGAGCTCGGGGATGTCCGTACCGCCGGCCATCCGCAGCATGTCCGAAGCGGTGCGCCGTGACGTCGGTGGCTCGGTCGTCGGCATGCTGGCCTACGGGTCGTGTCTGCGTGACGTGCGTCCCGAGGAAGGGCTCGTTGATCTTTACGCGATCATCAGCGACTACCGTGATTTCCATGGCAACCCGGTGACCCGTTTCCTGAACTGGCTGATACCGCCAAACGTCTACTACGCCGAATGCGAACACGACGGCCTGACAATCCGGACAAAGTATGCGGTCGTCTCGATCGCGCAATTCGAGCGGCGTGTCAGCCGCAAGACGCGCAATCCCTATTTCTGGGCTCGCTTTGCACAACCGACGGCGATCGTGTTTGCGGTGAACGGCGAGACCCGTGAACGCATCGAAGCAGCACTCGCGAACGCCGTTTCGACGGCCATTGATCACGGCAGAGCACTTGCGGGCAAGGGAGCGGAAACACGGACCGTGTGGACGACTCTTTTCCAGAACACCTATCGGACCGAACTCAGGTCGGAGGATGCGAGTCGTGCCGGCCAGATCGTGGAGGCCAACAGTGATTTCTACGAGGCGGCCGCAGAGTTACATGTGTCCAGGCAGAACGCTGTCAATCGGCAGGGGTCATGGGCGCTGCGCCGAATCGAGGGAAAATTCCTCTCTGTCGCCCGGCTGCTTAAGGCGGCTTTCACCTTCCAGGGCGGCGCGGACTATCTGGCCTGGAAGATAGCGCGTCATTCCGGGGTGACGATCGAGGTAACGCCGTGGCAGAGACGCCACCCGATCCTCGCCGCGATCGTCCTTTTACCGAAGCTGTACGCGCGCGGCGGCTTTCGCTGAACCCCGTATTCAGGCGGTTTCGGCCAGTTCCTGCCCGCCTTTGGCGACAACCGTGTCGAACATCCCGACGATCTGCGAGATTTCCTCCGGCGAATGTGCCGCCGACACGCTGCACCTGAGCAGGCAGGTGCCATTGGGCGTGCCGGGAGGCAGCGCGATATTGACGTAAACGCCTTCTTCGATCAGCGCGTTCCACATCTTGATGGCGGTCGGTTCGTCGGCCACCCGAACGGCGATGACAGGGCTCACCACGTCGCAGCAGAGCTCCAGTCCGAGCCCCTTCAGACCCTGAAAGAGCTGTGCGGAATTGCGGCGGATGGCATCGCGCAGTTCAGGGCGCTTGCTCAACTGACGAATCGCTTCCGTCGCGGTCGCGATCGTAGACGGCGATGAAGATGCCGAGAACATGTATGCCCGCGCGGCGAACCGAATCATTTCGAACAATTCTTGATTGCCGGCCCCGAAGCCGCCGATGGCGCCCAGGCTCTTCGAGAACGTGCCGGTGATGAAGTCGACCTCGTCTTCCAGGCCGGCTTCCTCGGCCAGACCACGGCCGTTCTCTCCCAGTACCCCGACGGAATGGGCCTCGTCGATCAGCAGGCTGAAGCCGTGCTTGCGTTTGACCTCGACGAACTCCTTGAGCGGCGCCCGGTCGCCGAACATGCTGTAAATGCCTTCCAGGACCACCAGACGGCCGCCCCCGTCATCGCCCATGCGCGACAGCCGCTTGTCGAGATCGGCCGCGTCATTGTGCCGGAAACGGACCATCTTTGCGCCCGACAGCCGGCAGCCGTCATAAATGCAGGCGTGCGAGTCGGCATCGAGGAAAATCGTGTCATCCGGTCCAGCCAGGGCGGCCAGCATGCCGAGATTGGCCTGATATCCGGTCGAGAAGGTGATGACGTGCCGGCGGTTCAGAAAGCGGGCAAGCTCACTCTCGAGTTCCTGATGCATCGCGTAACTGCCATTGGCGATTCTCGACCCGGTAGTGCCTGTTCCAAGACTGTCCAGCGCGTTCTTGCCGGCCTCGATGCAGGCCGGGTCGAACGTTATACCCATGTAGTTGTTGGTGCCGGCGAGAATGATCTCGCGACCGTTCACGATAGCGCGGGTTGGCGACAGTATGTCGTCCATCCGAATCCCGACGGCATTCTGTCCAAGCTGCAACATCTGGCGGTGGCGTTCTGCGAGATGTTCATGCTTTTTGAGCAGATCCATGGGCATTACTCTCCTGAGATACGTTTTTCGACGACGACCGCGAGGTCATCCAGGGTCCGGGTCTCCGACAACAGGTTCAGGGGAATGTCGATGTCGTACTTGTCTTCGACTTCCATGACGAAATCCATGACCGTGACGGAGTCGATGTTCAGATCGGCCGAAATGTCGGTCTCGCGGGTCAATTCGATGTTCCCTGCGTTGAACGGCTCAAGCAGCGCGCACAACTGATCAAAAATTTCTTGCCTGTCCGTGGTCATAATGTGACCGCCTCTCGTTTCATACGTCTTGTGTCGTCCGTTGGCTCACTCGGCGACCGGTGCTTTTACCCGACCCGTTCTTTGCCTACAACCAGCCATGTTCGCGATACCAGTTCACTGTCCCGGAAAACCCGGTCTCGAACTGGATTTTCGGTGTCCAATCAGTGGCTTCGTCGACCAGATTGACCTTGCACACCCAGTCGTGGTGGTAGAGTTCGCGCACCTTGCCGGGGGTCAGCCACGGAACACGCCCGCTGATCTTCGCGCCAAGGACAATGATACCGGCCAGCAGGGTCAGGATGCCCTGGGGGATGAACAGGCAATCGACACGCCGTCCGTTGACCTTGCCGGCGGCCAGAGCCAGCTCCTTCCAGGAGTAACCGCCAATCGCACCATCGTGGACTTCGTGTATGTCGCGCGCCGGCGCATCCGGTCCAAGCATGGTTACGATCGCCGCGGCGAGATCATCGGCGTGGATCAGCGAGATCCGGCTGCTGCTGGCGCCGGGGATAACGGCGAACCGTCGCGTAAGCTGCTGGATCAGCGGCAGTGTGCCCCGGTCGCCGGGTCCGTAAACCGCCGGTGGCCGGATGATGGACCAGGACAGCGCATCCGCCTTCTCGCGCACGACCGTTTCTCCGGCTCTCTTGCTGGCGCCGTAGTCCGATAAGGCGGGTTCGCGGGCGGCAAGCGATGACACCAGCACGAGCTTTTCCACGCCCTCTTCGATACACGCCTCGACGATGCGCTTCGTGCCGGCGACATTGACCGCGTCGAACTCGGCTCTGTCGCGCGCGGAAATCAGGCCCGCGCAATGCACCATGGCAACCGCGCCGGCGCAAAGCTCGGACAAGGCCGCCTCATTCTCGAGATCGCCCTTGACGACCTCAATCGAGTCGTCCTTCAGGTCGACTTTGTCCGGATCGCGCGCAAGCAGCCTGACCCGGTAGCCGGCTGCGACGAGGGACTTCAGGAGATGGCTGCCGACGAATCCGGTGCCCCCGGTTATGGCGATGAAATGAGACACAGAGGCGTCAGCCCTGACATGGTTATCGGTTCACCGGTCAGTCCGCGCGGACCGGTGCAGCAATCGGGATTGTCCCGTTCATGAAAATCTTTCAGATTGCCGACTTTCGGCTAATCCGCCGCGCCCTGCGCAATGCCGACGGGTGCGAACCGGAGTTTCTGTGCAACGTGCTTTGAAACTTCGGAGATCTCGCCGGACAGGAATCTCAGTTTGGCACCTGCGCGAGACAGCTTTCCCGACGACGTGAACGGAAGGCTTCTCGGCGGAACCAGCACCACATGGCATTCGATTCCGGCCTGCCGGTGTACCACCGACGCCACTTCCCGGCGCAGGTTCTCGCGCTCTTTCTCTTCGGCCGTGCGGCATTGCACCAAGACGATAACGTGTTCGCCGACCCCGTCCGGCTCCACGGCAAATGCCGCAACGTCACCACTGCGCATGGTCTCCATGCGCTCAACGGCCCATTCGATGTCCTGCGGCCAGATATTGCGGCCGTTGTGAAGGATCAGATCCTTGCTGCGACCGGTAATGACCAACTGACCATCGACCATGTATCCCATGTCTCCGGTCGCCATCCAGCCGTCTTCATCCATCACGGAAGCCGTGGCTTCGGGATTGCCGTAGTAACCGGCCATCAGGCTGGGACCCTTGACCATGACGTGTCCGATATCGCGCTCTGCCAGGACGTCTCCGTCCTCGTCGCGGATCTCGATCTGATGCCCGGAGAGAGGACGTCCACAGACAACAAAGGATCTTGTCTTTTCGACATTCCGTTCCGAACGCTTGTCGGCCGGAACCGCCTTGCGGGAAATCTTGGAGCGCGCACGGTCTACACGATCGATGACAATCGGCTCGTCCACCGGTGCAAAGGTCACCGCCAGCGTCGCTTCCGCCATCCCGTAGCTCGGCACGAAGGCGCGCGGGTCGAATCCGGCCGCCGCGAAGGCTTCGGAAAATCTCTCCAGCACGTCCGGGCGCACCATATCGCCGCCTATGCCCGCCACGCGCAGCGCGGAAAGATCGAACTTCGGCGCATCGCCATTGACGCGGCGCGCGGCCAGATCGTAGCCGAACGACGGGCTGTAGACGATGGAGCACTGATTGTCGGAGATGATCTTGAACCACAGAAGCGGACGGCGGGCGAATGCGCTCGTCGCCAGATAGTCGACTGTGATCTGGCCCATCATCGGCGCCAGGCAGAACCCGACCAGGCCCATATCGTGATAAAGCGGCAGCCAGGACGCGGCGCGGTCGTCGCGGTTGACCCGCAGACCGTCCCTCAGGATTCCCTGCGCGTTGGTCACAATCGAGCGCTGGGTGATCAGCACCCCCTTGGGGTTGCTCGTGCTGCCCGAAGAATACTGGATATAGGCCACGTCATCAGCACCGAACGGCGTGGGAAATGCCCCGGTAGCATCAACTTCGGCAAGTTCGCTGTGAGACATGACCCGCGATACGCCGGAAGACTTTGCTGCGTCGCCGACTTGCCCCTTGAGCTCGTCCGAGCAGATGGCGCCGGCCACTGACGCGCTCGCGAACATGCCGCTGAGGCGGCTGACATAGGACTCCCGGCCACCGATATACATGCTGTAGGGCACCGGGCAGGGAATGAGGCTGGCGTACTGGCAGGCAAAGAAGGTGATAACGAATTCAGGCGTCGTCTCGGCGACAATCGCAACCCGGTCGCCTTCCTTGAGACCGGAATTGAGCAGCCTCTTGGCGGTCTCAAGTGCACGATCGCGCAACTGGCCGTAGGTGAAAACATGTTCAAGCTTGCCGCGGCCGGAATAGAAATTCATTCCGGTCTTGCCCTGAGCGGCATAATCCAGCGCCTCGGTAAGGGTTTCGAACTCACCCTTCACCTGGCGCAAACCAGGATTGGAACGAACTGTCGGCTGAAGGTCTGTCTCGACGCTCAATGAAGTCACAATCTCAACCCAACTACCTGTGTACGCCCTATCATCAAATTCCGGCCTGCGGCCGACGCGACTTCAGCTGAAGGTTCCAAACAATATTCCGGAGGGATACGTGAACGAAAAAAGCGGCTTTGCACCTTCATCGGACACATGATCGATCAAAGACTTTGGAGTGACCCCATACGGCTGAAAAAGCCGCCCCCAATCGATATTCCCCTAAGAACTTCCCCTTACGAACTGATTCGACAGGTAAATTTTTACCAGTGGCCGATTTCCGGGCAAAATCAAATGGTGTTTCAATTTGTAACGTTTTGCCCGGCGGTCAGGGTGCCGTAAGGGCGAGCGCCAGCATGAAAACCGCAATGACGCCGACACATATCCCCGCGAGAAAGGACAGTCCCAGCGTCAGGCCGCCGTGTCCGCGCATCACGGTATCGCCGAAGCCGTCCCCGGCCTCAAGCGCCCGCTCCCGCTCGATGACGCGGTGCGCGACATAGTCTGTAATTGTGCTCTTCAGGTCCTGAATTTCTGCGCTTTCCACGAGCACCTTGCGCCCGGATCTCGAATCCCGCACGAACTTGTACGTGTGCTTGTCCCCTGCCATGGCCACATAGGACACCATGTCAATCCATAGACGAGGCGGATTTCCGGGAACCAGGCTGCATTCGAACTGATCGCCGGCATTCGGAATCTCTGCGAATACCGATTCCAGCTCTTCGGCAAGGACCTCGAGGCGCGCGACTTCGGCCGCCTGCAACTCAACGATTACGTCAGTTCTTTCCGCCTGAATCGTTCGTGCTTTGCGAATGGCATCACGAACGCCCTGCCCGCCGCCAAGACGCTTTCCGTGTTCAAGACTCGACAACACACACCCCTGGAACAACGCAGCGCCGCATCTGCACCGGCAAGGTTATACCAGTTTGGCAAGCCGAGGCCACAGCGGAGATAACAATTGCCGGATCACCGTTAACCCGCTACTTGTCGGAAATGATTGCGAAATCTTCAGGTGCGGAGCGATTCCGGGCGGCAGCGGCCGACCTGGAACTGGCAATCGCAATTGTCGAAATGGACAAGAGCACACGCACTGCACAGGAGGCCGCAGCCGCCTGCGGATGCGATGTAGGTCAGATCGTCAAGTCCCTGATTTTCAAGACACGTGACACCGCCGAGGCGGTATTGCTCCTGGTCGCAGGCACAAATCGGGTTGATCAGGACAAGGTCGCGGCAACGATCGGACAGCCGCTGGATCGGCCGGATGCGGATTTCGTCAAGGAAATCACGGGTTATTCGATCGGCGGCGTACCGCCGTTCGGGCATGCCCGGCCGATGACAACATACATGGACGCTGATCTGCTGGAACACGACACGGTCTGGGCGGCGGCCGGAACTCCGAAAGCGGTATTCTCAATCTCCAGCGCCCGGCTCAGAGAGGTGACGCAAGCCGCGACGATTGCCGTCTATTAGACTGAATTTGGGTCAGCCGTCAGCAGGGCTATCGGTTCGCCAGAAGATTCCGGATTCGCACGACCGCTTCATCCACGCCTGCGAACAGACCGTCAGTGCAGAAATCCCTCGTATTATTGAGGTCGACACAGGCGTCGACGAGCCATGCTGCATGCCGGTGCGCCACCACGTTGCGGTAGAGTTGCGGCATGTTTCGCGGTGGGAGCAGAAACCCCATGCCCGCCAACCAGATGAGCATGCGGTGGAGACGAGTCGGCGACTTTCCCTTGGCCGCCCGCTTTTCGACATTCAGGTAGAGATGGTGCTGCAGTTTCAGAACGATGTTCTGAGGCTGCATCGGCACATCGAACAACAGTACAGGCTTTTCCGCGGCCATGGCATCCGCCATCATCGATGCGCTGTCGCAGGTCACAATCACCTGATCTGACAGTGCCAGAAATCCGAGATACGGATTGACTGCACTTCTGTCCCTTGTCCAGCGGTGAAGTTCGGCCGGAACGGAAATTGCCGCGAAAAGAGCGTCAGCCGCCTTGTGAGCGGTGCGCGGGCTCGTCGTCACAAGCAGTGAACCGCCGACCGACCTCGCATAGGTCGACGCAAGCCGTCCAAGCCTGTCGGCGGCAACCTGATCGAACACGCAGGTCGTGGTATCGCCTCCGACGAGAAGGGCAATGTGCGGCTTGGGCAGATCCTCCAAGACATGGTTCCATGTCGATCGGGCATGGTTGAGAGCGACAGAGTTCACGCCGCTCAGCGGGGCCTTGAATTCAATGACATTGTCTTCCCGCGGCAGACGGTACTGAGGCGTTGTCAGCACAAGATCAAAAAGCCCCAGTGGCGCCCGTGGACGGCCGATAGTCACAAGTTTTGTGCGTCCCCCCGATTTCCTTCTGATCCACCGCGCCGCCGCAACATTCTTGCGCCCGGCCATGATGATCAGGTCGGGCCAAGGCGGTCCGAGCGGACTTGAAGATTCGTTCAGAACCGAAATCAGCGAGGCGGCCTTGATGGTGTTGGGCAAGTGGTACAGCTTGTTGTGGCGGAGGTATTTCTCCTCGGCCGCGTATCCAAGCCGTTCCCCAAGCGCCAGGACCTGAGCGTTGTCACCAAGGCGGTCCCCCAGCAGCAGCCACACCTTTGGCTCGTCGACACTCACAATCAGCCAATCCGAAACATTGCGAAACGAAACAGAGTGCTTCTATCAGAGCCATAGCCTACTTCATAGGCCGGTTGAACCTGAACTGAAACAGGTCACGCCCGGCTGGAGCCGTAGTAAAGGCCGACCGTGTGCCGCGCTTCGGCAAAAAACAGCC
This sequence comes from Hyphomicrobiales bacterium, assembly GCA_965275905.1. GTDB lineage: Bacteria > Pseudomonadota > Alphaproteobacteria > Rhizobiales > JAJFHC01 > CBDAQD01. Next base: position 68,260 of record CBDHYJ010000016.1, on the reverse strand, counting down.
AGCGTTCGAGATAAATCCCGATCGCCGTCAGGGCAACGGTAAACAAAATCACCAGCGTCCCCGCCACGTCACCGAGCAGCCAGGCCAGCGCAACGCCGACAAGCGGCGCAACGAATCCGGAACCGATTGCCGCCTTGCGCAGCTTTGATGCATGTTTCCTGGCGATACGGAACACCATCTCCTTCATCAGATAGTTGGCCTGACTGTGCGGCGCCTCGAGCAGCCGGACCTTGCCCATCGCGCCAAGTCCTGTTGCAGACTCCGGAGTGCTGCCGCCATGATCCGCGTCCACGTGAGACCAATACCCGAGCTTCACCGCCAGACCGGCAATGAGTGCAAAGAGCGTCGCGACAGCCAGTGCTGAACTGCTGAAGTTGAATACGAACGCGATGGCGGAAAGCAATACCAGGCCTGTCATCACGGACAGGACGATATAGGCAACCGGTGTCCAGCTGTTTGACCAGGCACTTATTGGCCGCAGCGATGCGTAAATCATGGCGGTGCAATAGACGGTTGCCATGCAGCTGGCCGCGCCGGCTGCACCGATCAGCAGTTCCGCACCACGCAATCCGTCAAGCGAGACAAGCCTGAGCAGCGCATATGCGCCCGTCGGCGCGAATGTGAAGACCGCAAGGACCCCTTCTCTGCTGAGCCAGGATGTGCGCCATTGACTGAACGCCCGCCATGCGCGCTCCGGATGACCCAGATGAAATGTGGACGACAGCAGACCGCCGATGATTAGGGCGAACGCTATGAAAAACGTCGTGAGTGAAATGCTGGCCTGTCGCGGCACCAGACCAAGAAGATCAAAGACGAAAAACGCGACGATCAGCCCGTATCCGGCTCCCGAAGCGGTAGTGAAGAAAATGACCGATTTCGCCGGATGCATGAGTTCTCCTATCGCGACAGGACTCTGTCGACCCAACGGGCGAACAGACCGGCGTCATCATCGGCCACCGGCTCCAGAGCCTGCGCGGTCCCGTTCGAGCCACCTTCGTCGCTTTGCGAAGGCGGCAGATACTTGTTGACCGGACTGCACTCCTGCTCGGGCATCAGATCGAATCCGCCCCGGGCCTCTACCAGTTTGCTTACATCGGACTCGGGATCGCCCAGATCGCCGAAGCTTCGCGCCCCGGCGGGACAGGTCGAGACACAAGCCGGCACCCGGCTTTCCGGCGGGAGGTTCTCATTGTAGATCTTGTCCACGCACAGCGTGCATTTCTTCATCACACCGGCGTCTTCGTCATATTCGCGTGCACCATAGGGACACGCCCAGGAACACAGCTTGCAGCCGATACAAATGTCGGCGTTGACAAGGACGATGCCATCATTTTCGCGCTTGTAGGACGCCCCGGTAGGACACACGGTCACGCAGGGTGCGTCATCGCAGTGCAGACAGCTCTTGGGGAAATGGACCGTCTTCGACTTGCCGTCGTCTGCGACGACCTCGAACGTATGAATCCGATTGAACCACACGCCTGAGGGGTCAGCGCCATAAGGGTCGGTATCCGTCAGCGGCGCGGAGTGACCGCCCGTATTCCATTCCTTGCAATTGACCGCGCAGGCATGGCACCCGACGCAGATGTCGAGGTCGATAACGAGCCCCAGTTTCTTTTCCGGCGCAGTTTTCGGGAGACTGGTCATTCCTCGTCCCCCGGATCCACTCCCACCCTGTTGCCGTGACCGTCACGCACACCGGTGCCCTTCGACGCATTCTGATGCCGGTTTCCGACCCATTCCATGTGCGGCAGTGCGGCGGAAGACCCGGAATTCGAGGCCGAGCGCAACTGCGCGCCGTACCGCAGCACCTCAGGCCCCGGCTTCATGTGCGCCAGCGGCGCGACCTCGCCGAAATCCGGAAGCGTTGCACCCGCTTCTTCGGGACTGCACTTTTCGATCCTGATCTTGAGATCGTACCAGGCCGCCTGCCCGGTCACAGGATCGGAGTTTGAATACCTAAATCCGTCGGCCTGCGGCGGCAGCAGCTCGGAGATCACGTGATTGAGCAGGAAGCCGCGGGTGGCCTCCGGCGCGTCCGTGTCGAGCGCCCAGGCACCCTTTCGTTTGCCGATCGCGTTCCACGTCCAGACCGTCCCAGGATTGACGCCCTGCATGAGGCGGATCTGGCATTTGACCCGCCCATGCGGCGAGACAACCCAGATCCAGTCGTCGTCATCGAGGCCGTTCGCACGTGCTGTGTCCGGATGGACGAAGAGCCTGTTCTGGGCGGTAATCTGCCGCAACCACGCGTTTTGTGATCCCCAGCTGTGATACATGTGCATGGGCCGCTGGGTAATCGCATGGATATCGTATTGCCGATCCACCGCCTCTCCTTCGAACGGCGGGTACCAGAACGGCACGGGGTCGAAATAGGTTTCGATTCTCTTTCGGTGCTTCTCTGGAGGACAGCGGTCGCCATGTCCCTGTGCGGCCAGCCTGAACTTCTGAAGCGGCTCGCTGTAGATCTGCATGACAATCTGTTCGGCATTCGGGATCCAGCCCATGCCGTGGGAATACTCGAGATATCCCCTGTTGGCGTGTTTGAAGTAGCTGTGCTCTTCAGGAAATGTGTAATGCCAGAAGCCGCCGTTCTCGATATATCGCTCAAGCTGTTCGGCATTCGGCGCACCACGCCCGTGGCTCTCGCCGTCTTCGCCGCGCCATCCCGCCAGCGGTCCAATGCCAGGACCACGCTGGTGATTGACGATGTAGTCCGGGTACCCGCCGGGATAGGTGGGCGAGCCGTCCTCGTTCGCAAGCCCGGGGAGCCCGAGCCGGGCACCAAGGTCTATCAGAACATCCTGGAAGGGTCGCACATCCCTGTCAGGCTGCACGACCGGATGCCGGATCGAGTCCGCAGGTCCTTCCGCACTGCAGATCGGGCGATCAAGCAACGATATGCAGTCCCAGCGTTCCAGATAGGTGGTATCCGGGAGAACAAGATCGGCATAAGGCACCGTTTCCGAATAATAGGCATCGGAGTAGATGATCTTGGGGATCCGGTAATTGCCGTTCTCGTCCTTGTCGGTCAGGTATTTCAGTGTCTCCGGAACGTTCATCGAACTGTTCCAGGCCATATTGGCCATGTACATGAACAATACGTCGACCGGATAGGGATCGCCGGCCCATGCGTTGTGCAGCACCATGTGCATCAGCCCGTGGAGGGCAAGCGGATGCTCCCAGCTGTAGGCCTTGTCGATCCGCTTCGGCGACCCGTCTTCCTCGACAATCATGTCCTCCGGCCCCGTGGGAAAGCCGAGCGGCATGCCGTCAAGCGGTGTCATCGGCTGCGGATCGTGCCCAGACGGCTTCGGACCGGGCGGCACGGGTCGAGGAAACGGAGGTTTGGAGCGAAAGCCCCCGGGAACCTCCACCGAGCCGATGAGCATTTGCAGCAGGTGGATCAGGCGACAGGTATGGAAACCGTTCGAGTGCGCCGAAATTCCGCGCATGGCATGCATTGCAACCGGCCGGCCGACCATCTTCTCATGCCGCCGGCCGGTGCAGTCGGTCCAGGGAATATCGAGCTCGACCGTTTCCTCAAAGGCGACCTGCGCGATCTCTGCGGCAATCCTGCGAATGCGTTCTGCCGGCAGGCCTGTCTCCGGTGCAACGGTTTCCGGCGCATAGTCCTTCGAGAGAAATCGTCGCGCCATGATCTCGAATGCGGTCCGCGCCCGACGGCCGTCAGGCAGCGTGAACTCTCCGACCATGGCAGGCTCTGCGTCCGGATCGCTCGCGGAGCCCGCAGCGCCATTTTCCTTGTCGAAACACAATGGCTGGCCGTCGCCGTCGCGTGCAAACAGGCCGTGATCCGCGGCACCCTCGTCTTCGATGACCAGCCAGTGCGCGTTTGTGTAACGAACGAGATAATCCCAGTCGATCTTGTCAGCGCGCAGCAGTTCGTGGATCAGACTGCCGACAAAAAGACCGTCGGTGCCGGGACGGATTCCGACCCACTCGTCGGCTATCGCCGAATAGCCGGTCTGGACCGGATTGACCGAGACAAACTTGGCGTCGCCGCGCGTCTTGAGCTGACCGAGACCGATCTTGATGGGATTGGAATCGTGGTCCTCGGCTACCCCGAACAGCATGAAGTACTTCGCGTATTCCCAGTCCGGTTCGCCGAACTCCCAGAACGCGGTGCCGATCGAATAAAGCCCGCCCGCGGCCATATTCACGGAGCAGAAGCCGCCGTGCGCCGCGAAGTTGGGCGTTCCGAACTGTTTGGCCCACCACCCCGTCAGGCTCTGCGACTGGTCGCGGCCGGTGAAAAAGGCCAGCTTTCGCGGATCTTTCTTCCGGGCTTCGCCCAGCCACTCGACCGCAAGTCCGAGGGCCTCCTCCCACTCGATTTCCCGGAATTCGCCGGAGCCGCGCTCACCGACCCGCAGCAGTGGCTTGGACAGCCGCGCTGGCGAATAGTGCTGCATGATTCCCGCAGAACCCTTGGCGCACAGCACCCCGCGGTTCACCGGATGATCCGGATTGCCCTCGATGTAGCGGACCTGACCGTTTTTGAGATGAACCCGGATCCCGCACCGGCATGCGCACATGTAACACGTCGTGTTTTTCACATCGTCCGCGACAGAAGGTGACGTGTCGACGGTCTCGCGGACGGTCTCGAACGGGTTGAATGTCATTCGGAAATCCCGGTTGCCCCGATGTAATTTTGAATGTTGCGACAGTCACCCGCACTACCGTACGCAAGAACGTATCCACGGACCGGCATAACGCGCCTCGTGTCCACAATGCAAGAGCGATCGAATCCGATTCGGAGTTTTTGCCGAACCCCGGCAGTGGCTGGATTGGATTGGTCGTTCGGTCCGTGGTCATGAAACACACTGCCGGACATCACGCACCCGACTCCGCGGCATGCGCCGCAAGGACCGCGGCGATTGCAGCGGAGGTAAGCCTGGCCACCGGCGGATCTGCGCGGCTCGTCAGCACGATGGGAACCTTCGCCCCTAGCACCAATCCTGCCGCGCACGCGCTGCACAGGTAGACCATCATCTTGAACAGGGCATTGCCGGCCACGATCTCGGGCACCAGGATGATGTCCGCCTGGCCGGCAACAGGATGAGCGATACCCTTGACCCGCGCGGCTTCCGGCGAAATCGCATTGTCGAATGCAAGGGGGCCATGAACGTGCGCCCCGGTCACGTTCTCCGAGGCCCAGGCACTGAGCTCTGCCGCTTCTGCGCTTGATGGAATGCGATGGGTAACATCTTCAGTCGCCGAAAGAATGGCGACCTTCGGCTCCGAATTGCCCATCGCATGCGCGAAGTCGACCGCGTTGAGCAGCGCGGCCTGCCGTGTCGCCATGTCGGGCGCGACGTTGATCGCTGCATCGGTAATGATCAACGCACCTTCACGACCGGGAATCGTCATGTGGAAAACGTGGGTGAACCGGCGCCCGGTCCTGAGGCCCGACGCCTTGTCCAGAACGGCCAGCATGAACGTATCCGTGTGCACGTGACCTTTCATAAGGGCATGCGCCACGCCATCACCGCAGAGTTTCGCCGCCGTGCCGGCCGCATCCTCTTCACTTGAGGCATCGACGATTTCAAATTCGGAAATATCCCACTCCAGCGTTTCGGCTTCGCGCCTGACCGAATCGGAGGCGCCGACAAGGATGGGCCGCACGAAGCCCGCCTCGGCAGCCATGCGTGCGCTGCTCATGGGCAGGGGAGCACCAGCGTTTGCCACGGCCATCAGCACAGGCTCGGAAGCTTGCGCCCGCTCAATGATACCGGGCGGGGCCTCGAATGGCGCAACGCTGAGCATGTGTCTCCCTTCGGTAGGAATGCCCCTCCCGATTCCTCCGCGTCGAGGAGACGGAAGGGGCGAATTCGCTTATGCGCTCCCGGTCAGACCGGCTGCTGGGGACGCATGTCTTCCGGATTGATGCCGGCAACCGCCACTGGCGCTTTCATGGCGTCGCGGCGGAACGGTTCGCCGAGTTCCTGATTGAGGATCACCTCGATGAAGGTCGTGACGCCTTCGGCCTGAGCTTTGCAGGCGTCCTGAAGAGCGTCGGTCACTTCCTGCTGGGTCGTAACGGTAACGCCTTTCAGCCCGCAGCCTTCCGCCACGCGCGCATAGCTGAGTTCCGGATCCAGTTCGGTGCCCACGAAGTTGTCGCTGTACCACAGCGTGGTATTGCGCTTCTCCGCCCCCCACTGGTAATTGCGGAAGATCACCATCGTGATGGCCGGCCAGTCGTCACGGCCGATGGACGACATCTCGTTCATCGAAATGCCAAAGGCACCATCGCCGGCAAAGCCGACCACCGGCGTATCCGGATTGCCGATCTTTGCGCCGATGATCGACGGGAAGCCGTAGCCGCAGGGTCCGAACAGACCCGGTGCCAGATACTTGCGGCCTTCCTCGAATGTCGGATAGGCGTTGCCGATGGCGCAGTTATTGCCGATGTCGCTTGAAATAATGGCTTCCTTCGGCAGCCCGGCCTGAATGGCCCGCCACGCCATGCGCGGTGACATATGATTGGGCTCGCGTGCCCGTGCGCGCTCGTTCCACGTGGTGCCCGGATCGTCGTCCTCGTGATCCATGCTCGACAGGGTCTGGAGCCATGCAGACTTGGTCTGGTGCACGAGCGCCTTGCGGTCGTCGCGGCCGGCGTTTCCGGCCTCCGGGCCAAGCTTCTCCAGAATCTGCTGCGCCACCTTCTTGGCATCCCCGCAAATCCCGACAGTGACCTTCTTGGTCAGACCGATCCTGTCGGGATTGATGTCGACCTGGATGATCTTGGCGTCCTGGGGCCAGTAGTCGATCCCATAGCCCGGCAGGGTCGAGAATGGATTGAGGCGCGTGCCCAGCGCGAGCACCACGTCGGCCCTGGCGATCAGTTCCATCGCCGCCTTCGAGCCGTTGTAGCCGAGCGGACCGACGGCCATCGCATGGCTGCCCGGAAAGCTGTCGTTGTGCTGGTACCCGCTGCACACCGGCGCGGTCAGTTTTTCGGCGAGCGCCGCGCAGTCACCGATCGCGTTGCCGATGACGACGCCCGCGCCCGACAGGATGACCGGGAACTGGGCCTCGGTCAGGAGTTGTGCGGCTTCTTCGATGGCATTCTCGCCGCCGGCCGGCCGCTCGAGCCGGACGATCTGCGGCAATTCGATATCGATGACCTGGGTCCAGAAATCGCGCGGCACGTTCATCTGTGCCGGCGCGGAGCCCCGCCAGGCCTTCTCGATGACCCGGTTCAGAACCTCAGCCACCCGGCTGGCGTCGCGCAATTCTTCCTGGTAGCAGACCATGTCGCGGAACAGCGCCATCTGCTCGACCTCCTGGAAACCGCCCTGCCCGATCGTCTTGTTGGCGGCCTGAGGTGTCACCAGCAACATCGGCGTATGGTTCCAGTATGCGGTTTTGATCGGCGTGACGAATCCGGTGACTCCGGGGCCGTTCTGCGCGATGGCCATCGCCATCTTGCCGGTGGACCGCGTAAAGCCGTCCGCAATCAGAGCGGCATTGGTCTCGTGCGCGCAGTCCCAGAACGTGATCCCGGCCTTTGGGAACAGGTCGGACACCGGCATCATTGCCGACCCGATGATGCCGAAAGCGTGCTCGATCCCGTGCATCTGAAGGACCTTTACGAAGGCCTCCTCTGTGGTCATCTTCATTTCACTTCTCCACTGATCTGGCTGTACCACCCTGATTTCGCGCAAAATTGCGCGTTTCAGCATGCCCAGCGTTCATTCCATCGGCTTGTCGTAGGTCCAATTCAACATGTGCGGTAGGTCCAGACTGGCACTTTCGATTGGTCCACAATCCAAACTGGCACCAAGGACGTATTTATCATTTATTTTCAATACGTTAAGCCTCCGCCGGCGCGAGAGTGCGCGACAGTTTCTGGGCACCGTCCCGCAGGATCGGCTCATACTGCCGCGCGCTGTCGATCGTGACCCGCTGCGTCGGCGCATGAAACGACAGCGTTGCGCAGAAGCCGCCTTGTGCATCGACCACGGGCACCGAGAGCGCCACCATGCTGTCGACGAATTCCTCGTTGTCGGTGCCGAGCTTTTCATCGCGGATCCGGTCGAGTTCACCGTTTAGTGCCGCCGGATCCGTAATCGTGTTTGCCGTATGGGCATCGAGCGACAGTTCACCGATAAGGCGCCTGCGACGCGCCGGCGCCATCATGGCCAGATAGAGCTTGCCGCTGGCGGTACAATGCAGCGGCACGGCGGTTCCGACCGGCAACTGCACCCTCAGCGGCCAATGGGTCTCGACCCGATCGAGGTAACGCATGCGGGCACCGTCTGGCACGGAGATATTGCTGGTCTCACCGATCCGGTTGGAGACGGACTCCAGGATCGCGCGTCGTTCAGCCGACAGAACGGATGCATTGAGCGCTCCAAGGGCGAGGCGAGAGAGCCGCGGCCCGGGCAGCAGCCTCTTGCCATCGATCTCCTGGGTAAGAAACCCTTCCTCGATCAGGGTCTGGCAAAGCCGGTGCGCTGTCGGCTTGGGCACGCCCAATGCCACGTGAATCTCCGTGGCATTGAGCGGCCGACTTGCCATTGCTGCAGTCTCCAGGATCTGGAGAATCCGCAGTATGCTTGACCCCTTGGAATGTTTCTCCTCAGACATCGCCTAGTTGCTGTGCTGGAACACGCCCGCTCCCTCGTGGACGAGCAGGATCGTTGAAAGCTCAGGAAGTGCTGCAATGATCAGCCAGACGATCAGCAGGGAGATCAGATAAGGCATCGTGTATTTCAATAATCGTAAATACGGTATGCCCGTGATCCCGCTGGCGACGTAGAGGTTGAGGCCATACGGCGGGGTGATGAAGCCGATCGCGTCACCAACCAGGAAGATCACCGCGAAGTGGATCGGGTCGACACCGATTGAGTGCGCGATAGGAGCCAGAATCGGTGCCAGGATAATGGTGTTCGGCAGACTTTCGAGGACCGTTCCCGCCAGCAGCACCAGAAGCATGCAGACTCCGAGCACGGCATAATAGCCACCGAACGCGGTGATGAATTCCGTGATGAAGTCACGTGCCCCCATCAGTGACAGGATCTGCTGCATGACCACCGAGACCGCGATCAGCGGTGCAAGCAGGCCGGTAATCTGTCCCGACCGGAGAATGACCTCCGGCAGGTCCTTGACCGTGAAGCCCGGCACTGTGAGCATCCGCATGAACTTGGTTCCGGAGGATTCGCTCTCCGTCTCGTCGCCCAGCATCCTGTAAATCGGATAGACGACGAGCCCGACGATCAGGCAGAAGCCCGCCGTGACACCGGCCGCTTCGGTCGGCGAGAACTTGCCGGAGTAGATTCCCCAGATCACGAGGAGGATCGCGAAGAATCCGAGCCAGGCTCCGAACGCCGTCCTGATGATCCGCGCCGGATCGATCCCGATCAGCGTGCCCCACTTGTTCCGGCGCGAGAGATACCAGCAGGCCGCCTGCATGGCGATGACCATCAAGAGGCCAGGCAGCAGGCCGCCGACGAACAGGTCGCTGATCGACAGGTTCATCAGGAAGCCGTAAACGATGAAGATGATCGACGGCGGAATGATGATGCCGACCGTGCCGCCGGACGCAACGGTGGCCGCGGCAAAGTTGTTGTCGTAGCCGTTCTTGACCATTTCCGGATACATGATCGAACCGATGGTCGCCGTTGTCGCAGAGTTGGACCCGGAGATGGCGGCGAACAGGCCGCACGCGCCGAGACTGGCCATCGCCAGCCCGCCGCGCAACCAGCCGAGCACCGAATAGGCGAAGTCGGAAAGCCGCTTCGCGATGCCCGCCTTGTTGATCAGGTCACCGGTGAGGATGAACAGAGGCAATGCCAGCAGGCCAAAGAAGTTCAGGCCCTCGTAAAGCGTCACACCGATATTGGCCAGGGTGAAGTCGATCACCAGGCTCACGCCGACAACCCAGTATCCGATGATCAGGAAGATCGGAACGCCGAGCAGAAAGAAGACGGTGACGCCGATTGAAATCAACGAAATCAGAAGAGTTTCCATGACTGTGCCCCCTATTCGCCCAGCATTCCGACCTGGATCTGGAAAGGCTCGCCCTTGCGATACAGTCCATAATCCGCATACAGATTCTGCAGCACCCGAATGATCAGCAGGCCCCAGGCAATCGGGGTCGCGGTGTAGAACCACCACTGCATGACGTCGTCCGTACCCTGAACGATTGCGAAGTTGTCGTAGGAAAGCCAGACCTGCTCGATCGAGTAGTACATCACGATAATCGCAAATCCGATCCACAGGATCGCATCGAGAATCAGACAGGCAAACTGCTTGCCGTAAGACATCCGAACCCTGAGTTCATCAAACCTCAGATGGGTTCTGATCTTGACGTTGTATGTACACCCGATCCAGGTAACCCAGAGGAACAGGTAAATCGGAATGGTCGAACTCCAGGCGGCCTGCTCATTGAACAGAAAGCGCCGGATCACCTCGACAAAGATGATCGCCGCCATGGCGATGTAGTTGATCAGGATGATCACTTTCTCGATGTTGTCATCCAGCCAGCGAACAATGAACATGATCTTCAGGCCTCCCCTCGCAAACCGGATTTCCCCGCAGACCCGCAGCTCTTGCGGGTTCGCATCCGGTACAGTTGTCGATAGACCCGTTCACAGGGTTCTTCTTGATCTTACCAGTCAGGGTAAAGGAGACGGGAGCGGCTCTTCAACCGCTCCCGCATCTATTCAGTGTGCTGGTGTCAGCCTTTCCACCAGCGCCGCGGCTCGACATTTTCGGCCAGCGTATCCCTCGGGATCTCGCGGGCGATGTCATAGATGAACTTGTAGGTGTCCATCCCACCTGACCACTTGTTGAGACGCTCCCGCCACTTCTCCCACTCTGCGGGCTTGAACTCCGGCGAGCACATCTCTTCGGCTTCCTTCTTGGCCTTGTCGTTCAGCATCGAAACGCGCGTGCCGTGCTTGGCGAAGATCGTGTTCGGATGCTGCGGGTCGGAGAAGCCGACCGTATTGACCAGTGCAGCCTCGTTGGCAGCCTGAACGTGGACCTGTGCCAGATACGATGATTCCATGACCGCGTCCTGAAGCTCACCGCCCAGCTTGTCAAACACCTTCGAGCTCATTGCCGTGTGTTCGGTGCCGCAGAAGAATTCCAGGTTGATGACCTGCGAGACGACCGGCGACATGTTGGCGTAGGCAACAGCTGACGCCCAGGTTTCCGCACCGTCGATCAGGCCCTGCTTGAGTCCGTCGAGGGTTTCCGACCAGGCGATCGGGGTCGGGTTGAGGTTCATCAGGTTCATGGCGATACGGCCAAGCTGCGTGCCCGTAACGCGGTTCTTCGTGCCTGCAAGCTGAGTCACGCTCTCGACCAGCGGCTTGTCCTTCCAGGCCAGACCGAGCTGGATGCCGCGCAGTTCGGCGTGGCTGAACAGGAACTCGACGCCATGACGCTTGCGCATCTGGTCGCGCAGGACCTTCTGGCTGCCCGGGTGATAGAGGAAGTAGTACTGAGACGCGCGGCTCGGGAACATGTACGCATAGTCGAGTACGTTCAGATACGGCGCACCACCGGCCGAGTTCTGGGTTGACGCGGCATAGATATCCACGATGCCCTGCTGGGTCTTCTTCACGCAGTTGAGCTGACCGCAGATCTGGTTGTTGCCGATGAACTCGATCTGGATCGCACCGTCGGTGCGTTCTTCAAGGTCGTTGACCCACTGCAGGCAGCCGGCGCGCTCGATCAGAAGGTTCTTTTCGTTGAAGCCGGCGGCACCGAACTTGAGCTGGTGCTTCGGCTTGTTCTTGAACCTCTTCTGGTAGGTCGAATTGGCAGCCTCGGCCAGACGCGGCAGGGTCACGGCCCCCGTCAATGCGCCGGCAGCAAGGAACGTCGAGGTAATTCCGTATTGGCCGGTCAGTTTGAGCAAGTCACGTCGTGAAATGCCCTTGAGTTTCTCTGTTATCTTGGTCATCCAGTCCTCCCTGGTTTGATGCCATGCGCCTTAGATGGGACGCGCCATGAAATGCTCTCTCCTGCACAGCCCGTTCTCGTGAACCAGACCGGCTGATTTGCCCTTCAGATAGCGAATCGGGAGTCGAACGAACCCGCTTTCACCGACCCTCGGACCCTTATCCCCTTCACGCAGAATGCACATTTTCAGTAAGCGCTTACATCCCCGAAGATTGCTGTGTAAGCGCTTACAGATCATACTGGACAGCAAACGATATTGCGTCAAGCAGCATTGCCGAATTTGAATGATGAAGGGGACAATCGAATGGCGTTTCCATACGTGGACAACGCCAGACAAATCGGAATGGCATGAGATGGAAAGCACCTTGGCGATGCCCAGGTCACCTTTGCGATCTGCAAAGCCGACGGTGCGTGGCATGATTTCCTTCCCTTGCCAGCTCGCATCTATCAAACGAGCTTGATAATTTTTGTCATTAATGAGACTATTTGTCTCAATATTTGCAGTGTTTGATCATGACTGCAAGAAAAAATTAACCAAGGGCGGACGACAGGATGGGCCACAACGGGAGTAATGCGGCGGCGCCAGAGGCCGGATTCGATTACATCATCGCAGGCGCCGGCTCGGCAGGGTGCGTTCTGGCAAACCGGCTTTCCGCCGATCCGAACAAGCGCGTTCTGCTCTTGGAAGCAGGCGGCCGGGATCTCAATCCGTGGATCCATGTACCGGTCGGATATTTCAAGACGCTGCACAATCCCAAGACGGACTGGTGTTACAAGACCGACCCCGACCCGGGCCTGAACGGGCGCAGCCTGGACTGGCCGCGCGGCAAGACTCTGGGCGGCTCCAGTTCCATCAATGGACTGCTTTACATCCGCGGTCAGCATGAGGATTACGATCACTGGCGCCAGATGGGCAATGTCGGATGGTCGTTTGAAGATGTCCTGCCCTACTTCAGACGGTCAGAAGACCAGGAGCGCGGCGAGGACGAATATCACGGGTCGGGTGGGCCCCTCTCGGTATCGAACATGCGCGTGCACAGGGAAGTCTGCCATGCCCTCATCGACGCGGCCGAGGAGATCGGGATTCCCCGTTCGGACGACTTCAACGGCGCCGAGCAGGAAGGCGCCGGGTACTTTCAGCTTACCGCCCGCAACGGCCGCCGATGCTCGACGGCCGTCGGCTATCTCAATCCGGTTCGCGGGCGAAAGAACCTTGAAATCGCCACCCACGCCCATGTCGAGCGGCTCTCTTTTGCCGACCAGGACGGCGCGGAAGTTTCCGGAATTCAATATTCGGTCAATGGGTCTTCGCGGAGCGCATCACTGCGGCCGGGCGGCGAAGTGGTGCTGAGCGCAGGCGCGATCGGCTCGCCCCAGATACTGCAGCTGTCCGGCATCGGTCCGGGTGACCTGCTGCAGCAACTCGACCTTCCCGTTCGTCGGGACATGCCGGGCGTCGGGGAAAATCTGCAGGACCATCTTCAGATCCGCATGATCTACGAGGTCAACGTCCCGACCCTCAACGATGAGATCAACAACGTGATCCGGCGCACCCTGATGGGAATTCAATATGCACTTCTGCGCACCGGGCCGATGGCCATGGGAGCAAGCCAGGTGTGCATATTCGCCCGCAGCATGCCGGGTCTCGAAACGCCCGACGTGCAGTTCCACTTCCAGCCTCTGAGCGCCGACAAGCCCGGAATTGAAATGCACGACTTCTCCGGCATCACCATGTCGGCCTGCCAGCTTCGGCCGGAAAGCCGCGGCAGCATCAGGATCAAGGCGCCCGACCCCTACACCTATCCGGCCATCCAGGCGAACTACCTTTCCGCACAGAAGGATCAGGAAACCGCAATCGCCTCCATGCGCCTGACGCGGAAGCTGGCCGAAACGGATGCGCTTTCACGCTATATCGTCGAAGAGAAGCTGCCCGGACCGGTGAGCCAGAGTGACGATGAGTTGCTGGAGGCCGCACGCAACATCTCCCAGACGATCTATCATCCCACCAGCACCTGCAAGATGGCCCCGTCGGCTGACCCGCAGGGCGTGGTCGACGAACGGCTGCGGGTTCACGGCATTCAGGGCCTAAGGGTCGTGGACGCCTCGATCATGCCCGTCATCGTGTCGGGCAATACCAACGCGCCGACCGTCATGATCGCGGAAAAAGCCTCCGACATGATTCTGGAAGACGCGCGCGGCTGAGCCCGCGACCGGGGTATCAGGCCGCGGCGGCAGCCTCGCAAAGCACGGCAAGCTTTTGTCTCGTCAGGTCCCGCCCCAGCAGACCGAGGCCGCAATCGGGCGCGGCGACAAGCCGGTCGGCATCGATATGTTCGAGTGCGGCGGCGATCCGTGAAGAGACTTCTTCAGCGGGCTCGACGCGGCTCTTGGCGATCGCGACAAGGCCCAGGATGACCGTCGTGTTCCGGAATGTCTCCAGTAACGACAGATCATTGTGCCGGTGGGCATCCTCGATCGAGACCTGATCAACGGACGACCGCTCGATACCTTCCGCGAGTCGCGGATAACAGCTGGGATCGGCCTTGTGATAGACCTCGTCATCCAGGTGGTTGGGATATCCGCAGCACATGTGGACCACGCGTGCAACATCTTCGGGAACGCCGTCGAAACAGCGCTCCAGGGCCTCGAACCCATAGTCGTTCGCCGCCTCGACCTTGCGGGCGAACAGCGGTTCGTCAACCTGGATGTACTTGCAGCCGGCATCTGCCAGTGCGCGGATCTCGAAATTCAGCGCATCGGCAAGATCGAAGGCGAGGTCGCGTTCGCTGTCATAAAACACATTCGCCGTCGTGTCGGTGATCGTCACCGGTCCGGGAACCGTGATCTTGACGGGACGGTCGGTGAACGACTGGGCGATCCGGAAATCCTCCGTCAGGAAGTGATCGCCTTTGGGCTCGATCTTGCCTGAGATTGTCGGCAGTTCCGTCTCGTAGGCGCCGTCGCGCACCACGCGGCGGGTCAGGTTCACGAAGTCGAAGCCGGTCAGGTGCCGGCAATGGTAGTGAATGTAATTCTCGCGCCTGATCTCGCCGTCGGTCGGTATGTCGATACCGGCTTCGACCTGATCCCCGACGGCTTCGCGGGTGCCGCGGACGAACAGTGCCTCGACGTCGTCGCCAGCGGAATCCATCACGTCCGTATAGTGGCGGGTCACGTCACTGCCCGCCGATGTCATGCCCGCTTCAAGGATGAACCAGTCCTTGACCGGCACGTACTCGGGTTTCGGGTACGCCCCGATACATGTCGTTCTGATCGGCAATGTGCCTGCTCCGCTGTTCACCGGGCAACCGGCCCGGTTGGTCTGCTACTCGCCGGGCGAGACCTGTTTCTTCAGGTTCCCCGGATCAAAAACGTTTCCGAACGCCCCGCTGCCGGAACTGGCCGGTGCGGAACTCTCAGGCTTTGGCGCCGCCGGTGCGGGTTCGGCGCCCGGCGCCTGCTTCTTCAGGTTCCCGGGATCGAAGACGTCGCCGAATGCGCTGTTGCCGGGCTGCGCGGGCGCGGAGCTCTCCGGTGCCGGCGTCGCCGGTGCAGCATCGGTGCCGGGCCCCTGCTGTTGAAGGTTACCCGGGTCAAATGTATTGCCGAACGGCTTCGGCGCATCCGATGCCGGAGGCGTCGACGGCTGTGCCGGCGCACTCGGCTGCGCCGGTGCGGCAGGCTGCGGCGGCGCAGTCGGCGTCGTGAAAATGTTGGGACCTTTCCGCTGCTGCAGCAGACGCTTCTGCTGCAGCACGTCTTCCTTGCACGCGGCAGGGCTGTAGCGGGCGGCGAACCACGTCGTGCCCAGCCCTGCAATGAAGACCAGCATCAGAAGCACCATTGCCGGGTTGCCACGGAAGATCGGCGGGATGTTGCCCCGTCCCGGCGCCGACGCGGCCGCATTGGCAGCGCCGCCGGCCGCCGCCAGTTCCTCGCGCCGCCGCATGGCCTCGTGGATGATCGCGCCGACGATGGTCAGCACGACGATGATGACCGCAAGCGAACTGATCGACGGGTTGATGCCGTAGCGCACCTTGCCGGCCAGCACGGTTGTGAGCGTGCTCTCGGACACGATCGTGAACACCGTCGTGTTGTAGTTCTCGAATGACGCGAGGAACGCAAGCACCGCGGCGGAACCGATGGCGGGTCTCAGGAACGGCAGCAGGATTTTCCGGAAAGCCTGGGCGTTGGTCGCGCCGAGATCGAGTGCGGCCTCTTCCAGCGTCGGGTCGAAACGCTGCAGCCGCGCGATGAACACCAGCATGCAGTAGGCGGAAATGAAGGTCGACTGACCGATGATGGTCAGGAAGATGCCGTCGTAGAAGAAGCTGTCGTAGTCGGCATCAAACATCACGCCGAGCCGGTCCCAGAAGATCAGGGTCGAAATGCCGAGCACCACGCCCGGCACCAGGACCGGGGAAATCACGATCGTGTAGTAGAACGGCCGCGCACCGGGCAGGATCTGCGTCAGCATCATGGCGGCGGCCAGCCCGAGGGCCACCGAAAGCACGACAACGCCCGCGCCGATGATCAGGCTGTTGATGAAGCCGTCGACCAGCTTCTGGTCCTGCAGCAGCACGTTGAACCATTCGAACGTAAAGCATTCCCACGGCGAGACTCGCGGAAACTCGGAGCTGTTGAACGCGCTCATGCTCATCAGGATCAGCGGACCGAACAGGTAGGCGAAAAAGATCACCAGGTAGAAGCCGGTCATGCTCCTGAGCAGCAACCTCGAGGTCATCGCGCGATCTCTCCGAGCTTGACCTTGAAGATGCGCATCATCAGGAGGACAAACGCGATACAGGCGGCGAGCAGGACAATGGCGTAGGCTGAGCCGCGCGGCCAGTTGCCGCCGGTGTTGAACCACTGGTAGATGATCTGCGTGAACCACAGGCTGCTTGGACCGCCGAGGATCTGAGGCGCCGCCAGAGCGCCTGCCGAGAGCATGAACACCATCGTGCAGCCAGACGTGATGCCGGGTTTGGCGAAGGGTATGACCACCCGATAGTGGATGCGCCACCACGGCGATCCGAGGTCCCGCGCCGCCTCGATCTGGTTGCGGTCGAGACTCTCGATGGCGTTGTAGATCGGGAAGATCATCAAGAGGATGTAAGCGTAGCCAAGTCCCGCGTAGAGCGCGATATCCTCCTTGATGAAGTCGATTGGCTGATCGATTAGCCCGATACTTATCAGGGCCGTGTTGATCACGCCGATATCGCCGAACAGGATCCGGAAGGCAAAGGCACGGAGGATCTCATTGACCCAGAAGGGCACGATCAGGGACAGTACCAGCAGCCGGCCCATGCCGCCCTTGGCGACCTGCGCCAGGTAATAGGCGATCGGATAACACAGCGCGAGATCGAACAGCGTCACGAACAGGGCGGCAAGAATCGTGCGGAAGAAAACGGTAACGTCGATCACGTTGAACGGATCGGGATTGCCAGGGCTGCCGAACACCAGGAACGTGTAGTTCGAGAACGTATAGACGTCCTCGGGACCACCGACCTTGGACGGCGGCAGATTGTAGCGGAACGAGAAGTCGAGCATGGTGATCTGCGGCAGCACGATCATCACCACGATCCACATGGTTACGCCGACCAGCAGGTAAGTGCCCAGAAAGACGCCGTTGCGGGTGAAGAAGCGTCTGAGGATCGAGACCGGATTCATGACTTTACCTGCCCCCTGCCCGGCTCAGTCGCTGGCCAGCACGCCGGCGGGCAGTGCGACGCCCTGTTCCGGCTTGAACCGGAGGGCAAGCTCGGATCCGGCCGCGCTGCTGCGCGTCTGCCCTTCGTTCACAAGCGACATCTTTATCGCCGTGTCATCAGCGCCCTTCAGGAACACGTTCCAGAACGACCCTTCGAACTCCTCCGTCTCGACGTTCGCCTTGATGATGTTTTCGGTCTCGCCGCCGCCATTGGCCAGTGCCATGGCCTCCGGCCTGACAAAGACGATCGCGTCATCGCCCGCTTTCAGTGCGGTCGTGCTGGTGGGAGAGACCCGGGCGACGACCGGTCCAACCGCCGTCGCCACCTTGGCCATCCCGTCCGACACCGAATCGACCTTGCCGGAAAAGGCGTTGTTTTCGCCTACGAAAGACGCGACGAACGACGTCGCCGGATCGTCGTAGATCGACTTGCCGTCGGAGATCTGCTCGATGACGCCCTCGCGCATCACCGCGACATGATCCGACATGGTCAGGGCCTCGCCCTGGTCATGCGTGATGTAGATGAACGTGATGCCGACCCGCTGCTGGATGGCCCGCAGTTCGGTGCGCATATGCTGGCGCAGCTTGAGGTCGAGCGCGGAAAGCGGTTCGTCGAGCAGCAGCACCTTGGGCTCGGCCGCGAGCGCGCGCGCGATGGCCACTCGCTGCTTCTGACCGCCCGACAGTTCATGGACCATCTTGTCACCCTGGTCCCCAAGGGCGATCAGTTCCAGAAGTTCGTCCGCCCGCTTGCGGCGTTCGGCGGTACTCGCTCCGCGTACTTCGAGTGCGAATGCAATATTCTCCCAGACCGGCATGAGCGGGAACAACGCGAGGTTCTGGAAAATCAGTGCGGTCGGACGCTGGTTGGGCCCGATGCCCTTCATGTCCTGGCCGCCGATGCGGACGGTTCCGCTGCTCGGCTCGAGAAACCCGGAAATCGCCCTCAGCAGGGTGGTCTTGCCGCAGCCGGACGGCCCCAGAAAGCTGAAAAACTCCCCGCCTTCAATATTGACGTCGGCGCTCTTGACCGCCTGGAAACTGCCAAAGGAAATCGAAACACTTTCAAGATCGACGCCGGCGCTCATGCTCTCCCCCAATTCGTCGATGAGCCGTAATCCGCCCGTTTGCCGGCACGCGACGCGGCCATCGCCTGCTCTCGCCCCGTAATTCTGCCCCCAAAGCAAAATTTCCTCCGGGACCCGCAGGCCCCGGAGGTCAGGTCGTCAGCGTTATGCGTTGACGAACTTGTTGCGGTATTCCGTGCGCACCTCGGCGTACCAGACCGGTTCGGCCGGCCACGGGTTGAGGTTGGCCAGCGCATCGCCCGGATAGGCCTCGGAGAAGTTCTTCGCATACTTGTCGCTCGCGAACTTGTCTGAGCCGAGCACCGGCGAATTGTAGCCGTGCTTGTCGATCGCCTTGCCTGCCGGCTCTGACTGGAACGCGAATTTCAGGAACGCATAGATCTGATCCATGTTTTTCGCACCGGTCGGAATCGACATGCCGTCGACCCAGGCCATCGCGCCTTCCTTCGGCGCCTGATAGGTCACCGGCTCGCCCTGTGTCTTGAGCGCCAGAACCGGACCGTCCCAGGTCTGACCGACGATCACGCCTTCAGCCAGCAGACCGTTCTTCTGGGTGTCGGCGTCATTCCAGAACAGCTTGACGTGCTTCTTGCGCGCGATGCACCAGGCGGTGATCTTTTCCCAGATCGGCCGCATGGCCTCTTCGCTCGTGTAGGCCTTCCAGACGTCACCCTGATTCAGTTCGCCGATAGTCTCCATGTAGAGACCGGCACCCAGCATCATGGAGTGCGGACGGCCCATGGTCTTGCCTGCCGTCTCGTCCGACCACACGTCGCCATAGGACGGCGTGCCGCCCTTCGGCGACCACTTGTCCGTGCGCCAGCCGATAGCTTCCGTGCCCCAGATATGGGGCAGCCAGTGGACACCCTTGCCGCCGAAGTTCCAGGCCTGCTCGCCGATCTTGGTCATAGCGCCGTTCACGCCGGAGATATCGACCTTGCTCATGTCGAACGGCTGCAGGAGCTCAAGCGGCTCCCATTGCAGCGACCGGTTGTTGGTCGGGCTGCAGATGTCGAAGCCGCGGCCCTTGGTCGCCTTCATCTTGTTGATGATCTCTTCGTTCGAACCGATGCCCGTGTAGTTGATCTTGATGCCGGTCGAGTCGGTGAAAGCCTTGATGAATGTGTCCGGAAGATAGTCCGACCACATCAGGATATCGAGCTCGCCCGATGACGACAGGGCATTCTCGATATAGGCCGGCGCAGCGACTGCCAATGCACCCGTCGCCGCCGCACTCCGCAGAAAAGTCCGGCGTGTGAAGGCCTTCGCCGCAAGCGCCGTGGCTCTCGTCGATGCCGCCTTCCCTAATTTCGTTGTCATGATTTTCTGACTCCCTCAGTTACGTTGCGCAAACGGATATCTCCCCATCACGCGCAAACATTTTGTGCCACATTCCCGGCAATTGCCAGCCGGAATTGCCGACAGACTCCGCTTGCCAAATTCAACACCATTCGTGCCGGAAGCAACGAACTCCCGACAAGCCTGGAAACACCTTCGGATAACTGAATTCGATTGGCCCAGCATGACCAGCTAACACGTTGCAGATATCACGTTGATGACAGCGCGGCGCGGGTGGAAAGCTGTGCGGGAGCAATCACTTCGCGACTCTGGCGGCTTCACAGTGGCCGCGGTCGTCAACGCCGCCGAAACGGCTGACGAACGCTCCCGTCTCGAGATTGAACGCCAGGTGGCTGTCCGTTTTTCCGGCGAAGGGTCGCAGCGCCCTGATATGCGGCCTCTCGCAGACCTCGAGCTCCAGAAATCGGTCAAGCTCACGCCAGTAGAGGCGGCAGGTGCGCGGCAAAAAGTCGAAGCTCATCCGGGCCGTGTGGCTGTTGCCGCGTGCCACACAGGTCAGTTCAATGCGTTCGCCGCTTTCGGATGCTGCCGGCCCGGATGTCGGCGCTGCAAGCGTCAGCCCGGTCAGCACCAGCAGAACACGTCCCGGCCATCGCCTCGCGGCGGGACCGTGTTTCCCATGATCAACCCGCGGCAACGGTCCGCAACCGGCTCTCGAAGTCTTCGCGGTTATGATAGCAGCCACAGAAGACCCGCTTGCCGGTGTAACCCATCCGGCCGTGAAGCAGCCGCCAGTTGTCGAAGATCAAGGCCATGCCTGGCCGCAGCGGAATCTTGAGCCAGTTCGCCTGATCGACGATCCGGCGGTGCAGTTCGCCGTAAGCGCGATAGAACGCGTTCATTTCCCCTGCCGGCAACAGGAACGGCGCGCGGTCGTAATTGTTGAAACTGATCTGGCTCACGGCGCCATCGTTGCCGAGTCTGATTGCCGGTCGCTCGGTCGCAAGATGCACGCCCTGCTCGATGTAACGTCCAGGTACGGGCGTCCCGGCCAGAATGTCAAAGTCAGCCGGGCAATCTTCCCGGATCTGCGCGGCGAGCGCAAAGCCGTCGACCAGTATGCTCTCTCCGCCGCGGCCGTCGAACTCGATGCAGTTGAACATCTGCAGCCCGGGTGCGTCATGGCAGTAGGTGGCGTCCGTGTGCGGCTCCAGATACTGCGTCGAATAGGCGGTGTCGCCGTGATCTTCGATTTCCGCCGAAAGCGTCCACAATCCGCCGAAAATGGTTTCACGGATGTAGCCCATCCGCTCAGCCAGCGTACGCGTCGCGTCCTCCGAAGACGGCACATCCTCGACCAGCGAAAACCCGAATTCGTGGATATTCTCAAGCCACTGACGAAGCCCGTTCTGATCCGCCATCAATGCGTCAAACCCGACGGACGGCAAAGGATCCGGCATACTGCCCGACGCCCAGAGTTTCCGCTGCAGGCCGGCACCGGCGTCCGACAGCACGGGAGCAAGCCCGGACACCGAGGCGAGCATGCCGGCGCTCAGATCGCTCGGCGCCGAGTCGTCGGACCAGTCGATCCGGACCCGCTCTCCGTCTTCGGCGATTTCCGCGGCGACCCCGCGCAGATCGCGCGCGATGGAGAAGGTGTCAACCTTCCGCTGCAGGGTCTCGGCGTCCAGACTGCCCTCGTCCTCGCCATGATCACGCAGCCATACCCACGGAAACGTAACCTCGTGCCCAACATTCCATTCGACGGTCAGGCCATCGGTGCCGACCGTCACCTGCTCCAGTTTGGGTTTCATATCCTTGGCCAATCCTTCCTGATGCCGGCGCAGCGCGGCCGATTTCAGCTCTCACGCCAGGTCCCGCGGAGTCTCGATCCGCAGCCCGGTCTGTATCGTGCAGAAGAAACAAGAAAGGGCGGCTCGGATCAATCCGGCCGCCCTGAGATGTGAATGCTGTCCTTTGAACCGTTCGAAGCGCGCGGCCTTAGGACATGACCATCTCTATTCGCGAGTAGAGTTAGTCAGCCACACGCAGGTTCTGCGCAGCGAACTTGCCGTTGCGCCCCTCAGCCAGCTCATACTCGACCTGTTGGCCTTCATCGAGCGTGGCAAGGCCGGCCTGTTGCACAGCGGAAATGTGTACGAAGGCATCTGAGGAGCCGTCCTCCGGTGCAATAAAGCCATAGCCTTTTTCGGGGTTGAACCACTTAACGGTACCTTTAGGCATCTTTCCCTCTTCAAATTTGGGGTAACGGTAACGCGGCCCGGCTTCCACCGGACCGTTGGGGCATTCCAATATTTGGGAGATAACGACGACGCTTCAAAGAAGAGAGCCAAGACCACCTGCATATTGGAGATCATGGTGCACGAGCACGCGACAGATCTATAGCACAACCGCGTCTTCGGAAAAAGTTTGATGAGAGAAGGATTTCATCAAAATTTGCGAACGAAATTCCTTGCGCACCGCCATCGGGATTTGCGTTCCCCGGCGCTTCTTTGGCGCATCCCGGTCCCGTCGTCGCTCACGGCATTTCAACGCCGGCCTGCCACGCGCGCCAGCCGCGCCCGGCCGGCTGTTCCCGTGGTCGTAAGATCACCTGAGCGCGCCTCGGGAGTGCCGCACCCAACCCATTTGTCCTACGGCCTAACGCCTTGTTTTAACGTTTGATTAATCCTTCCGCCGCGCGGCCTGACCGATACTCTGAAGGTCAGACCCGTTCTCTTGAGATGATCACTTCAAGTGACTGAATCGAAAGGAGAAATTCAGCCAGTTGAATCTCACCCTCAGGTTCAGGCAATCGGCGTTCGCCCGTCCAAACGGCAGGACACCATCCTGAAGCACTGCATTAACTCCTGTGAAATACTGCGTTTTCCTGTTTTTAATCTGGTATTTCGGCAAATGATGAACTGCTCGCACCAGCATGCTAGCGTGCACCACGTCTCAGGGAGATTGCGCGTCTCGAGGAAAATCCATGCAGGAATTCGGGCTGGCCTTTGTTGAAGCTTGGGGCTTGTTGATCTCGCTGGACGCGGATCTCGCCGAGATCGTGTTGCTGTCTTTACGGGTCAGCCTTGTCGCCGTCCTTTGCGCCGCGATCATCGGCATGCCGCTCGGCGCCGCGCTGGCGGTGCTCCGGTTTCCCGGGCGGGCTCTCGTAATCATCGTCCTGAACGCGCTGATGGGACTTCCACCGGTTGTGGTCGGGCTGTTCGTTTATCTCATGCTGTCGCGCGCCGGCGCTCTCGGGCCACTGGCACTGCTTTACACGCCGACCGCGATGATCATCGCACAGGCGCTCCTGGTAACGCCGATTATCGCAGCACTGACCCGGCAGACCATCGAGGACATACGCGGTGAATACGACGAACAACTTCGCCTTTTCGGGATCGGCCCGGCCGGACGCATCCTCACGTTCATCTGGGACGCCCGCTTTTCACTCCTGACAGCGCTGCTTGCGGGCTTTGGCCGCGCCATAGCCGAGGTCGGTGCGGTCATTATCGTCGGCGGCAACATCAACCATGTGACCCGCGTCATGACCACGACCATCGCCCTAGAAACCTCCAAGGGCAATCTGGCCATGGCGATGGCACTGGGCATCATTCTGGTGATGATCGCAATCACCGTGAATGCAGCCGTCATGTCGCTTCGCGGCACGGCGGTCCGATCGGCCTACGCGTGAGGCGCCGAATGCTGTACGGACCGATAGAGTCAGCGCCTTCCGGAACGGATCGCATATTGCCCGTCGAAGGCCGGAACATTTCTGTCACGCGCAATGGCAGGCGGCTTCTCGACGCGGTGAACGTGACCCTGGACGGCGATGACCTGACGGCAATTCTCGGTCCTAACGGAGCCGGCAAGAGCCTGCTGCTCAGGATTCTGACGGGCCTGATCATGCCGGACAGCGGTGCGGTTTCGTGGGCAGGCACATCGCCGGACCGGTCCCGGATGCCCCGTGTCGGGTTGGTGTTTCAGAAGCCGGTGCTGCTTCGACGTTCCGTGCTGGCCAACGTCCGGTACGTTCTCCACGCACACGGCGTGCCACGCAATCGAAGTCACGGACGCGCCCTTGACGCGCTTGAGCAGGCTGCCCTCGGCCATCTGGCCAACGCCCCGGCCCGCGCCTTGTCCGGTGGCGAGCAACAGCGTCTGGCTCTCGTGCGCGCTCTCAGCACCGACCCGGAAATCCTGCTGCTCGACGAGCCGACGGCAAGTCTTGACCCCGCAGCGACGGCTGCGATCGAAGATCACGCCCGCGCATTCCGGGCCCGCGGGCGGAAAGTGGTCTTCGTCACACACGATGTCGGCCAGGCCAGGAGGCTTGCCGAGACCGTGATGTTCATGAGTGCCGGAAAGATTGTCGAAGCGGCGAAAGCCGAAACGTTTTTCGACAATCCGGCAACCGAGGAGGCGCGCGCCTTTCTGGCCGGGCGTCTGCTCATTTGATCAAAAGGAAAGGACCAGCGATGCCGTTTCGCACACTGCTCACCATCATCGCAGCTTTCGCACCACTTGCCTTCGGCCTGCCCGCAGCCGCAGCCGACAATGGATTCATTATCGTGCAGTCAACAACATCGACACAGAATTCCGGTCTGCTCAAACAGATCCTTCCGCTATTCAAGACGAAGACCGGCATCGAAGTCCGTGTTGTCGCCGTTGGAACCGGCCAGGCGATCCGAAATGCAGCGAACGGCGACGGCGATGTCCTGCTCGTTCACGCCAGAGACGCCGAAGAAAGGTTCGTGGCCGAAGGGCATGGCGTGAAACGACATGATGTCATGTACAACGATTTCGTCATTGTCGGGCCTGCCGAGGATCCGGCTGGCATCGCCGGCTTCTCCGACCCGCTCAAGGCACTGCGCAAGATCGCGGATTCAAAAGCCGCTTTTGCATCGCGGGGCGACGATTCCGGAACCCACAAGAAGGAGATGGCGCTCTGGACATCCGCCGGCATCGACCCGACCGGACATAGTGGCGGCTGGTACCGGGAGACAGGTTCGGGGATGGGCGCGACACTCAATGTCGCGGTCGGCATGTCGGCGTATACGATGACTGACCGGGCGACCTGGATCGCATTCGGAAACAAGGCGGATTTCAATATCGTGGTGGAGGGCGACGCCCGGCTGTTCAATCAGTATGGTGTCATCCTGGTCAATCCGCAGCGCCATCCGTCCGTAAAGGCAGACGCCGGCCAGAAATTCATCGACTGGCTGACCTCTCCGGACGGACAGAACGCGATTGCCGCGTTCAAAATCGAAGGACAACAGTTGTTCTTCCCGAACGCCGCCGGTGGTGGCTGATCGCGCGCTCAGAGTGAATTTGGGTCAGATTCAATCATTCTAGGGGCCGTTGAAATGGATGGTCCCGAGGCCCTGAATGTCATAACCGCCCAACTCATCCGCCCGCGCGGCAAAGGCTTTCCCGCCGGCAAAGGCCATAAGGGTCTGGATTGGCGGCTCGAAAAAGTCCCGCCGCCATACCGCCAGATCAAACCGTTCGGAGAACAGCGGCACGAAATCGAGTCGGTACTGTCGCGCAACGGCTTCAATCGCCAGACCTGCATCGGCCTTGCCGTCGGCGATCAGGTTGGCGACGTCCGCCTCGTTGCGGGCCGGTGGTGAAATCATGTCGAGGGTGTCGGCCGAAAGCCCCTCCTGCCGGAGAAGATGGTCGAGCAGATGACGACTTCCGGAGTCACTCTGCCGCGGCGCAAAGCGAATGCCGGCGAGGTCCCCGACCGTCTTGATCGATTTCGGGTTGCCGGGCGCAACGACCAGCCCCTGACTGCGTATACACCACTCGATCAGGACAAGTGGCTGTCCGTGGAGATGGCTGTCGACATGTCCACGATTCCAGTTCACGTCATCGGGTTCGTAGACGTGCATACCCGCCGCGATGGCCCGCCCCTGTCCTAGTCGCTTCAGCCCGGCAATGCTGCCTTCGAAAAGAGTCGCGATCTCGCACTCCGAAGCCCGGATGGCCCATTCCAGAAGAGGATCATGGCTGCCGGCCATGACAAGCGGCCGGTTGGCAAGGCCCTCGACGCCATCGCGGTATTCGACTTCCCGGCGAACCCAGGCGTCGATCAGGTCCTTTGGAAACAGAAGCTTGCCGGTCACGCGGCTGGCCGGAATCGCTTTCTCGGAGACGAGTTCGTAGACCTTGCGCTCCTTGATTCGCAAAAGAGCGGCGACCTCCTTGGTCGTGAGATAGTCGGTCATGGAACTCCCGATCGGTGTTGCCGGCCCGTAACAGGTCAATGTGACGACCGGCCGCCCGGTCGATGACTCAATTTCTCAACAAGGCCGGTCGGCGTGCCGTCGGCATCGGAACCCGGTGATGGACGGCAGATCAGCCTCAACCGGCATCCTAAGTTCAAAATATATGTTTTTCAAAGAGTTAGTGGACTTAAACCATAATATCAAAACTGTTCCGTGAAAGGTGAAATCGGTCGAACCTGCCTTCATGTGTCGCTTGAATGCACCCTTGCCCCGACGGCAGAACAGACTGCACCGGCCGGACGACGGCTGAAATGATGTCACTTGTTCGCAACAGTCGATTTGGAAGTTTCCCACAGCGTTCCTGTACCGGCCAATTAGAATTGCCTTGCCCAGACAAAGATGGAAAACTGCTTCCGCGCGGGTGATACGCAGAATCGCTCGTGCCCAATGATAAAAAAATGCGGCAGCGGCAACGTCACTTTCAATAGTTGCGTATCTGGTGCGACCGCCTCTGCAATTGAGTGTGTGTCGAGTTCCAAGAGTCGGGTTTGTGTGTGGTGTAAAGCATGCATGCGGGGGCGTTTGCCCGATCGACGGTTGGGACGGAATACGAGCGTCGAAATGCTATTTAAGGTGTCTGTGAGGTTGGGGGGCTATGCTGAAGTGGGGTACCGGCGTCGGTAAAGTGTATTTGCGCATCATTGCGCTGGCACTGTTGACCGGTGTCACCGGGTGTCTTGGAGTCGCCGAGAAACCGGTCGTCGCGACTGCGTCTGTGGACGCGGAGCCGAAAGCCCCGGACCTCATCATCGCCGATAATCTTTCTCATCAGAACGGCGTCAGCTACTTCAACAATCGTGAATACGGCCTGGCAGAAAAGTCCTTCAGGGAAGCTGTCGAGCGCGACCCGAAAGCGACGAGGTCGTGGTTGGGCCTCGCTGCCACCTACGACCGGCTGCAGCGTTTCGACATGTCTGACAGGTCATATCGCAAAGCCCTCACCCTGGAGCCTGAAAACGCGGCGGCGTGGAACAATCTCGGCTTCTCGTATCTTCTGAGAGGCGATCTGACCAAGGCCAACCGCGCATTGAAGCGGGCGCACTCCCTCGACAGCAAAGATCCCAAGATCCAGCGCAACATAGACCTGCTCTTTGCTGCGCAGCAAAAGAAGGCAGGTCGCGATGGATAGGCGCCAGGCGAATTCCGCAAACAGTGCGGGCATGCCCGCGCGCCAACGCACCGGCATCTTCGGCGCTCTCATGCTGCTGACCGGCATGCTGCTCACCGGCCTGTTGCCCGCCAGCGACGCAAATGCTCAGGGCAAGACACGGGTCGTCAACATCTCCAACGTGGAAAGAGTGGGCACCCTGACGGTCGCGATCAACAAGTCGGAGACGATAAAGTTCGACAAGGCGGTGTCCGATGTGGTCGTCGGATCGTCCAAGATCGTCGACGTCATTCCGATGACCAACCAGGTCGTCTATGTGCTCGGCAAGGAGATCGGCGCGACCAATATGTCGCTGTATGACGAGGAAAAACAGCTCATCGCCGTTGTCGACATTCTGGTTTCCTACGACATCTCCAGGTTGCAGGCGAAGCTTCGTGAGGTTTTGCCGCGTGAGTGGGTCAAGGTCCGCAACCTCAACGGAAAGGTCTATCTGGGCGGTGAAGTGTCGAGCGCGCCGGCGGCTGCGCAGGCGCTGGCCATAGCGGAACAGTTCGCGCCGGGTTCGGTCACCAACGGAATCAAGGTCCGGTCGCCGCAGCAGGTGATGCTCGAGGTCCGTTTTGTCGAGGCGACCCGGTCCGCAGGCCGCGAACTGGGCATCAACGTTTCAGCCGTGACCCGGAACCTGAATGTCAATTCGGGCCTGAACCTCGCGACCGGTTCCACGCCTTTCGGCCAGATCCTGACCAACCTGCTCGGAGTTGGACAGAACCGGATCGACGTTCTGATCAATGCGCTCGAACAGAAGGGCACGATCAGGACGCTCGCCGAACCGAACCTGGTTGCGCTTTCCGGTGACAAGGCAAGCTTCCTCGCGGGCGGCGAGTTCCCCTTCCCTGTTGCCCAGGACAACAACACGATCACGATCGAGTTCAAGAAATTCGGCGTTGGCCTGGAATTCACGCCAACCGTCCTCTCGGACGGTCAGATCAATCTGAAGATCGAGCCTGAAGTGAGTCAGCTGGACACGACCAGGACCCTCCGGCTTCAGACAATCGAGATTCCGACACTGGTCGTCAGGCGCGCCAACACAACCATCGAGCTGCGCGACGGACAGAGTTTTGCCATTGCCGGCCTTCTGCAGGCCAACAATACGAAGACTCTCTCTCAACTGCCCTGGGTGGGTGATGTCCCGGTCCTCGGGTCGCTGTTCAGGAGCGCGTCTTATCAGAAGAACGAGACTGACCTCGTGATCATCGTCACGCCAAGGCTCGTCAAGCCGGTGACCGCACCGGGCAAGCTTGCAACGCCTCTGGATGGCCGCAGGCCGACTAATGATCTCGATTATTTCCTTCTCGGCAAGAGCGAGAGGCCCCGTGAAGACGTTGAGCGCTGGCGGCTGCCCGGCAGCGGCGTCGGAACCGATGGGCACATAGTGAAATGAATTGGGGGAGATGATGGAACGCGCAGAGCCCAAATCCCCACGCAGGACCACCGGAATTGCGGTCATGGTCACGCTGATGACGATCGCGCTCCCGGCGTGCACTTACGACCATTGGGCGGCAACCGACCGCATTGCACCGGAGGCCGGCGATGCGATCGCTGTGAACAAGTCACAGCAGACGATCGACCCGATGCCCAAATCCGCCCGGCGCACGGCCCTCAAGCACGACTCCGACCGACTGAACAAAGCCATCGAACGCTACAAGGATCCGGCTGTTGAAATTGACAGCGGCAGTGACGGCTCGATTACGGACGGCGGCGGCGAGGGCGAGGAATAGGCCGCGGGAATCAGATCAGCTCCGCAGCGCGAACAGAATCGCCCGGGCGCTCTCTCAACAGACGTTTGATCAATCCGACAGCCCTGCCTTTTTGGCAGAAGTTTGTCGAGAAACGCATTCAGCCGAGCCGCCGGCCGGCGCATTTCCGGAAAATAAATTTCCCACAGCGCGCGGTTAACCGGACCCTAATGACCGGCGCGTTCAGAATTTCTTAATAATACCGGCCGGCAGATTTCCAGTATCTTTATCGTAAACGTACTTCCGGCCCCCCGATGTTGAATAAAAGCAATATATAATTTTACCGAACGACGTTTATATTTGTTACCTCTGGCCAAAGCTTCATGTTTCCATGACATCTCGATTCTGTTTTCATGCATGCAGGTAGAAATGCGCTAGGGCGTGAAAATTCGGCGGGATTGGTGATGATTGGACGCGGCTACAAATACAAGACCAAGGGTTCGACGAAACTCATTCGTGTCTTTGTTTTCTTCGGTGCGCTAACGGCAGCCGGCACAGCGGCCTACGTCGCGAGCAACATGACGGCACCGCCTCCGCCCGTCCAGGTCGCTGCGCCGGTGGTGCCGCAAATCGAAACCGAACAGGTTCTGGTCCTTGCGCGCGACATGAGAATCGGCGAACGGCTCGAGGAAGCAGCCCTTCAGTGGCAGGAATGGCCCAGCCGGTCGATCCACGGCAACTTCGTGACCAAGTCGGCCTCGCCCGATGCGCTCACGACGTTCAACGGACGGGTCGTTACAGCGGCGCTGAACGCCGGCCAGCCGCTGAGCATACGCAGCCTTCATGACGGCAAGACCGCCTTCCTGGCCGGAACGCTTCGGTCCGGCAAGCGGGCCTACAGCGTCAGCATTTCCCCCGAGACCGGCGCCGGCGGCTTCATCCTCCCCGAGGACCGCGTCGACGTTGTCCTGACCCGCGAGGAACGGTCGAGCGACGAAGAGCAGCGCCCGTCTTATGTCAGCGAGACTGTGCTGACCAACATTAAGGTGCTCGCCATCGACCAGATCACCGATCGTCACAAGAGCAAGGAACGGGTCGCGATTGGCAAGACAGCAACGCTTGAAGTCGATCCGCGCCAGGCTCAGCACCTGGCCGTTTCCGAAAAATTGGGAACGATCGCCCTGATGCTGCGCAGCGTGGCCGACGCCCATCAGAACGGAGAAACCTATGATGACGGTGCCACGGTCGCGATGCGGGTACACGGCACTCACAACGGTGCAGTTAAAGTATCCAACTACACCGTGAACGTTGACCGCACGTCCTACGACACGCAGCGCATCGCATCGAACAAGGACTCCTGGCTGTCTCTCGACTGAAGACATAGACGCACACTGCTGCGCACGCCACCGGGATCAGACCCGCTGCCCAATGTCCCGGCGGCGGGTCATTTAGTTTGACAGGATGATGACCGTCGAAGGTCGGGTCTGAGACCTGCGTCGACCAAAAAAATGCCGCTCCGCCGTGATGGCAAACGGAGCGGCAAGGAACGCCGACGATTCGTGAAACGCTAACCGCGAATCGAGGCGAGGGAGAAAGCCTTGGCAGTCACTTCCGAGAGGCGTTGGGTGCCCGCCAAGGATGACGATCGCAAGAGGGGCGCATGCGATCGCTTCACCGTCTAGAAGACGGCAACTGCAAGAACGATTGCGAATACGACAAGAACCGGAACCCAGGCACCGGCGATATCCTTCAGCGTAATACGCTTCTCATGCCAGTAGTTGTCGGACGTCATTGAAACTCTCCTAATGCCCTAGCCAATGCAGACCTGCCGCCTGTCACCTACTTAGATAGGGGGCGCCGGGGAATCCTCGTGTGGGATTCCTCACAAAGAGGGAAAATTTTTCGGGTAACTCCGAAGCCGCCCCCGGACTGACGCGCCAATAGGCGGAAATTGTGGGATCGGCGGGGACTGGTTCAGGAGAACCCGGCTTCGATTTCGATCAGCTGATCGACCATCGAACGCAGCGCCTTCATATCCCTGACGACGATCCGGCCGCGCTCGGCACGGATAACGCCGTTGGCTTCGAGCGTATTGAGTTCGCGCGTAACCGCTTCGCGATGTGTGCTGATCCTGGTGGCGATCTCGTAGTGCGTCGGAACCTCGTCGATCACGGCGGTATTGTCATCCGGCCCGGGTGTCGCGGTATGGGCAAGACGCAGCAGTTCCGCGTGGATGCGGTTGCGAACAGCAAGCGCCGAGAATTCGAATACCCGCTCCGACAGCTCGCGGACCTTGGCGACCAGCATTTCGATGACTTTGAGCGAAACTTCCGGGTGCTCGGAGAGCAGGCGCCTGAAAGCGTCCGCTGAGAGCCGGCCGACGACACAATCGGTGAGGGTCACGACCGTGGCCGATCGGGGCTGGCCGTCGATCGCGGAGAATTCGCCGAACACATCGCCCGATGTGAGATCGATAAAGCTCACCTCCTTGCCGGCCAGCGAGAACTTCTTCGCGCGCACCCTGCCTTCCGCGATCAGGAAAAGATCGGTCGTATCGTCGCTCTGCTCGACCACCAGACTGTTGGCGCGCAGGCGTTGCCAGCGGCATTGCGCGGACAGGCGCTGGACGACGTCGTCGTCCAGGCCCTCAAATACCTTGATGCGAGAGGCGGAGTTTTCCATTGCCTGCTCTCGAAGACCCCTTTGAACAGAATGACATGCAGTGTCAGGAGCCAACTATGGCGTGGAACACCCGCACGGACAAGGCATCCGGCATGCGCGAACGACGCACCGGTCCATCGTCCGGTGTGGCATCGCGCCGGCTTCAGAGAAAGTTGGAAAAAGCAGGAGCAATCAGGAGCAACTAGCGAAAATACAACCTATAATTGTTGTCCGTACGCTGATTTTCGAAGTTTACAATGTACATGAATTTGGAAAGCGGATAGATTTGCGCAAGGTAAAGTGGATGCGGCAACCATCCGTTACCTGACATTGCCTGCGCCTGCCATGGGGGGTGCAGAGCTATATACCCGCGATGCGGCGCGCAGGTTGGACAATCCTTTCGCAACGAGGAGTGGCCCATGCCTGTGCAACCGACCTACCCCGGTGTTTACGTAGAAGAAATTCCCAGTGGCGTCCGTCCCGTTCCGGCAGTGAGCACGTCTGTCGGCGCATTTGTGGGCACTTTTCGCAAGGGCCTGCTCAACGAAGCCGTGCAAATTTTCAACATGGGCGACTTTGAGCGCGAGTATGGCGGACTGGACCGGTTCAGCGAGACGTCCTACGCAATCCAGCAGTTCTTTCTTAACGGCGGCACCGAGGCGTGGGTCGTGCGCGTCGCCGACACCGGCGCGGCGGCACCTGACAATGCCCGGGCAGCGACCGTCACCCTCACCTCCCAGCCCGGCGGCGCCGGCGACGAGATCTTTCGCGCCACGGCCGGCCGCAGGATTCGCGGCGAAAGCGCGATCAACCCTGGCGCGTGGGGCAACTCAATCCGCCTGGAGGTCAACTACGATACCGCCAATCCTCTCGAGCAGTTCAACCTGATCGTGAGCGAGGTCCGTATCGACGGCGACCGCACAACGGTGCTCCAGACCGAGGTGCACCGGAATCTGACCATGCGCCCCAATGTTCCCAACAACGCGCTCGAAGTGGTCAACCAGGCATCAATGCTGGTCCAGCTCGACCGCGCGGGCCTGAACCCGGCGAACATTCCCGCCCCCTTCGCCGTAGCGTTCCGCCCCGTGAGCAATGGCACGCTGGGCAATACGCTGCCGGAGTCAGGCGGCGGAGGCGGTCCATCGATTCCCGGAGACGGCGATGCGTTCAACGTCGATATCGGGCCGGGCGCAATAGCAGGCACCATCCAGTACGACGGACAGGTGCCGACAACCTATGGTGACCTTAGACCGTTCATCGAGCAGGCCATCCGGCGGGCGGCAGCGGACGCATCGGTTCCGGACGGTCAGAAACCGCTGCTCAGCGGCGCGACCGTACAACTGATCGGCGACGACACGAATGCCAGCCCGCTGCGGTTTTTTGTTCAGCTCGGCCGCGCAGCGCGGCCTTACGACCCGGCCACCATTGTCCGTTTCACCGGCGCCGCCGCGGGCGCGGCCCCGGGTGGCGTACGGCTTTCGGCGGCCACCAACGCAATACCTCACACACAGCAGACCGCGCTCGGCCCGACCGCAGCGACACAGGGACATGACGGACCGCCACCGGCGGCCGGCACGACGTTCCGCCCCGTCCCGGTCGCGTTCTTCCAGGGCCAGCCTGCGGCCAAGACCGGCCTCTATGCGCTGGAGGATGTCGACATGTTCAACATCCTGTGCATCCCCGAAGCGACCACGCTTGCCGGAGCGGCCATGCGCACGCTCTATTCGGAGGCCGAGGCATATGTCGAGGATCGCCGGTCCATGATGATCATCGATATCCCCGGCAACGTGCGCACGTCGGACCAGATGCTGACATGGCTGATGGACAACGAAGGTCTTCGCCATCCAAACACTGCGGTCTACTTCCCGCGCACCAACGTCACGGACACGCTCAATCAGAACCGGCCGAGATCTCTGCCGTCCAGCGGCACCATTGCGGGACTGTGGGCGCGTACCGACACTGCGCGCGGAGTTTGGAAGGCGCCCGCAGGCACCGAGGCGTCCCTGCGAAACGTCGAGAGCTTGGGCTACCTGCTCACGGATCAGGAAAACGGCAATCTCAATCCGCTCGGCGTGAACTGTCTGCGCAACTTCCCGATCTACAGCAACATATGCTGGGGCGCGCGCACCATGGAGGGCGCCGACGCGCTGGCGTCCGACTGGAAGTATGTGCCTGTGCGGCGCATGACGCTGTTCATCGAGGAAAGCCTGTTCCGCGGCACCAAGTGGGTCGTCTTTGAACCCAATGACGAGCCGCTCTGGGCGCAGATCAGGCTCAATGTCGGCGCGTTCATGCAGGACCTGTTCCGCAAGGGAGCGTTCCAGGGTTCATCGCCTCGCGAAGCCTACAGCGTGAAATGCGACGGTGAGACGACCACCCAGAGTGATATCGACAACGGCATCGTCAATATCGAGGTCGGCTTCGCGCCGCTCAAACCCGCGGAGTTCGTCATCATCAAGATCCAGCAGATCGTTCGTCGTCCGGAAGCATAAGGAGTCGGCATCATGGCCCCGTTTACAACAAATCCGCGCCGCTTTGATCCGTATAAGAACTTCAAGTTCCGCGTGAAGTGGGATGGGCGTTACGTCGCCGGCATAAGCAAGGTCGGCGCCCTGAAACGCACGACGGAAGTCGTCGAGCATCGCGAGGGCGGCGATCCGTCCACCAGCCGCAAGTCGCCCGGCCGTTCATCCTATGAGGCCATCATGCTTGAGCGCGGCGTGACCCACGACCTCGAGTTCGAGCAGTGGGCCAACAAGGTCTGGAACTTTGGCGCTGGCGACGGGTCGGAGGTATCGCTCGCCGACTTCCGCAAGGACGTCATCATCGACGTATTCAACGAAGCCGGCCAGAAGGTCCTGTCCTATCAGGTCTTCCGCTGCTGGGTCTCCGAATTCCAGGCCCTGCCCGAACTGGACGCCAACGCCAATGCCGTCGCCATCGCGCAGATCAAGATGGAGAACGAGGGCTGGGCGCGTGATCAGGCCGTCACCGAGCCGGCGGAGCCGAGCTTTACCGAGCCAGCCGGCTGACGTGGCAGCGTTCGGGCTATCCGCATGGATTGAGCTGAGAGGATGAACGGCCATGGAAGTGCAGCTCCTGCATGGAGTTTGGCGTGCCGGCAGGCGATATGGAACCGCATGCCTTCGGGACCTCACGGGCCGCGACGAAGCCTACCTTCTTGAGCTTCCGGCTGCATGGTCGGCGGCGCGCAGGACCAGCGCCCTGCTGGAGCGTGTCGTCGAACCGATCGAGGGCCTGGATGAACCCGTGTCGAAGATCGTGCGGCTCATGTCGGGCGGCGATCGGGAGCGATTGCTTGTCGCGCTCTGCCAGCGTCTGCTGGGAGACCGGATCGATCTGGTTGCGGGCTGCGGCGTCGCCGAATGCCGGGAGTTGTCGGAGATCTCGCTTTCGCTCGAAACCTTCGTCGCCGACCAGACGGCCAAGTCGGAACGTGAATCGTTTGAACTGAACTGCGACGACGCGGATCGAAATCTGCATGTCAGGTTCAGATTGCCAAACGGATTCATGGAGGAAGCGGCTGCGAGGACGGCCCGGAGCGACCCGGCGCTTGCGGCGAAAGAGCTGATCGCAAAGGTGGTTCTGGACATAACGGACGACAACGGCGAACCCGTTGATCTTGAGTCCGTGCAGCCGATCGTTGCACCCGCGGTCGAAAGCGCAGTTCAGATGCTGGAGCCGGGTCTCGATCGTCACACCGCCGTCACCTGCGCGGCCTGCGGCGTAGAGTTCGTCGCCGAATTCGACGCCCTGTCGATATTGACCAATGCATTGACTCGGGGCGGCGACATCTTCCGGCAGGTCGCTCGCCTTGCAAGCGTCTATCACTGGTCGGAAGCGGACATTCTCGCGTTGTCGGCAACACGCCGTCAGACCTATCTGCATCTGATCGAGACTGGAGGGGGTGCCAAATGACCGCCTTTTTCGAACGCGTATCCCGACGCGCAGCCGGACAAACCGGTGCGACCAACGGTGTCACCCTCGCCCTGCGCCAACCTGCCCGCTTCGAGCCGATCGCGTCGCCCACAGGAATCGACGGAGGTCATGGCGAGGACGGACTCTCCGAGGAAACCGTTTTCACGGAGACAGCTGTTCAGACCGAACAAAAGTCCTTCGATCCGAGACGCGGACACCCGACACACGCCTCTTCCGATCCGCGAGAAATGGCACAACCCGGCCGGCCGGCAGAGCCGCCCCCGCCGCCGCACCAAGACACTTTGCCCGGAAAGGAAAGTTCGACCGGTCAGGCGGCGCCGGTCGTGACGCGCATCTACGAGGAATATCCGGACACGCCCCGGCCTGCCACCGAAAGCCCGCACCGGCAGACACCATCTCCGGCTCCGGCCGCGCCTGCGCGGACGGCTTCTCTGTCCCGCGAGACACCTCCGGAGGCACGCCGCGACGCTGCCGGCAGCGATCGTTTCGCACCTTCACAGGAACCGACGCGGCAAGGCGAAGACCGTCGCACGGAGCTCCGGCCCGAAACGACGACGCCGGCCCGAGACGCAGGCAGGCAAGCCGTAGCCGTCGAGCAACACCGGCAGACCGAACCGCAGGCGTCTGCGATCGAACCCGGCGACCGGGACTCCGGGGCACGGCCTTCGCCGGACAGCACGGAAGACACGACACCAGCGTCCACTCCGATCGTCGAGATCGCCAGGACGGAGCCCCAACGCTCTCAGGACACCTGGCTTGCCGACAGCAGGCAATCCCGTCCCTCACCGCAACCGGCAAGCCTGTCCATTGGACAAGTCTCGATCGAGTTCCAGGCGCCGCCCGCGCCAAAGCCGCAGCAGCCTTCGGGACCGAGGCCGGTCAGCAACAGGACTCGCGGATTTGATTCCTACGACCGGGCGCGTCGCGGAATTCCCCGGTAGCGCGTGAAATGGCGAACCACACCGCCATAACTGCCGTAAGCCGGACACTGCGCACGCTCCTGCTCGACCGAATGACAGCCCAGAATGCAGTGACGATCGCACCGCCGGATGTAACCGTGACTGGCATCACCGGCGGCCGGATCAATCTCTACCTCTTTCAGGTGCTGGAGAACGCTGATCTCAAGAACCAGGAGATTCCCGGACAGGGACATCCGGCCACCTACGGCCGCCCGCCGCTTTCCCTCAATCTGCGTTACCTGATGACCACCCATAGCGAGCTGGAATCACAGTCCGACGCCGACCTCAATGCGCAAACCATGCTTGGCGACGCGATGCAGGTCTTCCACGAATTCGGCAACCGCGTCGAAGAACTGACAATACAGCGCCCGGCCGCCGGCACGGTCGGAGATCCTGTCCTCGACGGCGGACTGATCGACGAATTCGAGCGCGTGAAACTTGTCCTGCATCCGGCAGAACTCGACGATCTCACGAAGATCTGGTCTGCCTTGTCGGAGTCGAACTTCCGCAGGTCAGTCGTTTATGAAACACGCGTTGTTCAGATCGAAAGCACGGAGCCGCGGGCGCGACCGCAGCCGGTGGAAACGCGGCGCGTTCTGGTCAATGTCCGCAGGCCTCCCGAAGTTCTCGATGCCTACGTCACCCCTGCCGCGAACGGTCCGATCGGAGAGTTGCGCGCACGGATCGGGGACGAGATCACGATCATTTCGGAGAACGCGCTGGCGGACAGAGTCTACGTCCGCCTCGGTTCACTCGAGCCGATCCGCGTCGTGCCGCCCGCCGACGGCCGCATCCGCATAACGATTCCCGACGACCAGTACCCGATCGATCTGGACAACGCGGCCCCACGTCCCATCCCGGCCGGTCAGAGGCTCCAGCCCGGTCCGATCTCCGTTCAGGTGATCGCCGTTCATCCGACCGAAGGCGTTGCCGGGGCACTCGATCATGGCACCACGTTCTCTGAAGACCGCTCCTATGCCTCGAACCTGGCCCTGATCCAGCTCGTGCCCCGCATTACTGCGACCGCACCGGCGAACGGGCCGGCGGCGACGGTCCTTCAGGTCCAGGGGACCCGGCTCTGGCACAACGATGCGCGTCTGGCGGAAGTCATTATCGGCGATGCCGCGGTGAGGATTCGGCCGCCGGCAGCGGGCGATCCTTGGGCCGCGCCAACCGGTACGCAGGTGGAAATTCCGGTTGCCGATGCTGCACGGACGTTGCCGGCACTGGCGCCGGCGGATCCGGCATATGGCGTCGCCGTGCAGGTTGACGGCGCACGCAGCAGGGATGACGGATTCACATTCAGGCTTGACCCGTGAGATCATGAACAAGTCACCGGCATACGAGGAATTCAGCGCCGCCGTCGCCCCAGACGACATCTGGCGGGCGCAGAACCACGAAACCCTGACGCTCGGACTTGCGTGGTTGCGTGGATTGCTCGGCGACTATGTGTCCAACCTGCGCGCCGGAAAACCGGCCAGCGAAGACCGCGAAGGCGCAACACCGGTGATGACCGACCTCGACGCGGACTGGCTGCTACGCAGCGACTCCGCCCGCTTCACCGCCGGCGAACAGACTCTCGCCGCCCAAAGCGCCTATCAGGATGCCCGGGAGGCCATGCGCACCGGAGGTGCCCCGGCCGCGATCGACGAATTGTCCGCGATGTTCTCATTGTCGCGCTTCGAGGAGGACGTGATCCTGCTCGCGGTCGCCGCCCATTTCGACGCCGCTTTCCCGGCCTTGTTCGGCTATGCCCACGACCGGCTCTCCCTGGATTACCCGACGCCGCACCTGGCGATCGCCCTGCTGACGCCCGGCGATCCTGACGCCGTCAGGCTGGCCCGGGATCTGCTTTCGCCGGCCGCGCGACTGAGGCAACATCACCTTGTCCAGTGCGCGGCGGATAGCGCCGGGGCGCTATCGGCGCTCGCAGCCGACGAGGTACTTTCGGATTTCCTCGACGGCAACCCGGGCAGCGATCACCGGATCCGCCATATTCTGAAAGCGGTGCCTGCCGGCCCCTGCCCCAAATCCGTTCTCGAAAATGCCGACCGTTTTCTGGAGCAGCTTCGCGCGGAACAGTCGGCGACGGCCATGATCATCGGACCGCGCCGGTCCGGGCGCCGGTCGATTGCCGCCATGATTGCAGCGAAATCCGGCCAGGGCATACAGGAAGCTCTGATCGCGCGCTTGCCGCCACCAGGTCCTGAACGCATCCGCGCGTTGCAGTTGATCACCCGCGACTCAGCGTTGCGCGGCGTGGCCGTCCTGGTCGACCTCTCTGATATCGGCGAAGGTTTAACGGCGGCGGGACGCGCAGAGATGGACGCGCTTGCGGCGGAGATTCTCGCGGAAATTCGCACCCGCCTGATCGTCATCGCAGACCGCCGGCCCGACGTTCCGGGACACCTGCCAATCCTGCGCACATCGTCGCTCAACGAAGCGGACCGCGCCGAGATCTGGCGCACGGTCCTGCCCGGCTCCCGCAGCGAGACCGCTGCCTCGGCCGCGACACTCGCGTCACATTTCCAGCTTGGTCCTTCGGAAATTGCCGCGATCTGTGCCGAGGTCGCGGGAACTCTTGACGGCACAGATATCTGGTGCTCCTGCCGCGATGCGGCGAGCCGCGGCCTCGACGCCATGGCCGAGAGGATTGCGCCCCGTTTCTCGTGGAACGACATTGTGCTTCCGGATGACATTACGGGCGACCTCAGGGCGATCGCCGCGCAGGTTCGTCATCGCGCCGCCGTTTACGGCGATGGCGGCTTCGACAGGAAACTGGTTCGGGGACGCGGCGTATCCGCGATGTTCGCCGGACCGAGCGGCGTCGGCAAGACCATGGCGGCGGAGGTCATAGCAGGCGAACTCGATCTCAATCTGTACCGGATCGACCTTTCGCAGGTCATCTCCAAATATATCGGCGAGACCGAACAGAACCTGCGCCGCGTGTTCGATGCAGCCGAAGCCGGAGGCGCCGTGCTGTTTTTCGACGAGGCGGACGCCCTGTTCGGAAAACGCAGCGAGGTGAAGGACAGCCACGACCGCTATGCCAATATCGAGATCAGCTATCTGCTTCAGCGCATGGAAACCTATTCGGGTCTCGCCATACTCGCCACCAACCTGAAAAGCCACATCGACACCGCATTCCTGCGCCGCCTCCGCTTCGTCATCGATCTGCCGTTTCCCGACGCCTCGCTGCGCGAGAGAATCTGGGCATGTGCCTTTCCGGGCGAGACGCGCACGGACAACATCGACTTCAGGGCACTCGGCCGCCTTGAGGTTGCCGGCGGCAATATCGTGGTCATCGCAGTGAACGCGGCGTTTCTCGCCGCCGGCGAGGGCGTTCCCGTTTCCATGGATCACATTGGCCGGGCGGCCCGCGCCGAAATGCGGAAACTCGACAAGGAATTCCGACCGAGCTGGCAATTCGGAGCGGCGCAATGAAGAGCGACGGCAAAACGCCGACCGGCACGTCCGCCGGCGGTACCACGGTCCGGGGCCGCGGTGATCGCGCGCAAGCCCTGCGTTCGGCCGATGCCGTGACGTCGGCCCTGTCCGAAATCGCGAGCGGGCAAAAAGGAACGGCACTGCCCCCGGGTCGCACCGCAATCGATCATCTTCGGGTCCGCGTTCCGCACGGCGCCGATGTCGATCAGATCAGACGCGCCGTTGCCAGGGCCTTGAACCGCGCGGCAAACGAGAGCGAGGATCCGCAATGAGGTCGCTCCAAATCCGTCGTCACACAGAACCCCAGTCTGCAACGGCCAGAGCGCCGCGCGCGATACAACCGAAATTACGCATCGGTCCGGCCAACGATCCACTCGAGCGCGAGGCCGACCAGATCGCCGATGCTGTCACCTCCAACCAGATGCTGGCGGCGGGCCTGAGCAGCGCAGGCCAAGGGATACAGCGCAAGTGCGCTGCATGCGAAAACGAAGAGCGCGACACGGTGCGGCTGCAGCGCGAGGACGGTGTAGACGAG
Organism: Hyphomicrobiales bacterium; assembly: GCA_965275905.1. GTDB lineage: Bacteria > Pseudomonadota > Alphaproteobacteria > Rhizobiales > JAJFHC01 > CBDAQD01. Next base: position 27,515 of record CBDHYJ010000016.1, on the reverse strand, counting down.
GAGATCCTGACCAAACCGGACGGCAACGCCGGAGGAACGAGATCGGCCGATGCGGCCCAGGGTGCCGCTTCTGCCGTCTCAGGCGGCGGTGCGCCGCTCGCCGCGGCGGAACGCGCCTATTTCGAGCCCCGGTTCGGGCACAACTTCTCCGACGTTCGCATTCATACGCATCACGAGGCACAACGCGCGTCGGAAGCCATGGGCGCCCGGGCCTTCACCCTGGGCCGCGACATCGCCTTTGCATCCGGCCAGTTTGAGACGCAATCGCGCGCTGGCCGCCATCTCCTGGCGCACGAACTTGCCCATGTGGTGCAGCAGGACGGAAGGCCGGGTGACCGGACCGTCCGGAGACGGCTGAAGGTCGACAAGCCCTCCACCATGATCCCCGACCCGGGCGGCAAGGGCGTCAAGCAAACCAACGCCCAGACGATCGAGCAGTATATCGCGACGCTGTGCAAGGAGGGCGGGTTCACCGTGGCCAAATCCGGTGATGTCGGCGCCACCGGAGGTTTCTGTTCGAAGTCGCTGTTGGGGGCGGACATCCTGGGCCCGCTCGATACGAACGAGGAACGGGTGAAGTCGGTCACCGGCTGTGACTGCCTCTGCGACATGATCAAGTCGAAGAACGACTGGAAGATCATCGTCGATGACTCGTCTTGGCCGCATACGCGTTTCTCGGATCAAAAGAACGCCCACAACAAGGGGTCCGGCGGATCCGGCGGCATCGTCACCGCACCTTCGCCGAATTCGACCAAACTGTGGGGCGCGACGACGAAATCGGGTGTCGACCTGAACATCGACTCCTGGCTCGTGCTCGGCCACGAACTCTGCGGCCATGGCTGGCTTGGAGACCGTGGCGAGCACGCCCCGGACCGGGCAAAGCCGCGTGGAAGCGGCGGTCACCAGGCGACAGTCGCCCGAGAAAACCTGCTCCGCAGGGAGCACGGCATCGAGGAACGAGGCGGCTACCGCGATCCCTATTGCGGCGAGTCGTTCTGGCGCGAGAAATCAAGCCCGGGGACCGTCAACAGATCGAGCCATCTGAAGGAATGCGAGCGATGGCGCGATGCATACAACAAGAAGCATGGCAAGAAATACACTCTCAAGGACCGGATACCGCCATGACCGCAACTGACGCGGATGCGCCATTGGAGATCGATATCACCGACGTCACCACATCGTTTGCTCAGCGAACATCGGGGATCGACTATCGCGTGCGCAACACCGGGAACCGGGAGATCTGGATCGTTGACGATCCGTGGTTTGTTTGGCACCAGGACAAAGACGGCATCACGATCTCGTTCGCGCGGGGACGCATGAGAGACGATGTCGAACCCTTCGGTTACTTCTTGCCCGAGGTGACTCCTCTGGCACCACAGACCGGCCGCGACCGCAGACTGGATCTCAACTGGCCGGTACGCCTGAGCACGATCTGGAATGAAGAGTGCAGCGTGTGGCCTCCGGCCGGTCACTATCGCGTCGCCCTCGAGCTTGGCTTTGGGTTCAGTCCGCAACCTTCCACAAGCGACGACGGCGACGTCGAGCAGGATGTCCTGGCGTGGCAGCACAGGACCGCCAGCCGGCCTGCAGACCTGGAGGTCCCTCACGACGGATGACCGACCTGCAACCAAACGAACCGGAGATGACCGCACACGGAGTTGGAAGGTGATCGCCCGACGGTCAGCTGTGAACGGCCCGCACGCCGCGCAGGCGTCGCCGGCGCCGGCGACCCACAGCCTCCCGACCGGCTTGCGCATCGGCCCTGCCAACGACCTGCTGGAACGGGAAGCCGACAGGGCAGCCGATGCCGTGGTCTCAAACCAGACGCGCGTTGGTGCCCTTTCGGCGACCTCGGGCGGGCTGCAGCGCAAATGCGCTGAATGCGAAGCCGAGGAGCACGACACGATCCGGCTGCAGCGGGAGGACGAAGAAGACGAGGAAATCCTGACCAAGTCCGAAAGCAGCGCCGGGACGGCACGATCCGAGGCGGCAGCCACTTCGGCGGGGGACGCCGTCGGATCGGGAGGTGTGCCTCTCTCGTCCGCGGCAAGGTCCTATTTCGAGCCCCGGTTCGGACACGACTTCTCCGATGTTCGCATTCATACGCATGGCCGCGCCCAGGCAGCCTCCCGCACCATCGGCGCCCGCGCCTACACGCTCGGCCGCGATATCGCCTTCGCTCCCGGCGAATTCGAGCCCCGGACCCGCCAGGGCCGCCACCTTCTCGCCCACGAGCTGGCGCATGTGGTCCAGCAGAACCGCGCGCCCTCGCCGGTCATCCGCCGTGCCCGCTACGGCAAGATCAATCCGCCGTCGTTTGCAAGCCTCACACTCGCCGCCGTGCCGCCGGAGGAACGGGAGCACGTCGACGCCGCCATGCAGCGCGTCGATGAAATCGTCAACGACCCCGAAGGGTTTTCGGCCTGTCACGACAACTTCGCCGATCAATGTCCCAACGGAAATGACGGCACATTGCGAACGGTCTGGGGCCGGGCGGCGATCTGGCGCATTACGAGCAGCGATCCGGATGCCTACGCCAGAGCCTACCCGGGCGGATCGGACATCGCCTACACCGACGCAGGTTATGGCCAGGGTGTTGACGCCCTTGCGCAGACCCTTCTGCATGAGTCCGGTCATCTTTGCGGCATAACCGGGGGCGATGATCACCGCGACGCCGACCGCATCGCCGCGTATTGCATGGGTGGCGGGGCCAACGAGTTCACCGTTTCATTTGGAGCCAACCTCGGCACCGAAACCGGCATCATGCTGGTTTCGTACCGGAGGTTCCTGGCCGACTGGGCGTCGGGCCGCATCCGCCTCACCGCCGGCGCCGATGTCGATCTTTTCGGAGTGGCATTCGAGGCCGAGTCCGAGGTCTTAGACAAACCCGGATCGCGCCGTCCAACGGCTGAATTCGGCAGCGGCGTGGTCGGCGGTCAGTTCAGACTGGGCGGCTTCGGAGGGTCTCGGTTCGGAGGCTTCAATGCGCGCGTGGAGACCGGGTTCGGAGCCGGCCGCTTCTCCCTGAGGCCATCCGCAGATGATGAGGGACGCGGAACGATGATTGCCCCGTCCTGGGTGTTGCAGGTCGGGCCGAGAGCAGAGTTCACCATCCCGATGATTGGCGCTCCCGGCCGCGTGGTGCCCGTATCCATCGGCGCGGCATACCGCCTCGTCCAGCCGCTAAACAGCGAGGCAGAGGCGCTGCATGGATTCATGGGTTCGGCAGAGTTCCGGTTTTAGGAGGGCCTTTGAAGCATATGGGTTTCGCGCCGAGGACATATGGCCAGCAATTTGCGTCGCAGACCGAAACAGCGGATTTGCAGCCCAAACTGCGCATCGGCCCCGCCAACGATCCGCTCGAGCGCGAGGCCGACCGGGTTGCCGATGCGGTGGTCTCCAATCAGGCGCTGATGGCAGGCACGGTCCCGCAAGCGGCCGGTATCCAGCGCAAATGCGCCGGCTGCGAGGCGGAAGAGCACGACACAGTGCGGCTACAGCGTGAGGACCAAGAAGAGGAAATCCTGACCAAGCCCGTAGATGCGGGCAGGCCGGCATCGCCGGCCGGAGCGGCGCAGTCAGCGGCAGCCGCGGTCGGTTCCGGCGGTGTCCCGCTCTCGCCGGCGGCAAGGTCCTATTTCGAGCCCCGCTTCAACACGGATTTCTCCGCAGTGCGTATCCATACCCATGGCCGCGCGCAGGCCGCATCCCGGGACATTGGCGCCCGCGCCTACACGCTCGGCCGCGACATTGCCTTTGCGGACGGACAGTTCGACGAAAGTTCCGACCATGGCCGTCGCCTTCTGGCACACGAACTGACCCATGTGGTGCAGCAGCGAAACGCGCCCGAAAACACCGTCAGGCGCGCAGTACTGGGCAGCGGCACACCGCCCAAGTTCAGCAAGAGGAAGACGGCGGTCGTGCCCGAAGACGAACGCGAACATGTCCGCGCGGCAATGGGCATTGTCGACCGGACCGTCGACGATCCCGAAGGCTTTGCGGCGTGCCACGATCATTACGCGAAGAAGTGTCCCGGCGGCTCTTCTGACACGCTGGCGAATGTGTGGGCGAAGGCACAGATATGGCGGATTACGGACGAGGGTGTATCGGAACTCGCCAAAGGCCGGGTCGGAGGCGACCACATCGCCTACACCCAGAGGGGTTTCAATGAGAGCGCGGAGGCTTTAGCCAGCACGCTGATGCACGAGGCCGGGCACAATTGCGGGATTCCCGGTGATGCCACGCATTGGCATGCCGATCAGATTTCTATCTATTGTCTGGGACCTCAACGGAACGAATTGTCCCTGTCCGCCGGCGGCCGTTTCGGATCCGACCTCCCGATCGTCATGATGTCATATCGTCGATTCCTCGGCGACTGGGTGTCCGGCCGACTGCGCCTGACCCTTGGCGCGGATCTGGATCTCACCGGTGTGGCTTCCGAAGCAGCCGACACAGGTACCGGCATCTCCGCCCGAATTCGCGAACCCACCGAATTTGGCAGCGCAATGGTGGGCGCCCAAATGAATCTCGGCGGTTTCGGTGGACCAAGATTTGGCGGATTCTCGCTCAGACTTGAAACCGGACTCGGCGCCGGTCGTTTTCGCGTTCCGTCGGAACCAAGAGCGGACAATGCAACGACACGACTGGCGCCATCCTGGGTTCTGCAAATCGGCCCCAGGGCAGAGTTCATGATCCCGATCAGCAAACGTTCACTCGCACTACCGCTTTCCATCGGTGCGGCATATCGGCTTGCGCAACCGCTCAACTCTGACGCCGAGGCCCTTCACGGTCTGATGGGCTCGATCGAGTTGCGGTTCTAGACCGGAGCGGGGATGGGGAATCAGCAGAGCAGAACGTTTGCCCCGCGTCCGAAAACGGCGGTAACGCCTGCGGCAGGAACCACGTTGCAGACCAAGCCCCGGATCGGACCGGTCGACGACCCGCTTGAGCGCGAGGCCGACAGGGTTGCCGACGCCGTCGTCTCGAACCAGGCCGCTCTGTTCACCTCCGCGGCCGAATCCGGCCTCGGCACGAACGGGGCTGCCGTCAGCAATCCGGAGCCGCAGGATACGATTCAGAAACAGGAAGAGCGGCACGAGGACGAAGAACCGGAGGACCTTGTGCGTCTCAAGGCGGCCGGTGCTGCAAGCGACGACTCGGCAGGCAGTCTCGCACAGCGGGCCGCCACTGCCGTCGGCCTGACGGGCCAGCCACTCGGCCGTGACACGCGCGCCTATTTCGAACCGCGATTCGGCCGGGACTTCTCGAACGTCAGGATTCACACTCACGCCCACGCGAGGGATGCATCGCACGCATTGGGCGCCCGGGCATTCACGCTCGGCAGGAACATCGGCTTCGCCGGCGGCGAGTATGCGCCGCGCTCACCGGAAGGCCGGCGCCTCCTCGCTCACGAGCTCGCCCATGTGGTTCAGCAGGATCAAGGCACGGCACCCGGCGTTCCGCAGTTCGACGGGTTTAGACAGATCATGCGCTTCAACCGCCGCCTCCGTTACCGGGGCGGCGGCTTTGCACCGCATAACTTCGCACCCGATCTGCGACTGACCATCAGGGAGTGGGTGTCGGACACACTGAGAGTCTTCACGAGCACGAACCCGCACAATGTCATAACCAACAGCCTCGTCGACCAGTTCGAACAACTGGCAAGCGACCTCGGGAGCGAACTCTCGCTGACGGACGGATCGCGTTATCGTTTTCGCGGCACGGTCAATATCAATGGCCAGTCGATCACGCTTTCCGGCATCAGCATCAATGGTCTGACCGGACCAAGCACGACATCCGAAGAAGGTGGCGCGGACACATCGCCGGACGACCCGCGCTCCCGTCTGACGCCCGAATTGCTCAACTGGCACACCGCGCTCATGGCCTCCTACTTCAGTTTCTTCAGCGACGGCAGCGAGGAGTTCAGGGCCATCTTCCGGACGCGCAGTGGCGCAGAGCCCGAACTGCTGTCCTGGCGACGGGTTTCCATCACGGAAGGACGGCGCCGGCTGAGAGAGGCTCAGACACCGCCCTCGGACTTCAGCAGGGATTTCGCATCGTCCATAGAGCTTCTGCTCGGCTTTCCGGGCGACGAGCCGGTGCGTCGCGAAATCGTCGTCCGCCGCACCGGCCGGACATGGTCGACGGAAAGCGTGCAGACAGTGCCCGAACCGACTACCGGCGGCGATCCGGATTCCGACCTCGTGCTCGACCGCAGGGCGCTTTACGGGCAGATCCTCGAGGACTGGCGAAACCAGACCCAGGAAGCGTTCACCGAAACCACCATCATGATGGCCTCTTTTGCAGGCAAGGAGATCATATTCTGGTACGCAGGCGGCGCGGTACTCGGCGTATTCGGCACCGTCTTCCGCCGGCTGCCGCTGTTGAGGAACCTGCTGACGCGGCGAGCCGCCCAGCCGATTGTGGAAGCGGCGGGAGAACTTGGCGTCCGCCAGGGCGACGAATTCATCGCACTCTGGAATCGGTACGTGCGGACCGGAAGTTTACCCGCCGCAGAAATGGGAAGGCTGGGCGAACTGGCAACACTGGTCGAAGCCCGCCTGGCCGCCAGAACCGTGGCCCGCACGATGACCCGAGCGGAGATGCAGGTCTTTATCGAGGGGCTGATCCGTGAGTATCCCATACTCACCCAGCTCACCAGGGCACAGTCGCTCACCGGACCGGCTCAACGTCGCGAAATGCTCCGCATCCTTGACAGGTTCTTCCGGGAAACCGGCGTGGCACATGAGGTGGTGGAGGATGGAGTCGTACAGGCCGCCAGAGGAGCTGGAAACCTTGCTAGCCTGAGATCCAGTCCGGGCATTCTGCAGATCGAGCGGACTGCATACGAATCTGCCGAAATCCTCGGTCAGGAAGTGACACACGAACTCTCGTTTTACTATTCCGGCCTCAGGGGCAGGATACCTATGTTCGGCGAGTCCGGGCTCAGCGCAATGAACGTATTGGAGATGACGATCCAGAACGGTGGACGCTTCGCGTTATAGTTGAATTCCCATGCCGATCCGGGCCTTTTTACTCCCAATATCAAGATGATAATCATCGGCTTACGGACAAATTTTTCTTCTGCGATGGTATTCAACCCGCCTTTATTCTGCTAACGTTACGGCAAGTTACTCCCGGGGCTGGGGTCCGGGGAGGGTGCAATGGCAGAAGGCTCACCACGCAGTCCGCGTGTTCTGAAAGGCGGCATAGTCGCCTACCAGTTTCCTGAACTTCTGCCGACGATTATCGTCTTTCAGTACAATCCCGATGAAGTATCCCGTTCTATCCAGGCCGGCTCGTCCAGCGGCGGCGGTCGCGGCGATGCCAACCGCCTGAACGGCCCGCCTCAGGAAACACTTTCATTCTCCGTCGAGATCGACGCCGCGGATCAGCTTGAGCGGCCGTCGGACAATGTCGTAACGGTGCAGAACGGCCTTCACCCCGTGATCGCCGCACTCGAACAGCTCGTTTACCCGTCCTATCCCATGGTGGTTGCCAACGAGGCTCTCGCGCTTGCCGGCAGCGCGTTTATCCTGGGCGAGCAGGCCCCGCTCGCCTTCCTGGTATGGGGCGCACGCCGCGTCCTGCCGGTGCAGGTCGAGAGCCTTTCAATCGCCGAGGAAGCATTCGACCAGAAACTCAATCCGATCAGGGCTAAGGCTGATCTTTCGCTGAAGGTCCAGACCTATCGGGATCTGGACGTCACCAATCCGGGGTACTGGGTGTATCTCGCGTCCTTCACCCAGAAAGAGGTGATGGCGGCGCTCAACACCTTTTCCGACACGACCGGCATTCAGGCCATCAAACCGATCTGACCTGGCGGGAGGCAGACATGTTCTTTCGTGGAAGTCGCTACGAAAACGTACCCGACGCGGAACTGACGGACCGCAACGGCAGGACAATCCGTTACAAGCGCATGCGCATCGTTCCGGACGTGCAGGGCCAGCTTTCCTACCGCGTGATCGAAGGCGACCGTCCGGACCTTGCCGCCTACAAGACGCTCGGCGACCCGGAAGTGTTCTGGTGGCTGTGCGACGTCAACAAGCAGCGCCGCCCGGCTGAACTGACGGCGAAGCCCGGCCGGACCATCGCGATTCCCGGGCCTGAGGGAGGATAGGTCGTGGCCATCACCCCGGCATTCTTCACCGTCCAGGTCGGTTTTGCGCCGCTGACCGTTCCGTTCATGAACGCCCTGCGGGAAATAGAAGTCGAGGCGTCTGTTGGCCGCGCGGCCATGTTCCGCCTGCATTTCGAGCTCAGCCGCAACAGCTTCGGCGATTTCGATGCCATGGCCATCGACATTTTCCGCCCGCTCGTTCCCGTCACGATCAGGATCGCGGCAGGGTTGCCCGTCCCGCAGACTCTGATCAACGGATACATCAAGGATTCCAGCCTGCAGGCGTCGAACACGCCCGGCGCGTCGACACTGGAAGTCGTGGGCATGGATGCGCTCGGCACCACGATGACGCACATCCAGCAACCATTTACCTGGCCCAACTCGCCGGACAGTGTCGTCGCCCAGGCCATCTTCGGCAAATACGGAATGCTGCCCGCGGTCATACCGACGCCACCGTTACGGACCCAGCTCGACACCACGACCACCCAGCGCAAGAACGATGCGGCGTACCTGTTCCAGCTTGCCCAGCGCAACGGTTACGAGGTGTTCGTGCAGCCCGCCCCCGTGATCGGCACCGACGTCGGCCACTTCCATCCGCCCTTCACGACAGTTCCGCCGCAAGGCGTGCTTTCGATCGACTTCGGCCGCCAGACCAACCTGACAAGCTTTTCCGTTTCAAACGACATGCTCAAGCCGACGAGCATCGTGACGACGACCGTGGACCCGAGGACGAGAGCGCCGATTCCCTCTCTGGGGCTGGCATCCACGGAACCGCCCATGGGGCTCGAACCGGCCCTCCTGCGCATCATTCCGCCGCCCATCGAGCGGCCCGCTGGCACGGATGCCGCGAGCCCCGCCGAGGCACAAACGAGGGCGCTTGCCTGCGCGACGTCGTCGAGCCGCGCGGTGCAGGCCAATGGCGAGGTTGACGGCATCAAATATGCCCGGCCTCTCCTGGTCGGCCTGCCGGTCCTCGTACGCGGCGCCGGACGCCAGAACAGCGGCCTCTATTACATCAACACCGTCACTCACCGGATCTCCAGGGATGACTACACCCAGAGCTTCCGGGCGGTGCGCAATGCAGTGGGACTGACCGGCGCAGAGGTCTTCATCGACCCCCTGTCCGCCGTCGCGTGAGGACGAGACATGCCCGACGGAAACGCATTCGGTTCAGACGGCGAGCAGACACAGGATCGCGTCTACGGCAAATTCGCCGGCACCGTCATGAACAACCTCGACCCGCAGAGCCAGGGCCGCCTTCAGGCCTTCGTTCCGGAGGTTCTGGGCGAGATCCCCACAGGATGGGCCAAGCCGTGCGTACCCTATGCCGGTCCGGCGTCCGGCTTCTTTTCCGCACCGCCTGTCGGCGCGGGCGTCTGGATCGAGTTCGAGGCCGGCGACGTGTCGCGGCCGATCTGGACCGGCTGTTTCTGGGGCGTCGGCGAGCTGCCGATGAAGCCGCCGGCAACGCCCAGCCAGCCGACCACCAAGATCTGGCGCAGCGATCTCGGGCTGACCGCCGTGCTGGACGACGCCACTCAGTCGATCACGCTCAGCGACGGTGCCGGCATGCATCTCATGGAAGTCTCGGTGCCGACTGCGACGGTTACCATCAAGAGCACCGCACGGGTCGTCGTCGACAGCGCGCTGACGCAGGTGGGCAGCGGCGGTGCGGCCCATCCGGCCGTGCTGGGCGACAACCTGTTCACCTATCTCACGCAGCTGGTGACACTGTTCAACACCCATGTCCATCCCGGCGAACTCGCCGCCGGCATCCTTCCCGTGACACCGGCCCCTCCGGTGGCGCAGATGCCGCCGCCGGCACCCAATCTTTTGTCGATCAAGGTCTTGCTTGAATAGGAGGTTCAATGGGGAACACGCTGATACCCGGTCAAATGGACACCAATCACCTGGACGACACAGGGTTGAACGATTCCATGGCCTTGGCGATGGAACAGGAACTCGACCTTCTCATGCAACTCGATGACCTCCCTCCCCTCTCAACGGACCTTTCGGACCAGTCGGTTCGCGACCGCAGGCGGCTGTTCGTGGCCATCGCCCGCGGCGTCGTGCGCCACCTGCGGGACAACAAGGACAGCATCGACATCCTGCTCTCGGACGGCACCACGGTTCAACCGACCGAAATCAGAACGGAGGGGCTAGCATGACCGCAACGGTGTTTACCGACTTCCCGTTCTCGATCGACGCCCGCGGACGAAGCGCCTCCACAGACGCTGACGATCATGTCCGCGACATGATCTATCAGGTCCTGTTCACGACACCCGGGGAACGCGTCAACCGCCCCGAATTCGGCTGCGGCGTCAAACAGCTTGTCTTCGCCCCGGCTTCCGACGTTCTCGCCGCCTCGACAGAACAGCTGGTTCACGGGTCGCTGATCCGCTGGCTCGATCCCGTCATTTCGGTCGAGGGCGTCGCCGTCAGGGTGGACGATGAGAAACTGGAAATCGAAGTGACCTATCGAAGACGCGATACGGAAGAACGGCGGCAGGAGATTTTCGAACATCCCGTTGCGGCGTGAGGTTGGTTCATGGTTGTGTCGAGGAGTGGAGCGTTATGGTGCAGGGACGAACGCCGGTCGGGCGTCCTCCGTGATCCTGCCCATCTCCTGAACGGCATCGACTTTGTCGAATACCGGAGGGCGCCGCTGGCCCCTCCGGGCCAGCAGAACATTCTGGATGTCGTCTTCCTCAAGCCGGTTCCGGCCGCACCTGCGCTCGCCGCCGCAAACTTCGAAGTCATAGGCGGCGTCCGGGTCGTCAACATACGGGTCCTCGATGCCCAGCCAGACGGCGGAGATCCGCTGCGCATGCAGGTCTTTGTCGATCAGGAAGGCGACTTTTCCAGTTATGTGCTCCGGGTTTCTCCTGATCATCCCGAAATCGACGACGAGCGGTCGGAAGCCCGTTTCTCGTTCAAGGCCGGATGTCCGACCGAGTTCGATTGCAAGCCGGCGGTCGATTGTCCGCCTGAGATCCTGGACGAACCGGCGCTGAGCTATCTCGCCAAGGATTACCAGAGCTTCCGGCGGCTGATGACCGATCTGATCGCGCTCAGGAACCCTGCCTGGCGCGAACGGCTGCCGGCCGACCAGGGCATGGCCATTGTCGAAGCGCTCGCCTTTGCGGGCGACTACATGAGCTACACGCAGGATGCCGCCGTGGCCACGGAAGGCTATCTCGACACCTGCCTGCATCGCGTGTCCGCGGCGCGCCACGCCCTGCTGGTCGACTACCACATGCATGACGGCCGCAATGCCGTCACCTTCGTTCATTTCGAAGCACAGGCCGGCACCGATGGTTTTGTGCCCGCCGGCTCAAAACTGTCGACACGCATCACGCAGCCACTAATCGGCGACAATGCACCGCCCGGACCCGTGCTGCCGGAGACGGCGGATTTCGACGGCGACCCGGCCCTGCTCGGCGCCACCGTATTCGAGACCACTGCGCTCGCTAGGGTTACCGACCTTCACAACGAGCTTCAGATCCACACCTGGAACGACGCGCTTTGCTGCATGGCGCGCGGCACGACCTCCGCCTATTTCTACGTCATGACCGGAGCCGCGGGCGCCGAGACCGCGGTGCTCCCCGAACTCGAGGCCGGCGACTATCTTCTGTTCGAGGAAGTGCTGAGCCCCGTCACCGGATTCCCGGCCGACGCGGACCGCCGCCACCGGCAGGTGGTCCGGATTGTCGATGTCGAGGGAACCGACGACGAAGCATTCACCAATGCGGTTCCGGGCGGCGTTCTGACCCCGCGCCACAACCTCGGCGACCCGCCGTTGCCGCTGCTGCGCATCTTCTGGCGTGAAGAAGACGCCCTCGCCTTTCCGCTTTGCCTGTCAGCCGAAACCGCCGACGGCGATCCCATCGCGCCTGTGTCCGTGGCCCGCGGCAATGTCGCACCTGCCGACCATGGCCGCACGGTTCGCCAGGACTCCGACATCCATGAGGAACTTGGCATCCCAGACACCGGTGTTGGGCGCTGGCCGCTGCCGTCTCTCGGCCTGCCGCTTGGCCCGGTCACAATGCAGTCCATGCCGGAAGGGTCGACCTACACGGCCACGGGGCGCCTGCTGCAGGGCCGTCACGATCTTGATGTCGCGCCTGCCGATGCCCTGCCCGCCGTCACGCTGCTGCTGACCGGCACGGACGGCCAGGACGAACTCTGGACACCGGTTCCCGATCTTCTCGACAGCGGTCCTTATGACCGCCATTTCGTCGCCGAGATCGACAATGACGGCCGCGCGCAGGCGCGCTTCGGCGACGACCAGTTCGGCCGCAGGCCGCTCGACACGGTTCGCACGAGAGCACGCTACCGTGTCGGCAACGGCCGGGACGGCAATATCGGATATGACTCCCTGCGTCACATCGTGGCACCGGATCCGGCTGAGCCGATCGATCCGGCGAATCCCGGCGCACCACTGAATTTCGCGGCCGTTGACGCGGTCTATCAGCCGATCGCCGCGCATCTGGGCACCGATCCGGAGTCTATCGAGCAGGTTCGGCAGACGGCGCCCGAAGCCTTCAGCGCGATCCAGTTCCGCGCCGTAACGGTGGCGGACTGGGAGGAGGTAGCACTTCGGCACGAGGGCGTTGCCGCCGCTAAGGCGCGCTTCCGCTGGACCGGAAGCTGGCACACCGTGTTCGTCGCCATCCATCCGCGTGATCCCGAAGACCTGCAGCGCCTGCCGGGAGGAGGTGTCGCACTCGAAGACGGATTTGCGCGCGTGATCAAGGCCCATCTGCGGCGCTTCAAGCTGGCCGGCTACGATCTTGCGGTCAGGGCGGCGCAATACGTCCCGCTTGAAATCGAAATCCGCCTGTGCGTCGCGCATGGTCACTTCAGGGGCGACGTTCTGGAGGCGGTTTCCCGCGTCCTGTCGACCCGGCAGTTCGCCGACGGCACGCGCGGATTCTTCCACCTCCTTGAATTCGGGTTCGGCGAGGCGGTGTACCTGTCTCAGCTCTATGCCGCAATCGAGGCGATCGACGGCGTCGAATCCGCCGATATCCTCATCTTCAAGCGATACTGGAACGAGGCTACCGACGAACTCGAGCGCGGTCTGATCCCCATGGGTCCGTTCGAAATTCCGCGCTTGGACAACGACCCGAACTTCCCCGAGAACGGCGTTCTCAGACTGTCGGCTGTGGGAGGGCTCTAGAATGGTTGTCGCGCCCCGCCCCGGATTCTGTCACTGCTGCACGCCAACGACGGCGCTGGCTCCGGTCGAGACCTATAACAGGCCGGGCCTTGACGGGATTTCCTATCGCATCGGCACCTTCGCGACGTTCCGCCAGGCCATGCTCAATTCCATCTCCGGCCAGGCGGCCCTTACCGGGCTGACGACGCGGGAAAGCGACGACTTCGCCATCACCGTCATTGAGCTGTTCGCGGCGGTCGGCGATGTCCTGACGTTCTACAACGAACGGTTCGCCAACGAGATATTCCTGCGCACCTCGCTTCAGCGGGAGTCGGTGCTCAGGCTTGTCCGGCTTATCAACTACCAGCTCAATCCGGGTCTGGCCGCGACCGCGTTCCTCGCCTTCACGCTGGACGAAGGCGCCGAGACCTATATCCGCGAGGGCCTGAAGGTCATGAGCGTTCCCGGCCAGGACGAGCGCCCCCAGACCTTCGAAGCCATCGAAGCGATCACGGCCCACGGAGACATAAACCGGCTTCCGGCCTTCACGCCGCCGGTCGCGATCAACGCCCTTGATGCCGGACGCAGCCGCGCACCCATGACCGCCTGGCCGGAAATGCTGGCCATCGGCGACAAGATTGTCCTGTTCGGCCTCAGCAGCATCGAGGAAAAGCTGGTCGGCGGGATCCCGGGCAGCGACGCCGGCAATTATCTGGAGTTTTCCCCGCCCGTCCAGACCCCCGGCCGATCGCCCGAGACATCGCGCATGGCGCGGCTTGAGCGCCGTCTCCGGTTCTTCGGTCACAACGCGCCAGCGCAACACAATGTCTTCGTCCCAGGTGAGCTCGGGACTTCGAACCCGTGGCCGCGCTGGGTCAGGCGTCCGGTCTCGGCCCTCTTCCTGCAGAACGAAACGACCTATCCGCTCGACGCCCGCTACGAAGACATCAAGCCCGGCATGCAGGTGCTGATCGAAGTCGGCAATCCGCAGGACCCCAGGCTGCGCACGGCAGTGGTGACGGCGGTTGAGGACAAGCGCGCAGCGGTCACGACGCCTTTCGACGGCGAGGATCATATCGTCATGGAAGACACGGTCACCCATGTCGAACTTCGGCAGACGCTCGGTGGCCGTCCCTCTGTCGCCGCTTGGCCGGCTCCGGCAAACCACACGCTTCTGTCCCGGTCCGGAACCGGCGCCATAATGTGGATGGTCGGCCCAACGCCTATGGCCGACAAACAATGGATCGTGCTGGACAAGTACCATCTTGCCTCCGACATCACGCTGGTCGGCGATGCCGTAAACGACAGCCGTCTCGATCTTCTCGCCATGGACGAGGACGGCACTCTGGCGCAGCGCACCTGGACAAATGTCGGGTTCGATTTCTGGACGACACACGACAGTCTCCAGACCGATTCCGGAATCATCCGGCCGGGGCAGGTCATCAAGTCGCAGCCCGCCGGAGTCGTTGTCGGCGGTCAGGTCTGGGCTTTGGCCCGGGGCCGGGACGACGATCTGGTCTTCGCCGACATTACGACCTCCACGCCGCAGACGCTTGAATCGCTAGGCGGCTCCGTGACGGCCGCGCCGGCTGCCATATCGACCATCGCCAACCGGGCGGACATTTTCGTCCGCGGCGCTGACCGCGCGCTGTGGTGGCTCCGCTGGAACGGGGCGAGTTTCTCGGAATGGGAGTCGCTCGGCGGCACGCTTGCGACGGCCCCCGTCGTCGCGTCCACCGGCCCGGGCCGGATCGACGTGGTCGCCGTCGACGATGCCGGCAATCTGATCCACCGCCGGCGGGCAGGCGGGTACTGGCGCGACTGGGAAAATCTCGGCGGCGCCATAAGGGACGAGCCGGCTGTTGTCCGTGCAGGTCCGATGAAGGTCGATATCTTCGCGCGCGGCATGGACGACGCGCTTTGGCACATCACCCGCATCGGTCCGGACTGGAGTGAATGGGAGTCGCTGGACGGCTTTTTGTCTTCCGGGCCGGCGGCATTGCGGAATGCAGGATCGCTGGACGTCTACGCGCGGGGCGGAGACGGCGCGCCTGTACACCGACAACGGACATCCGCCGGATGGCAGCCCTGGCAACCGGTCGGAGCGGGCATCGGCCAGATTTCCGACCGCCGCACCACACGCATCTTCCAGATCAATGCCCAAGACATTGAATTTCGTCGCTTCGACTACCCGTCCGCGCCGCAGGGAAACCGTGTCGCGCTGCGCCTTCCGCAAGGGTCCGCACCGGGGTTCGGCCTTCTCAAGAAGGGGCGGCGGATCATGTTGCAATCCGGCCCCGACAATCATCTGACGAAGGTGACGAATTCGTTTGAGACCGGCAACCTGCCCGGCGAAAGACCCGACCACCTCCTAGTCGATATCTCGCCGCCTCTGGCCGGCGCATTTGCCGATGCGCAGCTTCTCGGCAACATAGCGGAGTCGAGTCACGGCGAGACACAGCCTGAAGAGATCCTTGGCAATGGCGATGCAACACGTCCGTTCCAGAAGTTCGGCCTCACCCACGATCCGCTGACCTACATTCCGAGCGCCACCGACATCGCCGGTTCGGCCGAACTCGAGATCCGCGTAGACGGCGAAAAGTGGGAACAGGTGCCGAGCCTTTACGCGCGGCGACCGAACGACCGCGTTTACACCGTCAGACAGGACGGCGACGGCAAATCGCATGTCACCTTCGGAGATGGTCATCTTGGTTCGCGTCTGCCCACCGGGGCCGCGAATGTGGTCTCACGATATCGCAAGGGGCTTGGCCTGGAAGGTAGGGTTGATGCCGGCCAGTTGTCGATTGCGCTCGAACGCCCGGTGGGCCTGCGTGATGTCACCAACCCGCTGGATGCCGAAGGCGGTGCTGATCCCGAGAACCGGGACGACGCCCGCGATGCGGCGCCGGCGACCGTACAGACGCTCGGCAGGGCGGTTTCCCTGCAGGACTTCGAATGGATCGCCACCACGTCCGGGCTGGTCGCCCGAGCCGACGTGACGTGGGTCTGGCACCGGCTCGAGCGTGCCATACACCTGACCGTCGCGGCAGCCGAAGGAGCGTCACTGTCCACCGCGTCACTCGACAAGCTCTACGCGGCCATGACGGCGGCGCGCGATCCCAATCGCCAGTTGTTCCTCGCAAACCTTGTCCGTGTCCCGATGGTGGTCCGCGCGAAAGTGCTGCGCGACCCGGCGATCGAGGCGGATGCCGTACTCGCCGAAACACGAGCGGCAGTGGAAGCCCAGTTTGCCTTTGAGTCCATGCCGCTCGGCGCCGCCGTACATGCCAGCCAGGTCTATGCCGCTCTCCAGGCTGCCAGGGGCGTAATCGCGGTCGATCTCGACGAGTTCCAGCTCAAGGACTACACCGACCTGACACCGGCGGAACGCGCCGCCCGGTCCGTAACCGCCGATCCCTTGCAGCCCCATATCCGGATCTATCCGGCACGGCCGAGACCGAAAAACCCCGCGCTGATAGACCGATATGCGCGCGCCGGTTTCGCGGGCGGGCCGATTCCGCCGGTCCTGGCGGCCGAGCAGGCCTATATCGAAGACCCCGAGCTCGACATCGATCTCAGTGTGGTGGAGGCGCTGTAAATGAGTTACTCCACCGCCGATACCGACAAGCTTTATAGCCTGCTTCCGGCCTACATCCGGGAACGGGACGTCGAGGCGGGCGAGCCTTTGCGCGCCTTGCTCGCCATCGTGGAGCAGCAGGCCGATGCCATCGAGGAGGACATCGGACAGCTCTACGAAAACGCCTTTATCGAGACGTGCGAGCCGTGGGTCATCCCCTACATCGGCGATCTCGTCGGGACAACGCCACTGTTCGACGAGTCCCGCGTCCGCGACGGTGACACTGCGGACGAACTGTTCCGCGATCTCGTCGGCCCATCGCTCAAACCGTCGATCGGTCTGCGGGCCCGGGCCGACGTCGCCAAGACGATCTACTACCGGCGCCGCAAGAGCACGCTGCCCATGCTCGAGGAACTGGCCCGTGACGTCACGGGCTGGGCCTCTCATGCCGTTGAGTTCTTCGAACTGCTCGGCTGGAGCCAGTGGATAAGAAATCATGTCCGGCCGCATGCCCTTCAGGCGCCCGACATCCGGTCGGTTGAGCGCATGGGCCGGCTGGACGGTGCGTTTGACGAGATCTGTCATACCGTGGACGTGCGCGCGATTTCGCAACACGAGGGCTGGCATAACATCCGGAACATCGGCTTCTTCCTGTGGCGCCTCAATGCCTATCGCATGGAAGCGGTGCATGCGCGGCGCCTGGGGGCGGCCGGCGATTTCCGATACCATTTCAGTCCGCTCGGGAATTCCGCACCGCTGTTCAGCCGCCTTCGCCGCGAGGGCGACGATGCGGCCCTTGCCACCGAGCTGCACGTGCCGCAACCGATCCGTCCAGCGCGATTCTTCACCGATCTCGTCGACTACGCCGCATTGCCAATGCCGCGCCCCGGCTTCACCGAATTCTACGGTCTGTTTAACGTTTTCCCGGGCTTCAACGTGGCACCGGCCCCCAGCATCATGGTGTTCATCGACGGCAATCCTGTCCCGGCCGACAACGTCCACTGCCGCAATCTTTCGGTCTGGTCGCAGCCCGCCAACGCGGACATCGCCATTGACGTAGCCCTTGGCCGGCTCGCGATCGGACCTGATCATGCACCAGCCGGTCTGGTCGAGGTCTATTATCACTACGGCTTCCCGGCCGATCTTGGCGGAGGGCCCTATCGTCGCCGGGCCTGGCTGACCGACCGGCAGTTCGTGGAACGGACCTATGTGGTCGACAGTTCGGGAGTTGCGGGCCCTCACCTTACGATCAACGCGGCCCTTGCCCAGTGGGTCGCGGACGGCGGTGAGGATGCCGTCATCCGCATCGTCGACAACGCGACCTATGCGGAGGCCGTCGCCATCGACGCCGGCCCTGCGGCCGGCACATACCTTGCGATCGAGGCCGCCGACGGCGCCCGTCCGCACATCCTGCTGAACGGCGCCCTCACGCTTGACGGCGATCGTCCAGACTTCACGGTAACGCTCGGCGGGCTGCTGATCGAGGGAAATGTGGAAATCACCGGCTCGCTGAGACGGCTGAGACTTCTGCATTCCACGCTGGTCCCGGGCGGATCGATCGCAGAACCGGACCCGGACCTGCCGCCGCCGCTGGCCTTCCCGCCTCCGCCGAGCATTTCCGCGGTCGACGTGCTGCCGGCAGGAGGACCGGCCAACGCCGAACTCGCGGTGGAACTTGCATTTTCGATCTGCGGCCCGATACGGCTGCCGTCAGCCGCAGACGGTCTCTATGCTCTGGACAGTATTGTCGACGGCGCCGGAGAAGATGCAATCGCGGGCATTGGCGCAGCGGCCCCTAACGCACCGGCCCTGCACCTCGAGCGCGTCACCATACACGGCGACGTCCGCACCCGGCAGATCGATTATGCGACGGAGGTCATTTTCGACGGGCTGGCACGGGCGGACCGGATCCAGGTCGGCTGCGTCCGGTTTTCTTACGTCCGCCCCGGTTCGCGCACGCCCCGGCGCTATCGCTGCCAGCCGGATCTCGCCGAGAGAATCGCCATCGCCGAGGCGGAAGCAACCGGCGGACCCCTGACCGACGCCGAGCGCGATGCCCTACGCGACATTGTCCGCCGCCGGGTCAAACCGGAATTCACCGCGGAAGACTGCGGACTGCCTGCCTACATGCAGCTCTCCCTGAACGCACCGCTGGAGATTACGACTGGCGCCGGCGATGGCGCGGAGATGGGCGTCTACTGCCATCTCAAGCAACCGCAGAGAGAAGCGAACCTGCGGCTCAGGCTGGAGGAGTACCTGCCCTTCGGTCTCGAATACGGGCTGATCTACGTGACTTGAAGACAACCTCACCCTGACGGGAGGACTGGACATGAGCGGCGACTACACACGGTTCACATTCGATCCGGCGAAGCGTTATTCGGGCGTCCTGATGCAGCAGGGCCGCGTCCAGCTTGACTCGGACTGGAACGAGAATGTCGACATCATCAGGCGGCGCGTCAGGGCGTTGTCGATGGATTCCCTCGGCTTCGTCGGTGTGCCTTACCTGACGCTTCCCGACTCGTTCCTGCTCGGCCTGGTAGGCGGGCCGCCGCAGGATCTGTCCATCGAACCCGGCAGGCTCTACGTCAACGGACTCTTGGCGGAAGCGTTCGCCGACGAGGCGGCGACCTATAGCGACCAGCCGTTCTTTCCCGACCCGCCACCGCTCCCGGCGGGCGACTCCGTGGCCTATCTCGATGTCTGGGACCGCGAAGTCACCTATATCGAGGACCCCGAGCTCCTCGATGTCGCCCTTGGCGGTGTTGACACAACAACGCGCTGTCAGACCGTCTGGCAACTGCGTGTCGACCAGGTCAACAACGCGGAATGCGGACTCGATGTCGGCGACCCGCCATCAGCCGGCCGCCTCACCACGACGGCCATTGCCCCGCCGGCTCCGGACGATCCGTGCATTCTCCCTCCCGTCGGCGGATACCGCGGCCTCGAGAACCGGCTATACAGGGTCGAGATTCACGACGGCGGTCCGATCGGGACGGCACGATTCAAGTGGTCCCGCGACAATGCCTCGCTGGTTGCGGCAGTAAGCGGCATTTCCGGCGGCGGCGGACAGGCGACCGTCACGGTCAACCGGATCGGCCGCGATGAAGTCATGCGCTTCAGCATCGGCAACTGGGTCGAGATTCTGGACGACCACCGAGAGCTCATGGGCGAGCCCGGTGACATGGCTCTGATCGTCGACATTGACGAGGCCAATCGCAACATACTGCTCGATCGTCCTCTGCCTGCTCCCGGAGCACGCGCTTTCGGCGCCAATGCTGCAGAGCTGGAAGAACGCCGCACGAGGATCAAGCGCTGGGATCAGACCGCGGCCACAAACGCAATCGACGGGGATGGCCTGATCACGACAGCGGCCGGGCCGATCGACATTCCGGAAGGTATCCAGGTCAGCTTCTCGGACGATCCGGTCGGCGGTTCCATGCGGGTTGCCGATTATTGGGTCTTTTCCGCGCGAACGGCGACGGCGAGCATCGAGGAACTGGTGGATGCGCCGCCGCGCGGCATCAAACACCACTATGTCCAGCTCGCCGCGATCACTGATCTCGGAGGTCCGGCTGAAGACATCGAGGATTGCAGACCGCCCGAGCCCGCTGACGACTGCTGCTGCACCGTGGTGGTGCGTCCGGGCGAGAGCATCCAGGACGCAATCGACTCATTGCCCCCGCAAGGCGGCTGCGTGTGCCTGAAAACCGGGTTCCACATCATCGAGGAGACAATCTTCATCAGCCGTGGCAACATCTGCCTCAAGGGCGAAAGCCCCGGCACCTTCGTGGTCGGCGGCGACGTCGCACCCTTGCTGATCGTCGGCAATACTGCCGGGTTCCCGGTCACGGGCGTTCACATTTCGACAATTGCGTTTGAGGCCGGCCGGGCACCGCAATCGCCCGACTCGATCATGCTGATCATTGGTACGATCGATTGCCTGGTCGAGCATTGCCGCTTCCGTTCCGCCAATCCCGCCGACTTCTCCGCCGTCAGAATCCTGAGCAGCCAGAACGTCATCGTCGAACAATGCCACTTCGAGTCCGTTCGCGTTGGCATCTGGGCGACACAGTACTCGGTGAACCTGGCGTTTACAGACAACGAGATGCGTCTCCAGGCGGAGCCGGGCGCTGCACCCCCAGTCGCCGGGATTCTCGTCCAGCGCTGCCTGGAGTTTTTGCGTATCAGCGGCAACACCATCCAGGGCGCGCTGACCGGCATTGCAGTAAACAACAATGCACCCGGCAACAGTATACCGAGTTCGCTGCTTAGAGGTGTCTATGTCACGGAGAACACCGTCATCGGCCCTCAGCTCGGCAATGCCGCTGTAGACAACCGGCTTGTGCTGGTCGATATCGCGTCTGGCAGTTCGAGCGCATCAGGCAACAAGGTCTGGTGCACCCATCCGTCCTGCACGGGCATCCGGATCACCGGCGACGGTTGCGACGTGACCGGAAACAACATTGCTACCGTTCTCCTGGAGCCGAATCCTCTCGGTCCGATTGCCATCCAGGTCGGCGAAAACATCGACGATCAGGACATACCCGTCGATGGCTGCATTGTCACCGGCAATGCCATTCAGGGATACATTCATGGCATCGCGGCCATCGCCGTGAGCGATCTCGTCGCCTCCGACAACATTATGCAGGCCGGCGACGCCCCCCAGCACTTCGCCTTTCTGGCTGCCCGCATCAGCAAAGCGAACATTCACGATAACCGCGTCCGGTCCGCGATCGGCGGCGTGTTCTCGGTTGGCGGCCGTCAGAACAGATGGAGCAACAATGCATTCACCGAGGCGGGAGCCGGCTTTTCACTCGCTGGCGAGTGGGCACCGACAATCACCGGGAACGATCTCGACAGTTGCGCGTTCTGGGGCATCCTGGGCCTTGTCGTTGTCGGGCGCTGCGATGTGATCGAAAACCGCATCTCCTCCTGCGGCTTTGCGCTCGACCTCGGACTAGGCGTTGGGATTGCGTTCGTACTGGGCGAATTGCACATCGAATCCAACCAGGTGCTGGACACGGGCCAGAATGCCGCCACGGGCCAGCTGTCCAACCGGGCATGGGGTATCTACGGAGAGCTCGTGCTTCAGGCATCCGTGCAGAACAACATCGTGGGCCACGCCGACTTTCTCCAGCGGGACCCGGCGCGCGAGGATCGCGCCCTTGTCATGCGAGGCCTGTTCGATTTTGGGCTGGACAACAATGTCGCCATTGGCTTCCCGATACAGGTTCAGGGCAACAGGTTCACCGGCACCGGGAACTCCGCCCTGGTCGAAATCTTGGAGTTCGCGATTACCGAAAACTTCTTCTTCAGGTTTGAGCGAGTATCATTCGATCACAATTACTGCATGCATCGCACGATACAGAACGTCCAGGGAGACCGCGCAACGGTATCGCTCTTCGGCCGGTTCGCCACAGTGATGGGCAATCACATCAAGGCGACCTCACCAAAGTTTCCCTCGTTCAACTTCCACAATATGCCTGGGCCTTATATCGGGAACGTGACCGCCGGCGACGCCCTGTTGCACCCCGACTTCCCGGTCCCGGCGGGCAATTTCAACATCATGACCTGATCATCGGGAGGACTGAACAATGAGCATCAACAAGCTCCTGACCGAAAGCAACAAGTGGCTGAAGAAGGCCGACAAATCCGTGGTGATAAAGCGGCCTCCGGAAAAGCCGCGAGCACCGTATGATGACTTCGTCAAGCAGCGGGAAGGCGAAATAAAGGCGCGTATCGGCACGCTTGAAAGTCAGCGTGACGCGGCGGTCGAACGGTACAACCTTGCGATCGAAGAGCAGAACAGGGAACTGGAGCGGTTGCGCAAGGAAGTCGCCCCGCCGCAGCCGCCGAAAGACAAGGATACCCCGGCCAGGAATGGTCGCCGCCGCAAGAAGGACCCTTCCTGATATTGGCACGCGGCTATCGGTAGAGATCCGTTCCCACGTCGGACACCGGCTGGCCACGCCTGCGGTCGAATCGTGATGTCCTGGCCGGACGCGCAACCGGATTACGCCCCCTGACCGCTCTCGCTCCTGCACTCCCGCCCGCTTTTGACACTCCGGCTCTCTTCCGTAACGGCTTCGCGCGGGCTTTGGCGGAAGGCGAAGCAGTCGTCACCTTGGTCTTTGCAGCGCATCGCACGGCAATTGTACGGCTCTGTCTGCCGGAAAAATCGAGGCGCTGAGAGATCCGCCATCCGAAATTCATCTGTTCCCTCAGAAACTTGTCACGGCAGAAGTAGCGTCGGGCGGATCTCGCCTGAATCGACTTCGGAATCTGCTTGCGCCGCGCCTTGACGAAAATCCGCACGTTGAGCCGCTTCGCGCCACAGTTGATTGTGATCGGCAACAGTCTGGTACGCTTGTTGACCCACTTTCTGGCATTGGTCTTGTTCCACGCCTTGGCGAAGTCTTTCATGTTGTTGCAGGACAGGGCGAACCCGTAGGCCGTGCTCCTTGGCGGGGTGCGGCGCTGTTTCGCCGGTTTCGGGGCGGCAACGGAAAATCCGGTGACGATCTTCCACTGCCTCAGTTCGTTTTTCCGGAACCAGTGCACCGAAAAATGGGAAGTCTTCCAGGCGACCGCCAGCGCGGCCGGATCCGCATCCATTGCCTGCCAGTGCGCGCGAATCGATGCTTCCACCAAAAGGCGATGCTGCCGGGCGCGCTCCGGCGTCAGATCTCCGACAGCCAGGGACTGATGATCGCCCAGTCTCGCACCCTTGTCCTTGAACCGGTTCTTGCCGCCGAGAAAAGCCAGCACGCAGGCAGATGCGCAATACCCCGTCACCGCGGTGTCCAGCCCGGCGGCACGGATGATGTGGCCCATCTTTATCCCTTCGGAGACGATACCGCCGCCGCTTTGCAGAAACACCCTGTCGATATCGCCGGCGCTGACAATTGCGCGGGTCAATGCGTCGGACGCCCCCTGCCTTATCGTCCCTCGCCCGAATAGATAACCGCTCTTCTGACAGAACCGGATAGATCCTGACTCCGGCGCCCTGAAGTCAGCAGCCTTGCATTCCCGAAGGTCGCCCGCCGCCCATGCCGCAGTCTCGATGCATGCGGCGAGAGCGGTTCCAAGAACCAAACTGAACTGGATTTTCAAACGCAATACACTTCGATCCGATTGCGGTATGGCCAACGCCGGTTGATGCCGGACAGACGGTGATCGTACAGAAACCGGGCGAACGTTCAAAGACATTGACCGGTCAAATTCCGCGATATGGAGGACCCCGTCGCAAAGCAACCTGGGAAACGGTGACTTCCGTAGATGATGCCCGGCCAGATCCGTTGTCACCGTCGCCGCAGGCTATCGCCGGCTTCTCCCATAGGTTGAGCATGTCGAGTTGAACCTGTTTCGCTGCTGATTGTCTCGACGGAGCGCACTGTCACCTATTTGCCGCAAAATCTCCATTTTTGGCGCCCAGAGTTGCCGGAAGCTTCAAATTCAGTCGATCTGACCGGGGATCGACATACTAGCAAAGGTTGTGGGTTGCGAGAGGCGGCCGAAAAATGACCGCGAATTGCTCCCGACGCATCGCTTTGTGATCGCGTCGACGTCAACCGTCCCGGTCCAAATATCACTGCGACAAACGCAGGCCAATTTACTGTCACAAGGCGGCGCGGGCGCCCAGACTGACACTGTGATTCCTCTGCGGCAGCCGGGCATTTGGGCGCCCGAACGTTGGGGGAATTCGGCGTGATGTGAGTGGAGGACGCGATGATCAGGGTATTGGTTGCGGCATTTCTGTTTTGTTTCCCGATTCTGTTCCCACAACCGGTGGCGGCACAGCAATCGCCACAGCAGGCGGGTTCCGACACGTTGCTTCGCGGGCAGAACCGGGACGACGCCAACGCCGGCACAGTCTCGATAATCACGATCCGGAATCTTGGCGGACCGTTCATGATCGCCGCGCTCGACCTGTCCACCCTGCTGGATGCCGGGGAACGTTTCGAACTGATGCGGGTGGTGCCGGTCATAGCGCGGGGCAAGGTCCAGAATCTCTGGGACGTCCTCTATCTCAAGGGCATCGACATCGGCTTCGTCCAGACCGATGTGCTCGAGTACCTCAAGGACGACCCGAGGATCAATTCGATCAGGCGGAGAATCCGCTACATCAGCGTGATGTTTCCCGAGGAAGTTCACATTGTAGCCCGCAAGGACATCCGCAGCCTGCAGGACCTCGAGGGGCAGACCGTAAGCATCAACGCCAAGGGGACCGGATCGTCCGTCGTCGGCACTCTTCTGTTTCGCCGCCTCGGCATTAACGCCAGGCTTGTCCACGAAGACACTCGGCGCGCCATCGCCCGTATGAAAGCAGGCGAGATCGCGGCACATTTCAATGTTCTGGGCAAACCCGCGCGGCCTGTCGCACGGTTGAAGAAAGAGGATGGTCTCCATCTCCTGCCGATCCCCTATCTGAGGGAACTCCAGGACGTTTACTTCCCGTCGAAATTCACCAGCAAAGACTATCCGGAACTGATTGCGCCGGGTGCGGTCGTGCCGACGATCGCCGCCGGCAACGTTCTGGCAGTCTTCAATTGGCCGAAGAACCATCCCCGTTACAAGAAGGTGGCACGCTTCATCAATGCATTCTTCGATCGTTTCGAGGAACTCAAGCAGCCTGGATTCCACAAGGGCTGGAAGAACGTCAATCTCAGGGCCACGATCCCGGGATGGCAACGCTTCTCCGCGGCTCAGGAATGGCTGGACCGGAACGCGCCGACGCCTGCAGGAGCGCCCGTTGGCGAAGCGCAGCTTCTGGAGCAATTCGTCGCCTTCATGAAGAAGAACGGCGTGCAGGTGAACAGCGAAACCCGGAACTCACCTCAGGTCGAGGCCTTGTTTCGCCAGTTCCTCCGTTGGCGTGAAATCTCCAGACAGCAGTAGGTAGCACCCCCTCGGTGCTTCCTGCGAGGCGAGACCAGAACCGGGGGATGACAACGATGGCCGCGTCAGTCAGCGCGCTCAAACAATCCGCTGACGGAACCGTTTCGGCTCTGCCAGCGATACCGTCTGCCGCTCCTGATTGCGGCGGTGATCGTCAGCGGGCAAGATGCCTCCATCTTGTGCGGATCGGATTGTTGCTTGGAGTCCTTCTGGTGGCGATCCCGGACCGGCCGGTTGCGCAGACCGCCGGGGATCCCGAAAGACAATCCTTCGGCAACTGGACATTCCATGTTGTGCGCAGGCCTCTCGAGGGTGTCGCGTTCGCGCAGATCTATACACTTGCCACGTCAGTCGCAGTCCGGGACGAGTCGGCATTCGCTATTCGATGCAAGGCGAACGAGCTTTATGCCGTCCTCTTCACCAACCACCACTTCCGGTCCGGCGACCGGATACAGCTCCGCTACCGCATCGATCAGAAAAGGGCCACGACGGTTCAATGGCGCTTCGACCGCAGCGAAGCGGTTCTGATGTCGCCGCCTGGCGCTTACGTCAACAGATTCATCTCATCGCTGGAGGGCGGAAAGACTCTCAGCATTCGAGTTCTCAAGGACGAAGGCGTGCTGATGAACAATCGCTATTCGGTCACCGGATTCGATCGCGCAATCACCCGGATCCGGCAGCTCTGCCCGTTCTGATCCGCATCAAACCCAACTCTTGCCACGCCCCAGCTGGTGGCCGAACGTTGGCTTGAATTTCAACTTTAGCGTGTATATCTGTTTTTAATTCACTTTTGCAGGGCGCAGAAATAGGAATATTAGCCTCCGAGCATTTACACGACTCAATAATTAGCTACAATCTTGAATTGCAACGGACGATGTTTGGCGGGAGAATACGGGTTAATACTTATTATAAGTGGGAAATTATACATAACGTACCCAAGATAGGGGCAGCGGACAGGAGAATTCGTGTCCGTGGCACCCACAAGGGAGGACATAAAGCTAACGGGTGAAGCAGGCCAGAGGGCTGGGGTAAGTAGCGTTCTGGAGAATACGACTGATGCTTCACGAGAAGACCAGAAAGTTTTGGGACGAAGACGCAGCTTACGAATTTATAGAACAACAAGTATGGCCTGACGGGCCTGTCTGCCCACACTGCGGGGGCACGCAACACATTGGAAGACTGAAAGGCGAAAGCACCCGTACGCGCACATATAAGTGCTACGAGTGCCGTAAGCCGTTCACCGTAAAAGTTGGAACCCTGTTCGAGGACAGCAAAGTGCCGCTGCACAAGTGGCTGCAGGCGCTCGTGCTGTGCCGCGGCGGCGAACACCATATCAACGCGAACCAGGCCGGACGCGTCCTTGGCGTGACGTTCAAGACCGCCTCCGCAATGTTTGCCCGGATCCGCATGCGGTCCCGAAGCGGCAAAGCCAGAAAAAAGGAGCCGCCGCCTCCCGAAAGCTGAATGCGGCTATTCTCGTTCCGGCAGCCTCGCCGGACATATTGATTTCCCGAAATGTTTATCAGCGATTGCGAGGGCTTAGCCCTTGTGCCAAATGTCACATACCACCAAAATAAAAGCTGGCAATCTTGAGGCGACCCGATGGCGGGGCTGGGGCAGGCAAAATGGTCTTGTTAAGGGAGCTCCTGCAATGGTTTCCAAAAAGAGAAGGATCACGCCCCGCGAAGAGCAGTTGATCCGCTTCCTCGATGCCGTACGTGAAACTGGCAACGAACCCGCAATTGACGAACTCGGTGAAA
>CBDHYJ010000015.1:0-36991 GCA_965275905.1 Hyphomicrobiales bacterium | reverse complement strand
GCGTCGTTCAATCACTGTCGCGATGGTAAAGCAAACTCCTCGTCAAACTCGAATTTTCTCCCCGCAAGCCTTGGTTGCGCAGCGGCCGCATCCATGATTCGCGAGGCCGGCTTCCGCGTCCTGTCGATTGTGTCAATTGGTCGCAATATTCTGGCGAATCGATGACAGCCCACGGGTCCGCGCACGACAAATCGGTCGGGACACCTGACCCGGTTGTCTAAATGTCCAACAAATGGGGCAAAATTGCGGATTTTCGGACGTTCGGCGGTGTCATCGAGTGAACTTTGAACGAAACGGGACAGGTGACGGAAGCGGGTTGCGCGTCCTTTGCCGCACACCTAGGCCGTTGCGAGCGCTTCGTGTTTGTGGTTTCTGGAATAGTGAGCGGATTCAATCGGGGTGGAAAAGAGGGCCGTGTCACAGCCGCTGGCACCGCAAGGCGCCCCCCAGGGATCAGATTTTTAAGGGTCGAAGGAGCTGGTTTGACCATGCGCTTTGCAAATGGATTTGGGATTTTCCTGTCGGCATTCGCTGCGGTGTTCGCAGCGCCGCTGGTGTCGGGAACGGCGTATGCGCAGGACGGCTATGCACGCGACTGGCAGCTTGGTTTTCAGGAAGCGGCCAGCCCGATCATGGAAAAGATCAACGACTTCCATAATCTTGTGCTCGTGATCATCACGCTGATCACGTTGTTCGTGCTCGGTCTCCTGCTCTATGTGATGATCCGGTTCAATGCCAAGGCCAATCCCGAGCCCTCCAAGACGACG
Source organism: Hyphomicrobiales bacterium (assembly GCA_965275905.1). GTDB lineage: Bacteria > Pseudomonadota > Alphaproteobacteria > Rhizobiales > JAJFHC01 > CBDAQD01. The sequence continues at coordinate 36,224 of CBDHYJ010000015.1, read as the reverse complement.
CACAATACGCTGGTCGAGGTCGCCTGGACGGTGATCCCGATCATTATTTTGAGTGGTGATCATGCGGTATCCCGTCTTTCAAGCTCCTGTACTTCGGTCGCACCGATCGCCGTCAATGCCGACATGACCATCAAGGCCATCGGTCACCAGTGGTACTGGAGCTATGAGTACCCGGATGACGATGGCATGACATTTGATGCCGTCATGCTTGAGGACGACGAACTGAAGCCCGGACAGCCGCGCTTGCTGGCGACGGACAATGACGTCGTGGTGCCGGTCAACAAGAACGTCCGGGTGATCGTGACCGCGGCTGACGTAATCCACAACTGGGCGATCCCGGCATTCGGCATGAAGATGGACGCCATTCCCGGCCGTCTGAACGAGGCGTGGTTCCGCGCAACCAAGACCGGAATCTTTTATGGCCAGTGCTCTGAACTCTGCGGCGTAAGGCACGCGTTCATGCCGATCGCGGTCCGGGTCGTGACCGAAGAGGAATACGCCGAGTGGCTTGTCAAGGCGAAGGAGCAATTCGCCTCGACGAAAACACCCGTCAGGCAGGTCGCGGGCAACGCGGCGGCATCCGAAACCGCCGCCCGGTAACGGCCTGACTGAGAGACACAATTATTACCTGTGATTAAGGGGAACCCGAATATGGCATCCGAAGCAGCAGCTCACGACCATCACGAGGATCATCCCACCGGATGGCGTCGCTTCGTCTATTCGACCAACCACAAGGACATCGGCACGATGTACCTGATCTTCGCGATCATCGCGGGGGTGATCGGCGGTGCCATGTCCATTCTGATGCGCATGGAGCTTCAGGCGCCCGGAGACGGCATCCTTGGCGGTGACCACCACCTGTTCAACGTCTTGGTCACCGGCCACGGGCTGATCATGATCTTCTTCATGGTCATGCCGGCGATGATCGGCGGCTTCGGCAACTGGTTCGTGCCGCTCATGATCGGTGCGCCGGACATGGCGTTCCCGCGCATGAACAACATCTCGTTCTGGCTGCTGCCGCCGGCGATCGGGCTGCTGCTCATCTCGATGTTCGTCGAAGGGCCTGCGGGATCAATACCGGCGTCGGGCGGCGGCTGGACGATCTATCCGCCGCTGTCGACCAGCGCGCAGCCCGGTCCGGCCATGGATTTCGCGATCCTTTCGCTGCATCATCGCCGGCGCCTCGTCGATCCTCGGCGCCATCAACTTCATCACCACGATCTTCAACATGCGCGCACCGGGCATGACCATGCACAAGATGCCGCTGTTCGTCTGGTCGATCCTGGTGACCGTGTTCCTGCTGCTGCTGTCGCTGCCGGTTCTGGCCGGCGCCATCACCATGCTGCTGACCGACCGCAACTTCGGCACCACGTTCTTCGATCCCGCCGGCGGTGGCGATCCGATCCTGTTCCAGCACCTGTTCTGGTTCTTCGGTCATCCGGAGGTCTACATCCTGATCCTGCCGGGCTTCGGCATGATCAGCCATATCGTATCCACCTTCTCGAGAAAGCCGGTGTTCGGTTATCTCGGCATGGCCTACGCCATGGTTGCGATCGGTGTCGTCGGCTTCATCGTGTGGGCTCACCACATGTACACCGTCGGTCTCGATGTCGACACCCAGGCCTACTTCGTGTTCGCCACCATGGTGATCGCGGTGCCGACCGGTGTGAAGATCTTCTCCTGGATCGCCACCATGTGGGGCGGTTCCATCGAGTTCAAGACGCCGATGCTGTGGGCCATCGGTTTCATCTTCCTGTTCACGGTCGGCGGCGTCACCGGCGTCGTTCTTGCCAACGCCGGGGTCGACCGGTCCTGCACGACACCTACTACGTGGTCGCCCACTTCCACTACGTGCTGTCGCTCGGAGCCGTGTTCGCGATCTTCGCCGGCTGGTACTACTGGTTCGGCAAGATGTTCGGCTACAACTACTCGGAGTTCATCGGCAAGCTGCACTTCTGGGTGACATTCGTCGGCGTCAACCTGATCTTCTTCCCGCAGCACTTCCTGGGTCTCGCCGGCATGCCGCGCCGTTACGTTGACTATCCGGACGCGTTCGCGGGCTGGAACTATGTGTCGTCGATTGGGTCCTACATCTCGGCCTTTGGCGTCCTTATTTTCCTCTACGGCGTGTATGAAGCCTTTTCGAGAAAGGAAAAGGCCGCGGACAATCCATGGGGCGAAGGCGCGACGACGCTGGAGTGGACGCTGTCCTCGCCGCCGCCGTTCCACCAGTTCAGCACTCTGCCGAGGATCAAGTAACCGATGTGCCGGGCGGACAGCCTTGCTGAACCGCCCGGCCGTCGTCTTGACATGGACTTTCAGCACTTTCGGAGCAGCGATCAGACGGCATCATGACGGACACCGGCATTGACATGTCTGCAGGCGGAACGTCCGTTCCGCACGGTGGTTACGGTTCGGTAGGGGACTATTTCGAGCTCCTGAAGCCGCGCGTCATGTCGCTGGTGATCTTCACCGCGCTTGTGGGCATGGTCGTAGCGCCCGGCTCGATTCACCCCGTCATCGCGCTGACCGGGCTGTTGGCTATCGCTGTCGGTGCCGGCGCGTCGGGCGCGCTCAATATGTGGTTCGACGCCGACATAGACGCCAAGATGCAGCGCACGGCAAAGCGGCCGATCCCGCTCGGCAACATTACGCCTGACGAGGCTTTGGCTTTCGGCGCCTTGCTTGCTTTCGGATCCGTTCTCATTCTGGGCCTGCTGGTCAACTGGGTGGCGGGTGCGCTCCTGGCGCTGACCATCGCGTTCTATCTGTTTGTCTACACGATGTGGCTGAAGCGCCGGACACCGCAGAACATCGTGATCGGCGGCGCGGCTGGCGCTTTCCCCCCGATGATCGGCTGGGCTTGTGTGACCGGAGATATCAGCGCCACCAGCATCGTGCTGTTCCTGATCATTTTCATGTGGACACCGCCCCATTTCTGGGCGCTGGCGCTCTACCGCGCGCGGGACTACGAGCGGGTCGGCGTGCCCATGCTGCCCGTGGTGGCGGGCGGTGACGAAACCCGCCGGCAAATTCTCCTGTACTCGGTCCTGCTCGTTCCGCTGACGCTTGCGCCGGTCTGGCTCGGTTCAGCCGGCGTGCTCTATGGACTTGTGACAGCAATGCTGGGCGGCATTTTCCTGTTTACGGCATTCCGGGTCTACCGCTGGCGGACCGGTCCCAAGGCCGACCGGGTCGCGCGCCAGATGTTCGCCTATTCCATCCTTTATCTGTTCCTGATCTTCGCGGTTCTTCTGGCGGAGCAGGGGCTCGGTGTGGCGGCTGACTGGACGTGGGGCATGCTGTGGAGATCGTGATGCAGCAACTGTCCGAAGAACAACTGAAACGCCGGCGCATGCGTTCCATCGCAATCGCGTGGATCCTCGCCGTGCTCGTGGCCATTTTCTTCGCCGTGACCGTTGTCCGGCTCGGCGGCAACGTGATGAATCGTCCCCTGTAAGGCGAACCGGAAAGCATATGCAGTTCGAAACAGCCAGACCGGATCCCAAGTCGCAACGCAGAGTGGCATTCGCCTGCGTGTTTTTCGTCGCGTCGATGGTTGGTGCGGCCTACGCATCGGTCCCGCTTTACCGCTGGTTCTGCCAGGTCACCGGTTTTGGCGGCGCGACGATCAAGGCGGAAGACGCCAGCGACACGATTCTGGACGAGACGATCACGGTACGGTTCGATGCCAACACCGCGCGCGGGATCGGCTGGGACTTCGCGCCCAAGCAGACCGAAGCGACCATGCGGATCGGCGAGAACAGCCTTGTGTTCTACCGCGCGGTGAATACGACCGACCGCGTCACTGTCGGCACGGCGACATTCAACGTGACGCCGCCTCAGGCTGGAGCTTATTTCAACAAGATCGAGTGCTTCTGTTTTACCGAGCAGTCGCTCAAACCCGGCGAAAGCATTGATATGCCCGTAAGCTTCTTCGTCGATCCCGCGATCGTCGAGGACAAGGAACTGAAGTCGCTGGGAACCATCACGCTGTCCTACACGTTCTTCCCGACCGGCAAGGACAACGATGACCTGGCGGCCGCGGATGGTGACAGTACGCGCAATTTGAATTAGGCATGAATGGAAGGCCCCGATGTCGCACACGCGGCTCCGGGGAAATACGGAGTAGGGGAACATGGCTGACGGCCACGCAAAGAACCATGATTACCATCTTGTCGACCCCAGCCCCTGGCCGGCGGTCGGCGCGGTTGCCGCGTTCATCACGGCGATCGGCGCCGTCATGTACATGCATGACGAGGGCTACTGGCTCCTGATCATCGGTCTGCTCGGCGTCGTCTACACCATGGCGGCCTGGTGGCGGGACGTGATCCGCGAAGCGGAAGTGGAGGGCCATCATACACAGGTAGTCCAGTTGCACCTTCGCTACGGGATGATCCTGTTCATCGCGTCCGAGGTCATGTTCTTCGTCGCCTGGTTCTGGGCCTTTTTCGACGTCAGCCTGTTTCCGGGCGAGGCGATCCAGGAAAGCCGGGCAGAACTGACCGGCGGCGTCTGGCCGCCAAAGGACATCGTGACGTTCGATCCGTGGCATTTGCCCCTCCTGAACACGCTGATTCTCCTGACGTCAGGCACGACCGTGACCTGGGCACACCACGCGCTCGTCCACGGCGACCGCAAGGGCCTGATCTGGGGGCTGGTTTGCACTGTCGCTCTCGGCGCGCTGTTCACCGCCGTTCAGGCCTACGAGTATTCGCACGCGGCGTTCGGTTTCTCCGGCCATATCTACGGCGCGACCTTCTACATGGCGACCGGTTTCCACGGTTTCCACGTCCTGATCGGCACGATCTTCCTGATCGTCTGCCTGTTCCGTGCGCTCGCCGGGCACTTCAAGCCCGATCATCATTTCGGCTTCGAGGCCGCGGCCTGGTACTGGCACTTTGTTGACGTGGTCTGGCTGTTCCTGTTCGCCTGCATCTACGTGTGGGCCGCGTGACCGGAGCACTGACCGGATTGCATGAGATGGCGGCGGCTTCCCCGGAGGCCGCCGCAATCATTTAGAGCCCTGGCTCCTTGAGGACCCTGTGGTCAGAGAACCCTATTACGCGCCCGTCTCACCGTTTTCCGCCGGAATAACCGGCCGCTGCCCGCGTTGCGGCCAGGGCAGGCTGTTTTCGGCATTCGTGACCATCGCGCCGGCCTGCACCAACTGCGGCCTGGATTTCAAATTCGCCGACAGCGGCGACGGCCCGGCGGTCTTCGTTATCCTGATCCTGGGTTTCGTCGTGGCCGGCGGTGCGCTGCTGCTCGAGGTTGCCTATCAGCCGCCGTACTGGGTCCACGCCGCCGTTTGGCTGCCCTTGATCCTTGTACTGACCCTGGTTCTCTTGCGGCCGTTCAAGGGTATTCTCGTTTGTCTGCAATACGCCAACAAAGCGCGCCAAGGCGAACTCGACACATGACGGCGCGTGCTCTGTTCTGGCCCTCCGCCTTCGCGCTCGCGGGCCTCGTCGTGCTGATCGGGCTCGGCACGTGGCAGCTCCAGCGCCTGGAATGGAAGACCGGACTGATCGCCAAAGTCGCCGAGCGGGCAGGCAGCAGTGCCGTAACCGTGCCATCACCCGCCGAGTGGGACCGCATGAATGTCGAAGACTGGCGGTACCGCCCGGTCACGCTGACCGGCACCTTCGACCATGATCGCGAGGTCCATGTCTTCACCAGTCTGCCCAGCCCACGCGGGAAAAACGGCGGTCCGGGCTACTGGGTTGTCGTCCCTCTGGCGCTGGAAGGAGGCGGTACGGTCATGGTCAACAGGGGGTTCGTGCCGGAGAAATTCAAGGACAGTACGAGCCGGCAGCAGGGACTTGTCGCGGGTCCGCAAACCGTAACCGGTCTTCTGCGCAAGCCGGAACGGCAGGGCTGGTTCGTGCCGGAGAACGACGTCTCCGGCAACGTCTGGTATTACCGCGACATCGCGGCCATGAAGAAGGTCTCGGGCGCACGGAGGCTGGCGCCGTTTCTCGTTGATGTGCGCGAGCCGTCACCGCCCGGCGGGCTGCCCCAGCCGGGCGAAACACTGCTCAGATTCAAGAACAATCATCTGCAATACGCCATAACCTGGTTTGCGCTTGCCGCCTGTCTGATCGGCGTTTTTGCGGCGTTCGCCTGGAAGGCGCGAAGGCCCTGATACCTTCCGCCGTTGCATCTGTGCGGGAACGTTACGCTTGGCTCTCTTCGCCGCAGTGGCGGTCGACGAGGCGCTGCACCATTGGCGCGAAGTGCCAGAAGTCGGGCGTTTCCATGTCGTCGCGCTTTCCCGCGTCATCGAGATAGCGCACCTGGATGATTTCCTTCAGGTTCGGATTCTCCTCGAATTCCGCGACCTCTTCTGCGCTCATGGGGCCGCCCTGCAGGTTGAGCGAGTGCACCGAGGCCTCCGACAGGCGCCTGAAATACTCCGGCTTCGTCGCGCACAGGTAGCGCTTGGCCGCCACGTGATGACGCACGCAGTCGATGATCACGAATGGAAAGAACCGCTCGAGCACCCGGGCGCCGGCTTCCTCGTGGAAGCGGTCCTCGGTGTCGTCCATGGTGAAGGAACCGAATTCGCTGGTGAAATGGCCGATGTCGTGGAGCAGGGCGGCGACAATGATGATCTCGTCCTGGTTGCTCTGTTCCGCGAGCGTCGCGCCCTGAAGCATGTGTTCCGCCATGGTCACGGGCTCGCCGAGATACTCCTCGCCGCCGCGGCGCTCGAAGATGTCTCCGATGAACGCAACGATGTTGTCCCGGTTGAGCGTCGAAATATCTGGAGCGGTCATTCGGCAGCCTCCGGTGTCCGTGTCTGCAGGGCGGCCAGTGTCGAGAGCAGGCCGTCCTTGTCGGCGTAACAGCCCTGGAGCCAGCGCGTGCCCGTCCCGGAATAGGCCTTCCGCGCGTGCAGGACGCGGGTGTTGTCCACGATGAAGCACTCGCCGGGTTCGAGCCGGAACGTCACTTCCATCGCCGGGTCGTCGATGATTTCGCCGAGCCGCCGGTAGGCCGCATAGTAGGTCTCCATGGCGTCGAACGGCACGTCGGTGATCGCGGCGGCCGAGCGGTTGTTGAAACGAACCGCGATCAGCTCGCCGTCGGGTGCCAGCTCGATCATCGGCCGGCGCGAGCGCAGGACGACCCCGGCATTGCCGGCGTATTCGAAGCGCGCGCAGTACCGGCCGAGCACATCGAACCAGTCCGGGTTTTCGTCGCGCAGGCGGTGAGCCGCGCGGAATCCGTCCACCACCATGTTCTCTCCGCCCGCGGCAGAGCTTTCGAGGCAGTAGAGCACCTGAACCGTCGGCACCGGGTCCCGGTAGGGATTGTCGGTATGGGCCTGAAGGCCGAGGCCTGTATAGGCGAGGTTGGTCGGATTGACTTCCGTGCGGACCTCGAACTGCCGGCCGTAATTTGTTTCGCGCACATAGCCAAAGAGATCGACCACCTGCATGAGCGCGCCGTCCTCGACCGGACCGCCGGTGAGCTTGCCGAAGCCGTAACGCGCAACCTTGCCAAGCCATTCCTCCAGCGCAGCGGGATCCGATCCAACCGTTGCAAAGTCGGCCTCCGGCAGATCGCCCATGAGACTGCTGTCCCATGTTTCGACATGCGGGGCGGTCCATCCACCGGTCGCGGGTGCTGGGCGGTCATAGGCGTTTTCGACCAGCCAGGCGACGTCGTAGTCGACCGTCTTTCCCTCCGGCTCGAACGTGACGCGCAGGACTTGTCCGGTGATTTCAACCGTTCCGATCCACGTTTCTTGCGGGATGTCGCGCAGGGCGATCAGGCGCTGACCGTTTCCGGGCGACCGGGTTTCCGCGTCCCAGGCATTGTCGCGCAGCCATACGGCATGGAACCGGACCGGACCTTCCGGCGTACCGATAGCGACTTCGCGGCCGTCCGCGTTCAATGTTGCGTCATGCATCTTTTGTCTTCTCGCAAAGGATCTTTGTAAGGGATTCAGACTGGACTTGACCAAATCTGCAGCACTATAGACATAAGCACAAATTAGGAATTTGAATCATAAGGCATCGAATTTGTTATGTCTGAATTGCCCCTGCACAATCTTCCCCTCGAATGGGTCCGCGCGTTCGAAGCGGCGGGACGCACCGGCAGCTTCACGGCGGCGGCGCGTGAAACCGGGCTGACCCAGGCCGCGATCAGCCAGCGCATCACGAATCTCGAGAAGCTTGTCGGCTCGCGCCTGTTCGTGCGTCAGGCGAGGGGCGTGGCGCTCACTGTCGATGGAGAGGCGTGGCTGCCCTATGTCAGCGGTTCCCTTCAGGCGCTGCGCCAGAGCTGCGAGGACCTGTTCGGCGTACAGCGGACCAAGATCGTCATTTCAGCCAGTGCGTCGGCCATCGAGCTCTGGTTCGCGCTACGTCTGCACGACGTTCCGCCGGATGTTTGCCCGCAGATCACGTTTTCGACCATGGTGCTTCAGTCCGAGGGCGAACAGCAGGACGCGACCATCAAGGTACGCTACGGCGCGGGTGACTGGGCTGAACACTACAGCGCTCCGCTCTTCCGTGAGGCGCTCTCACCGGTTGCTTCTCCCGGCCTCCTGCAGGCGGGCGACGGCTGGCACGATCTGCCGCGCATCGCTGTCGCAGGGCCGAGGGCAGGGTGGCAGGAGTGGGTGCGGCATGCCGGCGGTCCGGCGACGCCGGTCCCCCGTCTCCGGTTCGACAGCTTCTCCGCTGCGCTCGCGGCCGCGGTCTCGGGCGCCGGCGTGCTGCTCGCGTCCCTGCCCCTGTGCGCGCGGGAACTCGACGCCGGATCGCTCGTCCGTGTCTCGGAACGGGTTCTCGAACCGGCCGAGACCTACTGGATGATTGCGGGCAGGGAGAGCCTGTCGAAGCGCCAGTGGGACGCGCTCGCGGGACACTTTTGCGGCTAGCGCGCGAATTCCGGAAAATGCGTCTCGAAGTGTTTGCGCATGGCGTCGAGCCCGTCCCGGAACACCTGGTCGCGGCCGAAGCCGAACCGAAAATGATCCGCCGGCACGTCATCGAGATCGGACGCATAGATTGATGCCGGCAGCAACAGGACGCCATTCTCTTCCAGAAGCGCACGACAGAATGTCTCGCCGTCGCCGGGCCCTGTGTAACGCGGAAAGGCGACGCAGCCCCCTTGAGGCCGGTCCCACTCTACCAGACCGGGAAAGTCGTCGAACAGCGCTTCCAGAAGGGCGACGTTCCGCTGCAGGAGCGCACGGTTCTTCTCCAGGATCTGCTCGCGCGCTTTCAGAGCGATCAGGGCCAACATCTCCGACGGAGCGGAGTTGCAGATCGAGAGGTAATGCTTGTAGCGCTCGACTTTCTGCAGCAGTTCCACGTCCCGGCTCGCGAACCACCCGATCCGCAAGCCCGGCAGGCCATAGGCCTTCGACATCACATTGAGTGAAATGCCTTTCTCATAAAGGTCGGCAATCTGCGGCAGCCGGTCTCCCGGATCCAGCTCGACGCCGCGATAGACCTCGTCGCAGAGGATGTAGATGCCGTTTCCCCGGCAGAGCGCGACCAGCGCGTCCATGTCTGCGCGCGGCATCACCATTCCCGTCGGATTGTGCGGAAAATTGAGCGAAATCAGTTTCGTGTTCGGCCGGATCGCCGTCCTGATGTCATCAATGTCGAGCCGCCAGCCGCCCCCGGCGTTGCCGCCCTCGGCACGGGTTACACGCCGCAGCGGCACGCCGGAGACCGCGCAGATCGAAAGCGGTACGGTCTCCGCGCTCTGGTAATTGGGTGTCGGCACGATCGCATGATCGCCCGCGTCGAGCAGCACCCGCGCCACCGAATAGAGCCCTTCGCCGGCCCCGGCGAGACACAGGACATGGTCGTCCGAGACGGTCTCGTAAGTGGCCGCGATCTCGGCGCGCAGAGCGGGTGCGCCCCAGGTTTCGGTGTAGCCGAGCCACAGGGAGTCGAAGGCTTCGCGATCTTCCGGTGCCGCCAGCGCCAGAAGGTCGGAAAGGCTCATGCTTTCGATATCCGACGCCGTCATGTGGTGCCGTGCCTTGAACTCCCACTCGGAGAAGAAGACTTCGAGACCGAAGTCCCGCATCGGCTTGGGCTCTGTCATCACACCGTTTCGCTTTCATTCATGACCCAGCGTTGCGCCCGCTTCGCCTCGTTGAGCAGGCCGTAAAGGCTGGCGCGCGAGATGCCCAGCGCCTCGGCCACATAATCGGCGGAGCCGCGCGCGGCAAACACATCGGCGTCGAGGAGGTTGCGCACGATCTCGAGCCGGTCCGGCCGTTTTGCCTGGTTGGTCCCGAGTTTCCGCTGGCGCAGGGTTTCTGCAATGACAGTGTTGGCCACCTCGCGCCAGTCGTTCTTCAGAATGCCCTGGCTTTCATCCGGTCCGACGGCCGCAAGTCCGGCGAGCAATTGCGCTGCGGATTCCAGACCGTCAGTCTTCATGTTGATGCACAGAAGCCCGGCGGGACGGTTCTGTTCGTCCCGGATCAGAGCCGAGACCGACTTCAGTGTCGATCCGTCCGGATTTGCCTTCCGGTAAGGGCCAATCGTGCCGTCCTGGTTCAACTCAGCCTCGTAGTTTTCCGTTTCGATCAGCGATGCGTCGCCTGCCTTGCGCGGCGAAAATGCGTTCTCGATATGCGCGATCTTTCCCGTGTTCAGGTCGTGCAGGACGACCTCCACGAGCCCCGGCATGAGCTGTGAGAGAGCGCGGCAGATAGGGATGTGATGCTCTAGAGCGGTATCAGGCATTTGTATTAGACGATAAATCCAAAATCATACTTTTTATCTAAGTTGCAGATATTGATCGGGTCAAGCCCAACGAGACACACTGTTGACGCTGCCATCCGCTGTTCTGCAGCTGCATGCTCGGAAGTGTCAGCTTTGGTCGGGCTCAGCAGGAGTTTCCCGCGCAAGCTGCTCGTATCTGTCAAACAGCAAACGGGCTTTTTCCATGAGAACCGGCAATTCATTTATGCTGGATTCATGGATAAAGAGGGCGATTTCCCACGACTCGCGCCACCGGAAGTAGACACGGCACCTGTTCCGCCGGGAGTGTTGCGGCGGGCGGAACTCGCTCACGTTGCACCGGGCCACGGACGATACCCCACCCTGTTCATCCCTGGTGACGATGGCGTAGCTTTTCGCAGGTAATCCCGGAGTAAAACAGCTTACCCCGTTGACTGTGTCATCGTCATGATACGGGAGGCTTTCTAGAAACTCGGGTGAATACCGATAGACCGTCGAGCCGGTCCAGGGCCCCGGTTCGGCGGTACAGTTGGTTAGCGTGTCCAATGATTCAGGCAGGTAGAACGCGACCATGAGGAAACGCCGCTCCCTCAGTTCCTCCGTTGATCCAAAAGGCAAAGCAAAGCCAAGAGTGACACACCAGTTGGATGAGTCGAGCGGCACACGCAGACCCTTGAAGGACCGTGTTTCCCTTGTATATGCCAATGGCGCGTCAGCGGTCTTTTCCAAAAATTCAAAATCGCCATCGAACTCTCTCAACTCGCGCACGGACATCCACATCCAGATATGATTGCCGTCCAATCCTTCGCCGAGAGGTACGCAACGGTTTTCCCGCGTAGAGAACGTGCGCCTCAATATCTTCAGCACCAGGGCATCAGTACCGTCTTCTGATTTCTCCTCTTCGGTGGGATCCCGCCGGAAGGTCCCGTCGGAATAAAATGCGATGATGCTGGATATGATGTCCTGCGGTTGCCTTTCCATATCGGACAGACTTGGCGACCACTCCATTGTGATTAGTAGCGCCAACGCGAGTGCTGCTGCCAGGGGGCCAAACTTGCGAGCCAGCTTCTTCATTGCGCTGCCCGCTCGAGCGCATGCGCCTCGGCTTCGAATTCATCGAACAGGGCTCTGACATGATCGATGAGCTCCGGGATCCGATCCTGGAAGGGTGCGGAAACGACCAGTCCCATCGGCCAGATGTCTTTCCAGAAGAAGAAGCTGTGGCAACTGCCGAACCTGCTGCCCTTGTTAGTCCTACATCTGGTCGTGAACTCGATATCCCCGTTTTCGTCTTTTTGAACAAACGCGTAGCCGTTTTTTGGAATTCCGTACCGGAGGCATGCGCTGCCGCGCAGACCGCGGCCCTTCAGCGTCTCCAGAAGTTGTCGCGACGGGGCATAGCGAACCGAGTTCGGCCACGGACCAGGGCTTTTTGTGCAGCCCTCAACGGTCTCGTACTTTTCGCGATTGCGGAACACGCTGCGCACCAGATCCCTTTCGCGCTCTTGCCGCGTCAGGTGGGGTGTGACACCGATGCCGGCGTTTATGTTTGTGAACCCGCGCCTGAGCAGTTCATCGTCGTAGCGCCGCCGTGCATAGGAATCTGGTATGTGGATCCGGCGGTGGTTGCGGCGGGCAACGTCCTGTTCCCATGGCCAGGCCTTAAATCTGATCTCGCTTAATTTCTTGCGCCGGTCTCGGTCTCTGATAGTGCGAAGTTTTTGTTCATCTCTGGAAATCAGGGTGATGTTCAGGTGTTCGACGACGGCCTTTCTTATGATGGCTCTTTCGGTTCGATAGGGCTTGAAGTTCTGAGATGAGAGCTGAATAGCGATCCCAATAGTGCGATGTGACCAGCCGTCCGGCTCGCTGTAAGTAACGTTCAGGTATGCCTCCGGGATGGCGAGGGAAACCCGCTTGCCGTATTGCTTCGGTTTTCGCTTGCCCAGGAACTTGTCGACGAACGGTCTGTAGGTTGCATCCCGCAACGTGAAAAGCCGGGGTTTCATCCCAAACCCGTGTGACCGGTTTCCAAGCGCGGTTCTGGGGTCCGTCGTCGTTCCAACCATTGCGCCGAGCATGCCGCCCTGGAACCTGTCGATCAGGAACCAGCCCACCACAACCACCGCAGCAATTATCATGAACTTTTTCAAGAAAGCGGCCTCGCATCTACGGCATCGTACATGCTTAGGCTAAGCAATTACGCTCGCTATAGGGGGTATTTATTTTGCTATGCTTAATTTTGAATGTTTACATTAAGCAAAAGAGAAGCGAGCGGACTCCGGCCAATCGCAAGCATCACGCCGCCGGTGGCCGGCAGGCGATCACGCCCGCCGTTCTCGCCCGCACCGCGGGCGATGCGAGGCAGCTTGCGACCGCCTCGTATCCGGGCGCGCCCGGGCGGGCTGCCACGAATGCCGGCGGGCTGTGGTTGGCGGGACAGAGGATGATCGCCTCGTGCGGCCCGACGGCTCCGAGATTCAGAATTTCGCTCGACCGGGTCATGACGAACAGGGGCTTTGCCTCTGCCCCCCGCCCGCGCAGGTAGCAGGCGAGGGCCTGCTGGGTCGCTTCATCCAGGTCCTGCTCGATCAGATCGACGACGATGATTTCGGGGCCGTCGGCTTCGAGACCGGCGATCAGCGTGATCAGGGCATCGGAGCCTGCGGCACCGTCCTTGGTGAGCCGTTTGAGGACCTTCCCGACCCGCCGGCGAAGAGCCGGATCAGCATCCAGTTTCGCCCGAACCGCTGCACCGTCGTCCTCCAGCCGGTCGAGGCCGAGAAAGCTTGCGTTGGGCAGTTCTTCGGCCAGCCGCCTGGCCAGTCTGGTCTTGCCGCTGAACAGCGGACCGATAAGGTAAGTGAGCGGACGAATGTCATGCAGTTCGAAGCGTTCGCCGCCCCAGGGCCAGGGCAGGTCGAAAGCGACGACCGGTTCGGCGGCCGACGCGACGAGGTCCCCCAGGTCTGCTGCGCCCGGGGCTTCTCGCCGGGCAAGGTCGTCCTGCAGGGCCCGGACTTTTTCGATTCTGTATGCAACGTCCCGCATCTGGCTTTCGAGTTTCTTCTGATGAGCGAGAAGCATGTCGTCCAGATCATGACGGTCCTCACCGAGGATCGTGACGATCTGGGCGAGGGTGAAGCCAAGGTCGCGCAGCGCGATGATTTCGCCTGCGCGCCGCATGTCATCGGGCCCGTAGGTTCGCCAGCCCGTTTCGGTCCGCACCGGAGCGATGAGCCCGCGCTCTTCATAGAGCCGCAGGGCCTTGGCGGAAACGCCCAGCCTCCGCGCGGCCTCCGATGGAGAGAGGAATTGTGTGTCGGCGCTCATGGCAGGCCTCGCTGATTCTGATCGCGCTCACTCAGTAGGGGCGGCCGCAGGGGCCGGGTCAACCGGGATCTCACGGCTCCGTCAACGCCATCAAGACGTCAGTGCAGTCCAGGCGGCCGCGCACAGCATGCCCGTTAACATGGCCCACGTTGCGCTGCGGGTGCCGATCATCACGACTGAGGCCAGAACGATCGCCGCGATTTCCTTAAGGCCGCCGCGCACTGCGATCGAACCAACCAGTGCGGCCACGACCGAGACCGCGAGCCCGTCAAGGAACCGGCTCACCATCGGCGATGTTTCGATCCGCGACATGATCACGACGCCCGCGATACGGCTGCCATAGGTGACGGCCGCGACGAGGGCGATTGCAAGCGTGGCGGAGAGATCATCCGGCATTGCGGAACAGGGACGTCAGGGCGCCCGCGAGCGCGCCGAGAATTATGTTCCATCCCAGCGGCAGCCATCCGGCTGTCGCCGCGGCGACCAGGGCGGCGACGATGATCGGAGCGGCGTTCGACGTCGTGCGGAGATGGCCGGCCGCTGCAGCGGCGAAAAAGCATACCATCACGACGTCGATGCCATACGTCTCCGGATCGCCGAGAAAACGGCCGCCAAGGACGCCGATTGCCGTTCCGGTAACCCAGGTGGTCCACAGCGCGATCCCCCCTCCGAGCAGAGGGCCGAGGTCGTTTTCGCCACTCTTGAGGGCGCTGTGGCTATCGGCGAAGTTCACGTCGCTCAGCAGGCCGGCGATCGCCAGTCTCTTGCCGACGGCGAGCCGGTTAAGCCAGGGCGAGAGCGCCGCACCCATGATGATGTGACGCCCGTTGAGGGCCAGCACCACAAGGGCCAGAGACAGAAAGGCGATCGGATTGTGCCAGAAATCCAGCGCGGCAAACTGGGCCGTTCCGGAAAAGACCAGTGCGCTCATGGCGACGGTCTGTAGTGCTGACATCCCTTGCTCGACCGCGGCTACGCCGAAAGCAATGCCGAACGGAACGACGAACAGCGCGAGCGGCAGGAGGCGCCGCATTCCGAGCCATATCCCCTTGCGGGTGATGGTGACAGCCTGCTGTTCCTGCGATGCGGGCAGGGGTTTATTTCTAACCATAACAATGGTTAGCAACGACAGGAGATTGAAGTCAACCCCTGTAGAGGTTAGAAAATGGCATGACCTATAGTCAGGGCCATCCGGTCCGCCTGATCGGCGGACGACTCGCGCTGGATTTCGTCAACACGGCGGACTGGTCGGCGGATGGCCGGGTTGTCGCGGAGAAGCTTCAGACCCGCGAGGACGTGGCCGTCTGGGCGGATGCGCTCGGACTTGAACGCGCAGCGTTGCCTGACAGCATGGAACAGCTCCGGGAGCTGCGATCGTCTTTGCGGGCACTTTTTGTCAACAGGGCGCCCGGCGACTACCTCGGTCCGATCCTGACCTTGCAGGACAAAGAAGGTGAAGATCCTGCCGGAACCGCGCGGAGCCAGCCCATCGAGGCGCTGATCGCCGCATCAGCTCTTTCTCTCGTCGCCGATCAGAGGGAGTTGTCGAGAATGAAGATGTGTCCCGGCGAGAACTGCGGATGGCTCTTTATCGATGAGACCAGGAATGCGCGCCGCAAGTGGTGCAGCATGGAAACTTGCGGCAACCGGGCGAAGGCCATGCGCCACTACAACAGGTCGAAATCCGGCGGCACCTGACGCTCAACGCTCTGTTTCGAAACGGCTAAGGAAGGTCTTGAGCAGTACGTCGAGTTCGCGCTGTTGTCTTTCCGACAGACCCGAAACAAGCCTCGCCTGTGTCGCGACATGCGCGGCCACGGCTTCGTCGATCACTGCAAACCCCTTGTCGCTTAGCGAAATCAGAAAGCTTCGCCCGTCTTCCGGATTCTGGACGCGTTCCACAAGGCCCGCCTTCTCAAGCTGATCGATCCGGTTGGTCATCGTGCCCGACGTCACCATGGTCGAGGCGATCAGATCGCCCGGCGACAGGCGATAGGGAGCGCCGGACCGGCGCAGCGTCGCCAGGACATCGAAGCTGGCGGCGTTCAGGCCGTATTCGGCCCAGGTCTTTTCCATTTCCCGAACGAGACAGAGCGAAAGCCGCTTGATCCGCCCGAGCAGGCCCATGGGCGCGACCTCCAGGTCGGGCCGCTCGGACCGCCACTGCGCGAGAATCCTGTCGACATGATCCATGACCGGATTTGTCAGACACGATTGTCTTGACGTCAAGATAAAAATAACTATCTTGATATCAAGATAAATTCCTGGAGAGGCAAATGCCCCGGTTTTCCGACCTGATCCTGACCGCCCTGGCGCCCGCTATCTGGGGCAGCACCTATCTCGTAACCACGGAATGGCTGCCTGACGGGTATCCCCTGACCGTTGCAATGCTTCGGGCGTTGCCGGCGGGTCTCCTGCTGCTTTTGATCGTCAGGCAGTTTCCGGCGGTTGAGTGGTGGGGCAGGGTGCTTCTGCTCGGCGCGCTCAATTTTTCGGTCTTCTGGGCATTGCTGTTTTTTGCCGCCTATCGGCTGCCGGGTGGCGTGGCGGCGACGGTCGGCGCGATCCAGCCTCTCGTTGTCATCTTTCTCGCCCGTGCGGTTCTGGGGTCGGCGGTTCGCGTTCTTGCGGTCGCGGCCGCGATCGCCGGCATGGCCGGTGTCGCCCTGCTTGTTCTGACACCAAGCGCCGCCCTCGATCCGATTGGTGTCGCGGCCGGTCTCGGCGGCGCGGTGGCCATGGCGGCCGGAACCGTCCTGAGCCGCAAGTGGCAGCCGCCGGTCTCGCTCCTGACCTTCACGGCCTGGCAATTGACGGCAGGCGGTTTGCTTCTGCTGCCCGTGGCCCTCTGGATCGAGCCGCCGCTACCGGCACTGTCGACGCATAACGTGCTCGGGCTTGTCTATCTCGGCTTGATCGGCGCGGCCTTCACTTATTACCTGTGGTTCCGCGGCCTGCGCCGGATCGAACCGTCAGCCGTGTCGGCGCTCGGGTTCCTGAGCCCGGTCACGGCCCTGATGCTCGGATGGATTGTGCTCGACCAGCACCTCACGAGCTTGCAGGCCGCGGGCTTCGTGACCGTGCTGGTCGGCGTCTGGCTGAGCCAGACGGCCGGGCAACACCTGCCGATGAGAAATCAGCCCAACTTGAAGCCACAGCACTGAAAGGAATGCTGAAATGAAACTGATCGTATTTGGTGCAAGAGGCGACGTCGGAAGCCGGGTCGTGTCCGAGGCGCTTTCGCGCGGACATGATGTCACCGCCGTCGTGCGCAGCGCGGCACAGGTCGAGGCATTGCCTTCGTCGGTAACGCCGCTGGTGGCCGACGTCCTGGATACGGAAGGTCTGGCGGACGTGATTGCGGGCCACGATCTGGCGGTCAGCGCACTTCGTCCGCCGGACGGCAGGGAAGCGACGCTGGCGGCACTCACCCGTTCGGTGCTGGATGCCGCGGCCCGTGTCGGCACGCGCGTTCTGATCGTGGGCGGTGCGGCGAGCCTCAGGCTGCCTGATGCCAACGGGACCACAGTTCTCACAGCGCCCGGCTTCCTGCCCGAAGACGTGGTCCCGATCGCCTACGCCTGTCAGGCGCAGTATGAGCTCTGCGCCGCAGACAGACGGGCCGACTGGTCGTATCTGTGTCCGCCGGCAATGCTGGTTCCGGGGGAACGCACGGGCCGTTATCGCCTGGGTTCGGACATCCTGCTGGTTGACGATCACGGCGACTCCCGCATCTCGATGGAGGACTTTGCAGTCGCTCTGGTCGACGAGGCGGAAACGCCCCGGCACAAGCTCGCCCGGTTCACGGTCGCTCACTGACGCCGCTGCCGATGAGCGGGGTCCTGTAGCCGACGCATTCACGGTTCTCACTACCTCCACATGCTTGCCCTTGCCGGTCACACTGGATAGGGTGCGCGGCGCAATTCAGAGGGACTGTGTCGTGAACTACGTCAGCACCAGAGGCGAAGCGCCGGTATTGGAATTCGAAGACGTCATGCTTGCCGGACTTGCGCGTGACGGCGGGCTATATGTGCCGGAGACCTGGCCGACGCTGACGGCCGAGGATATCGCCGGTTTCGCCGGGCGGCCCTATGCGGAAGTCGCGTACGCGGTGATGGCGCCCTTTGTCGACGGTGCCATTCCGGACGACGACCTCCGGGCGATGATCGACGAAGCCTACGCAACCTTCAATCACGCCGCCGTCACGCCGATGAAGCAGCTCGACTCGGGGTCCTGGCTGCTCGAGCTTTTCCACGGTCCCACGCTCGCTTTCAAGGACGTGGCCATGCAGATCCTGGCCCGTCTCATGGACTATGCGCTCAAGCGCAGGGGACGGCGTGCCACGGTCGTGGGCGCGACTTCGGGGGATACCGGCGGAGCCGCCATCGACGCGTTTCGCGGCCGCGATGCGGTCGATATCTTCATCCTCCATCCGCATGGGCGTGTCAGCGACGTGCAGCGCCGCCAGATGACGACGGTGACCGAGGACAATGTCCACAATCTCGCGATTGAGGGCACCTTCGACGACTGCCAGGCCATCGTGAAGGCGCTGTTCAACCACCACGACTTCCGCGACCGCCTGGCCCTGGCCGGGGTCAACTCCATCAACTGGGCCCGGATCATGGCCCAGGTGGTCTACTACTTCACGGCGGCCGTCGCAGTCGGGGCGCCTTCGAGGAAGGTCAGCTTCACCGTGCCGACCGGCAACTTCGGCGACATCTTTGCGGGCTACGTCGCCCGGCGCATGGGGCTTCCCGTCGAACGCCTCGTGATCGCCACCAACGTCAACGACATCCTGGCGCGGGTCGTCGCGTCCGGCCGTTACGAGACCGACAAGGTCGTTCCGACAACGAGTCCGAGCATGGACATCCAGGTGTCGAGCAATTTCGAGCGCGCCCTGTTCGAGGCCTATGACCGCGACGCTTCCGCCGTCCGCGGCCTGATGGAGAGCCTTGTTCAGTCCGGCGCCTTCACGGTGGCGGAAGACGCATTGCAGAATGTCCGTGCCAACTTCGACGCCGGACGGGCGACGGAACAGGAAACCGCCGACCGCATTGCGAGCACCCTGGCCGGGACCGGGGAACTGGTGGATCCGCACACGGCCATCGGCCTCGAAGTCGCGGCCCGGGCTGCCGGCGACGATACCGTTCCGATGATCACGCTCGCGACCGCGCATCCGGCCAAGTTCCCTGACGCGGTGGCCGCGGCCAGCGGCCATACGCCCGGACTGCCCTCCTGGCTCGCCGACCTGCACGAGCGCGAAGAGCGTTTCTCGGTGCTGGCCAACGATGCGGCCGCGGTCGAAACGTACGTCGAAAACCACGCCAGGGCGGCGGCGAATGACTGAAGGCGGCAAGGTGGAGACGTCGCGGCTGTCCAACGGCCTGCGCGTGGTGACACATGAGATGCCGCATCTGGAGACGGCGTCTCTCGGTGTCTGGGTCGGTGCCGGTGCGCGCCATGAAACGAGCGAACAGCACGGCATTGCCCATCTGCTCGAACATATGGCGTTCAAGGGTACGGAACGCCGCTCCGCCCTGCAGATCGCCGAGGAGATCGAGTCGGTCGGCGGAGACCTCAACGCGTCGACCAGCGTCGAGACCACGGCCTATTACGCCCGCGTTTTGAAGGATGACGTCGGTCTCGCGATGGATGTCCTTGCCGACATTCTGCAGAATCCGGTGTTCGATCCGCGTGAGCTGGCGCGGGAACGCAACGTGATCATGCAGGAGATTGCGGCCGCGCAGGACACGCCCGATGATGTCGTCTTCGACATGCTGCAGGAAGCCGCGTTCCCGGAGCAGCCGCTTGGCCGCACCGTGCTGGGTACCGTCGACAGCGTGGGTGGTTTTTCCGCCGACCATCTCGTGGGTTATCGCGACGCCAACTATGCATCCGGCGCCATGGTCGTCGCGGCCGCGGGCGCGGTGGATCACAACCATCTGGTCGGTCTGGTGGAGTCGTCGCTCGAGCCGTCGCTCTCACAACCGGCAATCGTGCCGCAGCCGGCGCGTTATGCCGGTGGCGACCGCCGGCAGCAACGCAATCTCGAGCAGGCGCATGCCATCCTCGGTTTCCAGGCGCTGTCCTATGTCGACGACGACTACTACGCCATGCAGGTGCTCTCGAGCATACTCGGCGGCGGCATGTCGTCCCGGCTGTTCCAGGAAGTCCGCGAGAAGCGCGGGCTGTGTTATTCGATCTTCTCCTTCGGCTGGGGTTATGCGGATTCCGGCCTTTTCGGCGTATATGCCGGCACGGGACCCGACGACCTGCCGGAGCTGATGCCGGTTGTGGCCGGGGAGCTCGGCCGCGCCGCACAGGACATCAGCGAGCTGGAGGTTGACCGCGCGCGCACCCAGCTCAAGGCGGGATTGCTCATGAGCCTTGAAAGTTCCTCCTCCCGGGCGGAGCAGATCGCCCGCCAGGAACTTGTCTTCGGCCGCGTGCTGCCCATCGCGGAACTGGTTGCGCGTGTTGAGGCTGTCGATGCGGAGAAAGTGAAATCCGTCGCCACGCGCCTTTTCGATCACGCAGCGCCGGTTGTCTCGGCCGTCGGACCGGTCGGAAAGCTGGCGTCCTACGACAGCATTGCGGAAAAATTCCTTTGAGCTTGGCGTCTCAGTATCGATAATCGGATTCGGGACCGGTTGTACTGCGGTGGTCCCGCGCGGAAATGCCGGCGAGGAATGATCGGCAGGCGCAGCGAGGGTATGGCTTGGATCTAGAGTCAGGGCCGTGATCCCGGAGTGCGGTGCGCGCGGGTGGTGCAGCCAGACGCGGACGCCCGAATGAGTGAGGAAACCAGGGTCTGCAATGGCTTTTTTGCGCTCGGTCAATCCCGTAGAGAGCGGGCCGGTGATCCACGCGGAAGGGATCTATCTGCGCACGCCGCAGATGCCGGATTTCGCCGCATGGTCGTCTCTGCGCGCGGTTTCGCGCGAGTTCCTCACGCCCTGGGAACCCACCTGGCCGGGCGATGATCTGACCAGAAGTTCGTTTCGCAGGAGAATCCGGCGGTACATCCGCGATATCCGCGAGGATCAGGCCTATCCGTTCTTCATTTTCAACGCGCTGGATCACTCGCTGCTGGGCGGCCTCACGCTCAGCAACATCCGGCGCGGCGTAGCTCAGGCCTGTTCGCTAGGTTACTGGATCGGCTTTCCGTATGCCCGTCACGGCCACATGTCGCAGGCAGTCTCGGCCGTCGTTCCGTTCGTCTTCGAGACACTCAATCTGCATCGTCTCGAAGCGGCATGCCTCCCCAACAACCAGGCCTCGATCGGTCTGCTGCGCAAATGCGGCTTCACCGAAGAGGGATATGCCCGGCGATATCTGCGAATCAACGGGGTCTGGCAGGATCACATGCTGTTCGCGATCCTGGCAGAGGATGCCAGGCGCTGAGCGTGGCATCAGGGTCCGGTAACAATGCCTAATGCCCCGTATCGGTTAATTATTTCGAGCGATTGCCCTTGCGGGAGTCTTGTGTTCAGTGACGTGCGGCGGTACCAAGGTGCGGACTGAAATTCTGATAAAGTGAGCCGACGGTCTTGGCTGGTTTTCGCACCGCCTTTGTTCTTGCTGCGTGGTTTCTCGCGATTTGTGTCGCGGGTTCGGCCGCAATCGCTCGCGACACCATCGAACTGCCTCTGGAGTCGCCCAGTGTCGACATTCTGCAGGCTGCCGACAAGGTCGAGTCCGAGTTCCCCACGACAACCGTCCAGATCGAAAATGCGCAGGGACAGACCGTCGAGGTGCAGGTCCAGGCAACCGGCCAGTCGCGGCGCTACCGCTGGCTCGTGTTTACCGTCAAGAACATCGATCAGAAGCCCGTAAGCCGCCTTGTGGCCGTCGGGCGTGACGGCGTGACGGGCACGGGACTCTATGGCCAGAACCTGGTCGCGCGGCGTGTCCGCAGCGTGTCGGTCGCGGAGGGCGTACCGCCGGTACTGCGGTCGGACGGCAATATCGACAGTTTCCTGGTCGAGGTTCCGCCGAACGGCATGCGGACCTACATTGTCGAGATTGCGGGCGCCTGGCCGGAGAACCTGACTCTCTGGGCCCAGTGGGCGTTCGACGCCCAGCGCCAGCGCATTTCCTTCTTCCACGGGCTCCTGATCGGCATCGCGACCCTCGGGGCGATCTATATCGGCATACTGTTCATCGTCCGACGAACGGCGATCTTCCCGGCTGCCGCGCTGTTCGCCTTTGCCGGTGTCGCCTATCTGTGTTTCGAACTGGGCTATTGGCCACTCGGACTGTCCGCCGGTCCGCAATGGATCACCACGTTCCGGACCGTGGTGGTGGCGTTCCTCAGTCTGGGCCTGCTGTCCATTCTGTTCACTTTTCTCGAACTGCGACGAAGGTGGCCGATTGCCAGCACGATGATCATCATGCTGGCGGGACTGACCGTACCGCTCATGGGCGCGTCAATCTGGTTTCCCGGCTTTGCGTATTTCCTGTCCTGGCTGGTTCTCGTCATCATTGTGGCGCTCGGCTGTTTCCTGATCGGCCGCCAGGCGATGCGCGGCATGATCCGGGCGCAGGTCACCGTGCCGGCATGGGTCCTGGTCGCGATCTGGAGTTTCTTCGCAGCGCTGCAGCAGGCCGGCTTCATCAACCACGCGATCGCGGGTCCGGCACTTGCCGCCACGCTCGTGCTGGTGCTCCTGATGATTGCCTTCACGGTCACGCAGTTCGCGTTCGACGCCAGTGTCATCTCCAGCCGCTTCTTCGAGGACAGCGGCCGTCGGGCCCTCGCCCTTGCGGGCTCCGAACAGTGCGTCTGGGACTGGCACGAGAAGGAGCGCATGCTCTATGTCGGACCCGAGATCGAGGTCATGCTCGGACTGCCGGTGGGCGGCCATGACTATTCGGACCCCGACCAGTGGCTCGAACTCGTGCATCCCGCGGACCGGATAGGATATCTGTCGACGGTGGATGCCGCCATCCAGCGCGGCCGCGGCACGTTCCGCCAGATCTTCCGGCTGCGGCGCAACGACGGGACCTACCGCTGGTTCCAGTTGCGCGCCCGCGCCATGCCCGACGAGCACGGCCGCGCCGCCCGCTGCATCGGCACGCTCGCCGATGTCACGGCCGTGAGGGCTGCCGAGGAGCGTCTGCTGCGCGACGCGGTTCATGACAGCCTGACCGGGCTTCCCAACCGGGCGCTCTTCGTCGACCGGCTGGAGCAGACGCTTCAGCAGTTCGAGGACGCCGACCGGGAGCGCCAGATCGCGGTCTTCGTTGTCGACCTCGACCGCTTCAAGAACGTCAATGACGGCCTGGGTCACGCCGTCGGCGACAGCCTGCTGCTGACCATGGCGCGGCGCATAAAGCGTTGCCTCGGCCCCAACGATACGATCGCCCGCGTTTCGGGCGATCAGTTCGGCATTATCTTCAACACCACCATGAAGAGCGGCGAGACGGGGGCGCTCGCCGAGCAGATCCGGCTCGCCATCAGTGCGCCGGTCCGGCTCAATCCGCGCGAGGTGTTCCTGACCGCCAGCATCGGCGTCGCGCAGTTCTCCGGCAAGCCGGACGAGTCCGAGGATCTGCTGAAGAACGCCGAGATCGCGCTTTATCAGGCCAAGCGGCTTGGCAAGAACAAGATCGAGTTCTTCCGCTCCAGCATGCGCGACGACCGCTCCAGCCGCGTGGCGCTCGAGTCCGATCTGCGTCGCGCGCTCGAACGCGGCGAGATGGACCTGCTGTACCAGCCGATCGTCCGCCTCGCCGACATGCGTGTCGCCGGTTTCGAGGCCCTGATCCGATGGCACCATCCCCAGCTTGGCATGCTCAATCCGGACGACTTCATCGACATCGCCGAAGAGACCGGCATGATCACGGATATCGGCCTGTTCGCGATCAACGAGGCCTCGCGCCAGCTCGGCACCTGGCAGCGCGCCTTCACCCCGAACGATCCGGTCTTCGCCAGCGTCAACATGTCGAGCCGCCAGATCCTCAGCCAGGATCTCGTGGAGGATGTCGAGATGATCATGACCCGTGCCGATCTGGTCGACGGCACGCTCAAGCTCGAGATCACCGAAACCCTGATCATGGAGAACCCGGAGCTGTCGGCGAAAATTCTCGATCGCCTGCGCCAGCTCGGCGCCGGCATTTCCTGCGACGACTTCGGCACCGGCTATTCCTCGCTCAGCAACCTGCAGCGCTTCCCGTTCGACACCATCAAGATCGACCGGTCCTTCCTGCAGAACAGCAACCCGGACGACCCCGCTGCTGAAATCATCCTGCACTCCATCGTGGCGCTCGCCCACGACCTCGATATGGACGTGGTCGCTGAGGGCGCGGAAAGCCAGGATGATCTGGACCTATTGCGCGAGATCGGCTGCGAGTTTGCGCAAGGCTTCTACTTCGGCGAGCCCATGAGCGCCCAGGAGGCGATCTCCTACCTCGCCGGCAAGCCCGGCAACTGGAGCTGACGCGCAGCGCCGCAGCAATCAAATCAGACGAAATGGATGGCAGTGATCAGGCGTGGCCGGCGTCGCTGGAAAGCATGGCCGGATCGATGCCGATCTTGCCCAGGGCGCGTTCGTACTTCCCGCCGAAGTCGCTGTCGAAGATAAGCGTCTCGTCGGCGTCGCAGTGCAGCCAGCCGTTGGAGTGGATCTCCTGTTCGAGCTGCCCAGGCCCCCAGCCGGAATAACCGAGCGCCAGCAGGGCCTGCCGCGGGCCTTCACCGGCGACGATCGCACGCAGCACGTCGAGCGTTGCCGTCAGCCCGACCGATTCGTCGATCGGCAGCGTGCAGTCCGCGGAGAAATAGTCGACCGTATGCAGAACGAAACCGCGGCCCGTCTCGACCGGCCCGCCGAACTGCACGGGCATCTCCCGGGTTTCCTCCGGAAGGTCGATCCGCTGATTCGGCGGAATGATCTCCAGCCGCTCCAGAAGGTCCGGAAAACTGATGTTATCCGCGGCCTTGTTGACGACGATCCCCATCGCGCCTTCCTCGGAATGCGCGCACAGATAGATCACAGAGCGCTCGAACCGGGGATCGCCGATATTCGGCATGGCGACGAGCATCTGGCCATCGAGATAGGGATTGAGTGCGTTTTCTGTCGTCTCTGTCGTCATTCTCAAGACCTCGTGCAGCGAGGATACCGCGTTCCAGAGCGGCCCGCAAAGCCATTGCGATCAATTGTGGAAGACCAAATGTGAACAGAAGCCGAACCGGATTCGTCTAACGAACAGTTGATGGGTTTTGAAGCCGATCGTTAGTATCCTTTAGGGGCAATTGCGTTATTTTGCGTTCCATGATGAAAAAACGCTCAAGAATTCCCGCTTTGCTGCCGGTTCTGGCCGCCCTGGCAATGACCACGGCGCAGCCCTCCGCAGCAGCGGACAGCACCGGCGAATGGGTGTCGACGCCCTACAGCCAGGCCCGCATCATTTCTGCCGGTCCGGGCAGCGAACCGTCCCGCAAAACATGGCAGATTGGTGTTCAGATCACTCTCAAGCCCGGCTGGAAGACCTATTGGCGCGTTCCGGGCGATGCCGGCGTTCCGCCGGTCTTCGACTGGTCGAAATCCGCCAATGTCGATGATATCCGGCTGGAATGGCCGGTGCCCGGTCGCTACGTGGACGAATACGCGACCGCGATCGGTTATACCGACGAAATCGTCTTTCCCGCGACCATTGTGGCGCAGGATCCGTCAAAGCCTGTCACGGCGAGTCTCGACCTGGCCTATGCGGTATGCAAGGACATCTGTCTGCCGGCCCAGGCCACCCTGACGCTCGACCTGACCGACAGTTCGACCCGCGACAGCGCCGCGCACATGGCGGTCATCGCCGAGTACAAGAAGCGCGTGCCGATGCCTATGCCGGTCGAAGACGGTTCGCCAACCGTAACGCTGCAGGGCGAGGGAGAGGACACCAGGCTGGTGATCGACCTCAAGACCGCGTCGCAGGCTCCGGACGTGTTCGTCGAGGGGCCGGAGGAGTTTTACTTCGGGACACCCAAGCCTGCTTCCGGGTCTGACGGCGGCAAGCGCAGGATGACCGTGCCGGTGGACGGTGTGACCGCCGAAAGCCCGCTCGCGGGCAAGACGGTGAGGCTGACGGTCGTGGACGGCGACCGGCTCACGGAACACGAGGTTTCCATCAACTGAAAATGTGATGCTCTCACGCTGACGATTGGGTGGCCATGGGCGCGCTCAGATGCTTTTATGCGCCTGAACGAGTGGGCGCCGCACAGGGCACCCTTAAACAGACAGCGAGGAGTCAGTTCATGGGCATTCAGGTTGGTGAGAAGCTTCCCGAAGCAACCTTTACACAGATGACGGGCGACGGCCCGCAGCCGGTATCCACAGCGGACATCTTCGGCGGCCGGAAAGTGGTCCTGTTCGCAGTTCCCGGCGCATTCACGCCGACCTGCCACAAGAACCACCTGCCGGGTTTCCTGACCAACGCCGGCAATATCAAGGCCAAGGGCGTTGACGCCATCGCCTGCGTTTCCGTGAACGACGTCTTCGTGCTCGACGCCTGGGCGAGCCAGACGGGTGCGGGAGGCAGCATCCAGTTCCTCGCCGACGGCAATGCCGACTTCACCAAGGCAATCGGGATGGACCTCGATGCCTCCGGCTTTGGCATGGGCACGCGCTCCAACCGTTACGCCATGATCGTTGACGACGGCGTCGTCCAGGCGCTCAACGTCGAGCCCCAGGCCGGTCAGGCCGATGTCAGCAGTGCCACCGCGATCCTGGAACAGCTCTGATCTGCGGCTCCGGCGCGGTATGAGGCGACTCTAGTCGTTGAAGTTCATGAGCCGGATCTGTTCGATCTGCTCGACAAGGCCGTGATAGAGGTCGGCGACATCGAATTTCTCGCCGTCCTCGACTCGCTTTGACAGCATGGTCTGCGGGAAAGCGAGCAGGCTGGTTTCCCCATAGCGCACACAAGCGTCGCGCCCGTACTCGTCCTCGGCCATCCACCAGTCATAGCCGTCATTGTTCTCGACGAAGACCTTGCCGAACGCGAGGCCGAGGCACTGGAGTTCGGTGGTTGCCTCGGGCTGTATCGAGCCCGAATCCAGAATGCGCTGGAGCCGCGGCAGGTCGTCCAGTGAGCCGTCGAATTCCTGCCCGGTCAGTTCCTCAGACAATTGCCTGGCATAGAGGATCATGCGCGCGATCCGGTCGACGTCGTCCTCGTTCGGGGCTTCGATCTTCTGGCTCATGGGGCACCTCTAATCAGAAAACCCTGCCGTTAAGACACAGTCTGTGCATGCGTCGGTAAAGATACCGTTGGTGAAACTGCTCAAATGCCAAGGATAACACGGTCGAAGTCCCGCAGACGCCACCAGGATCCAATCGACAGTCCGGCAGCGGCTCAGTTGCGGTTCCATTTCGATCGGCACACTCTCCAAGTCGGTAATCATGACCTGCGTCAGTGCAGGCTCCAGAACTCCGTCGCCCGCGCGAAGTACACCACCGCCAGCACGCAGCCAAAGACGATCACCGCCGCCCGCAGGTAGGCCTCGTTGACAAAGCGAGCGTAGCGCCCACCGAGATAGCCGCCCGCCGAGCTGCCGCACATCATCAGGGCGGCTTCGGGCCAGGCGATCAGGGCGCGATCCTTGCATTCAGCACAAGTGTGCGGAACGGATTCTCATTGGACGGGCTGAGCAGGGATTTGAGAAAGTCCCGGGCCGAAGCCTCCGAGACGCCGCCTTCACCCGTCCTCGGTGCGGCTGCGGTCCGGTTGAGGATCTCGCTTATGCGAGCCGCCGCTTCAGGTTCCGCTGTTTCCTCAAGCGCGGCAATCGTCATCGCGAATGCGCGGACGACATCCGCGGCATTGAGCAGCGTGACGGGCGTCAGCGAACCCGAAAACAGGGTCGCGACTTTCTGATAGGCGCCATAAAGGCGCTGCTTTGCGATGGGATCGACCGTATTGGAGAGATACCCGGCAAGGTCTTTTATCAAAGCTTTCCGCCAGCCCGGACAGGCATTGGAATTGCGCTCGCCGAATGTCTTTCCGATGATGTCGCGGCAGAACGCGCCCGTGACGAAGTTCATGACCACGTCTTCGTCAACAGTTGCAAACTGGGGGCTGTCCTTGAGATCGACGCATTTCCCGTATGCGTGTTGGTAAATCGAGAAAAGTTCTTTCGAGTTCAAGACAAGATCGAAGACGTGATCGATCTCTTCCCGGGTAAGCGAACCGTTCCTGTGCTGGCACATCTCTGCGAGCGCGGTTTGCAGCAGTGTGGACACGTTTTCCCCCACCTGACTGCAGAGATTTGGCCCCGGAAGTACACCGGAATTGCATCCCGAGCTTGTTTTGAGTGGTTGTCCGGTCATCTGCGGCTCGTTTCATGAATATTCGTGCATGAGGTTGAGTAATTTTAATGGATAAATATTAAGAAGATGCTGTCGAGCGTAGCAGTGAATTCAAAAAACGGGAGGAAAACTCTGAGACCTGAGCATTGAAAATTTATGTTTATCGAAAGAAATCACCTGGCGGTGTCACGCTGGGGCAGGCCCCCGCATGCCACTCCGGCGAACATAGCCCAAACGGTGATGCCGCGCGTCAACGGAGCCGGTCCCATTGCGCCTCGACTTCACTCCAGTTGATGGATGGTGGAGATCAGGCCGCCGGGGGTTCGTCGCAGCCGATCATCCACTTGACCCCGAAGCGGTCGGTCAGTGTGCCGAAGCCCGCGGCCCAGAATGTCGGCGCCCAGGGCATCTCGACGTTGCCGCCGTCAGCCAGCTTGTCGAAGACCGCCCTGCCTTCAGCAGCGGTCGGAAAACTCATCATCACCGACGATCCGGCCATGCCGGCCGCTTCGCCGAAGATGTTGTCGGACGCCATCAGGAATCCCTCGCCGATCCTGAGGCGCGAGTGCATGACCCAGTCCTTGCGATCGTCCGGCACGGGAAACTCCGGCGGCATGTCGGACGCCGGCATCCGCTCCATTATCTCGCCGCCGAAGATCTCCACGTAGGCCGCGATCGCATCGGCGCAGTTGCCGTTGAAAAACAGATATGGCGTTGGTGTCATGTCGGTTCTCCCATACTCAAACGGAAAGGCTATCACGTTCCGCCGCAGGCCGCGCATACGGCCGAACGGCAAGCGGTTCATCAATCAGGCTAAGGTGACAGGAGTGAAGGTGTTCCCCGGCCTCCGCGCCGGGCCCATTGGCATTTGCTGCGGTTCTGAAGCGCCGGTAAATAGGTCCCGGGTCGGAGCCCGGGAAACGGCAATAATCCTTAATGTCATCCTTGCCGGAGCGGCGCGACGGCGAGGATCCACTTATCAGATCATCAGCTCGCAGCGCCAGCCAATAGATCCTCGGCCTCGCTCACCGCTCGGCCAAGGATGACAGGAGTGCATTGCGTACGAAACTGCCCATTCGTTCCCCGGTTGCCCGAAGGGCAGACCGGGGCCGTACGGAATTCAGGCCTGAGTATGAGACGGTCCCGGCTCTGCGGATCAGCGTTTCACGCTGCACCGCGTCCGGGAAACACCCTTTGCGTTCCCTGGACCCGATCCAGGGCCCATTGGCATCTGCCGCGGTCCGAAGCATCGATAAATGGGCTCCCGGGAGACGGCAGTTTTCTTCAATGTCATCCTTGCCGGAGCGGCGCGACGGCGAGGATCCACTTATCAGATCATCAGCTCGCAGCGCCAGCCAATAGATCCTCGGCCTCGCTCACCGCTCGGCCAAGGATGGCGGGAGTGTATTGAATACGAGACCGTATATTCGTTCACCGGTTGCCCGCAGGGCAGACCGGGGCCCGTACGGAATTCAGGCCTGAGTATGAGACGGTCCCGGCTCTGCGGAGCAGCGTTTCACGCTGCACCGCGTCCGGGAAACGATTTTTTTGTTCCCCGGCCTCCGCGCCGGGGCCCATTGGCATTTGCTGCGGTTCTGAAGCGCCGGTAAATAGGTCCCGGGTTACCCGCCTTCGCGGGTACAGGCTCAGCCCGGGAAACAGCCTCAGAACGGCATCTTGACGCCGGCGCGGCCGGTGACGTGGGCGGCCTCGTCCGTGCCGTAACCGGCCTCGATATTGCCGTAGAGCCGCGTGCCGGTGGTCATCGCGTAAGCGAAGGCAGCGCCCGCGAACCCGGTCAGCACCTCGTCGTCCCCGCCGGCGGTGAAGTTCAGGTTCTGGCCCAGAAGCGTCGCGCGCACGTTGTCTTCGCTCACCGTCGCCCGGCCGTCGGCCCCGACGCGGATCTCCGTGGTCAGCGTGCCGTATGCGTCCGTGTTCATGTGAACCGGAACCGCCACCTGTCCCCGTGCGGAGATCACATGCACGTCCCGGTTCTCGACTGTGAGGTTGGCGTTGGAGCCCTTCTCCGTGTAACCGTCGAGGAACAGACCGGCATATCTGAGCGTCAGCGACGGCCTGACCGCAATCTCCTCCGTCACCGCAAGCGACGAGGAGACCGTCACCTCCGGGCTGACGAAGAAGCCGTAATAGTCGGCGCGCGCCGTGTCGACACCGCCCGCCACCGTGTTGTCGTTCATGAAACGGCGCTGGTCGTAGTTGCTGAGACCGACCGTAAGCGCCGCATCGATGGCCACGTCACCGGCCTGATGGGCCGCGTAGACCCCGCCGAAGACCGAGCCGATCTCCGTGTCCTGGCTGCCGAACTCCACGTCCACCTTGCTGCCCGAACCGCCGATGAAAATGCCTGCCCGCATGCCGTCCATGGCGGTGTCGGTCTCGATGCCCGCCACCGCCCCGCCGAAGACATGATCGGAGCCGAGCTGGCTGCCGTCGCTTTCCTCGCCGCGCCAGCCGCCGAAGACTTCCGCCCAGGCGCGCAGGACCGGCCCGACACCGCCCGCGGGCGCGATCGTCATGGAGGTCCCGTTGGCCGACGCCACCGCGACACCGGCCCCGTTCACGTCGCGGGCCGCATCGCCCTGGTTGGTCAGCACGCCGGAGATCCCGCCCGTGATGTCGGCGAGGATCGTGTCCGAGACCCCGAAGGATGAGGGATCGATCACCACGACTTTTGTCGTCGCCGTGCCTGCGGCACCCGCCGCCGTTCTCTCGACCGCAAACGGCAGGCCGCCCGTGTCGATGGCGAACTCGGTCGGCGGATCGCCCGCATCGGAAGTGTTGTCGGTAAAAGTCAGCGCGGAGGACCGGCCCGGACCGGTGGCGAACGTGTCGCCCAGGCCGTCCCAGTTGATGACGCCCTCGATGGTGGAGCGCCCCAGAACCGTCAGACTGTCAGTACCCGCCCCCTGGTAATCAATAGCCGCACCGGACGGTCCTGACCTGCTACGGATCCGGCCCGCGTTTGTCACGGACGCGTCGCCGGCGCTGCTGCGATCGATCTGGACACCCGTCAGACCCTCGATCAGGCCGGACCCGGTGTTCACGATTGAGCCGAAATCGATGTCGATACCGGCATCGTCAGTTTCTTCAGTGCCGCCCCGGATCTTGCCGCTGTTCACGAGGCTGGTTACCGAGCCGTTGACAGCAAATCCGTCTTCGCTACCCCCCGAGATCCTACCGCTGTTCACGAAGCTGCCGACGGGTGCGTAAGCAAAGATACCATAACTAGCACCCCTGACCGTGCCGCTGTTCACGAGGCTGCTTACCTCGCCTCTGACAAAAACACCGCGATCGCCGCCCGAGATCGTGCCGCTGTTCACGAGGCTGGTTACCGAGCCCGTGTTGACACTAATGCCGTCCTTACCGCCGCCCGAGATCGTGCCGCTGTTCACGAGGCTGGTTACCGAGCCATATGCGAAAGAAATGCCGTGACCGCCGCCCGAGATCGTGCCGCTGTTCACGATGTTGGTCGAATCGCCGCCTTCGACATGAATGCCGTCACCGCCGCCCGAGATCATGCCGCTGTTCACGAGGCTGGCTGGCGCACCCCCGACAAAAATGCCGCGACCGCTGCCACCCGAGATCGTGCCGCTGTTTATGAAGCTGGTCACCGAGTCCGCGATATCAATGCCGAGAGCGTCACCCGAGATCGTGCCGCTGTTCACGAGGCTGGTGAGGTTTTCGGCATGGATGCCATCATCGCCACCCGAGATCAATCCGCTGTTGGTCAGATCGAGCGTAGAGTCACTTGCGTTAATGGCATCTTCATCGGTCGAAACGATTGTGCCGCGGTTTATGATCGTAAAGGTCGCGCCAAGTGCATCTTCGACCACGGCGGGTCCGCCCGCATCATCCCTCACCGTGCCGCCCGGCTCGACAATCAGCGTCTCGCCGTCATCAAGCGGAATCTGGCCCGACGTCTGGCCGGAGCCGACGACAACCTCCTGGGCATCGGCGGGAACGCTCGCCGTAACATACGTGGCGAGCGCGATCCCGCTCACCGCCGACAGGAACCAAGCTCTGCCGCACCGTCCACCCGGCGCTCTGCGCACTTCGACCACAACCACCCCTCCAGCGAATCTTTAAAAACGGCCCGCAAGCAAGATTTAGCAGCGCTTCCCGGCACAGTCGTTGGATCGGCGTCTCACCTTGGCGGGCGCGCGGGGCTGTGGCCGTTCCGCAACACAGGATCGTTGCCCGGTTGCCCGCCTATAAGTTGTCGCCCTCGGGCTTGACCGGAGGGTCTTATGGCGGATCGCCAGATGCTCGTGTCAAGCCTGGGCCCCTTGGCATCTGCTGCAGTCTGAAGCATCGATAAATGGGTCCTGGGAGACGGCAGTTTTCTTCAATGTCATCCTTGCCGGAGCGGCGCGACGGCGAGGATCCACTTATCAGATCATCAGCTCGCAGCGCCAGCCAATAGATCCTCGGCCTCGCTCACCGCTCGGCCAAGGATGACAGGAGTGTATTGAATACGAGACCGTATATTCGTTCCCCGGTTGTCCGAAGGGCAGACCGGGGCCGTACGGAATTCAGGCCTGAGTATGAGACGGTCCCGGCTCTGCGGAGCAGCGTTTCACGCTGCATCGCGTCCGGGAAACAGCCTCAGAACGGCATCTTGACGCCGGCACGGCCGGTCACGTGGACCGCCTCGTCGGTGCCGTAGCCGGCCTCGATGTTGGCGTAGAGTCGCGTGCCGGTGGTCATCGCGTAAGCGAAGGCGGCGCCCGCGAACCCAGTCAGGACCTCGTCGTCTCCGCCGGCGGTGAAGTTCAGGTTCTGGCCCAGGAGCGTGGCCCGGACATTGTCCTCGGCTATAGTCGCCCGGCCGTCGGCGCCGACGCGGATCTCCATGGTGAGCGTGCCGTAAGCGTCCGTGTTCATGTGCACCGGCACCGCCACCGCCGCCGCCACCTGGGCCCGTGCGGAGATTATGTGCACGTCGCGGTCTTCCACCTTCAGGTTGGCGTTGGAGCCCTTCTCCGTGTAGCCGTCGAGGAACAGCCCGGCATATCTGAGCGTCAGCGAAGGCTTCACCGCCATCCAGTCCGCCACCGCGAGCGACGAGGAGACGGTGATCTCCGGGCTGACGAAGATGCCGTAATAGTCGGCGCGTGCCGTGTCGACGCCGCCCGAGACCGTGTTGTCGTTCATGAAACGCTGCTGATCGTAGTCTGCCAAGCCGACCGTGAGCGCCGCGTCTATGGCCACGTCACCGGCCTGATGGGCCGCGTAGAAACCGCCGAAGACCGAACCGATCTCCGTGTCCTGGCTGCCGAACTCCACGTCCACCTTGCTGCCCGAGCCGCCAATGAAAACGCCTGCCCGCATACCGTCCATGGCGGTGTCGGTCTCGATGCCGGCCACCGCCCCGCCGAAGACATGATCGGACGCCAACTGGTTGCCGTCGCGTTCCTCTCCGCGCCAGCCGCCGAAGACGTCCGCCCAGGCGCGCAGGACCGGCCCGTGATCGGCCACCGGCGTGATCGTCATGGAGGTGCCGTTGGCCGACGCCACCACCGTGCCGCTCACATTATCATTCGCGCTCACGTTGCGGGCCGCGCCGGCCTGGTTCGTCAGCACGCCCGAGATCCCGCCCGTGATGTCGGCGAGCGTGGAATCCGCCAGGCCGAAGGACGACGGATCGATCACCACGACTTTTGTCCTTGCCGTGCCTGCGGCACCCGCCGCCGTTCTCTCCACCGCAAACGGCAGGCCGTTTGTGTCGATGGTGAACACCGTCGGCCCCGTGCCGGCAGGTACTGTGTCTCTGTCCTCAATGGTCAGCGCGGAGGACCAACCGGGGCCGGCGGTGAACGTGTCGCCACCGCCGTTCCAGAGGATGCGCCCCTCGATGGTGGAGCGCCCCAGAACCGTCAGACTGCTAGGGCCGGAATTGAAGAGATCGTAAAAAATAGCCGTGCCGGCCGGCCCCGACGTGCTGCGGATCCGGCCCGCGTTTGTCACGGACATGCTGCGGCCGGATATGGTGGTGGCGAAAACGATACCCGTTCGCCCCTCGATCAGGCCGGACCCCGTGTTGATCACAGTGCCGTAATCGATGTTAATACCGTCATTGGTAACTTCCGTGCCGCCCCGGATCGTGCCGTGGTTTACGATGGCTGCCCGGCCATCGGCAACAACGCCAATACTGTCACCCGAGATCGTGCCGGTGTTTACCAAGCTGGTGATGGCGTCGGCAAAGACGCCGGCGTTGGCGCCCAAGATCGTGCCGCTGTTGATCAGATCGAGCGTAGTAAGCACTATGTTAATGGCATTGCTACCGGTCGATTCGATTGTGCCGCGGTTTATCACGCTGACGGTCCCGCCTGGATTGCCGACCGCTACGGCGGTGCCCGAATTCCTCACCGTGCCGCCCTCTTCGACAATAAGCGTCTCGCCGTTATCAAGGTTGACCAGCACCGACGTCTCGCCGGAGCCGACTATCTGCTGGGCGTGGGCGGGCACAGCCGCCGCAACAAACGCGGCGAGCGCGATCCCGCTCACCGCCGACAGGAACCCTGTTCTGCCGCGCCGTCCGTCCGGCGCCCTCCGCTCTTCAGCCACAGTCAAACCTCAGCAAATCATCAAAACCTTCCCGTCAAAAGGATCTAGCAGCGCTCTTCTGCACAGTCGTTGGATCTGTGTCTCACATTGGCGGGCATACGGAGCTGTGGCCGTTCCGCAACACGAGATCGTTGCCCGTTTTCCCGCCGCAACGGCGGGTGCGCGGGGTGACAGAAGTGGAGGCGTTCCCCGGCCTCCGCGCCGGCACACGGTCTTGCCAAAAGCGGACCAGGGACCCAACGGTCTCCCACCCACTTCAACAATCGCACATCCCGAATACACAGGGGCCCATTGGCCTTTGCTGCGGTTTGAAGCACCGGTAGTTGGATCCTGGGAGACGGCAGTTTTCTTCAATGTCATCCTTGCCGGAGCGAAGCGGAGGCGAGGATCCAATCATCCCTTCTACTGTCCGAAGCAAACGCCAATAGATCCTCGGCCTCGCTCACCGCTCGGCCAAGGATGACAGCAGTGCAATGATTACGAGACCGTATATTCGTTCCCCGAACGAGCGTGAGCGAGGTCCGGGGCCGTACCGCACGCCAGCATGAGTTCGGAACGGCCCCGGATCAACAGCGCACCGACTGCGTGCTCGGCAGCACCTTGGAAACAGCCTCAGAACGGCATCTTGACGCCGGCGCGGCCGGTGACGTGGGCGGCCTCGTCGGTGCCGTAGCCGGTCTCGATATTGCCGTAGAGCCGCGTGCCGGTGGTCATCGCGTAAGCGAAGGCAGCGCCCGCGAAGCCTGTCAGGACCTCGTCGTCCCCGCCGGCGGTGAAGTTCAGGTTCTGGCCCAGAAGCGTGGCGCGCACGTTGTCTTCGCTCACCGTCGCCCGGCCGTCGGCCCCGACCCGGATCTCCGTGGTGAGCGTGCCGTGGGCGTCCGTGTTCATGTGAACCGGAACCGCCACCTGTCCCCGTGCGGAGATCACATGCACGTCTCTATCTTGCACCTTCAGGTTGGCGTTGGAGCCCTTCTCCGTATAGCTGTCGAGGAAGAGACCTGCATAGCGCAGCGTCAGCGACGGCCTGACCGCGATCTCTTCCGTCACCGCAAGCGACGAGGAGACCGTGACCTCCGGGCTGACGAAGAAGCCGTAATAGTTGGCGCGTGCCGTGTCGACACCGCCCGCCACCGTGTTGTCGTTCATGAAACGCTGCTGGTCGTAGTTGCTGAGACCGACCGTAAGCGCCGCATCGATAGCCACGTCACCGGCCTGATGGGCCGCGTAGACCCCGCCGAAGACAGAGCCGATCTCCGTGTCCTGGCTG
>CBDHYJ010000014.1:0-96270 GCA_965275905.1 Hyphomicrobiales bacterium | reverse complement strand
TGGGGAAAGGCGACAGTGGGGACAATCCCCCTCGTCTGGGCCGGCGGCCTGCTCTACGGCGCACCGGGCGTGCTGATCGGCCAGGCGGCCGGGTCGGTGCTGTTCGGAATTGCCGCAGTGGCGGTGGCTTACTGGCATATCGGCGGCCTCAGGGCGCGGCAGATCGCCGACACCACGCCGGAACCGCTGACGCCTGACGTGCCGTCCTGGCCGCAATCCAGCAACCGCGGCATTGATGTGTGATGCCGGCGGTGCGACCGTCCAGATCGGCCCTTCGAACAACCGGGGAACAATGTAAGGGGGTTTGCACTGTCCGCCCGGCCGTTCTTCCACCACACGTCACCCTCGTGCTCGACACGAGCATGACATCTACTGATGGGCCGGATATCGCTTTCGCTCGTCCGGGTAACGTCAGCCCTTGACCTCGAACGTGATCTTCGTGGTGACACGGAAGGCGGCGATCTTGCCGTCCTTGACGGAGCAACTCTGGTCCTTGACCCAGACCGACCGGATGTGATCGACGCTCTTTGCCGCCTGCTCGACCGCACGCTCGGCTGCGTCTTCCCAGGACTTGTCGGAATCGGCAAGGATCTCGATGGACTTCAGTACTGTCATAATTGTGCTCCTGCCCGATGATATCGGACGTGTTTGAATTTGAGCCCCGCAGCCGTTCAAGAATTGTGCGCTCCGGGGCCGTAAGCTGTAAAGTGCGGGTGCGGGAGGCCCGGTCCGGCAGCCAAGCCCGGTCCGGCACTGGCAGACGGTAAAAGTGAATTTGCGGAGATCACACCATGAACATGCTCGAAATGCTGATGCAGGCCCAGGGCGGCGATGCGATGAACAACCTCGGCCGCCAGTTCGGCCTGGACCAGAGCCAGACCCAGGATGCGGTGCGCCAGCTTCTGCCGGCGCTGTCGAGCGGTTTGAAACGGAATACCCAGAACCAGGACGGCCTTGCGGCCCTGCTGGGAGCGCTGCAGAACGGTAATCACCAAAGTTATTACGACGATGCGCAGGCCTGCGCGTCACCGCAGGCCACGCTGGAGGGAAACGGCATTCTCGGCCACCTGTTCGGCAGCAAGGACGTGAGCAGGGCTGTCGCCGACAGGGCGGCCGAGAATACCGGTATCGGGAGCACGATCCTCAAACAGATGCTGCCCGTGATCGCATCCATGGTCATGGGGTCGCTTGCCAAGCAGACCCGGGAACCGTCGATGCAGCAGACGCTGGGCGGCCTGATGGGCGGCGGCGGCCAGGGCGGCGGCCTGGAGTCCGCAATCGGCGACATTCTGGGCGGCGTGCTTGGCGGTGGTCAGGGCGGCAGGCAGGCGACCGGTGCGGACCTGCTGGGATCCATGCTTGACGCGGACGGCGACGGCTCCATGGCGGACGATCTTCTCGAGATCGCCGGACGCATGATGCGCTAGAGTGAATCTGGTCCCGGCGACCGCATCCGCCGTCACGGCGCCTCACGTTTCCAGCGCACGCCTTTCCTGGCGCTGAAGCCTTATCCGCATGGCGGCGTCTTCCCGGACCGGGAGACGCATGCCCCACGCGACATCGTCGCGCGTCAACCCGACATCGCGAAGCTGGCGATCGTCCAGATCGCGCAGCCTGCCAAAGCGGCGGCGACGCTGCCACGCGTCAAACAGCCGGAAAAGCGGATCGAAGAGACCGCTGTAAACCGGCAAACCGGTGGCGGCCTGACTCTGGCAATCGGTCATGGCAAAGTCCTCCTGTTCGCGGAAAACCTTAGTTTTCCGCGGTGACGGGCCGATGGCGGCCCGATGAAGATTGCTTGATGATCTGAAGATGGCAGCTTGTTATTCATCATTCAAACGAATATATCTTATTCCACCTATCAAATTTCTTGACCGTTAGGAGCCATGCCCCACGCACTCGATATCGATCTTCTGAAGACCTTCATTGCAATCGCGGACAACGGCAGCTTCACGCGTGCCGCCGACGAGGTTCACAAGACACAATCGGCGGTAAGCATGCAGATGAAGCGGCTGGAGGAAGCGGTCGGCCGGCCGCTGTTCGTACGCGACGGACGACAGAGCCGGCTTACGGCCGACGGCGAGAGCCTGCTCGACTACGCGCGCCGCATCGTCAAGCTGAGCGACGAGGCGGTGCTCAGTTTTTCAGAGCCGGAGATTGCCGGGCTGGTCCGCATCGGCACGCCGGATGACTATGCCGACCGGTTCCTGCCGCCGATTCTCGCCTGGTTCTCCCGGACCCACCCCCACGTCCAGCTCCAGGTCGAATGCCGGCCGAGCGTCGAACTGGTAGAACTCACCCGTTCAGGCCGGCTGGATCTGTCGCTCGTAACCTTTGGCTCCGGCATCTTCGAGGGCGAGGTCATCCGCAAGGAACAGCTGGTCTGGGTGACCTCGGCGCGTCATTGCGTGCACGAAGAAGACCCGGTGCCGCTGGCCCTGTCTCATACCGGCTGTGCCTGGCGGTCCTTGGCGCTGGACTCGCTCGAGGCGGTCGGCCGTGAAACGAGGATCGCGCTCAGCAGTCCGAACAGCGCGGCCATGGCGGCCGCCGTTCTCACCGGACTGGCGGTCTCGGCCATCCCCGAGAGCACGACCCGGCCGGGCATGAGGATCCTGAGCGAGGCCGACGGCTATCCTGACCTCGGCGATTTCGACATCGGGCTGGTGCGCTCGCGCGAGGACCTGCCGGGTGCCGCACACGCTCTGGCGGAGCATCTGAGAGAAGGGCTGGCCAGTATCGGCAGGAAGGCGGGCGACGCACCCGTATCGATGGTCGCCGCGGAATAGAGCGGTCAGCCCTCGAGAACCGCCTCAAAGTCACCGACCGCCTTTTCGAACTTGTCGCGGCAGCCGGGATTGCAGAAGCCGACCACCTCGCCCTTGTAGCGGGTGAGGGAATCCGGGCTCACAGGCTTGCCCGACCACGGGCAGATTTCGTTGATGCAGTCCTCGATGCGGGGTTCGGTCATGATGGTGTTCTCCGGTTGATTTCACCTTCCTGTCACCCTCGGGCTTGACCGAGGGTCTTAACTCCGTCGCGAGATGCTCGTGTCAAGCACGAGCATGACAATGAATAAGGCTTGGTCTCCGAGGCAAGGTCACGCTCCGGCGGCATAAACCTCGAACTTGTCGGAATCGAAGACCAGCGGCTGGACGACGCCACCGGCTTCCTCCAGCACCTGCCGGACCTCCGGGACCGCCAGCAGGTTGTCCCAGACCCGCGCCATGACCGGAAACTCGGCATGGAGATCGACCTCCGCGAGCAGCGCGTTGCGGATCTGAGGCACCAGAAAACAGTCGGCAAGCGTGATCTCGTCGCCGACCGCGAACCGGCCCGCGCTGGCCGCGAGAATGCCTTCGATGGCGCCGAACTCGCGGCGGATGAAATGCAGCCTGAGCGGATGGTTCACCGGATTGGCCCTGACCATGCCCCATTCGCCCATGGCCTGGATGATGAAGGGGATGTTCTGGTAGGGCTGGGTGTCGGATGCCACGATCCACATGATGCGCTGGGCCTGGGCGCGGTCCCACGGGTCTTGCGGCAACAGCGCTCCGCCTTCTACTTCCGGCAGTCCGGCTTCGATAAAATCGATGATCGGACCGGTCTGGGTCATCTTGCGCCCGTCGCTGAGCAGGAGGATCGGCACGCGCCCTTCCGGGTTGAAGGCCGTCAGGTCGGTTGTGCCGACACGTTGGGTCTCGACGTCGCCTTCGGGCATGGTGAATACGAGAATGCCCCGATGGTCGGTTGCAAGCCCCGTGCTGACCAGTTCCACATGAGATTGCGGCACGCCGCGGCAGCGCAGATACAGCGTCACCCGCATGGAGGCGCTGCTCATCGGATGATAGAAGAGCCGGAAGGGTCCTGAAGCGGGATCGGCCGGTGCAGTCATTGCGAGCGTCTAATAGGCGCAGTCGGCAAAGATGCGGTTGATATCGCCACCCCATGCCTTTTTGTAAAGGTCGAGCAGTTCCTCGGCCGGTGTGCGACCGTTTTCCACCACCTCCTCGACGGCATTGAGGAAATGCTGCTCGTCATCGCCGAACTTGTCGAGCCGGTTGCGGTTCTTGAGCCCGATGCGCGCGATTTCAACCGTCTTCGCTGCCAGTTCCGCGACAGTCGTGTTGCGGAACGGGGTAGCCAGCCCCTGTGTCGGCACCGTGTCGCGCAGGGCCTGGCGTTCCTCGGCGGTCCAGTCCTTGACAAGGTCCCAGGCGGCGTCGAGCGCTTCCTGGTCATAAAGCAGACCGACCCAGACGGCCGGCAGGGCGCACAGCCTGCGCCACGGACCGCCGTCCGCGCCGCGCATCTCGATGAAACGCTTGAGGCGGACTTCCGGAAAGATTGTCGTGAGGTGGTCGACCCAGTCATTCAAGGTCGGCTTGTCGCCCGGCAGTCCCGGCAATTCGCCACGCATGAAGTCCCGGAACGACTGGCCGGCGACATTGTGATACGTGCCGGAGCGGTAGACAAAGTACATCGGCACGTCGAGGGCATAATCCGTATAGCGCTCGAAGCCCATGCCGTCCTCGAACACCCAGGGCAGCATGCCGGTGCGGTCCGGATCGGTGTCCTTCCAGATCTCGCTGCGGAAGCTGAGATAGCCGTTGGGACGGCCTTCCGTGAAGGGCGAGTTGGCGAACAGGGCGGTCACGATGGGCTGCAGCGCCAGACCGACCCGCACCTTGGTGATCATGTCGGTCTCGCTCGAAAAGTCGAGATTGACCTGGACGGTGGCCGACCGGAACATCATGTCGCGGCCGAGGTTGCCTTTCCTGGCCATGTATTCGCGCATGATCTTGTAGCGCCCCTTGGGCATGATCGGCGTTTCGTCGAAAGTCCATTTCGGCGAAAAGCCGAGCCCCAGGAACCCGATCCCGATTTCGTCGCCGATTTCGCGAACCTGGGCCAGATGATCGTGCACCTCCTCGCAGGTCTGGTGCAGATTCTCCAGCGGCGCGCCGGACAGCTCGAACTGGCCGCCGGGCTCGAGCGACACCGAGCCGCCGCCGGCCGACATGGGCCGTGCCAGGCCGATGATATTGCCCTTCTCCATGATCGGGTCCCAGCCGAAACGCGAGCGCATGCCTTCGAGCATGGCCTGCACGCCGCTTTCCCCTTCATAGGGAATCGGCGTGTAGTCGGCGGTGTGGAATCCGAATTTCTCGTGTTCTGTACCGATGCGCCAATCCGTGGCCGGCTTGTTGCCGTCCTCCAGATACTTCACCAGTTCGTCACGGCTTTCGACCCGCGGCTCGTCAATGGTTTCGATGGCCATACGTCGGCGTTCCCCTGATCATCGGAATCCGCACCCGATCCCGGGCAAATCGTCCCGATGTTGCACAACGCGGTCGCGCAGTTCCATTTAATGTAACTATCAACCCCGTAGAAACAATGACTGATTTCAACCTGCGGGACGGCCGCCTCAGGCGCGCCAGTCACCGATCGTCGCCTGGATGACCGCGAGAGCGGCGACTGCCGCCGTATCGGCACGCATGATCCTCGGCCCCAGCGAGATGGCGACAACGAATCCGAGGCCGGCCAGCATACGCCGCTCGTCGTCGGAGAACCCGCCTTCAGGTCCGATCAGGACGCCCAGCTGGTCGGCTTCGACATCCTGAAGCGCTGCCAGCGGCGACGCGGAATCGGCAGCTTCGTCGCAATAGATGAGCGTGGCGTGCGGCGGCCAGTCACGCAATGCCGCCTCGAGGGCCACTGGCTCGCACACGTCGGGCACCGTGAGCATGGTGCATTGCTCGGCCGCCTCGACCGCGTTCGCTTTCATCCGCTCCGTGTTCACCCGCGAGACAATGGTGTGGCGCGTCAGCACCGGTTCGAGGCTGCCGGCCCCCATTTCGGTGGCTTTCTGGACCATGTAGTCGAGACGCGC
Organism: Hyphomicrobiales bacterium; assembly: GCA_965275905.1. Lineage (GTDB taxonomy): Bacteria > Pseudomonadota > Alphaproteobacteria > Rhizobiales > JAJFHC01 > CBDAQD01. Next base: position 90,377 of record CBDHYJ010000014.1, on the reverse strand, counting down.
GGCCTTAAGCGGCGCGAACAGGTAACGCAGGCGAGGCTGAGGGGTCTGTTCGCGGGTCTGTTCACCGCAAAGCAGCGTGCCGGACTTCTTGCCCCATTCCGCCACATCGGCGCGCCATTCGCCGTCGCGGCCGTTGAACACGGACACCGTATCACCTGTCGCCAGTCGCATGACGTTCCTGAGGTAATTGACCTGACCCGCGGAGAGCTCCACCGCCGCACCCGCGGCGAGGTTCCCACCGACATAAAGCCGTGGCATGCGGCCCGAGCCGCCCTGATCTGAACGCCGTTTCGACATCGCGCCAATGTGGGCTACAGGCCGGAGAACCGCAAGGCGGGATCGGGAGATGCAACCACAACCGTCATCCTTGGCCGAACGGATGTGAGGCCGAGGAACCATTGGCGGATGCTTCAGTTTGACGAACCGGCAATTGGACCCTCGCCGTCGCTCTGCTCCGGCAAGGATGACAGGTGAAGACTACAGCTATTTCAGATTGTAGCCGATCCGGACGGCGCCCCAGTGCCGGTCGCGGACGTATACCGACGCCGACATGTCCTTCATCACGACGAAATTGCCGCCACCCATGTCGCGCCGGTAGGTCTGCAGCAGAACCGGCTCGCCATGCTCGCCGGAGCGCCTGCCGACACGGTCCTCGAAGATGCGCCGGTTACGGGAATTGGCGGCGTTCCATGTGGGATCGTCACCCTGCGGCTTGGAATACATGCTGTTGTGAGTCGGAACATAACCGCCGTGAGAGCAGGTGCAGCAGAATATAATCCGTTCGTCGCGGTCGAGCACGCCATCGATGATCGGCGTTGCGACGCGGTCCGTCAGGTCGACATAGCGCGTCGAATACTGTTCCGGGTTCGATCCCTCGATCAGCTTGTAATCGCGATCGAACAGATCTTCGACGGAGATGCGTCCGGCGGCCACTTCGTCCTCAAGAGCGGCTGCCAGTTCGTCCGCCGCCTCACGGGCAATCGCCATGACGGTGGTTTCGGCCGTCTCAACCTTTTCCGCGGTCATGATGGCAATGCTGTCGCCGCGCTCGACGAGCTTGAACATGCGGCCTGAAGCCTGCTCGAATTCACCGATCGTCGCGGTAATGTCCTCGTTCATGTCGGAAAGCGTCTCGACGAATGTGGTCGAACTCCGGTCGATGTCGGCAACATCGGCACGGATTTTCTCGGACGATGCGTTGATCCGTTCCATAGCCTCGCTCACCGTCTCGATCAGTGAGCTCATGGAGGTGGTCGACTGTTCCATCGCCTTTGTCCGGCGCATGGTCTCGTCTCCCTGCTCGATCAGTTTCTGCGCCCCCTCTGTAAGCTGTTGCAGGGTCGAGTCGATTTCGGCTGTGGCATCACTGGTCTGGTTGGCCAGCGCCTTGACCTCGCCGGCGACGACGCCAAAGCCCTTGCCTGCCTCGCCGGCACGCGCCGCCTCGATTGTCGCGTTGAGCGCCAGAAGATTGGTCTGGCGCGCAATGGCGTCGATCGCGCTCGAAATCTTCGCCACGTTCTCGAGCGCCGACTGCAGGCCATGCAATTGATCTCCGATGACCGTCACCGCCTCGGCGACCGCCCTGACTTCCTCGCGCGTCGACCGGAACTGGGCGTTGGCGCGCACCACTTCTTCGGATGCACCGCTCGCCACGCCGCGCGCTTCCTCGGCGATTTCCAGGATATGGTGATTGTTGGCGCGAACGTCGCCGGCCGCCCGGGTCAGTTCCTTGAACTTGCTTCCGGAATCGGACGCTTTCGACCGGACGTCGTCGACGGCTGCCGCGATGTCCGCAATCTCTATGCCGAGATCGCCAACCTGTACGGACAGTTTGTCGAGGACCGGTCTGATGTCCGATTCCTCCGCAGCGCCAGTGCCCGCAGCACCGGCCGCGGGATCATAAGTCGCTTCCTGCTGTCCATTCTGCTCCCCGCAGGGAGCTTCAGGCGCACCTGTGGCTAGTGTCATATTGCACCCCAATACTCTCTCCTAGCCCGCGTCCAATCTGCGTTTCAGTCGTTACAATTCTGTTAACCATGATTCATTTCCGTGACTCTTCGGCGCAAGCGGGAATGTTTGATCCGGCCCGCAATCCGCATTAATGCTTGGATATGGAAGAACGAACCGCACAGGATGGAGCGGAGCGTCACGACCCGGTCGCCGACTCCCGCGGCAACTGGGTGGACACGTGGGCGCCGGAGGCTGTCCGGCCGTATTGCCGGCTGGCACGGCTCGACCGGCCGATCGGCACGTGGCTGCTGCTGTGGCCGTGCTGGTGGTCGCTGGCAATGGTCGCGATGGCTACGGGATCCGCAATCCCGGACCCGCTGCTGATCGTGCTCTTCGGCATCGGCGCGGTCGTCATGCGCGGTGCCGGCTGCACCTATAACGACCTTGTCGATCGTGACTTTGATGCCCTGGTCGCACGGACCCGGTCGCGACCGATCCCGAGCGGCCAGGTCACGGTGTCGAGAGCCAAGGCGTTCCTCGTGCTGCAATGCCTCGTCGGCCTTTTCGTCCTGCTCCAGTTCAACTGGTTCGCCGTGGTGCTCGGTGCATCGTCGCTGATTTTCGTCGCGATCTATCCGTTTATGAAGCGGGTCACCTACTGGCCGCAGCTGTTTCTCGGCTTTGCGTTCAACTGGGGAGCCCTGCTCGGCTGGGCCAGCGTGACGGGCGCACTCGCGCCCGCACCGATCGTGCTCTATATCGCCGGCATTTCCTGGACACTCGGCTACGACACGATCTACGCCCATCAGGACAAGGAAGACGACGCGCTGATCGGGATCAAGTCGACGGCGCTGAAATTCGGCGACCGGACCAAGTCCTGGATGACGCTCTTCTATTCGATGGCGATCGTCGGCATTACGCTTGCCGGACTGCTTGCCGCGGGCGGCTACATCTTTCTCGCCGGCATGGCGATCGCCGCCGGCCACCTGATCTGGCAGATCAAGACACTCGATATCGACGACGGTGACCGCTGCCTGAAACTGTTCCGGTCGAACCGGGATTTCGGCACCATCGTGTTTGCGGCAATTGTCGCAGAGACCCTTTACCGGGCGCTGGGCTGATCGCGCTCAAGCGCAGCCCGGGCTTTCCGACCAGACCGGCTTGAACCGCCGGGTCGCCCACCGGCCGCGCGAGCGGCGCGGCATCGGCGCACCGCACAGGACCGAGCCCAGCATCCCGACCGGATCGCGCAGCGACCCGTCCGGCTCACAGGCCCGAACTGGCAAGCCGAGCGAGCGGCCCCAGGCCTCCCATCTCGCCGCGGCAGCATCAGTATGATCCGCCACATAAAGAGGGACGCTAAGCCCGTGCCGGGCGCTCACGAGATTGATGGCAATTCTCGACCCGTGATCACCCGCGGTGCCGGTCGTGGCGACTACCGCTTCGAATTCTTCAAGCGGCAGAACCCGTGCCGGCACGCGCGAGAACCTGGCGTCGCGCCAGAGCACGACGTGATCGCGGTAGAGTGTTACGGCCCATTTCGTGCCCAGCGCGCGCTCGAGCACCGTCCTGCCCGGCAGTTCGTATCTGACCGGCAATGCGAACGGATCGACCTCCAGCCGGTCTACCGGCCAGACGTCCTTTGCTCCAATGTGCGGCTGTCGCTGGACCGGGGATGTTTTCCCGATCATTTTCTTGTTCCAGTGACGCCTTCCCTTGTGCGCACCGTACCGAACAAGCTTTGGTTTCCCGTTAAGAGAGAAGGTAAACGTTTACTGATCCGTCACCTCCCGGAGTAGTGAACCGGTAATGATCGCGATGCGCGACAATTGGCATTGGCGCGGCCGCCGGCATGGTATATGCCTGCCCTGTTGTACTTTCTGTGAGACCAGTGACAGTCATCGGGATGAGCCTGTCAGGCGATAATTCTAAGCTTGAAGAGATTGCGGCGGCCGCGCTCGACCGGGCGCAGGCTCATGGTGCTGATGCCGCGGACGCGATCATCGTCGAATCCGTAGCCACCAGCGCGACCTGCCGCATGGGCGCGCTGGAGGATATCGAGCGCTCTGAGGGACGCGATCTGGGCTTGCGCGTCTTCGTCGGCAAGCGCCAGGCTTCCGTGTCGTCGTCGGATTTTTCGCCCGATCACCTGGACCAGCTCGCGGAACGCGCCGTCGACATGGCCCGTGTCGCGCCGGAAGACCAGTATGCCGGGCTCGCCGGAATCGACGATCTGGCCGCCACATTCCCGGATCTCGATCTCTACGACGGTCGTGAAATCGATGCGGATACCCTGCGTGCCATGGCCGGTGAGTCCGAAGCCGCGGCACTGGAGGTCGACGGTATCAGCAATTCGCTCGGCGCTTCCGCCTCCACCGGCATGAGCGGCATGGTGCTTGCGACCACCAAGGGGTTTGCCGGCCACTACAGGTCCTCGTCCTACGGGCTTTCGTGCTCGGTTGTCGCCGGCGAGGGAACCGCCATGGAGCGCGACTACGAGTTTTCGCGCAAGCTCCACTTCGAGGACCTGATGCCCGCGGCGGAAGTCGGGCGAACCGCCGCGGACCGGACGATCCGCCGCCTCAATCCACGCAAGATCGCATCGCAAAGCCTGCCGGTCGTCTATGACCCGCGTGTTTCAGGCGGCCTGCTCGGCCATTTCGTGAGTGCAATCTCCGGTGCGGCCATTGCCAGGGGAACGAGCTTTCTCAAGGACAGCCTCGATCAGAAGATCTTTGCCGACGGTATCTCCATCATTGACGATCCGCACCGAAAACGGGGCCTGCGCTCGAAGCCGTTCGACGGAGAAGGCGTGACCAACAACCGGCTCGAACTGGTGTCGGACGGTGTGCTGACCCAGTGGCTGCTCGACACAGGCACCGCCAGGCAGCTCGATCTCAAGACCAACGGCCGCGCCGCGCGGGGCATCGGCGGACCGCCCTCGCCGTCCGCGACAAACCTTCATATCGCGCCGGGATCGCGGTCACGCGACGAGTTGCTCGGGAGTATCGAGCAGGGCATCTACGTCACGGATCTGATTGGCATGGGCGTAAACGGCGTAACCGGCGACTACAGCCGGGGTGCCGCGGGTTTCTGGATCGAGAACGGCGAACTGGCCTATCCGGTCAGCGAAATCACCATCGCCGGCAACCTCAAGGACATGTACGCCAGTCTGACACCGGCAAGCGATCTGGAATTCCGGTACGGCATCAACGCGCCGACGATCCTCATCGAAGGAATGACTGTTGCGGGAAGCTGAGGCGGCGACACTGACAGGGGCTGACGAGACGCTGATGATCGGCGCGGTGCGTGACGCCGGCCGCCTGGCTCTGTCCTTTTTCGGAAACGCGCCGCGGCAGTGGACCAAGGAAGACCATTCACCGGTCAGCGAGGCCGACCTTGCGGTAAACGACCTGCTGCGCGAGCGGCTGCAGGGCGAGCGGCCGGAATACGGCTGGCTGTCGGAGGAGACCGCGGACGACGACAGCCGGCGCGAATGCCGCCGTGTCTGGGTCGTGGACCCGATCGACGGCACACGGTCTTTCCTCAAGGGCGTGCCGCACTGGACGGTATCGGTCGCGCTGATCGAGGACGGCGCGCCGGTGATCGGTTGTGTTTTCAATCCGGCGCAGGATGAGCTGTTTACGGCCCACCGCGGCACCGGCGCAAAGCTCAACGGCAATGAGATCCGGGTAAGCGGCTGCAAGTCAATAGGCGGCTGCCGCATGATGGGGCACGCTTTTGTCTTCGATCGGAAGCGATGGCGCGATCCGTGGCCGGACATGGAAACCGAGGTCCGCAACTCCATGGCCTATCGCCTGTGCCTCGTGGCGAGCGGTGCCTGGGACGCCACCTTCACGATCAGTTCCAAGGCCGACTGGGACGTGGCCGCCGCCGACCTGATCGTCAGCGAGGCCGGCGGCCGGGTGTCAACCCATGACGGCGGCGCACTGGTCTATAACAGGCCGGTGCCGAGACATCCCACAGTGCTGGCGGCGGGTCCCGACCTGCACAGTTCGCTGATGGCGCGCACCCGGTCGTTTCCGGAAAAGTGACAGACGTCGAGATGGGCTTTAAACCGTGTCGGGATTCCGTCGCGGCGGCGGGAAAACAGCCAGGACGGGCGCCAGTCCCCGGCGAGAAAGACACTCAGAGGTGAACATGAACGATCAACCGGAAAAACAGTTGCTGCACCTCGTGTTCGGCGGCGAGCTCGAAGATCTCAAGGGGGTCACGTTCCGGGATCTGGACGGGCTCGATATCGTCGGCATCTTCCCGAACTACGCCAAGGCCTATGATGCCTGGAAAGCCGCAGCACAGCGCACGGTCGACAACGCCCAGATGCGGTATTTCATCGTCCACATGCACCGCCTGCTGGATCCGGAGACGGACCCGGGCGAGCAGGATTGATTGCACCACGCATCAACCACCACGGGTGTCATGCTCGTGCCTGACACGAGCATCTGGCGATCGTGATCAGACCCTCGGGTCAAGCCCGAGGGTGACAATGTAATTGGTCCTGGAGAAGATCCGGGAACTACCCCTGCTCCACAAGCCGCTTCATGCCCGCAGCGGCGGAGATGTAGGGTTCCTGCAAGGCCACGCTCCAGTACTTCAGTTCACCGACCGGGACCGGGTCCCCGGTGATGGCGCAGCGCACATAGTCGCCGTGCTCCGCGATGACGAAGTCGCCGTCGCCGTAGCGCAATTTGGCCTCGCGGGAGGCGGAAAAATCGGACTCAAACCGGTTCATGTTCGCCGTAACCTGACGCTGAGGCAGTTGCCGGGTCAGGCCTCGAAAAGATCCATGCCGTTGTCGATAGATAAGACACGCCTGCCGATTTTCCAAGTTTCCCTAGAAAAGTTTGCCCTGTTCGTCGTCGGAGGCAGGCGCGCGGGATGGCCGGGACCGCCTGGGCTCCGGTGGCGTCGAAGCCCCGTCATCGATATGCGCGGCAGCTGAGCCGTCGTGAAATTCGATCGTGACCGCAGCACCTGGCGTTGCCGCGGCAGCGGACCGGAGCGCGCCGCCGCCCGCATCCCGCACGAGGGCAAATCCGCGCGCGAGCACCGAGCGGTAACTCAGGGTGGCGAGCAGTTTTGCCGGCGTCTCGTAGCGCGAGCGGCCGATTTCCACCCGCCGCCGGACGCCGCGCAGCGCGCGGGCCGACAGTCCGTCGGCGAGTTCCCGGGCCTGGCGGACCTTTCGCTCCAGTGGCCGCGGCGAAAGCTGGGCCGCCGCGCGATCGAACCGTGTGCGCTGGATGCGTGTACCGGATTCGAGGGCGCGCGAGAGACGCGCGGCGACGGCATCGAACCGCTGGCGCGGCAAGGCCAGCAAATCGCTCAGTTTCGGCAGGCCGCGGATCGCCGCCCTGAGCACGGACCGCCGCTCATCCAGAAGCCGCAACAGGCCCTGCGCCTTGCGGCGCGACAGGTCGTCGACCAGCGCGATCAGCTCCGCGCGCACCGGAACCGCCCGCTCGGCCGCCGCGGTCGGCGTCGGCGCGCGCTCGTCGGCGGCGTGGTCGATCAGCGTCCAGTCTGTTTCATGTCCGACCGCAGAAATCAGGGGGATTTCGCTCTCCGCCGCCGCCCTGACGACGGCCTCGTCGTTGAATCCCCAGAGATCCTCCAGGCTGCCGCCGCCGCGCGCGACGATGAGCAGGTCCGGGCGGGCGATGGCGCCATCTTTCTCCAGAGCATTGAAGCCCCGAATGGCCGAGGCGACTTCGTCTCCGCTGGTCTCGCCCTGGACCCGCACCGGCCAGACGACGACGCGGCTCGGGAAGCGGTCGCCGAGACGGTGCAGGATGTCGCGGATCACCGCACCGGTCGGCGAGGTCACAACGCCGATCACGCGCGGCAGATACGGGATCTCCTGCTTGCGGGCATCGTCGAACAGGCCTTCGGCGGCGAGCTTCTTGCGCCGTTCTTCCAGCAATGCCATGAGCGCACCGACGCCGGCCGGTTCCATGGCCTCGATGACGATCTGGTATTTCGACTGCCCCGGGTAGGTGGTGAGCTTGCCGGTCACGACCACCTCCAGCCCCTGCTCGGGCTGGATCTTCAGGCGCGAGGCGACACCCTTCCAGATCACGCCCGCCATGACGGCCTTGTCGTCCTTGAGGTCGAGATAGACATGGCCCGACCCCGGTCGGCTTACGCGCCCCAGTTCGCCGCGAACGCGCACATAGCCATAGGTCTCCTCGACCGTGCGCTTGAGCGCAAAAGACAGCTCGGAAACAGAATATTCGAGGACGTTGGAGGTGCTTTCGGCGACGTCTCCGCCGTCGTCATCAAACGGCCAGTCACTTGCCATTGGCGGGCGAATCTCTCTTTGGTCATATTGAGGCGGCGATCATACCGGATATGATTGCCCAAAGACCAACAATGCGCAGGAGCAGGCGAATTCATGAACGTTCTTGTTATCGGAGGGGGTGGCCGCGAGCATGCCCTGTGCTGGGCGATTGCCGGCGGTTCGCTGTGCGACCGACTCTACTGCGCACCGGGAAACGGCGGAATCGCTGCCGTCGCCGAGTGTATTCCTGATCTGGATGTGAACGATCATGACGCCGTGATCGAGTTCGTTCGCACGCAGGAGATCGCTCTCGTGGTCGTCGGGCCGGAGGCACCGCTGGTCGCGGGCCTCGCGGATGCGCTTGACGCGGCAGGCATCAAGGTCTTCGGACCATCAGCAGCGGCTGCACAACTGGAGGGCTCGAAAGGCTTTACCAAGGACCTTTGCGCGGAGCGCGGCATTCCGACCGCGGCTTACGGGCGCTTCTCAGACGCGGAATCCGCGCGTGGATTCCTTTCGGGACAGTCTGCGCCGATCGTGGTCAAGGCCGACGGCCTTGCTGCCGGCAAGGGCGTGATCATTGCCGGGACGATTGACGAGGCCAATGCAGCGGTCGACGACATATTCGGCGGCCTGTTCGGCGACGCGGGCGCCGAAGTGGTGATCGAGGAGTTCCTTACCGGCGAGGAGGCGAGCTTTTTCGCGCTTGTCGACGGCGAGACCGCGCTGCCGCTTGCCACCGCGCAGGACCACAAACGCGTCGGCGACGGCGACACCGGTCCCAATACCGGCGGCATGGGCGCCTACTCTCCCGCGCCGGTCATGACGGAGGAATTATGCCGGCAGACCATGGACCGGATTATCCTGCCGACAGTGAAAGCCATGGCGGAACGCGGCACACCCTACAAGGGCGTTCTCTATGCCGGCCTGATGATCACCGACAAAGGTCCGGAGCTGATCGAGTACAATGTGCGCTTCGGCGATCCCGAGTGCCAGGTGCTGATGATGCGGCTGAAATCCGACCTGCTGCCGGCCCTGCTGGCGACGGCCGACGGCGTGCTCGGCAGTTTCGCGCTGCAATGGTACGACGAGCCCGCGCTGACCGTGGTCATGGCGGCCAACGGCTATCCGGGCAGTTACGAGAAGGGCAGCCGGATCGCCGGTCTTGAAGACGCCGCGCGCGATACCGATGTGGAAATATTCCATGCCGGAACGGCACGCGACGGCGATGGTATCGTGGCAACAGGCGGGCGTGTCCTCAATGTGACCGCCCTCGGCAAGACCGTCGCCGCGGCGCAAGCAAAAGCCTATGATGCCGCCGACCGGATCGACTGGCCGCAGGGATTCTGCCGCCGCGATATCGGCTGGCGTGCGATCGAACGGGAAACGGACGAATGACTGATTCAGGGGAAGATCTCTTTCCCGGCTTCTCCAGCGAGAGGATCAAGACCTTCGGCGCGGAGATCAATGTGCGTGTGGGCGGTGACGGGCCCGCGCTGCTGCTGATCCACGGTTATCCTCAGACCCATGCGATGTGGCACCGGATCGCGCCGTACCTGGCCCGGGAGTTCACCGTCGTCATGCCGGATCTGCGCGGCTACGGCGACAGTTCCTGCCCGGCGAACGATCCCGACAACTTCACCTATTCCAAACGCGCCATGGCCCAGGACATGGTGCAGGTCATGGAGCATGTCGGCCATACGGTGTTTGCGGTGGCCGGCCACGACCGCGGGGGCCGCGTCGCCTACCGCCTGGCGCTGGATTCGCCGGAACGCGTCGAGCGGCTGGTCGTCCTCGACATCGTGCCGACACATGCCATGTGGCACAACTTCACCGTGGACCTGGCGATGAAGACCTATCACTGGCTGTTTCTGGCGCAACCGGAGCCGTTGCCCGAAATGCTGATCGGCAAGGCACCCGTCGAGTTCCAGAACTATACGCTCGCCAGCTGGACCGGGACCCGGGACCTCAGCGCCTTCAGCCCCGAAGCCCTGAAATCCTACAACGCCTATTTCTCCAGGCCCGAGCACATTGCGGCCACCTGTCACGACTACCGGGCCGGACAGACATACGACCTGGACGCGGACGAGGCGGACTTCGACGCCGGACGCAAGATCATCTGTCCGCTCCTGGCCATCTGGGGCAAAGCCGGGATCGCCGAAGAGGCCGACGGACCACTCGGCATCTGGCAGCAGTGGGGCACGAACGTAACAGGCACCGGTATCGAGGGTGGGCATTTCGTGGCCGAGGAGAACCCCGGCGAACTCATGCAGCACCTTCTGCCCTTCCTGCTCGGCCCGGAGACCGACTGATGGCGGCAGTCGACGGCCATATCGATCGGCAGGCCGAGTTTTCGGGCACCAAAGAGGTCGCGGAAGCCTACCGTTTCGACGAAGATCGCCTGGCGCAGTATCTCAGGGAACAGATCGACGGCTTCGAAGGGCCGGTCGATGTGCGCCAGTTCAAGGGCGGCCAGTCCAATCCCACCTACATGGTGATCGCCGGTTCCGGCAAATACGTCTTGAGGCGCAAGCCTCCCGGGAAGCTGCTGCCGTCGGCACATGCGGTGGACCGGGAGTTCCGGGTTATCGATGCGCTGCACCGGACCGGTTTCCCCGTCGCACGCCCCCACGTGCTGTGCACGGACGACGATGTCATCGGAACCATGTTCTATGTCATGGATTGCGTCGAGGGCCGGGTATTTTGGGAACCGCACATCCCCGACGCAGCGAACGCCGAGCGGGCGGCCATCTTCGACGCCATGAATACGACGCTGGCCCGGCTCCATACGCTCGATATCGAGGCGCTTGGCCTGGGCGACTTCGGCAAACCGGGCGGCTATGTCGCACGGCAGATCAAGCGTTGGTCCGAGCAGTATGTCCGTTCCCAGACCGAGAAAGTCGCCGAGATGGACCGGCTCATGGACTGGCTGCCCGGCGCCTGTCCCGAAGATTCCGGCGCCAGTATCGTCCATGGCGACTTCCGGCTCGACAATCTGATCCTGCATCCCGAAAGGCCAGAGGTTCTGGCGGTACTCGACTGGGAACTGTCGACGCTGGGCGACCCGGTCGGCGACTTTACCTATCACCTCATGCAGTGGGTCATGCCACCGTCAGAGACCGGAGCCGGCACCGGAAGCCTGCTCGACAAGGACCTTGCCGCGCTCGGGATTCCGTCGCTTCAGGACTATGTGGCGCGCTATTGCGAGCGCACGGGAATGAACGCGATCGAGAACCTCGACTTCTACTTCGCCTACAACTTCTTCCGTCTCGCCGCGATCCTGCAGGGCATCGTCGGGCGGGTGCGCGACGGCACGGCCGCCAATCCGAACGCGGAGGCCATGGCGACCCAGGTGCGCCCCCTCGCGGAAACGGCCTGGGCATATGCGCAGAAAGCAGGTGCGGCGTAAGCATGGCAAAAAGGATCGAGGACAGTATCGGCATCGCGCTGGGCGGCGGCGGGGCGCGGGGCCTGGCGCATGTCACCCTGCTCGAGGCGTTCGATGAAATGGGGATCAAGCCCTGCCGTATCTCCGGGACAAGCATCGGCGCGATTGTCGGCTCGGCCTACGCAGCCGGTCTGACGGCCGCCGAAATCCGCGCCCATGTGCAGGACACGCTGCGCAGCCGGGTCCAGGCTGTCCGGCGCGTCCTGACCGAGGGCACCGGCAACGTCTTCGACCTGATCAAGTTCAACCCGTTCAGTTCCTCGCTCGTCGATGGCGCCATCCTGCTCGATATCGTCATGCCGGACGCCCTGCCGGACACGTTCGAGGAACTCAAGATCCCGTTCAGCGCGGTCGCGACCGATTTCTACGGCCGCCACCCGATGGTTCTGGAGAACGGACCGCTCATCCCGGCGGTGGCCGCCAGCATCGCCCTGCCCGGGCTGATATCACCGCAAGTCATCGACGGCCGGCTGCTGATCGACGGCGGCATGGTCAACCCCCTGCCCTTCGACCAGATCAAAGGCCGGGCGGACATTGTCGTCGCCATTGACGTCACCGGCGGGCCGACCGAACGGGACGACAGAATGCCTTCACGGGTGGAGCTTCTGTTCTCAAGCTCGCAGATCATGCAGCACAGCCTCGTCAAGGCGCAGCTTGAACGGCACCCCGTGGACATCTTTCTGGCGCCGGATGTCGACCGGTTCCGCGTCCTGGAGTTCTTCAAGGCCGATCAGATCATGGACGCGGCACGGTCGGCGAAGGATGATCTGAAGCGCATGCTTGAGTCCGCGATCAGCGCCGCCGGCTGAAGAATTCCTTGAGAAGCGCTGCGGCATCTGCCTCGCGGATGCCGCCGTAAACCTCCGGTGCGTGATGGCAGGTGGGATGGGAGAAAATCCTGGGCCCGTTGTCGACACCGCCCGATTTGGCATCTTCCGCACCGTAATAGAGGCGGCGAATGCGGGCGAACGATGCCGCCGTCGCGCACATGGGACAGGGCTCCAGCGTCACATAGAGATCGCAGTCGATCAGACGTTCGCTATCGAGGACCTGGCAGGCCGCGCGAATGGCAAGGATCTCGGCATGGGCGGTCGGATCCCGGAGCTCCACCGTCCGGTTGCCGGCTTGCGCCAGGACATGTCCCGATGCATCGACAATGACCGCGCCGACCGGCACCTCTCCGCGCGCGGCGGCGGCACGGGCTTCGTCGAGCGCCAGTTGCATGGACGTGCCGGTGACGGTCCTGTGACGTGTTGAAGACATGGACGCACCATGTGCATTGCGCATGCGCGCGGTCAAGCACTCTGCTATAGGAGCGCGATGACCAAGCCTGACATATCGGAACCTGGCGCCCGGCCGGAGGGCGAGCGCATCGCCAAGGTGATGGCGCGCGCGGGACTGTGCTCACGCCGCGACGCCGAGCGCTGGATCGCCGACGGACGCGTGCGGCTCAACGGCAAGGTGCTCTCGACGCCGGCCACCACGGTGACGGACAAGGACAATATCGAGGTCGACGGCAAGCCTCTGCCCAAGGCGGAGGAGACGCGCATGTGGCGCTATCACAAGCCGCAAGGTCTCGTGACCAGCGCCCGCGACGAAAAGGGCCGCCGCACCATCTTCGACGCACTGCCCGATGACCTGCCGCGCGTGATCTCGATCGGGCGGCTGGACATCAACACGGAAGGCCTGCTGCTGCTGACCAATGACGGTGAAGTCGCCCGGACGCTGGAACTGCCGGCGACGGGCTGGCTGAGGCGCTACCGGGTGCGGGCGCACGGGGCGATCACGCAGGAGCAGCTCGACAGCCTTAACGACGGCATCGAGATCGAGGGCGTGCGCTACGGCAGCATCGAGGCCAAGCTCGAACGCACGCAGGGACATAATTCCTGGATCACGATGGCGCTGCGCGAGGGCAAGAACCGCGAGATCAAGCGGGTGCTCGATCATCTGGGCCTGACCGTGAACCGGCTGATCCGGGTGTCCTACGGCCCGTTCCAGCTCGGTGACCTCAAGGCCGGCGACGTCAGCGAAGTGCGGGGCGGCGCCCTGCGGGACCAGCTTGGCCGACATCTGAAGAAATCGAAGAAAGCGGCACCAAAATCCCGCCGCAAGCCCAATGCGAATCGTCGGCGGAAGCCGTAAGGGCGCGCGGCTTGCCGCACCCTCCTCGCAAAGCGTGCGCCCGACCAGCGACCGGACGCGCGAAGCCATCTTCAACATCCTTGCGCACGGGATCGACGCATTCGACATGGAGGGCGTCCGGGTGCTCGACCTGTTCGCCGGCTCCGGCGCGCTCGGTCTCGAAGCGATATCGCGCGGCGCACGTTTCTGCCTCTTTGTCGACGATCACACGGAATCGCGCGGCCTGATCCGGCGCAACGTCGAGGCGCTGGAGGCTACGGGCGTGACCAAGATCTTCCGCCGCGACGCCACGAAACTGGGCGAGTCGGGCCGGTTCGGCCGGTTCAACCTGCTGTTCGCCGATCCGCCCTACGGCAAGGGCCTCGCCGGGCGGGCGCTTGCTTCGGCGAGAACAGGCGGCTGGCTTGCCGACGATGCGGTCGTGGTCGTTGAAGAGGCGGCAGACGCGGAAGTCGGCCTGCCGGAAGGATTTGAAGAGATCGACCGGCGCAGCTACGGCGACACCCAGGTACTTATCGCCCGCATGGAGTGACGCTCCGCCTGTGTCGCGCTAGACTCGCTTTATGCCGGACCCCGTAATCATTGCCGTCATAATTGCCACGTTCCTGCTGGCCGGAACGGTCAAAGGCGTGATCGGTCTCGGTCTGCCGACGGTCAGCCTCGGCCTGCTGACTGTCGCACTGGACCTGCCGTCGGCCATGGCCCTGCTGCTTGTGCCCTCCTTCGTTACGAATGTCTGGCAGGCCTCCGTGGGCGGTCACGGTGTTGAGATCGTGCGGCGGATCTGGCCGTTCCTGGCGATGGCGACGCTCACGGTCTGGCTCGGGGCAACGGCGCTGACGCGCGTTGACCTTGCCCTGCTGTCGGCGCTGCTGGGCGCGTTGCTCGTGGCTTACGGCGCGATCAACCTTGCCGGTTTCCGTCTCGCCATTTCGACACGTCAGGAGGTCTGGGCGGGCCCGCTGATCGGCACGGCCAACGGCATCCTCACGGGCATGACAGGGTCCTTCGTCGTGCCGGGCGTCATGTTCCTGCAGGCGATCGGCCTGCCGCGCGACATGCTGATCCAGGCCATGGGCATGCTGTTCACGGCCTCGACCGTGGCACTGGCCGTCGCGCTCCAGGGCAACAATCTGCTGACCGCCGAGCTTGGCGGCCTGTCGCTGGCGGGGCTGCTGCCCGCGGCCGTCGGCATGGTGTTCGGACAGAAGATCAGGAAGCGCCTTCCGGAACAGCTGTTCCGGCGCGTGTTCTTCATCGCGCTCTTAATTCTCGGCGCCTACATCATCGCCAATGCCGGGCTTGGCGCCCGTTAGGATGCGTCCGCAAGGATCATGTCTGACGCCTTCTCGCCGATCATGACGATGGCGGCGTTGGTGTTGCCGGAGACAAGCCGCGGCATCACCGATCCGTCGACAACCCTCAGGCGATCGACGCCGATGACCTTCAGTTCCGGCGTCACGACCGCCTGGTCATCCGTACCCATGGCGCACGTACTGGTCGGGTGATAGATCGTCGTGCCGACCTCACGGCAATAGTCCAGCAGGTCCTCGTCGCTCACGATATCCGGTCCAGGCATGATCTCGCGGGCGAGGTAAGGCTGCAGCGGGGCGCCGTGCACGACCTGCCGGAGGCACTTCAGGGCGTCGACGTTTGTCCGCCGGTCGACCTCCGCAGACAGGTAGTTCGCCCTGATTGCCGGGGACACGGCGGGGTCCGGCGAGACGATATGAATGTCGCCGCGGCTTTCCGGACGCAACTGGCAGACCGAGGCGGTGAAACCCGGGAATTTGTGCAAGGCCTGACCCATCTTGTCCGTGCTGAACTGAAGGAAGTGAACCTCGGTATCGGGCGTTGCGACCTCCGGCCGGGACTTGAAAAATGCGCCGACATAGCCGGCGCTGACCGTCAGGGGGCCGCGACGCCGGAAAATGTAGTCGAGCCCCATACCAAGCCGGCGGAAGATATTGTGATACTGATCGTTGATCGTGATGGGCTGCGTCGCTTCGAGGATCATCCGGACCTGGAAATGGTCCTGCAGGTTCTCGCCCACCATCGGCGCATGGTGCAGCACCGGGATTCCATGATCCTGCAGGCGCTCGCCGTCGCCGATCCCGGATAACTCCATGAGTTGCGGCGAGTTGATCGCTCCGCCGCACAGGATGATCTCACCGCGAGCCGCCGCGCTTTTGGTGCTCCCGTTCTGAACGTACTCGACGCCGCTCGCGCGCCGACCGTCGAACAGCACGCGTGTCGAGAGCGCGTCGGTCTCGACGTGCAAGTTGGGACGCGATCGCGCAGGCTTGAGATACCCCACCGCCGTGCTGCACCGCCGGCCATTGCGCGAGGTGGTCTGGAAATAGCCGATGCCTTCCTGCGACGCGCCGTTGAAGTCCTCGTTGCGCGGCCAGCCTCCGGCAACGCCCGCATCGATGAACGCGTCGGCGAGCGGATGGGTGTCACGCTGGTTCGAAACGGCGAGCGGCCCGCCGCTGCCGTGATAGTCGTCGGCGCCCCGCTCCTGGTCCTCGGACCGCCGGAAATACGGCAGCACGTCATCGTGTGACCAGCCGACGTTACCGAGCTGGCGCCAGAGGTCGAAGTCCTCCGCCTGCCCGCGAACGTAGAGGAGGCCGTTGATGGAGCTCGATCCGCCGAGCACCTTGCCGCGCGGCTGGAAGATCCTGCGACCGTTGAGTTCGGGCTCCGGCTCTGTCTCGTACATCCAGTTGAGGCGTGGGTTCGTGAACAGCTTGGCATAGCCGAGCGGGACGTGGATCCACAGGCTGCGATCTTCCGGGCCCGCTTCCAGCAGGAGCACCTTGTGCCTGCCGTTCGCCGTCAGCCGGTTGGCCAGAACACATCCGGCCGAGCCTGCGCCAACGATGATGTAGTCGTATGAATCCGTCATGCACCCTGCCCGTTCAAAGACACTGCCTTCCGATCAGCATAACGATCTTCGCGCCTGTCCGGGACTGCGAAATCAGCCGCCCGACGGCGGCGCAAGACGCTCGGCCAGCCTAACCTTATCCTCGGCGGCTTCGGCAATGAGCCAGTCCCTGAATGTCGTGACCTTCGGGAGATCCGCCGTCGCCTGCGGGCAGACGATCCAGTACGCATAGGAAACGGGAAGCGCCAGCGAAAAAGGCCGGACCAGACGGCCGGAAATCAGATCCTGTGCCGCGAGCGCGGTGCGCGCAAGTGCAATGCCCTGGCCGGCAACGGCGGCGTCGATCACCATGCTCGCCTGATTGAGAACGGGACCGCGCGACAGGTCAACCTGCTCGACGCCGGCAGCGTCGAGCCATTTCGACCAGTCCTGACGCGTGTCGAGATGCAGAAGCGTGCGCCCGGAGAGATCCGCCGGGCTGCGCAAAGGCTGTTCGCCGCGCATCAGGTCCGGGCTGCAGACTGGAAACAGTTCCTCGGTGCAAAGCCGGGTGACGTGAAGACCAGGGGCGACGCCGTCTCCGTGGCGTACCGCGACGTCCACGTCCTCCTGGGCAAAGTCGACGTGGTGCAGCGCCGCGCTCACCCTGAGATCGATCTCGGGATGTTTCTCGGCGAACCGGCCAAGGCGGTGCACGAGCCATTTGGCGGCGAAGTTGGGAGACGTGCTGACGGTCAGGGTTCCGGAGCTCTGCCGCTCCAGCAACTGTTCGGTTCCCAGCGCGATGCGGTCCAGCGCATCGCGGATAACGACAAGATAGTCGCGACCCGCGCCCGTAATGACCAGGCGTTGCGGTTCACGGCTGAAGAGCTTGACGCCAAGTTCGCCTTCCAGCGCCTTGACCTGATGGCTAACCGCACCCTGGGTGACGAAAAGCTCCTCCGCCGCCCGCGTGAAACTCTCGTGCCGGGCGGCGGCTTCGAAGGCCTTAAGGGCGTTTAACGGTGGCAGGCGACGGCTCATTGTCACTCCATAGCCCTAATTTTTCTCATGCAAGGTAGAGAATAGATGCTTTGCAGACAATCCACTTTATCACCATTTTTCAGCGCACATGCAATTTCCATAAGTGAAGGAGCCTGAGAAATGTTCGCGAACTTGCGCTCAAGGAACGTTTCCATCGATGATGCCGTTCCGACCGGTGCCCCAACGAAGCGCGACCGTGGCGAACCGGCGGCGGCGGGATGGCCGGGCCTTGTCGCCCGCTGGATCCGGCGGCGGCGGCAACGGCGCCATCTGGCCACGCTGGAGGACCGTCTGCTGCAGGACATCGGCATCACGGCCGAGCAGGCAAGACGAGAGATCGCCAAGCCGTTCTGGCGATGACACAATGGGCGCAAAAGGAGACGATCATGACAGAGATCAGGAAGGCGCGCGCAGTCGGGATCAACCACGTCGCGCTCGAGGTGGGCGACATCGACGAAGCGCTCGCGTTCTACGGCGGGTTCCTGACGTTCGAGCTTCGGAGCAGGAGCGAGACCATGGCGTTCATCGATCTGGGCGACCAGTTCATCGCGCTGTCGAAGGTCGACGAGCAACCGCAGGATCATGAGCGCCATTTCGGCCTCGTGGTCGATGACAAGGAGGCGGTCGGCGCCGCACTCGACGCCATGGGCGTGGAGATCGTCTCAGGGCGGTTCATGGATTTCTACGATCCCTGGGGCAACCGGATCGAGATCGTCGGATACCAGGGCATCCAGTTCACGAAGGCATCACACGTGCTGCGCGGCATGGGGCTGGACGGGCTCGCCAAGACCGACGCCGCCGTTCAGGAGCTTGCCGGCAAGGGCATGGCATCGGACTGATCTCCTTATGGCCGGCGCGGCCAGAGCGCGAGCGCCAGACCGGTGAAGATGAGAGCACCGCCGCCGATCTGCAGCACAGACAGGCGTTCGCCGAGGACAAGCGCGGAGAGGCCGATGCCGAAAACCGGGACGAGCAGAAAGAACGGCGCAACGGTCGCCGCCGAATAGGTCACGAGCAGCCGGCCCCAGATGGCAAAGACCAGCACCGTCGCGAGCACCGCCGAATAGATGACCGCGGCCACCACCGTCCACGACATTCCGGTGGCCAGAAGGTCCATGACCGACCCGTCAACCTCGAACAGGAGCGACAGGGCCAGGAGCGGCAGCGGGACGGCGAGGCTCATCCAGACCGCCACGCCAAGCATGTCGACGGGGCCCAGAGATTTCAGAAGATTGTTGCCCGCCGCTCCGCTCAATGCCGCGGCAATGATGAAGACGAGCCCGATCAGGGCACCATCCTGGGCGCGGTCGGCCGCAAGCAGGGCGAGGCCGGCAAACGCGAGCGCAAGGGCGGCAATCTGGCGGCGCGCCAGACGCTCTCCAAATACGGCCATCGCAATCAGAATCGTGAAGAAGGCTTGGGTGTGCACCAGAAGCGAGGCGAGGCCCGCCGGCACCCCCCTCGTCATGGAGACGAACAGGAAGCCGTACTGACCCGCACCGAGCAGGAGGCCGAGCAGGATCAGTGTCGGCCAGGGCACAGGCGGGCGCGGGATCACCAGAACGAAGGCGGCCGCGCAGACAAACCGCAGCACCGCGAAATAGATCGGCGGTGTCGCCTCGAGCGCAATCGCGGACACCGGAAACGTCGCCCCCCAGATCAGCGCCGCCCCGACCGCCGCTGCAAAATCCCGCGGGGTCATTGTCATCCCCGCTGTCTATAGCGATTGCACGGCAAACCCAACCCTCGCGTTGTCCTCCGCGCACCGATGGGCTGGTGCGACGAGATGGATCAAACGGCGATCACATTCGACCTGCTAGGATGCTCCAAACGCAATGCATAGACGGAGCGACCAATGTCCGATCGGAAGAAATCAACAGGCAGGTGCCTGTGCGGCGCTGTCAAAATCACGATCCCGGCAGAGCAAAGGGACGTCGGCATTTGCCACTGCAGCATGTGCCGGCGGACGTCCAGCGGACCTCACATGGCGATCGATGTGGGCCAGGACATCGAAATAGACGGCAAGGAACACGTGACCGTCTATCAATCATCCGAATGGGCTGAGCGCGCATTTTGCGCGAACTGCGGCAGTCATCTCTATTACCGGCTGGTCGAGGCCGATGATTACATCGTCAGCGCGGGTATGCTCGACGATCAGTCGGGGCTGGACCTCAAGAGCCAGATCTTCATTGATGAAAAGCCGGACTTCTACGACTTCGCCAACGAGACCAAGACCATGACGGGGGCCGAGGTCTTCGCCCAGTACGCGCCGCCCGAGGGCGGGCATTGAGCGCGCAGTATTGCCGGCAGCCTATTCGGGGTCGCGCGGGATCATGCCCTGGATGAAGTCGATGTAAGGATTGTTCACGGCCGGGCTGAACAACGGACCCATGGCGCAGGAACTGGTGTAGTAGCTTTCGCCGCGCCTGTTCACCACGACGATGAGCGGTTGCCCGATGGGGTAGGACTGCCAGCCGCATTCCGGCGCCGTGAGGCGCGATTCGACCGAGATCCACGTCGGCAGTCTGCCCTTGAAGACCTTCTGGACCTTGAGCGTCGTCAGCAGGATGGATGACCCGGCGAAAACGCTGTCCGCCGCATCATCAGCGCCGATCAATTCGAGCTTGACCGCGACGCCTTCAAAAATCGCATCCGCGCGCTGAACGAACGTCGCCGGCGGCCCCGGGCTGACACAGCTGCAGGCGTGAGCGCTTCCACCGGAAACTGCAGCAATCGTGAGACCCACCAACAGAAACGCAACAAACCGGAGCATGCTTCCTCACCTCCGCCCGAACAGGCGCTCGATGTCGGCGAGCTTGAGCTCGACATAGGTCGGACGGCCGTGGTTGCACTGGCCGGCGTGGGGCGTCGCCTCCATGTCACGCAGGAGCGCGTTCATTTCCTCGACACCCAGCCTGCGCCCGGAGCGCACGGAGCCGTAGCACGCCATGGTGGCGCAGACATGTTCGACCCGCTCCTTGAGCGCCATGGCTTCATCGAGCTCGGCAAGGTCGTCGGCGAGATCGCGTACCAGTCCCTGAATGTCGCTGTCGCCAAGCAGGGCCGGGGCCTCCCGGACGACAACGGCACCCGGCCCGAACGCCTCGACGACGAGCCCGAAGGACTCCAGTTCGTCCGCCCGGTCGACGATCCGGGCAGCCTCGGCCTCGTCCATCTCGACGACTTCGGGGATCAGCAGTCCCTGGCGGGCGACGCCATTGGCTTCGATCTGCGCTTTCATGCGCTCGTAGACCAGCCGCTCGTGGGCGGCGTGCTGGTCGACGATGACCATACCGTCTTCGGTCTGGGCGACAATGTAGTTCTCGTGAAGCTGGGCGCGGGCTGCCCCCAAAGGATTGTCGAGCAATTCCGGCGGCGGCGGCACGGCGGCTTCGGGGGCCGCTGCGCTGACCGCGTCCATGCCCGGCAGCGGCGCATGATAGGCCTGCGCTGTCTCCGCGAAACCCTGTCCCCGCGGGATCGACGAGGCCGGGCGGGAATAGTCACCCTGGTAGACCCGCGGCGCGCCTGGTGACTGGGCGGCGGCGGAAGCCGACGCGGCAGCGAAGGCACCGAGCGTATCTGCCGCAACAGTGGTCGAGGCGCGGTGGCCCGCATCCGACAGGGCCGCTTTCAGGGTGCTCACGATGAGGCCGCGCACCAGGCCTGAGTCCCTGAACCGGACTTCCGCCTTGGCCGGATGCACGTTCACGTCCACATGGCGCGGATCGCATTCGATGAAAAGGGCAACCATGGGATAGCGGTTGCGGGCCATGAAATCGGCATAGGCGCCGCGCAACGCGCCCAGGAGCAGTTTGTCGTTGACCGGCCGTCCGTTGACGAACAGGAACTGCATGCGGGAGTTGGCGCGGTTGAGCGTCGGCAGGCCGGCAAAGCCCCGGAGCGTGACCGTGTCGCGGCCGGACTCGAGCGACATGGCGTTGTCGGCGAATTCCCGGCCCATGATGTCGGCGATGCGCTCCAGCCAGCCGATCTCCCCCATGCCGCGCACCGGCAGCTCGAGCCCCCTGCCCTCGCCTGTCGAGAGCGCGAACGCAATCGACGGATTGGCCATGGCGATCCGGCGGACCATGTCGGTGATCGCGCCGTTCTCGGCGCGTTCGGATTTGAGGAATTTCAGGCGCGCGGGCGTAGCGTAGAACAGGTCATGGACCTCGACGCGGGTGCCGCCGGACAATGCGGCGGGCCGGACGTCTTCACGCCGTCCGCCCTCGATGCGGATCTCGAAACCGCTGTCGGCCCCGGGCGTTCGAGAGGCGATCGAAAGTCTGGCCACAGAGCCGATCGAGGGCAACGCCTCGCCGCGAAAACCGAGGGTGCGGATGTCCATCAGATCGTCTTCGGGCAGTTTCGATGTCGCATGCCGCTCGATCGCCAGTTCGAGCTCGTCGGCCGACATGCCGCATCCATCGTCCGTCACCCGGATCAGCTCGCGCCCGCCGCCGGCAGTCACCACCTCGATACGGTCCGCGCCGGCGTCGATGGCGTTCTCGACCAGTTCCTTGACGACGCTCGCCGGGCGTTCGACCACTTCGCCCGCAGCGATGCGGTTGACGGTTCCCTCTGACAGTCTGCGTATGGTCAAATCGGCCTCCAGGCGGTGTCTTCACCGCACCGCGTCCTGCGGCGCCGGCGCTACAACTGCGCCAGATATTCGCGCGCCAGCACCTTGCCCTGTTCGACGGCAGGCTGGTCGAACGGATCGACGCCCAGCAGTTTACCCGCAATGATGGTCTCAAGCATGAAATGCATGAACAGCGCGCCCATGGCGCGTTCGGTCAATTCCGGAAGACGGATAATCCGGACAGGCCGGCCGTTGTCCGCGAGAGTCTCGGCGGTCGCGCGCTGTTCGCAGTCAACCAGATCGCCGATGGTATGACCGGCAAGATACCCGACATGGGCATCGTTAAGATAGGCCTCGTCGATGCGCGGGCCAGTGCCCGCGGCGTCGAGCATCAGAATTGTGATGTACTTGTCCGCCGGACCATCAAGGTAGAGCTGGAGCTGGCTGTGCTGGTCCACAGGCCCGGCCGCGGCCACCGGCGTCGTTCCGTTACCCCCCTTGCCGAGGCTTTCGGCCCAGAGCTGGGCGAACCAGCTTGAGAACAGGCGCAGCCGGTCGGCATAGGGCATGAAGACCGTCGTCGTGATTCCGCGCATCTCGCGCAGGGCGTGATGGAGCGCGGCACCGACGGCCGGGGCGAAGTCCGCCGGGCCCTCAGCGACGGCCAGCGCGTCGATCACCTCTCCGGCACCGGCGCGGACCGCCGCCGTGTCGAGGCCCATGAGTTCGGCCGGAACCATGCCGACGTTGGAGAGAACGGAGTAGCGCCCGCCGATGCCCGGCTCGTGCTCGAGCACGGGGATGTGGTGCTGGGCACAGAGATGCCTGAGCGCGCTGGACTCGTCGCCGCCCGGGTCGGTGATGGCGAGGAGATGATGTTCGGCATTCCAGTCGAGGCCGGAGTTCTTCAGCGCATCGAGTACCGCCAGCATCTGCATGATCGTTTCCGGCGTGCCGCCGGACTTCGAGATCACCAGGAATCCGGTGGTCTTGAGATCGAGCGTGCGCAGCAGATGCGCCATGCTGTGCGGATCGAGATTGTCGGTGAAATGCAGCACCGGGAGCAGAGCCTCCGGCGAGGCTTCGCCGCGGAACCGCCATTGCGCGAAACAGTCGAGCGCCTGTGCGCCGAGGCTCGAGCCGCCGGTGCCGAGCATAACAATGTCCGTGGCGCCGCGGGCGAGTTGCTCGACGGCCCTGCGTCCCTGATCCAGGTCGTCGGTCCGCCCCGGCAGGCCAAGCAGTGGAAGCGTGGCGTCACGATGTGCGGCCTTGAGCCACTCGAATGCCGGCCGCGCGCTTTCCACCGCTTCGTCGAGGGCCTGTCTTGTCAGGCCTCCGGTTCCGGCTGCGGTGTCCAGGCAGAGTTCGGTCGACTGGCTATAGGGCATGGGCGACTCGGTCCGTTCGTCGCCGAAGACGTTAACAAAGGAGTCGCCGGACGAACAGGCCAACCGGCCGCAGAAACGGGCTTATCCGCCCGTTATCCGTCGGTTCCCTCGGTTTTGAGGCCCACCGGCTTGCCGACAATAGTAACGATCAGGTTCTCGGGCTTGAGCAGCCGTTGCGCCACGCGCTTGATGTCGGCGATCGAAACCGCCTCGATCAGACCATTGCGCTTGTCGGTGTAGTCGATGCCCAGGTCTTCAAGCTGGATGCCCAGAAGCTGGCCGGCAATCTTGACACTGGAGTCGAACCTGAGCGCGTATGACCCTGTCAGGTACGTCTTCGCATTGGCCAGTTCGGTCTCGGTCGGGCCGTCCTTTGCCATCCGCTCCAGTTCCTTGCGGATAATCTCCAGGCTCTTGGCGGCCCGGTCGTTGCGGGTTGCCGCGCCGCCGAGAAACAGGCCCGCCTGGTCGAGCGGCGAGAGGTAGCTGTAGACCGAATAGCTCAGCCCGCGCTTCTCGCGCACCTCGGTGGTCAGCCGCGAGTTGAACCCGCCGCCACCGAGAATGTAGTTGAGCACGTAGGCCGGAACGAAATCCTTGTCTGCGCGCTTGAAGCCGGCGTGCCCGAACTGGATCACGCTCTGCGGGATGTTCATGTCGATGATCTTCTGGATCGGGCCGGACGCGATGGTCGCCTCGGCGACCTCCTCGACCTTGCGCTCGGACGACAGCGTGCCAAAGGTCTTGTCGAGCAGCGTCCCGAGTGTCTCCGCGTCAATATCGCCAACGACGGCGATCTTGATCGTGCCGGTGGAGAACAGCCGGCCGGCCATCGCCCGCAGATCGTCAGGCGTAATCGCCTTTACCGAATCCATCGTCCCGTCCGACGGGCGGCTGTAGGGATGATCGCCGAAAGCGAGTTTCATCCAGGTCAGGGCCGCCACGGTGTTGGGGTCCTGTTTCTTGCGCGCGATGCTGACAAGCAATTGCGACCGGATACGGTCAACCGGCGCGGCGTCGAAGCGCGGCTCGTTCAGGGCCAGCCGCAGCATCTCGAAGGACGCATCGCGGTTTTCGGTCAGTGTCTGGAAGCGGCCCAGGAAATTGTCCCGGCTGGCGGTAAACGACATCCGCATGTTCAGGTCCAGCATGCGCCGCTGGAATGCCTGGGAGTCCATATCGCCGGCGCCCTCGTCGAGCAGGGCGCTGAGCATGTTCACGAGACCGAGTTTCCCGCCCGGGTCCTGCGACGTACCGCCCGCGAAGGCAAAGCGCATGGAAATGATGGGAATCGAACTGTCCTCGACCAGCCATGCCTCGATGCCGCCAGGTGACCGGACATCCTGGATCTTCATCGCCTCGGCGAGGCGGGTAAAGCCGACCTGAAGCGCCACGGCTACAATCAGGACGGCTGCGATACGGGTTGCAGAATTCATCGTCATTTCGGCCCGCCTCATGACTTGTTCTCGTTTGCAGCTTTGGCTTTGGGCAGCAGTATGCCGGTCACCGACTGCTCGATATTCAGCACCTTGCGTGCCACTTCGTTTACCTGCTCGCGCGTAACGGCACGGATCCTGTCAGGCCATTCCTGCACGTCCTTGACGGTCTGGCCCGTCGTCAGCGCCACGCCGTATATCCGTGCCAGGAACGATTGGCTGTCCTGGGCATAGATGGCCTCGGCCACGAGACGGTTCTTCGAGCGCTTGACCTCTTCTTCTGTGACACCGTCCTTCAGGATCCGGGCAAGAACACGGTCGATGCCCTCTTCAACAGCGGCGACGGGCTTTCCGTTCGCTGCGACACCGTATATGCCGAAACGGCCGCTATCGAGACCGTCGCCGGCGTAGAACCCGCCGACCGCCGCGGCGACCTTTTCCTTTACCACCAAGGTTTCATAGAGCCGACTGGTGGTGCCGCCGCCGAGAATGTCGCTGAGCACATCCAGCGCCTCGGCTTCGCCCGGTTTCGCGGTCGCATAGCTTTCGGTGAGATAGGAACGCTGCATGACCTCGCCGGTTGCGCGCGGATCCGCCAGGGTGACACGAATCGCAGCCTCGTGGCGCGGTTCCTGGATCCGGACGCGCGGGCCCGGTTCGGCCCGGCGCGGGATGACGCCGTAATGCTTCTCGGCGAGTGTCTTCACCTCGTCCGCCGTGACATCGCCGGCGACAATAAGGATGGCATTGTTCGGCGTATAGAAACGCTCATAGAATTCAAGTGCATCTTCCCGGTTCAGCGCCTTGATCTCGTGGGGCCATCCGATCACGGGGTTGCCGTAGGGATGAGAAAGATAGAACGCGGCGTTCATCTGCTCGCGCAACCTCGCCTGCGGATTGTTCTCCGTGCGGGTGCGGCGCTCTTCCAGGACCACATCGCGCTCAGGCACCACTTCCTTGTCCGTCAACACGAGATTGGTCATCCGGTCCGCTTCAAGTTCCATGACGAGGGGCAGCCGGTCCTTGGCGACACGCTGAAAATAGCCGGTGTAGTCGAGGGACGTGAAGGCGTTGTCCCTGCCGCCATTGCGCGCGACAATCTTCGAGAATTCGCCGGGGGGAATCGTCTTCGTGCCCTTGAACATCAGGTGCTCGAGGAAATGCGCGATGCCCGACTTGCCGGGTCCTTCGTCAGCGCCGCCAACCCGGTACCACACCATGTGGGTGACGACCGGTGCACGCGTGTCGGGGATCACCACGACCTTCATTCCGTTTCCAAGTTCGAAGTCCGTGACCTTCGGGCCGATGGCCAGCGCAGGAGATCCCTGCAGGACCGCGGCTGACAGCATCGTCGCGACAACGACTCCAAAACTGCCGAACGCACGACGGACGGCCAGGCGACCGCTTGAAAATGCGAATCTCATTGCGGCAAGATCTCCCAATACTGATGGAACCGGAGCGTCATTCAAAAGACGCGGCGCAGGGACGGTGTACCCCCTCCCTGAAGGTAGGGTGATCCTACACCGGCTCAAGCCGGCGCGGGCTTAAAGTTTTGTAATTTTACGGTGATGACAATCCAGCTGCCTGCCGGATCCTCCGAGCCTCGCCCGGTCAGTCCCAGATGACGCCCAGCAGGTTCTTCCAGGTCCCGTAATTCGGGTTCTTGGCCTTTTCGCGGGCGATCTTGATCTGCCGCGCTTCTTCCTGGATCTGCTTTGCCGTCTTCGGTGTCCCGTCCGGATTGGTCTTGGAGATACCGTAAGGGTTCTTGTTCTCCTCACCCGCAGCCGGCGTCTGGCCATCGGCCCCGGCCTGCGGCGTCGCGCCCCCTGGCGTCGGAGACGGAACGGGCGACGGCGCGCTCTGCAGGCTCGCCGTCTGGGTCGCAGCAGCGGTGGCTGGAGTCGGCGTCGGCGCCTCAACCGGCTCTACCCGCTCGACCGGCGGCCTGAGCGCGTAGTCGGGCGGCATGGCCAGCGGCTGGCTGGTCGAAACCTGGGTCTCGTCGGGGGCCGTCTTGGACAGGCCGACAGCTTCACGGAAGCCGTCCGTGGAACATGCGGCAAGCGGAAGGGCGACCACCACGAGGGCGCCAAGGGGAACTACTCTGCTGAACACTTTCATTGCTCTCCCTGCCCGCACGACTTCGCCCCGGACCAGCGCTTTCCCCAACCTAGCGCCTCCGGATAGCGACCGAATCAATCATCCCGCCATTTTGTGGCGAAATGTGGACTGCAAGTCGTTGAAAACGGGCATTATTCTGCAGTCTGTTTCGTCCCTATAAGAGAGTCATACAACAGCAATGCGACACCGGCAACAATCGCAACGTCGGCGAGGTTAAAAACATACCAGTGGAATCCGAAGGCGTGGAAGCTGAAAAAATCGGCAACAGCGCCATGGACGACGCGGTCCAGGGCATTTCCGAGCGCCCCGCCTATGACCAGGCCGACCGCAACCGCAATGAGCGCCTGCGTCGCCCGCGCGAGCCACACCAGAAGAACCACCACGATAACCAGTGACACCGCCAGCAGCAGCAACTGCCCGGCCCGGGAATCCTGCGGAAAAAGGCCATAACTGATGCCCTTGTTCCAGAGCAGGACCAGATCAAGGAATGGCGTGACGGTGACAAGACCGCGCTCGGCGATGCCGAACACTTCGAGCATCCACCATTTATGCGCCTGATCGATCAGAAACGCGGCAGCCGCAACGGCGAGCCCGAGCCTCGTGTACGACTTTCGGTCTGCCATACCGTGCTCCGGGGCGGCGTCCGCCATTATACGGACTCCGTGGCCCGCGCGTCGTACTGTCGCACCGCCTCGGCGTCGCGCGGCGTCAGATCCGGATAATCCGAATCAGAGCCGACATCCGGCGAGATCTTCCACGATCGCGCGCATTTGCTGCCCTCGGCGCGGCCCGGAACCACGGCGACGCCCTCGACATCTTCGAGCCTGAACGCGTCTGCGGGCGCATCGCCCTCGACAAGGCTGGCCTGGCTCGTGATCGCGATTTCGGCAAGGTCGATGCCGTTCATGGCCTCGATATAGCCGGGCGCGGTGACATACACCGTCGGCGCCGCTTCAAGGCTCGAGCCGATGCGCTTTTCCCTGCGCTCAACCTCGAGCGCGCCAGTCACTACGCGGCGCAGCTGGCGAATCTGACGCCATTTTTCCGCCAGCGCGTCATCCCGCCAGTCTCCCGGCACTTCGGGGAACTGGCGCAAGTGCACCGAACCGCCCTCGTCCGGATACCGCGCGAACCAGACTTCCTCCATGGTGAAGCACAGCATCGGTGCGAGCCATGCCGTCAGCGACTGAAACAGCGTATCGAGCACGGTCCGGCAAGACCGCCGTACATTGCTGTCCGCGGGATCGCAGTAAAGGGCGTCCTTGCGGATGTCGAAATAGAACGCGGAAAGGTCGATGGTGGCGAAGTTGAACAGCCGGGAGAATATGCGCCGGAAGTCAAAGTCGTCATATGCCGAACGCACCACCCGGTCGAGATCGGCCACCTGATGCAGCATATAGCGTTCCAATTCCGGCATCTCCGACGGATCGACGCGCTCTTCTTCGGTGAACCCGTGCAGGTTGCCAAGCAGGAAACGCATGGTGTTGCGCAGCTTGCGATAGGCATCAACATTGCTCTTGAGGATTTCCGGGCCGATGCTGATCTCTTCGGTGTAGTCCGAACTCATGACCCACAGTCGGAGGATATCCGCGCCCTGCTGGTCCATGACCTTCTGCGGCGCCACCGCGTTGCCTTCCGACTTCGACATCTTGCGGCCATCCTCGTTGACGAAGAAGCCGTGGGTCACGACGGCGTCGTACGGCGCGCGGCCGCGCGTGCCGCAGGATTCGAGCAGCGAGGAGTGGAACCAGCCGCGATGCTGGTCGCTGCCTTCGAGATAGACCGACGCGGGCCACATCAGGTCCTCGCGCTCCTCCAGACAGAACGCATGGGTGGATCCTGAATCGAACCAGACGTCGAGAATGTCCCGAACCTGCTCCCATTCCGCGGCATCGAACTCGTTACCGAGAAATCTCTCGGCGGCACCGTCTGCAAACCAGGCGTCAGCGCCTTCTGACTCGAACGCATCGATGATGCGCGCATTGACAGCCTCGTTCACCAGAACCTCGCCGGTGTTCCGGTTCACGAAAACGCAGATCGGAACGCCCCAGGCACGCTGGCGCGAGATCACCCAGTCCGGCCGCTGCTCGATCATGGAGCGAAGACGGCGCTGTCCGGAGGGCGGCACGAACCGTGTCTCGTCTATCGACTTCAGGGCCTTCTCCCGCAGGCCATCCGATCCCTGATCGTCACCCATGCCGATGAACCACTGCGGGGTGTTGCGGAAGATGATCGGCTTTTTCGACCGCCAGGAGTGCGGATACTGGTGGGTCAGACGGCCGCGCGCCACAATCGCTCCCGAGTCGACCAGAGCTTCGATGACGGCCTGATTGGCGTCGCCCTTCTTGCCTTCAGACGTGATGACGCTCTTGCCTTCGAAGCCAGGCGCCTCCCGCGTGAACATACCGTCCGCGTTCACCGTGAACGGGATCGTGTGATCGATGCCCGCCGCCTTGAGGGCGGATTCATTCGCCATCCAGATTTCGAAGTCGTCCGAACCGTGTCCCGGCGCGGTATGCACGAATCCGGTACCGGCATCGTCGGTGACATGGTCGCCGCCGAACAGCGGCACGTCGAAGTCATAGCCGCGCCCCCGCCATGGATGAGCGCAGAGCTTTATGGTCGACGGATCGACATCGGCGCGGCGCTCGTAAGCGTCCACGCGCGCCGCATTCATGACTTCCGCCACCAGGGCGTCGGCGATAACCAGCTTGTCACCGGCAACCGCCCAGTTGTCGTCAGCCGCCGCGGTGACCTCGTAGAGGCCATAGTCAATTCTCGGCGAATAGCAGATCGCCCGGTTGCCGGGGATGGTCCAGGGCGTGGTGGTCCAGATCACGACGCTGGCGCCCTCGAGATCCGCGGGCCCGTCGGTGATCGGGAACCTCACCCAGATCGTGTCGGAAACGTAGTCGTGATACTCGATCTCGGCCTCGGCCAGCGCGGTCTTTTCCACCACCGACCACATGACCGGCTTGGAACCGCGATACAACTGCCCGGATTCGGCGAATTTCAGGAGCTCGCGCGCGATCACCGCCTCGGCATGGAAACCCATGGTCGTGTAGGGATTCTCCCAGTCGCCCACGACGCCCAGACGCTTGAACTCCTCGCGCTGCACATCGATCCAGTGATCCGCAAAGTCACGGCATTCCTTGCGGAAATCGTTGATCGGGACCTCGTCCTTATTCTTGCCCGCGTCGCGGTACTTCTCCTCGATCTTCCATTCGATCGGGAGGCCGTGGCAGTCCCAGCCCGGCACATAGTTGGAGTCCTTGCCCATCATCTGCTGCGATCGGGTGATGACGTCTTTGAGGATCTTGTTCAGCGCATGGCCGAGATGAAGATGGCCGTTGGCATAGGGCGGGCCGTCGTGAAGCACGAACTTCTCCCGGCCGGCGGCGTCTTCGCGCATCTTCCGGTAGAGATCCAGTTTCTCCCAGCGCTGAAGAATTTCAGGCTCGCGCTGGGGCAGCCCGGCGCGCATCGGGAATTCGGTCTGCGGCAGGAACAGGGTTTCGCGATAATCGCGCCCGTTCAGGTCTTTGGTGTCGTCGGTCATTTCACCGTCCGCGATTGGCGTCAGATTCTGGTGCCAGATTCTGCTGTCTGAAGTCGGCGTCTTCTAGCAAGCTTGGCGGCAACAATCCACAGCAGATCGACGGCTTTGCCGCACGGGCATCCGGCGCCGGTCAGACGGCCCCGTCGAAGCGCCGGCCGAGCAGGAATTCGGCCATCGGATCGCCGCCGGTCGCCATCTCATCGTGAACCGCCCTCGCCCGTTCGCTGTCGGCTGCTATCTGCTTCGTCAGTTCCTCGATGCCGGAAAACTTCTGTTCAGGCCTCAGGAACTCGATGAACTCGACATTCAGCCCGCGCCCGTAGATATCCTGCTCGAAGTCGAACAGATGGATTTCGAGCATGGTGTCGGCCTTGTCGAATGTGGGCCTGCGGCCGACATTGGCAACACCCCGCCACACTTCGCCGGCACCACCGTCCGTTGGTCTGGCGCGCACGACGTAGACGCCCAACATCGGCGCGGCGTCATCTTCAAGCGCGATATTGGCGGTCGGGAAGCCGATGGTACGGCCGCGCCTGTCGCCTTCGATGACCTCACCCTGAACCGTCCACCAATAGCCGAGCAGATCGGCGGCATCGCGCGGCCTGCCTTCTCTCAGACACTGACGGATCAGCGTCGACGAGAACACCGTCTCGCTGCCGTCCTCCGCAGTCGCCGGTTCGACGACCGTGACCCCGAACCCATGTTCGTCCGCCATGCTTTGCAACATCCCGGCATTGCCGCGACGGCCCTGCCCGAAGTGAAAGTTGTAACCGATGACGACATGCGCGACGCCGAGATCGTTCAGCAGGATGTCGGTGACGAATTTCTCTGCCGGAAGCTGGGACAGGGCCATGTCGAAATCCATTACCACCAGGCAGTCCAGCCCCAGCGCTTCCATAAGCGCGGCACGCACCTCGAAACCGGTCAGCTTGAAGAGCGGGCGGTCCGGCTGGAAGAAGGCTCTTGGATGCGGATCGAACACCATGGCCGCCGACGGTCCCCGGAGGTAAGCCGCAGCCTCGTCAGCCAGTTGCAGGACCTTCTGGTGTCCGCGGTGAACGCCATCGAAATTGCCAATAGCGATCGCCGCGCCTCGGCAGGCGCTGGACCCATTCGATCCGTTACGTAGAATCTGCATGGCATTCTCTCCGGCGTGCCGGGCAATCGGACGTGAAATACGCGCTGTTCGTCGCAGAGAAATAGAGCGACGCGCGGCTCCGCGCAATTGTCCTTTTTCGGCGTCTGCCCCGTTAACCGTATATTTAGTCGCATCGACTACTGTCGCCTTGGTCACGGATGGCCCTTATTGCGCGACAGGAGTTCGATCGCCGGGGCTGTCTTGTAGTTAGTTCCTGCTACCCGTCCAGACGGATGGCAGATTGGGAGATACTGGGGGAACCTTCAGATGGCACTCGACATGTCCATGCCGGTCCTTGTGGTCGATGACTACAAGACCATGGTTCGAATTATCACTAACCTTCTGCGTCAGCTCGGCTTTTCGGATATCGACGAAGCCAACGACGGCTCCGAAGCCCTCGACAAGCTGCGCGATCGCAAATATGGCCTGGTCATTTCGGACTGGAACATGGAGCCGATGACCGGCTACGACCTGCTTCAGCAGGTGCGCCAGGACGAAAACCTGGGTCAGTTGCCATTCATCATGGTGACCGCGGAAGCAAAGACGGAAAACGTCATTGCTGCGAAGAAGGCCGGTGCCAGCAACTACATCGTCAAGCCGTTCAACGCGGCGACGCTGCAGAGCAAGATCGAAGCCGTCTTCACCGCCTGACCAACCTCACGGTCAATACAAGACAACTGACGCCGGCCCGCCTTCGGGCGGACGGCGCCCGTATAACTGCGCGCGGGGGCAGACCATGACGAAGCAATTGAGTTCCGACCGCATCGACGAAATCGTCGATTGCATCAGCCAGGAACGCGACGGCGACATTTCGCTGACCGAACTGCTCGGACTGACGAAGGTGATGATCGAGTCGCTTCAGTCCATGATCGAAGAGCGGGACGGCGTGCTCGGCGGCGAAGTCTCCGCGATCGCGAGTCATATCGAACGCACGCAGTTCG
Organism: Hyphomicrobiales bacterium; assembly: GCA_965275905.1. GTDB lineage: Bacteria > Pseudomonadota > Alphaproteobacteria > Rhizobiales > JAJFHC01 > CBDAQD01. The sequence continues at coordinate 57,446 of CBDHYJ010000014.1, read as the reverse complement.
AGCTGGATGCGTTCCGGCCCGACAACCTCACCGGCGAGACAATTCCGGGCGCGGACGACGACCTGAAGGAAGTCGTGGGCGCGACGGAACAGGCGACGCAGACGATCCTCGAGTCCGCCGAGCGCATCATGGCGGCCGGCGACTCCGACACCGAGGGCTATCGGCAGATCGTCGACGAGGCGGTGGTCAATATCTTCGAGGCCTGCTGTTTTCAGGACGTTACCGGCCAACGGATCAATCGCGTGCTGGAGACGCTCACCTATATCAGCAAGAATCTGACCTATGTCACCGGCGTGCTGAGCGGCGGTGAACGCCAGGTGGTCGACATGGAAATGCCCGAGAAGTGCAGCCTGCTGCACGGCCCGCAATCGAGCGATACGGCAATCTCCCAGGATGCCGCTGACGACCTTTTCGGCACCCCGGACAACAACGTGGTTCCGCTCAAATCCTGAGATTCAGGACTTCAAAAACAAAAACCAGAGCAACCAGACTGGGCGGGAGAGATCCCGCCCTTTTTCTTTGCCGGCAAGGGCCCGCGCACAGCTACCAGCGCAGCCGGGTCTGGGTTGCCACAAGTCTCAGATCGGGAAGGTCGCGCCGGACACCGGCGATGAACCGGTCCAGCGCCTCGGGCTCAGGTGTATCGAGCGCGCTGCCCATTTCCAGGCCATGAATTCCGCCGGTGATGAACAGCGTGTCGAGACCCGCTCCCGCCGCGCCCGCAATGTCGGTCGGCACCCCGTCGCCGATCGCGATCACTTCGCCGAGGTCCGGACGCCGGCCCATCTTCGCCTCCAGCCTGTCGAGCGCCAGATCATAAATCGGTGCAAAGGGCTTGCCGGCCGTCAGGACCGTGCCACCCATGTCACCGTAGACCTCGGCGAGGGCACCGGCGCAGAATACGAGCCGTTCTCCGCGATGCACGACCCGATCGGGATTGGCGCAGAACATGTCCAGCCCCCGCCCGGCCATCTTGCCAAGCAATTCCCCGTAGTCGTCCGGCGTCTCGACTTCGTCGTCAAAAAGGCCGGAACAGAGCACGCAATCGGCGTCGTCCAGTTCGACAAGCATCAGATCGAGGCCGTCGACGATCGGGCGGTCCCGCTCGGGACCAAGATGAAAGACCCGCGCGCCCGGACGGGCGCGCAGCAGCGTTCTTATGGTGTCGCCGGACGTGACGACGGCATCGTAACACTCCGCCGGCGCGCCAATCTCACCGAGCTGGACGCGGACGCCATCCGAGGGACGTGGCGAATTGGTGATGAGGACGACGATGCCGCCGGAGCGGCGATATTCGGTCAGCGCGGAAATTGACTCCGGAAAGACCTTCATCCCGTTGTGCACGACACCCCAGATGTCGCACAGAACGGCCGGATACCGGCGGAGCAGGTCTGCCGAATGCTGGATCGGTTGCATGGAAAGCCCGGCGTTGACTGGCACAGATAATCGAACGAGAGCGTTGGCCTAACGCGTCAGGCCGCGGCGGTCAACCGACCGGCCACGGCCTGTTCGGAGTTCCGGATGCCGCCAGGCGGCTTTCAGCCGGTACCGGTCCTGCGTAAAGGCACAGATTCGAGAATGTCGCCGCGGACAGGCCTGGGGGTGGAGAACAGATATCCCTGACCGAACTTCACGTCGTAGTCGAGCAGGTCGACCACCGAGTGCTCCTGCTCGATCTTTTCCACGATCAGTTCGATGCCAAAGCGGCCAAGCAGCCTGCTCAGGTCAGCGCCGTGAATCTGCGCCCGGGCTTCCGCACTGCGGTTGAGCAGCAGATCGCACTCGACCTTCACGAAGGCAAAGCCAAGCCTGGCGAGCGCTTCAGCGGAGAAGTCCAGACGCTTCACACGGTCCATGGAGAACGTGAATCCGAGTTCTCGCAGAGCGCCAAGGCTTTCGTGTTCGAGCGGGCCGAAGGAATCGACCATCGACTGGGAGAACTCGAAGTGAAGTGCGGCGGACAGTTCCCTGTTGTGCTGGAGATATTCGATGAGCTGGGGGAAAAACTCGGAATCCAGAAGGGAATGCGGTGAGATGTTGCAGAAGACGCCGATTTCCCGATGACGCTCAACCATCCGCTTGACCACCTGGATACAGCGGAACAACAGGAGGTTGTCGATCGCGGGGATAATGCCGGCATTTTCGGCGACGCGCAGATACTCGGCCGGCAACAGCACCTCGCCGTCTTCGCCGCGCAGTCTGGAAAGCCCTTCGTAATACCTGGTCTTGCGCTGTGGCAGCGTCACGATCGGCTGCAGATAAAGATCGATGCGATTGTCATCGAGCGATTGGCGAACGGCGGCCAGAAGCGCGGCATCTTCCCGTTCGTCGTAAAGGGGCTCCTCATGTACCGGCATACCGTAAGCCGGCGCGTCGTCCGTATCCGGCACCAGCGAGAGTTTCGGCAGCCTCGCCCGGCGGATGGCCTCGATCGGGTCTTCCTCGTGCGGCGCCGATTCTTCGGGCAGGTCGTCGAGATAGGCAATTTCGCGGGCCGGCCGGTGCGCCAGTTCGTCGTCAACCGGGTCGTAGACCGGCGCGCCGCCTCCGCCCCGGTTGTCCGCGTTGTCCGCAAGCTGCTGCACCAGCGATTCCAGCACGCGCATCTGGCTCACCAGTTCCTCGTTGCGGATCCCGGCATCATTGATCTGACTGTCTTCACAGACCCTCAAACGATCATCGATGGTCTCCGTCTCGCGGCGCAGGGAATTGAGGGAATAGGACATCTCCGCAAGATCATCGCGCAAACCGCCCGGATCGAAATCCGGCTGCCGGTCACGCGCATACAGACTGGCGATCTGCGCCGCGCCGAGCATGATGCAGACGATCGTCAGACCTGCGTCCACTTTCGAGAAGCCCGCGAACCGGTACAGCATCAGGCCGAGCAGGCAGAGCCCAAGTGCCGCGCCGCCAGCGATCGCAATGTTGGCATATCTGGTCATATTGATTGACCCCCAATTCCTTCATCTTCACCCACGCGAAGTTCCGCCCTGCGCGGGTAAACCTTTCGATTGGCTAAACCTCATCGCAAGACGTTGAGAATTCGTTAACCATGGTTAATCAATCCCCTACACGACCAGACAAACCAAACCACCACTGATTCAACTAAAACGCGAATCGCTCCCGTAACACACTATCTTTGATTGATTCATCCCGCGGGGACAAGCATTACCGCCAAGGCCGCCCCTGGAACAAAATCGAGAAATTCTCGATTTGGGCCGGATGATAAGTCTTTCTTTACCGTAACCGGGCATTGTCGAAGCGAAACGAAGCCGCGCCGGACCAGACGAACCGGTCCACCACAGAATGAGGGTTGCCGCGTGAAAGACAGTTCGGAACCAACCGAACAAGCGAAGGTCATCTGGCTGCTTGGAAGCGAAGACAGTGACGCCAGACGCATCACCGCCACACTCACCCAAGGCAGCGCAGGCCCTTGCCGCGTCTGTCAAACACGTCTCGAAGACCTGGACGCCGGCGCCGTTGCAGACGGCAGTGTCGTCATTCTCGACCTCGACGGGTTTGCGGGCCGCGTTAGCGACACTGTCGGCTGGGCCACACGGACTGCAAGACTCCCGCTGATCGCAATAAGCGGAAAAGGTTCGCTCGCGACCGCCGTCGACGCCATGAAGAACGGCGCCGAGGACTTCCTGGCAAAGCCCTATTCGGACTCCCGGCTGCGCGAGGCTGTCAGCACGGCGCTCACCATGGCCCGCACGCGTCAGGTCGCCTGCACCGCGCCGGAGGCCGATCCCGCGCAGCACCGCAGGAGCTTTCAGGATTTCATCGGCACCTCGCCGGCAATGCAAAATGTCTACGAGACCATCCGCAATATCGCCAGGTCCTCGGCCAGCGTGTTTATCCAGGGCGAAAGCGGAACGGGCAAGGAACTGTGCGCCGAGGCGCTCCACCGTCTCAGCGCGAGATCCGGCGGGCCGCTGGTCTCGATAAACTGCTCGGCCATCCCCCGTGATCTGATGGAAAGCGAGATCTTCGGCCATGAAGCCGGCGCCTTCACCGGGGCCACCAGTTCACGGACCGGCGCGGCCATCGAAGCAGACGGCGGCACGCTCTTCCTCGACGAGATCTGCGAGATGGATCTCGCACTGCAGGCCAAGCTCCTGCGTTTCATCCAGACCGGATCGGTCCGCAAGGTCGGCGGGCATACCGAACGCAAGGTCGACGTGCGGTTCGTCTGCGCCACCAACCGCGACCCGATGGCAGCCGTGAAGGCCGGCACATTCCGTTCCGATCTGTTCTACCGCCTGCACGTGCTTCCGATCGAACTGCCTCCGCTCAGACTGCGCGATGACGATGCGGTCGTGATTGCAGAGAACGTGATTGCGGAGATCGCAGAAGAGGAGCTCAGCGACTTCCGCAGGTTTGACGACGCGGCCAAGGCGCTGATCAGGAGTCACCGCTGGCCCGGAAATGTCCGCGAACTGCTGAACGTCATCCGGAACGTGGTGGTCATGAACCGCGGCGATACGGTGACGGAGGAAATGCTGGCACTGGCCCTCGCCCACGGCAGTCGCGATATTTCATGGCAGCCGCACGAGCACATCGACAATGTGATGCCGTTTCCGTCCGCGTCTTCCGGCGGCAATGCACCTGCTGCCGCTTCCGATGACAATTCATCGCTGCGGCCCCTGTGGCAGCAGGAGCGGGATATTATCGAAAATGCCATCAGGGCCTGTGGCGGCAATGTCGCCCAGGCGGCGGCCCGTCTCGGCATCAATGCGTCGACGATCTACCGCAAGCGGAACGGCTGGTCTTCGGGCGCGGCCTGACGTTAACCATACCGGCACAAAGCACTCGGCTCCCGGCGATCCTGCGATAGAACCCGAGTCGTGGTTATTGACAAACCCCCGGAAAGATTCTATCTCCCCCTTCAATTGTTGGCACTCACTATTGAAGAGTGCTAACAATCGCTCGAAAGCCTTGAAATATATAAACTTTATGGCGAAAGAGCGGATCATAATCCCAACCTAAGTTCTGTACTAGGAGAAGTCAGACATGAAATTCCGTCCTCTCCACGACCGCGTGCTCGTGCGCCGCGTCGAAGAAGACACGAAGACCGCAGGCGGCATCATCATCCCCGACACCGCCCAGGAAAAGCCCTCGCAGGGCGAGATCATCTCGGTTGGCCCGGGCGCCCGCGGCGAAAGCGGCGCGATCCAGGAACTCGACGTCAAGAAGGGCGACAAAGTCCTTTTCGGCAAGTGGTCCGGCACCGAAGTCAAGATCGACGGGGAAGACCTGTTGATCATGAAAGAGTCCGACATCATGGGTGTGGTCGAGGCCTGATTGCCGGCCCCGCACTAGTCGCGGGGCGTGCATGAAACCGACCAAGACAGTCCCTGACCCGCGACCAGTTATCCGCGGGAACAACAGAGGTTTGAAGAAACATGGCTAAAGAAGTCAAATTCAGTGCCGACGCCCGTGAGCGCATGCTCAAGGGTGTCGACGTTCTGGCAAACGCCGTCAAGGTGACGCTCGGCCCGAAAGGCCGCAACGTCGTGCTCGACAAGTCGTTCGGCGCACCGCGCACGACCAAGGACGGCGTGACGGTCGCCAAGGAAATCGAGCTTGAGGACAAGTTCGAGAACATGGGCGCCCAGATGGTCCGCGAAGTCGCTTCGAAGACCAACGACATTGCCGGTGACGGCACCACGACTGCGACCGTTCTGGCCCAGGCGATCGTTCGCGAAGGCGCCAAGGCCGTTGCTGCGGGCATGAACCCGATGGACCTGCGCCGCGGCGTGGAAATGGCAGTTGCTTCGGCCGTGGCAGACCTGGAGAAGCGCTCCAAGAAGGTCAAGTCGAACGAGGAAGTCGCCCAGGTCGGCACGATCTCGGCCAACGGCGAAGTCGGCATCGGCGAGATGATCGCTGACGCCATGCAGCGCGTCGGCAACGAAGGCGTCATCACGGTTGAGGAAGCCAAGAGCCTCGACAGCGAACTCGACGTCGTCGAAGGCATGCAGTTCGACCGCGGCTACCTGTCGCCGTACTTCATCACGAATGCGGACAAGATGGTTGCCGAGCTCGACGATCCTTTCATTCTCCTGCACGAGAAGAAGCTCTCGAACCTGCAGGCCATGCTGCCGATCCTCGAGTCGGTTGTTCAGTCCGGCAAGCCGCTGCTGATCATCGCCGAAGACGTCGAGGGCGAGGCCCTGGCAACGCTCGTCGTGAACAAGCTGCGCGGCGGCCTCAAGATCGCTGCCGTCAAGGCACCGGGCTTCGGCGACCGCCGCAAGGCCATGCTTGAGGACATCGCGATCCTGACCGGCGGTCAGGTCATCTCCGAAGACCTCGGCATCAAGCTCGAGAACGTCACGGTCGACATGCTGGGCACCGCCAAGAAGGTCCGCATCAGCAAGGACGACACGACGATCGTCGACGGCGCCGGCAAGAAGAACGACATCCAGGGCCGCGTTGCCCAGATCCGCGCGCAGATCGAGGAAACCACCTCGGACTACGACCGCGAGAAGCTGCAGGAGCGTCTTGCCAAGCTCGCCGGCGGTGTTGCCGTGATCAAGGTCGGCGGCGCCACGGAAGTCGAAGTTAAGGAGCGCAAGGACCGCGTCGACGACGCGCTCAATGCGACCCGCGCTGCGGTTGAGGAGGGCATCGTCCCGGGTGGCGGTACCGCCCTGCTTCGTGCCCAGAAGGCAATTGCCAAGCGTCGACAGCGAAAACGCCGACATCAAGGCCGGCATCAAGATCGTGCACCGCGCGCTTGAGGCCCCGATCCGCCAGATCGCCGAGAACTCCGGCGTTGAAGGTTCGATCGTCGTCGGCAAGGTTCTGGAGAAGAGCGGCTCGCACGGCTTCGACGCCCAGAACGAGACCTATGTCGACCTGGTCGCCAGCGGCATCATCGACCCGACCAAGGTCGTCCGCACCGCGCTTCAGGACGCAGCCTCGGTTGCCGGCATCCTGATCACGACGGAAGCCATGGTCGCCGACAAGCCGGAGCCGAAAGGCGCCGCACCGGCCGGCGGCGGCATGCCCGACATGGGCGGCATGGGCGGCATGATGTAATCAGCGCCCTTAAGCTGAATAAAGACAGAGGGCCGTTCCTTCGGGAACGGCCCTTTTTCGTGCCCGGCGTTACTGCAGGGTACAGCCCTGTTTCCGGCGGCGGAGGCAGTCCAGGTTTGCGGCGAACACCTCGCCCTGAAGCTTGACGAAGCCCAGCAGGTCGCCGGTGCTTCCGTAGGTGCTCTCCATGCGCCGGATATCGTCCTTGTTGCCCTCTCGCCAGTAACCGACAGCGATCTGGCGCGCCAACGGTTTGAGATTTGGCAGAGTGTTGTAGTCCGCGCCCGGCGGCCCGTCGCGGCCGGGCAGCATACGACGCTCGCCGAGATATCCCGCGAAGCTGTAAAACGCATCACTGTGCGGAAGGAAATCAAGCGCATAGTCCTGTTCGCGGGCGGGATCGGTAATGTCCTCGCCGGCAAACGTGGGCGCCTCGGCGGCACCGAGCATGTGGCGCAGGGCCTGCACCTCGATGAACCGGACCGCGCGGTGCGTGCGGCGGCCCGGCGCATGGGGATAGAGCTCGTTTGACCGGATAGCGACGTCGATTGCAGGCCTTCCGTCGTCCGGCAGGTCCAGCGCCTCGCCGAAGAGATAGCTGCGCACATAGTTGTGCTGCTGCAGCATGAGGGCCGCCGGCCTGTCGCTGCTGTCGAGAATGAGGTAGACAGCGGTGTAATGGTCCAGCTGATGCCAATCCCGCGGGTTGGCCGCCAGCCTGACAAAACCGGCCTGCCACCAGGACAGTCCCGCAACCAGGCCGGAGTTACGGAACACGGCGTGATAGGTCAGCACGGTCATGGGCTCGCTGCGGCCGCCGCCCATCGGAAACGCGATGCGGTCCACGCGGCCGAACACCACCGGACGCTGGGACCTTACCGTTGACGGGATGTGGGTGAATACCGCCTGGGTGTCGTCCCGGTAACGGTTGAGAATCTCGGGCGTGACGTTCTCCGAAACCAGTTCGCCCTTGCCGTCGACCAACGTCCCCTGCGCAATGTAATCGTCGTAGAAGCTGATCAGCCCGGCATGCTCTTCAGGCAGAAAGAACCGCGGCCGGTGCCGCGCAAGAAGTGCCTTGTCGACCGCGCCCGGAACCGCATCGGATCGGGGATTGGCCGTAAAGTAGTCCGCAAAGCCCGGATACTGGGAAAAGCTGCTGTCGGCGCGCGCAGCATCCACTGCTCCCGCGACCGCCAGCACCACCGCGATACAGAATGTTTCCAGAATGGATCGGCAGGCCACGCAATACCCTGTCAGACTGGTCGTTCCCTCAGGGATCAGTCTTCAACAGGGCCCGCCCCAAGGCAAGCGATCGATTATTTCAGTACGGTGCGCAGCCGGTCAGCGACCTTGGCTTTGGTAGCGCGGGTCTGTTCCGACCACGGCGCCGCGACGGAAGCGGCCAGGTTGGCTTCGCTTTTCAGGATCACACCATCGCTCAGGATCTTGAGATTGTTCGCCTTCAGCGTCGAGCCGGTGCTGGTGATGTCGACAATCACTTCCGCCGTGCCGGCGGCCGGTGCGCCTTCGGTCGCGCCGAGGCTCTCGACGATACGGTAGTCGGAAACTCCCATGCGGGCGAAGAACCCGCGCGTGGTGTTGACATATTTCGTGGCTACGCGGACCCGCCGTCCGTGGCGGGCATGGAACATGCCGGCGACATCTTCAAGATCCATCATCGTGTCGACGTCGAGCCACGCCTCGGGCACGGCCACCACAACGTCGGCATGGCCGAATCCGAGCGTATGCAGAAATTCAACGCGGGCCTCCGTGTCGGGTATCGTCTCGCGCAGCAGGTCCTCACCGGTGACGCCCAGGTGGACCGCCCCCTGCCTGATGTTGTGCGAGATTTCAGAGGCCGACAGGAACGCCACGTCGATCTCTTCGACATCGACCACGCGCCCGCGGTAGCCGCGCTCGTGACCAGTCTTCTCGATCCGGAGTCCGGCTTCCGCAAAAATCTCGATGGTCTTCTCCATCAGCCGCCCCTTGCTCGGGATGGCGAGAACAAGCGGGTCCCGGGCGCTCATGAGTCCGTCCCCCGCGCCGCGGCCAGCAGGCGTTCCGAATGAATGGCGAGGCCAACGGCCGGTACCGGGCTGCCGGCACCGAGATCGGCCAGCAGATTGTCATAGCGCCCGCCGCCCGCGATCTGCCCGGCCACTCCCCTGTCCGGCACTTCGATCTGGAAGACGAAGCCCGTGTAGTATTCGAGGTTCCGGCCGAATTCCGCGGAAAAGAAGCACTTTCCGAGATCGATGCCCCGCTCCTCGAGCCGGTCGAGGCGGCGCGAAAAATCCGCCAGGACACGATCGACCGCAGCACCGCCGCCATTGAGGCGCGCAATCGTTTCGACGGCCTCGCGGGGTGGGCCTTCGGTTGTCAGGTAGTTGCTGATCAGTGCAACCACGTCCTCGGACAGGGGCTGCTCTTCGGCATCTCGCGCCTGCTCGAGCAACCGGCCCGCGATCTCGTCGACCCCGCGGCCGCCGACAAGCGGAATATCGAGCTCTCCAAGCAGACGGTCGACGGCACCGACAGCCTGGTCTTCGTCAAGCCCGCCAAGATCGGCGATCAGGCCGCGATGGGTTTCATTGACCGCACCCAGCTCGTGTCCGGCCAGTCGAGCCAGCAGGGCACGGAACGCGCGCGGCCGCCAGAACCGCTGCTTGAGCCTTTCGCGCCATCGCTCCGGCATTTCAATGCCGTCGACAAAGGCCGCGAATATGCCGAGATCCCCGAGGTGAATGGCGTATTCCCTGAGACCGACCGCATCGACCGCATCGATCGCCAGGCCCATGACCTCGATATCGGCGGACTCCGCTTCAGCGCCGCCGAAGAATTCGATGCCGATCTGGCCGAACTCCCGTGGACGGCCGCCTTTCGGTCCGCCTGTCTGGAACCGGAACGCCGGGCCGTCATAACAGTAGCGCGCCTCGCCCGCCGGCACCGGATCCTGTTCCAGATGATGACGGCAGGCGGGGATGGTGAGATCGGGACGCAGACACAGTTCCGCGCCGTCGGGATCGGTAAAGACGTAGGTGCGCGCCCTTATCTCCTCGCCGTAACGATCAAGGAAGACGTCCGCCGGCTGCAGGATACCGGGCGCAATCAACGTGTAGCCGGCATTCCTGAACAAACCAATGAGCAGGTCCGCCTGCTGCGCGAGGGCTTCGAGCGTCTGGGGATCGCGTGTTGACATGGACCTTAGTCCCGGTGCCGGGCGAGAATGTCCTTAACCGCCTCGACGAGCGTGTCCCGCGGGACCGAGACCTGGGCCGGACGGCCGGTGCGCCATTCGACATTGTCCTCGATCTCTTCCGAGAGCTTCGACCCTTCGATGAGATCCTTGATCGTGACCTCGCCCGCGGCGCGCTCGTCCTCGCCCTGAATCACGACGCAGGGCGCACCGCGCTTGTCGGCATATTTCATCTGCGCCCGCATTCCGCTGCCGCCGAGATACATCTCGGCGCGAATACCGGCATTGCGGAGGTCGGCAGTCATCGCCTGATAATCAGCAACACGGTCCTGGTCCATGACCAGCACAACGACCGGATCGTCCGCGGCGTCGGCATCGAACTTGCCGAGGTGATCGAGCGCGGCATAAAGACGGCTGACGCCGATCGAGAAGCCGGTCGCAGGAACACGAACGCCCTTGAACCGCTCGATCAGTCCGTCATAACGCCCACCGCCGCCGACAGACCCGAACCGTCCGGTCTCGCCGTCCTCGTTGACCGCCTCGAATGTCAATTCCGCCTCGTAGACCGGACCGGTGTAATAGCCGAGACCCCGCACCACGCCCGGATCAAGCCGGATCCGGTCGATGCCATAGCCGGCGGCCGTGAACAGCGCGTCCATATCGGCCAGTTCCCCGACCCCCTCAAGCCCGGTTTCGCTGTCGCCAACCAGCTCACGCAGGGCGCTCACGACCTCGCCGCGCTCGCCGGCGGCCGTCGAAACGAATGCGAGAATACGGTCGGCCTGCTCCGGCGCGAGGCCCGCCCCCTTGGTGTAATCGCCGGATTCGTCCTTGCGGCCCTCGCCGAGGAGAAGCCGCACGCCCTCGATCCCGAGCCGGTCCAGCTTGTCGATCGCGCGCAAAACCGTCATGCGCTGTGCCTCGAAGGCGTCATCATCGCCGGCAATACCGATCGTTTCCAGAATACCGTCCAGCACCTTGCGGTTGTTGACCCGCATCAGATAGGAGCCGCGCGGGATACCCAGGCGTTCAAGACAATCGGCGGCCATCATGCACATCTCGGCATCGGCCGCGGGCAGCGGCGAACCGACCGTATCGGCATCGAACTGCGTGAACTGGCGATACCGTCCGGGGCCGGGCTTCTCGTTGCGCCACACGTCGCCAACCTGGTAGCGCCGGAACGGTTTCGGCAAGGCGTCGTAGTTTTCGGCGACGTAGCGCGCCAGCGGTGCCGTCAGATCGTATCTTAGCGACAACCACTGCTCGTCATCGTCCTGGAATGAAAAAACGCCTTCATTCGGCCGGTCGAGATCGGGCAGGAACTTGCCAAGGGCGTCGGTATATTCGAAGGCGGGCGTCTGCAGCGGCTCGAAGCCATAGGACTCGTAGACGTCCTCGATCGCCGAGAGCATGCGCGACATGGCACGCACTTCGCGCGCGGTGATGTCTCTCAGCCCCTTGGGCACCCGGGCCTTGGGCCGGAACGTCTTGGCCTTTTTCTTACTCATGTCCGCTCGCGATCGGGAGAGTTCTGCGGGTCGGGTTCTAGCGCATTTGCGCGACCTGCGGCAAGGCATGATGGCGTTGCGAAAGCTGATATAAGGGTGTCGGAGCGCCGATTCCAGACGCCGCGATTCCCAAGGCCCCGCAGGAGGACAGTTTGGACCTGATCGTTTTCATAGCCGTGATCGCCGCCGCCGCGCTGCACGCCAGCTGGAACGGACTGGTCAAACACTCGACCGACAAGCACTTGAGCATGCTGGCCATCGTTCTGGGTCACGTGCCGCCGGCGCTCGTCATCCTGCCGTTCGTTCCGATGCCCGCGCAAGCGAGCTGGCCGTACATCATCGCCGGCGCCTGCCTGCATTTCGGGTATCAGCTGTTCCTGCTGGCGTCCTACCGGATGGGCGACCTGACGCAGGTCTACCCTATCGCGCGCGGTACAGCGCCGATGATCGTGGCCGTGGTGTCGGTCACGTTTCTCGGCGTCGTCCTGTCGTCGCTCGAGATCGCCGCGATCGCCGTCATCGGGATCGGCATCATGAGCCTCAGCATCGTGCGTCAGGGAGACGGGCTGCGGAACACCCAGGCCGCGCTGACCGCTTTTGCAACCGGCTGCTTCATTGCAAGCTACTCGCTCGTCGACGGCCTCGGCGCCCGGGAGGCCGGCACGGCACTCGGCTTTTACGGCTGGCTCACGGTTCTGAATGCGGTGTTCCTGTCGGCCACGATGGCGGTCATCAGGCCCGGCATCTTCCGCCGGCTCGCCGGAGAGGGCCGGACCATGGCGGTTGTCGGCGGCGGGGCCTCCTACGCCGCCTACGCTCTCGTCATCTGGGCGTTCACGCAGGCGCCGATCGCGCTGGTCACCGCACTGCGGGAGACAAGCATCATCTTCGCTTTGCTGATCGGCGTCGTATTCCTGAAGGAAAAGCTCAACCTGGCCAAGGTGATCTCGACGGCCGTGACACTGTCCGGCGCGATTCTCCTGAGGATCGCGCGCTAGCGCCTGAACGCCGCCTATTTCAGGCCAGCCATCTTGAGCCCCTCGATGAAGATCTCGTTGTCTTCCTCGAACTGGTTCGGCGGCACGTTGCGCCAATGCTCAAGAGAGAAGTTCGGGTGTTTTTCCATGACGAGGCCGGCATAGCGCGTTGCCTCGTCCAGTTCGCCCAGATGGGCATGGCTTGAAGCGAGCAGTCTGTACCCTTCGGACTTGTCATGCATCTTGTTCAGGGACTCGATGACCTTGTCGTATTCGCCGTTGTAGAAATAGGCATCGCCCAGATACCAGAGGTACCAGTCGGGATGGTAGGGGTTGAGCCTTATCGCCTTCTGCAGAAGATCGATCGCCCGGTCGCACTGGCGGCAATAGCCCAGCGCATCACCCATCTCGGCGAGAAGGTCGGCATCATTGGGATTGAGCTGCAATGCCCGCTCATAGGCGGCAAGCGACTCGCCATGCTGCTTCTTGTAGAGATGGGCATACCCCAATTCGCCGAATCCGCGCGCGTCGAGATCGTCATAACCAATGGCCGAAGACGCCAGTTCCACGGCCTTGTTCAGCGCGGCACCGGGGGATTCAACCCAGGCGTAGCGCCAGGCGAGATTATGCGTGCGTGACACCGACGCATAGCCGCGGGAGTAAGCGGGATCGAGATCGATCGCCTGCTCGAACAATCTCCTGGCATGGGAGTTCGATTCCTTCATGAACCGCAATGTGAGGTCCTGTCCGCGCAGCACGAGTCCGTAGGCGCGCAGATCGGGATGGTGCTCGGAAAGCGCCCGGCGGCGCTCGGCGGAACCGATCTGGATCGCGAGGAGTGCCGTGATCTGGTTCGTAATGTCATCCTGAAAGGCAAACACGTCGTCCATCGCGCCGTCATAGCGCTCGGACCAGATGGTGTTGCCCGTGGTTGCTTCGTTGAGCTGCACGCGGATGCGCAACTGGGGACCGCTGCGCTGAAGGCTGCCGTCGAGCAGATACCGAACGCCCAGACTGCGCCCGACTGCGTCGATCGGTATGCTGCGGTCCTTGAACGGCTGCACCGAGTGCCGTGCGATGACGACCAGATCGCGAAACCTGCAGAGGCCCGAGATCACGTCATCGGTGATGCCTTCACACAGATGATGATCGGCCGGATCGCCGGTCAGATTGATGAGCGGCAGAACCGCAACCGACGCGTCCTTCACGAACCCGTCCGTCACTGCCTGTTCCGGCGGTGCGGGGATCGCGGGCTGGACCGTCTTCGAATCCGACAACTCGACGGAAAACAGCTCGACCGGCTCGGAGATGTTCTTCAGCTCACGCTTGCCCATCGGACGAAGGGCCAGATTGGACCAGTCATGCACCGCCTTTTTCGTGAGATCGGATATGCAGATGCCGCCGGGCTCGGCGAGCGCCTGTATACGCGCCGCGACATTCACGCTGTGGCCATAAAGGCCGTCACTCGTCGGCATCGCCTCACCGAGATTGATGCCGATCCGGAACGTGATCGGTTCGTCGCTGGCGTTCCAGACAACCTCGTTCTTCAACTCACGCTGGAATTCCGCCGCAAAGCGAATTGCCTGCGATGCACTGTCGAACATCGCAAGAATTCCGTCGCCGGCAACATTGTAGACGTGCCCGCCGTAATCGCCGATCAGGTCACGGAACAACTGAATGGATCTGGAAATACGATCGAGATTACCCAGTTCATCCATGTCGACAAGACGGCTGTAGCCGTGGATGTCGGCAAACATGATCGCCGACAACTTGCCTTCCGACATCGGTGTCCGGGTTGCAACCATCAATCAGGCCTCAAGCATACAGGCCATGCCCGGCCTCAGTGCCGCGCATGGTTCTTGCGCAAACTCCGACTCTTCGAAATCCAGCCAGCCACCAACGCCGCGCAACATCGGTGACACGAGTGAGGACACGGTACATTACTTCGCTATATGACTCCAAATCCAACCGGCGCCCACTGTAGTAATTTAGGTAACGATGCCCTATTTTTAAGCAATGACCGGGAAAAACTCGTTCTCGCTTCGGCCTGCAACGAACCGTGACCTTGCCTTTGCCGAGGAGCTTTACATCGGAACGATGGAACCGCTGTTGAGCGCACTCGACGACTGGGACGAAGACACGTTTCGGATGCGTATCCGGCGCATTTTCAAACCCGAAGAAAGTCACATTATTATCGTCAACGGCCGTGAAATCGGCGTGATTCAGATCATTGAAACCGAAAACGACATCAATCTGGCGCAGATTCACCTGCTGGAGGGGTATCGCGGAAACGGGATCGGTAGCGCGCTGGTCGCGGATCTTCTGGAACGCGCTGCACGCGGTCAAAAGACCGCGTCGCTTTCCGCGCCACGGAACAACCGCGCTATCGCACTCTACGAGCGCTTTGGCTACAGGATCTCGAAAGATGACGGCAGCAGTATCATCGATATGCTGCATCCGGGCACGCCGCCAGACCGGTAACGCCGGCAAGCTCGCAACCCCCGAATACAACCTTCGGTAGAAATTCCCAGGAAGACCTAGTCGCCGCCTCCACCGCCGCGAACGCTGGCGCCGCGCACGCTTGCCCCGCGGACACTGGCCCCGCGGACACTGGCCCCGCGAACGCTGGCACCGCGCACACTGGCCCCTCGAACGCTGGCGCCGCTGACGCCCGGCATACCTGCTACGTCCGTTCCAAAAATGATGTCGAGCAGAACCTGCTCGAACGTTCCGGAATCGACATCAAGACGCACGGTGAAGTCCGACTTGTCGTACGACCAGACCTTCAGATCGTCTGCGAAGGAAAAGTCCTGGGCTCCGAGACCCGAGCGGCTCGGTTCGTCCGGCGCGCGCGACTGTCTTTCGTCACCACCGCCGGATTTACTGAAATTCACCACGCGTTCCGCGTCGTCACCGTCGCCATGCACGAGAAACAGCATGGGAACGGAAAGATCAAAGAACT
Source organism: Hyphomicrobiales bacterium (assembly GCA_965275905.1). Taxonomy (GTDB): domain Bacteria; phylum Pseudomonadota; class Alphaproteobacteria; order Rhizobiales; family JAJFHC01; genus CBDAQD01. Next base: position 41,750 of record CBDHYJ010000014.1, on the reverse strand, counting down.
GGCCTTCGTAGCTTACGCCGTAGATTCTCGCGAACCGGGCCGAGTTCTTGTCGACCGCCGTTTCAAGAAAACGGTTGCCGTCCGACTCCCTCTGGCGGACCTTGTTGAACGGGTCGTGGCTGATCTGGCCCGACCGCCTGCCGCCAGTCGTTTGCACGACTTCAAGGTCCGTGACAACGCGTCCGAACAACAGAACATTTGACGCACTGAGTAATGTTTCAGGCATTTGGCATCCCCCGAATATGTCGCCCCCAATTGTATTTCCGTACCAGCCCGATGATACAACTTTAAGAACCGCCAGTATGTGACAGTTCTCACAAAGGACGCAACCAATCGCCGGTTGTCGACGCAACACCCCTTCAGAGCATTCTGGCCGGTTTCAGGAGCTCCGTCGGCTACGGGTCGGGCACCATCGTACGAACCGAATCGACGTGGCTGGTCTCATCCTTTTTTGACTTTTGCGGGCCTGGAACAAATTGCCCGATTTCGCGGATGCGAAAATTGATATCGATGATGTTTTCGTATCGTCCGCCCGTAATCGAGCGATCGACACGCTTGAGCGCCTCGCCAACACCGACATAGCTGAGGGTATCCGGCTGCAGCATCACCCATGACTCGGCAAGGTAGGTTCCCATGTAGTCCCTGGCGTCGAGAAGCGCGGCGCGGAAGCCACCCGGATCGCCGGCGAACATTTCGTCAAAACGTCCCTGCATGATGGCAGCGTATTCGGGATCCCCTTCCAACCGGTCGGAGAGGTCTTCCAGTTCCGGCGGAAGAATTCCGCGATCGATCAGATTCTCGTGAAAGATGTCGACCAGGATGTCAAAGATGGCACCGGTCAGCGGCTCCGAGAGATGATGCTCCTTCGTCCAGCCGTCAGCGAATTCGGACATCACCCGGCTGTTGGCCGCCATGCGGATCTGATCGTTTTGCCCCAGTTCGGCGAACTGGCTCAGCTTGTTTACGGTGTAAAGATTACCGCTGGTGCGGCTCAGGATCGTGTCGACAACCGAGTCGAAATGCAGTGACGCGATCAGAGCGGCCAGATCCGCGGCGGATTCGTGAAAACCGAAATACTCGGCGTTGTTTTCCTCCGGAGACGGCAGGCCGACCATGCTGTAGATGATCGCATGACCGACTTCGTGCGCGATGACGTCGAAATTCAGGCTGAAATTGCGCGGAATGCCCTCCTTCGATTTCACGACGCCGGTTTCCAGAAATCCCCAGCCGATGATGGCATTCCTCAGACTGGGCAGAATCGAGAGTTCCAGCCGGTCATACTCCTCGGCAAAGTGCCACGGAATTTCGCGGCCGAAGAACCCTTCCCAGATGTCGAGCACGAAGCGGACCGTACCGAAGAGATGGGCGGCCTCGAACGCCTTGGAACCAGGCTCGAGATAGTCGAAATGGCCGTCCGCGTCGGGCATGACCGGCGGCAGGGCTTCTGCCGTCCAGGGCGGAAGAAACATGAAGGGCTCGCCATCGTCCGACGTGTGCATGCCGTATTTCAACGGCTTGTCGATGGGAACAACCGTGTACATGCGGTTGTCCGACGGCCCGGGACCGACCGTTCCGCGCAACGCCGATACGGTGACGACTTCCGGCTCCATGAAATTCTCCAGGAACGGCGGCTGCGGGAACAGCTTGAAACGCGTGCCTTCTGGCGCGCGCCGGTATCGATCAATCAGTCTCATGCGTCACCAAACCCCGCCGATCGCGCGTCACCCGTTCTCGGTTTCCGACAGTATCTTCAGATAATCAGCTTCGTCCTGCAACAAGGCAGCAAGTTGCCGGCGGCCGGCAAGTCCGAGGTCCCGGGCATAGTCATCAGGCCGCTGCGGCACATCGCGCCCGAGCCGGTCGCGAAAGTACCACTCGAAGAGAAGACTGTCCGATAGGGAGGCTGCCTCCGCCGTGGCCCCGGCCGCCGAACCCAGGACCTTCGCCTTGTGATCGCTGCGGCGGGACAGTCGCTCGTATTCTGCTGCGTCCTGCATTAGCTGTTCGAGGATGAGCTGATTGAACCTGCCGGCATTGCCGCGGACCAGGAGACGCCTGTTCGCCTGCTCGGTCACCATCTGCTCAACACCGGCGAGGTCCATGCCATTGTCCCTCGCCCAGGCCTCGACATCGCTGCGCCGGCCGAGACCGTGTCGCCGGCGAAACGCATTGAGTTCCGCCATGACGGCGTCCCGGTCCGCGGATTCCGTCGACGGCTCGATCTCGCCACGGTCAAGTGCAGCGTCCACCGCACGCGCCTGCCGCTCGAACCAGGCGTCACCTTCGAGACGCAGTTCATCAAGAATACCTTCGAAATCACGTGAGGCTTCGGGCCCGCCGCCCTGTCTTGCCGTATCGTTCCACGGCGCGCCGGCCCACATTTCAGTGAACTCGAAAGTGTAGTCCACGGCCGCCCGATCAGGATCGCTTGCCACGAACGCCCGCATTGCGCCGACAAGCTCCAGAGCGTCGCTGCGCTTCTGGTCTACACGCCCGGTAGCAAGCCAGTCCCGCAAGCCGGAAACCGGAATGTCGAAAGCCCCTGACCCGGCGGCAGTCAGTATCGTTTCCCAGGTCCGCTCCTCGTAGTACTGCCCCTTCGCCAGTTCGAGGACGCGAGCCGCCTCGCCGTCCGAGACCACCCCGCCCTCAACGGCACGCGCCATCGTCGCCCGCACATTGACCATAGGCTCCGTCACGGTCACGAACCCGGCCTCCCGAGGTCCGTGCAGGACCGCGACTTCATCGTCATCCGACAGCACGCCGTCGCGAAAGTCCTCGAAGATGCGACCAATACCGCGCATGCCGAAAGAGTGGAGTTCCGCCGCCCTAAGTGCCCCCATGCTCGCAGCGCCGAAGACGTGAATCCCCTGGTCCATGGCCCACAGGATCTCCTTGTGCCAGACCGCCGGGACACCGTGAAAATAGCCGTCGATAATGCCCATCGCGACCGGCGAGATACGTGCCGCTTCAAAGACATCTCCCTGGGCCACGGGCGGCCGGAGCTCAAATCCGTCAAGGCCTGCCAGGTCGGCCTGCGTGAGGCTGGGCCCGACGAAGAGCACGGTTGTCATGCCGTCCGCTCCAGCCAACGGGCCCGCCGTCCGGGCACGTAGTCCTCATGGTCGTCCAGCCCCTCGAGTCCGGGAATCACCGTTCGGACAACCGGAATGCCGATGTCGTCATGCGTGAGATCGACGGAGACGACCTGGTCAATGCCGGCTGCGGCGAGCCGATCGAGAAGCCAATCCAGGTCCTCGTTGAATGTCGGCGCCGCAAGGCCCGCCGTGTCGCGAAATGCGCGCGCGGGCCGATGGCCTGCCACCATGCCCCTCGCCCAGTTTCTCCGGCGCTCAAGTTCCGGCACTTCGTATTCCGCGGGAGAAATATCGTCGCGGGCGCCCGAGATGTACGTGGTGCGAACCTGCACGGCTTCCGTAATCGCCCGCAGGAGCGCGATGCCGGGTTCAGGATGGCAACCGGCGCCAACGCCGATATGTGCCTGTTCGACCCGGGTATCGAGTATGACCGCAAAACAGGCAGGCACTCCGACATTGCTCGTCGTGTCCCAAAGTGCGACGGCGAACCCGGACTCGTCGAGACGTTCGAGCGCTTCGCGGCAGGCCTTGTCATCGACGGTATCGGGATCCAGCCCGGTCATGCGGCGATGTTTTCGGTCAAGCCGGTTCCACAGCGTCGTCGCATCCCTCTCTACGACCTCGCAGATGCCGTGGCAGACCGCTTCCAGCAGATGGTTGCCCGACGCCAGCCCATTGGTGCTCGCATCGAAACATCCGGAGCCGGCCGGGCGCGGCAGCGTGAAATTGGCGCGCACCACTTCGTAGGGCAGAAGCATGCGGCCGCCACCCATGAGATCGAGACCCTCAAGCCAAGCGATTTCAAGATCTTCATGAAAGCGGCTGCCCGCGACCGAGGGCAGCCCGCCGACGTCGATGACCTGCCCTCTCCTCGACGCGCCCCTTAAGCTCGTCTCAATGAGCGGCAGCCGGATATGCTCAGCATGATAGGTCTCCGCCGACTCCATCAACCCGGAGGCCACGGCGGCATCGCGGGTCAGTCCCTTGCCTTGGGATACGGCCACGGAACGCGAATTCGGCCTGCAAACCATGATGACGGGGATGCCGATCCGGTCGAGGCCGGTGACATCGGCGATCCGCGTGATGCCCATATGCGCCATGCGCGCCCTGACGCGTTCGATCGTTTCGGCCGGCTCGACCGTGCGGTGACTGCCACCGCGATATGTCTTCGGAACCGTCGGCCCGTCCAAGGCCCGCCGCAGCAGATCGAGCGGATCAGCCGTCATACCGCACCCCTGAAGCACACCATCAGCGCCCGAATTGTTCGTCTTTTCAACGTCATAACGGCAGTCTGCGAGACCCGCGCGGAAATGCCAAGCGGGAATGAATTACCCGCCTGGAGCGCGCAGACAGGATTGACGCAAACCCCTGGCCGGTGCCACCGTTTGTGCTTTCGGAAACAGCGAGGTGCACGTCATGAGACGCAGAAATGAGGGCGAATCGATCAGCCGGCGGCGCCTGCTGGGAACAGGGGCCGCATTGATGGGCTCAACGACAGCCCTTGTGTCCGGCGCAAGGGATGCACATGCGGTCGAGGCAATCCCGCAGCCGGGCTCACCGTCCCGAAAGGCCTTCATAGACCGTGCCTTTGTAATGCGCGACCAGGCGACCGCGGCCGGCGATCAGGGCTATGGCGCCGTGATTGTCGACGGATCTGGCAAGATCGTTGGGCAAGCTCCCAGCCGCGTCGTGACCAATGGTGATCCGACCGCCCATGCCGAAATGGAGGCAATACGGGACGCCGCCCGCCGGATCGGATCGCGCAACCTTTCCGGGCACATCATGTATTCGTCGTCCCGGCCCTGCCCGATGTGCGAGGCCGCGGCCTATTGGGCCGGGCTCGATGTCATGATCCACGGCCGAAGCGGAACCGATGCGGGCCGGCCGCGCCTGTGCGGCTGAACGGCATTGCCGCCGAAAGCCGGAATGAAAAAAGGCCGGTCTCCGAAGAGTCCGGCCTTTCTGGCTGATCGGCCGCAGGGCTGCGGCGTCATTCAGCACTCATCATTTCGGCAGGATGACCGCATCGATGACATGAATCACGCCATTGCTGGCCTCGATATCGGCCTTCACCACCTTGGCGCTGTCGATCATCACGCCAGACGTGGCGTTGACCTTTGCTTCACCGCCCTGGACAGTCTTGACCATCATTTCCTTGCCGGCGATGTCGCCAGACATCACCTTGCCGGGGATGACGTGGTAGGTCAGGATCGACACCAGCTTTTCCTTGTTTTCAGGCTTCAGCAAGTCTTCGACAGTACCTGCCGGAAGCTTGGCGAAGGCCTCATCCGTCGGCGCGAACACAGTGAACGGGCCGTCACCCTTGAGCGTGTCAACCAGACCGCCCGCCTTTACGGCAGCGACCAGGGTCTTGAACGATCCGGCGCTGACCGCGGTATCGACGATATCCGCCGCCTTGGCGGTTACGGCGCTGAGAGCCATCGGGACCGCAAGAGCAGCGGCAAAGAGTGCTGAACGAAGTTTGGACATGAACTCCTCCATTGTTTCGGTAGCCGGGATTACGCGCTGAACTCGCAGGAGGATTTCGTCATTTCACGATAAGAAAACTATCGAAGACCCGGCCATAAAATGTGATCCGCCACGGAATCGGCACCATTGGCTCCGCGCGAGTGGAGGATGGCGCAGGCGGCAATCTGGTATCGCGGTCAATGGAGCGCTTCACTCCTGATGATGAACGGTGCCGAAAAGCGCTGCACAGCCATGAGGCGCAATCGCCCTGTCATTGTGCCCGACCTCGGGAACCGTCTTGAGCCGCCAGTTCAATGGCAGTCCCATCGCCGCGGCGACGGCTTCGGCCGATTTCATGAAGTGCCGGCCTCTGGCGAACCGATGCGGTCCCTGCGCCATAGCGCGCCTCTGGGTGCGCAGATTGCGCGAGCGGGGGTCATTGTCCTTTTCGCCCAGCAGTACGATCAGGCGGGTCTCAAACGCCGCGCGCAGCATCTCCCAGTCGATGGGAAGATCGGCGATGCCATAGGGATAGCGGACCGTCTGGTCCGGCGTCATGTACCACCCGGCATTGGCCGAAACGGCCCGGTCGACGCGAGCGCCACCGGTATGGAGCACGTAGCGGTGCACGAACTGTGCGCCCGCAGAATGTCCGTACATGCTGAACGTGCGCGTCCGCAGCTGAAAGTGCTCGCATACGGCGTCGAACACCCGGTCAAGCGCCGTGAAACTCCAGGCGCCGGCCGACACGTCCGCACCTCCTTTGGCGCGAACATTGCCGAGGTTGTACTGCCGGTTGGTCGGCCAGTCGGAACGCGGGAATTCCGGCACGACCAGCACGAAGCCGTGATGTTCGGCGAGGCCGACCCAGGATTCCAGGTAATTCCAGGGATCCCGATAGATGCCGTGCATGACGAAGACCACAGGCATTCCGGGCGAATACCCGCCGGGGCAATAGACCAGCGCCGTAAGGCCCGACACACCGGGCACCGCATCGAGCGGCACGCGAAGCACGGTCAGCTTTCCGAATGCGCGTTCATCCAGCACGACCGGGATCTTTCTCGAGGTCTCGGTTCCGGCCGGACAATCCTTCAGCGAATGTCGCGCTGGCCAGGGATCGGTTATTCCGGGAGGCAGCCCGGACGCCGGGTCCAAAGACTTGCATTCGCCCGCTTGCCCGCCGGGAAGCCGGGCCGGTCCGTCATACACCATGGCTCGATCCGCGTTGGTTGAACAACCGCGGCCCTGGCTCGCGCAGACGCAAGCTCGACCGCAGACGTCCTACAACGTACGAGCGCTGGACTTATTCCGTACCACCTGAAGGAATTTCGCACGCGGATTTCCGCTTCAGCACTTGTCCCGAAGATCACCGCTCTATACCGGTCCTTTTGGGACCGGGCGTCTTCAGGTAAAACAGCCTTCATCCGATTACACTGCGCCGAGCTTCACCGATGCCCCTGCAGAACCGTGTTGACCCGACAGGGCAGATCCTTGCGGTTGCCGAACGCGGCACGTTCATGGGCAACCGGGGCGGACGCATCCACACGCCTGAGCGGAAACTGACGCGGCGCCGCTGGGCGAGCCGGGCCTGGATCATCTGCGTGACCCGGTTTCGCGGGCGCCAGCGCCAGCTCATGCAACCCAACAGCTATACGGAACTGTTCTTCCTCGATGAGCCGACTGCGCTCGCCGCCGGTCACCGCCCGTGCTTTGAATGCCGGCGGGCCGACGCGACGGCTTATGCGCATGCCTGGGCCGAGGCGCACGGACTGCCGGAGCGGCCCAAGGCGCATGAAATGGACACAGTGCTGCATGGCGATCGGCTCAACCGCGACAGAACGCAGAAGACGCATCAGGCCGACCTCGGCGGCCTTCCGGACGGCGTGATGGTGCGGTTTGATGATCGACCGCACCTGGTGCTGGGAGACCGGCTCCTGCCCTGGTCATTCGGCGGTTACGGGCCTGCCGTTGCGCGACCGAAAAACCTCAATTTGCCGGTGCTCACGCCAAAACCGACCGTCAGAACGATTGCCGCAGGATTTGTGCCGGATCTGCACGCAAGCGCGGAACCCACCTGATAACCTGACGTAACGGGGGCAATCGCCACGCGAGGGTATGTTCCCGCGTGGCGAAATGATCACTTCCGGTTTCAGCCGGCGTTGCCGCCGGCCACCGCCTTGGGAAGGTCCTCGGCGGACCCCCATTCAGCCCATGAGCGGTGATAGGTGCGCACGCGCGGATAACCCAGAAGGCGTAGGGCGAAGTAGCTGTGCGCAGATGCCAGACCGTTCTGGCAGTGGACGACGATGTTGCGGTCCGGCGTGATGCCCTGCGCCTCGAAATGAGCGCGCAGTTCGCGAGCCGGACGCATGGTTAAATCCTTTTTCAGGTTCTGGCTCCAGGGAATGTTGCGGGCCCACGGAATATGACCCTTGGCGTAGAGCTTGCCGGGACGAACGTCGACGACACGGGTCTCGGCATCGTTCCTGCGCTCCATGATCCAGTCCGCGCTGGCAACGCGACGAGGCGTCAGGGCAGGCGCGAACCGTGCGGTCACCCTGGCAGGCGTAATGCCCCGACCGGTTCCGACCTTCTTGTTGCCTCGCGTCCAGCTCTGGTAGCCGCCATTCAGCAGGCTCACGTTGCGGTGGCCGAGATACTCCAGCACCCAGAATACGCGGGCGGCATGGAAACCGCCGCGGCCGTCGTAGAGCACAACCTTCGTGTTCGCGGAGACGCCCATATTGCTGAAGAGGTCAGCAAGATCGGCTGTCGACCTCAGAGCCCCCGCAACAGGCGAGTCAGGATCCGCAACCGCGTTGGGCCCGAGGCGAAGCGCACCGGGAATGTGGCCCTTCGCAAAATCGGCTTCCGGCCGGACATCGAAGACCACCAGACCGGCATTCCTGCCAGTCCGGGTGTTCGCCATGTCCGCAGACAGTTCATCCGCCGAGATCATAAGGTGCGGATTAGCATAGTCCCCGGCCTTGGCAGGATGGACCCCGACCGCGATAGCCGCGACATATGTCGCTGCGCAGAGATATCGAATAGACACAACTTTTCTCCTCGTTTTGAGTTCTGATTGCCGGTGCCGCGGTCACCGGGACCGCCAGGCACCAGCAGGCCTTCAGGTGCGGTCCCGGCGCCCGGCGAGATCGCCAAGCCCCTCGACAATGGAAGGAATTTCGGACCGGTGAATGCCGATGTCCTTGAGCGTTCGGTCGTCAAGAGAGCGCAGGATGCTCAGTGTCCGGTTCCGACGCCGGTGCCGCTCAAATGCATGCAGCGGAGCAGCGAGAAACGCATGCACGTGACCGAAAAGCGACAGATCCAGTCCATTACCCCAGGTCAGGAATGTCTCCGGATAGAGAGACGGGCGTGACTGCTGATAGTACATGTCTGACGCTCCGCCTTACCGCTTCGGCTGCGGAACGATCCGCATGTACGGTTTCGGCGCTTTCCAGCCTTCCGGGAATGCGGTCCTGGCATCGTCATCCGATACCGACGGGACAATGATCACGTCGTCGCCCTGCTCCCAGTTGACCGGCGTTGCGACCTTGTGCTGCGCCGTCAACTGCAGCGAGTCGATCGTCCGCAGGATTTCGTGGAAGTTACGCCCGGTGCTCATCGGGTAGCTGATTGTGAGCCGAATCTTCTTGTCCGGGCCGATAACGAAGACGGTACGGACGGTCGCGTTGTCGGCGGCGGTGCGGAACCCGCTGCCGCCGACAGCCTCGGCCGGAAGCATGCCGTAGAGCTTTGCGATTGACAGGTCGCTGTCGCCGACCATAGGGAAGTTCAGCGCATGTCCGGTGACTTCCTGAATGTCGTCGGACCACTCATCATGGCGTCCGACCGGGTCAACGCTAAGGCCGAGAACGGCGCAGTTGCGCTTCTCGAATTCCGGCTTCAGCCGGGCCATTTCACCGAGTTCGGTTGTACAGACCGGCGTGAAGTCCTTGGGGTGGGAAAACAGTACGCACCACTTGTCGCCGATCCAGTCATGAAACCTGATTTTTCCGAGGGTGGTTTCAGCGGCGAAATCGGGGGCAACATCGCCAATGGCTAGACTCATGGTATTCTCCATCTGGTTATTCGCGTCTGTCGCGATTATTTTCGCCGTTTCAGGGACTTAACCGCTGGTGCATCAGCGATTTCCTGTTTGCCGGCTCTAAATGGCCGCCGCTTGAACGGCGCTGTAGATCTAGGGATCGCCCGGTGCGGAAACCTGAAGAAAACCGACTGTTTTTGTGACGGTTTCCTCGCCCGCGACGCATGACGGGATGCGGGCGACGGGCTGTCGCGTCAGCCGGCCCGATGCGGACGGCAGCTCAGAAATTGGGATTTTGCTGGAGGATTCGTTCAGCGCTCGCGCACGAGAATAGCGCGAAAGTCGTTGACGTTGGTCAGGGTTGGGCCGGTCATGACCAGACCGCCGATCGCTTCGAAAAAGCCGTAGGCATCGTTGTTCTCGAGAAAGGCGGCCGGATCCACACCGGCCTCGCGCGCACGGTCCAGCGTAGCAGCAGTCACCCTGGCACCGGCATTGTCCTCGGAGCCGTCAATGCCGTCGGTATCGCAGGCCACCGCCTCGATATCAGGATGCCCGTCGAGCGCGATGGCGAGGGACAGGGCGAACTCGGCATTCGGCCCGCCTCGCCCGTCGCCCTTGATGGTCACGGTCGTCTCACCGCCTGACAGCAGGACTGCCGGTGCGGTTACGGGCCCCTCCCCTGATGCAATTTTCAGAGCAAGCTCCCCCTGCTCGCGGCCGACATCACGGGACTCGCCTTCGATGGCATCGCCCAATTCATGCACGGCAAGCCCGGCCTCCCGTGCCACGCTCGCCGCAGCCGAGATCGCCATGGCCGGCGTCGCGATCATACGGATATCGGCGTTGGCGAAGACCGGATCGTCGGGCTTTGGCGTTTCGGATTGCGGTGACTCGAGGTGGCGGATCACCTGGTCCGGCACATCCATGCCGTATTTGCGGATGATCGCGAGCGCGTCCGCCGAGGTCGTTTCATCAGCGACGGTCGGTCCGGACGCGACCGCCGCAGGATCGTCGCCGGGGATATCGGAGATCAACAGCGTCACGATGCGTGCCGGTGCGGCAGCCGCGGCGAGCCGTCCTCCCTTGATGGCGGAAAGATGCTTGCGCACGCAATTCATCTCGGTGATGGCTGCACCGGATGCCAGCAAACTGCGGTTCACCGCCTGCTTGTCCTCAAGAGTGAGATCGCCGGCCGGTGCGGACATCAACGCCGAACCGCCGCCTGAAATCAGGCAGAGCACCAGATCATCCGCGGTCAGATCCGAGACCAGATCCAGCAGGCGGAGCGCGGCCCGTCGACCGGCCTCATCCGGCACCGGATGGGAGGCCTCGACAATTTCAATCTGCTCGCAGGGGACGCCGTGGCCGTAGCGTGTAATGACGAGCCCTTCCAGCGGACCGTCCCAGTTATCCTCGACCGCCCGAGCCATGGCTGCAGAAGCTTTTCCCGCGCCGATCACTATCGTCCGTCCGGTTCCCGGCGCCGGCAAATTCGGCGGCACGCAGAGAACGGGGTCGCAAGCGGCAAGCGCGGCCTTCAGCATGGCGTCGAGCAGGTCGGTCTGCGGCATTGTGCTGTTCTCTGTGATCGATACCGGGCGGGCTGTCATTGATGCATGACGGACTTGCGCAATCCGCATGGCAGCATACACATTATAGCGATAACATTCGCGGATCGCCCTTCAAACTGGAAGAAACCATGCCTGTCACGCCGAACGCCACCCGCATGTTCCACCGCCATCTGAAGACCGACTATCCGGTCGCCGATGCCGGTGCCGGGGCCTATATCACCGACGCTCAGGGCGAACGCTACCTCGATGCTTCCGGCGGCGCCGCGGTGTCCTGTCTCGGGCACGGTCATCCCAGGATCATCGAAGCGATCAAGGCTCAGCTGGATTCGATGGCCTTTGCGCATACGCGGTTCTTCACCAACGAACCGGCCGAGCAACTGGCCACCTGGCTGACAGAGCGCGCGCCGGAGGGTTTCGGACGGGTATATTTCCTGTCCGGCGGTTCGGAAGCGAACGAGGCGGCCCTCAAGCTCGCCCGGCAGATTCACGTCGAGCGCGGCCAGAGCCAGCGTGACCATTTCATATCGCGCCGTATGTCGTACCACGGCAACACGCTCGGCGCGCTTTCGGTAGGCGGCAACCCGAAGAGACGCCAGACTTTCGAGCCGATCCTGCTGCCGAATGTCAGCCACATCGAGCCCTGTTACGCCTACCGGCTGCGCAGCGATGGCGAAAGCGAAACGGACTACGGCCTGCGTGCGGCCCGTGCGCTCGAGGACGAGATCAAGCGGGTCGGCGAAGATCGCGTGATCGCCTTCATCGCCGAAACCGTTGTCGGCGCGACACTGGGCGTGGTCCCGCCCGCGCCCGGCTACTTCAGGGAGATTCGCCGCATCTGCGATGAATACGGCGTCCTGATGATCCTAGACGAGGTGATGTGCGGCATGGGACGGACCGGCACACTGTTCGCCTGCGAACAGGACGGCGTGGCGCCGGACATGATCACGATCGCCAAGGGACTGGGCGGTGGCTATCAGCCGATCGGCGCGCTTATGGTTCGAGAGGATCTGGTCGACATCGTCGAGAAGGGCAGCGGGTTCTTCGAGCACGGCCATACCTATGTCGGTCATCCGACCGCCTGCGCGGCAGGCCTCGCCGTTCAGAAGGTACTCGAGGAAGACGGCCTGCTCGAACGGGTCAGGACCATGGGCGTGATCGTGCGCAATCTGCTCGCGGAGCGTTTCACTGACCATCCCCATGTCGGCGACATCCGCGGCCGCGGCCTGTTCATCGGCGTGGAAATCGTCTCGGACCGCGACAGCAAGACGCCGTTCCCGGCTGCGGACAAGGTGAATGCGCGCCTGAAGACAGCCGCCATGAACAACCGGCTGATCTGCTACCCTGATGGCGGCGGCGTGGACGGCGTGAACGGCGACCACGTTCTGCTGGCACCGCCCTTCATCCTGACGGAGCCGCAAGCCGAAGAGCTCGCCGACAAGCTTGCCCAGAGCCTGGACGACGTTGTCGGCACCGGCCAGAGTGAATTTGGGTCAGATTGAATCGTTCTGCCGGATTACATTTTTGTCAGGATCGAGGGTTTTGGCGAAGGCCATACCGGGGGTACGGTCGAGACAAAACCCGACGCAACTGGCTAAGAGGCAACCGGCCCGAAGGGTTGAATGAAATCGACCATCCACGGCATCAGGTCTTTCGACCGTAGCCCCACTACGCTTCGCAAGACCTTCCTGGTGGACTGGTTCGATTTCAGCCAACAGAACTGCTTCAATCTGACCCAAATTCACTCTAATCAGGGGCGCACCACCAGCACCGAGCACCTGGCGTGGCGCACCACCCGGGCCGCGTTCGGTCCGAGCAGATAGTCCTGCAGCTCGGGCCGGTGCGAGGCCATGACGATCAGATCGGCTTCAACCTGTTCAGCGACGTTCAGGATCGACTCGTAGATGTTGCCCTCGCCGACAATGTGCTGGACCTGGACACCCTCCGGCACATTATCCTTCACGAAGGCATGGAGCTTCTCCATGACTTCCGCGCTGACCTTCTCCTCGTAGCCCTCGGGGAAGAACTGCCCGACGATGCTCATGCCGAAACCCGGCACCACGGTCATCACATGGAGCGACGCACCGTGGGTCCTGCAGAGTTCCAGGGCATTGGGCAGGGCCTTGGCCCAGGAGCTCTGGTGCTGCAGATCGACGGGAAGAAGTATGTGCTTGTACATGGCTGACTCCTTCGCTCACGCCTCGGCCGGCGCCGGCTCGGGCCGTGTCCGCCGGGACCGCTGCATCAGCACCACCAGTCCCAGAATGAGCAATGCCGGAATATAGAACACTTCCTTCGGCATACGTTCATTGGGCAGTTTGACGGTGGATATGGTCACAGGCTTGTCGCCGTAGAAGTCGAACGTCCGTCCGACGCTCTCGAACTTCGATCCGGGAAGCGGCTCTTCCAGCTTGGCGACGTCTCCCTCAACGGCGATAAGCAGCCCGTTCTTCTCCAGACGTGCCGGGCCTTCTCCGGCCGTGCCCAGCGGAATGATGATGTTGGTACCGATGATCTTGTCCGGATCGTTGAAGTCCGGTCCCGAAATACGGACCTGAAGATCGGCTCCTTCCGGCTGGGTTCCCGCGATCTGCGCGATATCGGTGCCGGGTTTGTCGACGAATGGCGGAATAACCCGGTCGAGCCAGAATCCCGGCCTGAACAGTGTGAAAGCCACCAGCAGCAGCAAAGCCGTCTCCCAGATCTTGTTGCGGACCAGGAAGAACCCCTGTGTCGCCGCCGCGAACAGCATCATCGCTATCACCGCGACAAAGAATACGAACACCGCCTTTGTGACGGAAACGTCGATCAGGAGCAGTTCGGTGTTGAAGATGAACAGGAACGGCAGCAGTGCGGTGCGGATATCGTAGGCGAAGCCCTGGATACCGGTCTTGATCGGATCGCCGCCGGAGATCGCGGCCGCCGCGAAGGCGGCCAGCCCCACGGGAGGCGTGTCATCCGCCAGGATACCGAAGTAAAACACGAACAGGTGCACCGCGATCAGAGGCACGATGAGGCCGCTCTTGGCGCCCAACGCGACGATCACCGGTGCCATGAGCGACGAGACGACGATGTAGTTTGCTGTCGTCGGCAGCCCCATGCCCAGGATCAGGCTCATCACCGCCACCAGCAGCAGCATGATGATGAGGTTTCCGCCGGACAGGAACTCAACAAATTCGCCGACAACCTGATGGGCACCGGTTAGCGAGATCGTGCCGACGATGATACCGGCGGCTCCGGTGGCGACACCGATGCCGATCATGTTGCGTGAGCCTGAGATCATGCCGTCGACCCACTCGCCAACGCCGCGCCGGAAAGCACCGCCGAGATCGCCGGCGCCGCGGAACACCGCCTTTATCGGGTGCTGGGTGAGCGCCACGATGATCATGGCAATGGTCGCCCAGAATGCCGACAGGGACGGCGACAGACGCTCGATGATGATGCACCAGATCAGGATCACGATCGGCAGGATGTAGTAGAGGCCGGTGATCGCCGTTGCCCCCGCGCGCGGCAGCTCCGTGATCGGTGCATCCGGCGCGTCGACAACCAGATCGTCGTGACGGGACGCAAACCACAACAGGATCAGATAGCCGGCCGCACAAAGAAGCGCCACGATCAGGAACGCGCTGTCGGGCATGGCGACCTTGACCCAGCCGAGGCCGTAGTAGACAGCAATGCCGAGGAAGGCGATGCCTATGAACCCGCTCAGGAAACCGATGGCCTTGGAGGCCAGGGTCATTGTCGAGGGCGGCTTCGGCAGGCCTTTCAGATCCAGCTTCATCGCCTCGAGATGCACGATGTAAACGAGAGCAATGTAGGACACGAGCGCCGGGACAAGGGCATGCTTGATGATGTCCGTGTAGCTGACGCCGGTGAACTCCGAGATCAGGAAGGCTGCGGCGCCCATCACCGGCGGCGTGAGCTGACCGTTGGTTGAGGACGCGACCTCAACCGCACCGGCCTTTTCCGGTGAGAAGCCGGTTCGCTTCATGAGCGGAATCGTGAATGTGCCGGTCGTGACCGTGTTGGCGATCGAGGAGCCTGAATAGAGCCCGCTCATGGCCGAGGCGACCACGGCAGCCTTTGCCGGGCCGCCACGCAGGTGGCCAAGCAGCGCAAAGGCTATCTTGATGAAATAGTTGCCCGCTCCGGCCTTCTCCAGAATCGACCCGAACAGGACGAACAGAAAGATCAGGGTCGCCGAAACGCCCAGCGCCACGCCGAACACGCCCTCGTTCTGCATCCAGTAATGCCACATGGCCTTGCCGAACGACGCCCCCTTCCAGCGGATGGCGTCCGGCAGCCACTCGGCCGAGCCGAAGAAGACGTAACACACGAACACGCTGGCCACGATGACCAGCGGCAGGCCAAGCGCGCGGTATACAGAAATGGCGAGCACGATCATGCCGATCGAGGAAATGACGAGGTCGCCGGTCGTCGGCAGGCCGGCGCGCACAGCGATCTGCTCGCGCAGCACGACGATGTAGAAACACGAAAGTATGCCGAGCGCCACCAGGACCCAGTCGTACCAGGGGATGGCGTTGCGCGGACTTGACCTGAACAGCGGAAACGCCATCGCGGCAAGCACAAGACCGAACGCAAGATGTATCAGACGCGCGTTCGAGTTTGTCACCACGAAGCTCACGCCGGTCACATCGGTCAGATAGAACGGCAGGTTCGAGGCGATATAGAGCTGGAACAAAGCCCAGATGAACGCGATGACGGGGATCAGGTTACCCTGCCACCCCATCGGGTTTCGCGCCCCGGTATCAACTTGTGCTACGAGATCGTCGACCTGATCGGCCTGAAGCGCTTCCTTGGCCATGTCCGCATTCCCCCTCCAGAATTGCGTTCGCGACTAATCGCGATGTGTGCTCATTGTACGCGCAATATAAAAAGGACGGGCCGGTCTAGCCGGCCCGTCCTGCAACTGAATTACATCCAGCCTTTTTCCTTGTAGTACTTCGCCGCACCGGCATGAACCGGAGCTGACAGCGAGTCCTTGATCATTTCTTCGGGCTTCAGGTTGGCAAATGCCGGATGAAGCTTCTTGAACTGGTCGAAGTTCTCGAACACAGCCTTGACCACCGTGTACACAACATCTTCCGGGACGTCGGAACTGGTCACGAACGTCGCGCCAACACCGAATGTCTGGATGTCTTCCTTATTGTTGTACATACCGGCGGGAATGGTCGCCTTGCGGTAGTAAGAATTGTCGGCAACCAGCTTGTCGATAGCCGGTCCCGTCGCATTGACAAGGTTCGCCGCACACGTGGCGAGCGACTCCTGGGTCAGAGCGGACGGATGCCCGACAAGCCAGAAATAGGCGTCGATCTTGCCGTCGCAAACCGCCTGTCCGGTTTCAGCCGACTTCATTTCGGAGGCAAGCTTCAGATCAGTCCGTTTCCAGCCAAGAGCTTCCTCAAGCACTTCCCACGTTCCGCGCGTTCCGGAACCCGGGTTGCCGATATTGAGGCGCTTGCCCTTCAGATCGGTGATGTTCTTTACGCCGGAAGCTTCGCTGGCAATGATTGTTACCGGCTCCGGATGAACGGAGAAAACGGCCCGCAGCTTCTCGAACTTGCCGGCGTCCTTGAACTTCGAGGTGCCGTTGTAGGCGTGGTACTGCCAGTCAGACTGGGCGACGCCGAACTCGAGTTCACCGGCCTTGATGGTGTTGATGTTGTAAATCGATCCACCAGTCGACTCCGCCGAGCAGCGAATGCCGTGGTCTTTGCGGTTCTTGTTCACCAGACGGCAGATCGCGCCACCGGTCGGATAGTACACACCGGTCACGCCACCCGTGCCGATGCTGATGAATTTCTGCTGGGCCTGTGCCGTCTGAGGCTGTGCGGCAAGAGCCAGCGCGCCGACGCACATGGCGCCAAGTACGGGGATTGTAAGTTTTTTCATGAAGGTTCTCCCAAAAAACACTTTTGTTGTGCCTCCGCAGGGGGATTAAATGTCAGATGCGGTCCGGACGCAACCGCTGGTGATGCATTTATGCACGTGCGCGCGACAGGTGTAACGGGTCGCCGTCGCCCGGGAGTTCGAGATAGCCCAAGAAATCGCTTGCAACACGCCGTGTAAGCCGGTCTAAACCAACAGCCGGATTTGAAGCAGGCAATGCTGGCATTCTGACACCGCAAATCCGTCCACGGGGCTAACACCACCCCCAGAGACGCAAAGCGGGCAATCCAACCGACTCAATACGCATGGCCGCAAAACAAGACACGATCCTCCTTCCCGTCGAGACGCAGACGCGGGAATTCGATGCCAAGCTTTTGCTGGCATGCTGCCTCGCGGAGCGCGGTGTCCCGGTAATTCTGGGATCGCGAATCGAAATGCATCTGGAGATCGGACGCCTGCCGGTCGGACTCTACCACGCCAAGGACGTGCGTCGGCCGTCCTGCCGGATTTTCGGCATCATGCAGCGGCTTGGCCACCTGATCACGGTCTGCGATGAAGAGGCGGTCGTCTATTACAGTCCGATCTCGTATCACAATCACCGCGTCGCCGAATGCGCGATGAACGGTGTCGACGAGTTCTTTGCCTGGGGCAGCGACAATGCGCGCCTTATCGAGACCGCACCCGGTTACCGCAACCAGCCAATTCACATAACCGGCAATCCACGCATGGATTTCCTGCGTCCCGAACTGAGGTCCTTCTTCCAGGAAACCGTCGATGGCTACCGGTCGCGATTTGGCGAATTCATCCTGATCAACTCGAATTTCGGGTCGGTGAATCACTATTTTCCCAATCTTTCCCGCGCCAACGACCAGGGCGTCACGACGAGCGGCAACGTGCCCCCCGGCAGTTTCATGGCCGGCGCGTTCGCGCACCGCTATGAGGTGCTCCAGGCGTTCTTCGCGCTACTGCCGAAGCTTGCCGATGCGGTTCCGGACACACAGATCGTCGTGCGACCGCATCCGGCCGAAAACCATGAGACCTGGAAAGCGGCGGCCGCCGGGCGGTCCAACATTCACGTTCTGCATGAGGGCAATGTTTACGGCTGGCTGATGGCCTCGAAGGTGAAACTGCACAACGGCTGCACAACCGCGATCGAGAGCTTTCTGCTTGGCCAGCCATCGATAACCTATCGTCCCGTCGACACGGAGCAGTATGACCTTGCGCTGCCCAACAGCCTGAGCCATTCCGTGACCGACGAGGGCGAACTCATCGAGCTGGTGCGCGATATCGTAACCGACCGGAAAGATCCCCTTGCGGCGACTCAGGACCAGGACAAAGTCGCCACAAAGTACTTCACCGCGCTAGACGGCCCGCTCGCCGCCGAACGCACGGCGGATACACTGATCGATATTCTCGACAAGCGCGCGAGCCGTTCCCGCCCGGGACTGATCGGCCGCGCTGATGGAAAAGCAAGGGCGGCGATCAGGGCGATGGAGAAGCGCCTGAACGAACTGCGGCCGCATCACAAGAACAGCAAGGCTTATTCCCGTCATCGTTTCCCCGGAATCGGGCTCGATGAGGTCAATGCCCAGATCGCCCGGTACCGGGATATTCTGGGCCGGTTCGACCGCCTCGCCGCGAAACCGGTCGGCGAGAACCTGTTCTCGATTGGCGGCGATCAGAACCCGGCGATCTGACCCTACCCGATACCAAGAATCAGTTTCTGAACCTCGTCCAGCTCCAGACCCGTGCGCGAAATTCCCGCCGCCCAGTCCGGCGCCTCGGACTTCGGCGCAAAGAAGGACGTGAACTGAAACATGATCAGCAGTCGGCCAACCGCATTGCCCCGGCTGCCATAGTGGAGGCATCTGGAGGTATCGACCGCAGCGCCACTGCCGGCAGGTCCCATGACCTTTATGAGCGCGTCCTCTCCACCCGCCGCGGCGACCACGGCGTCGTCATCGAGGCGGCCGGTGTTATAGCCCAGCGTCCGTTTCACGTCGGCAGACAGATCGGCCGGCAAAAGAGTGAACGGTCCGGTCTGCTCGGTGACGGCACGAACGTTGAAGAAGAACTTGAGCTGTCGGGTGTCTTCGCCGTCACGATGGAACAGCTGACTCTTTTCGACCGAATCATTTGGAGGCGTCCACCACAGCGACGCAGAAGAAAGCACGGGCACGGCGCCGAAATAAAGCGTGGCCAGGTCCACAACGGGCCGCGAGATCATGAACCCCAGGATTTCGGGGTGGTCGAGGAAGCCCTCGCCCTTGACCACGCTGAGAAGGAAGTTCTTCTTCGCCGTTCGCAACGTGTCCTCGACGCCGCCCGACCCTTCTATCTCGGCGAACAGACCGTCGGCACGGGCCAGGGCCTCGCTGGCGCCGGGAAAGTGGCCGGGTGCATAACACTGAAATCCGCGATCTTCAGGAATCCGCTCCAAGCCGCCCGAACCGGCGGCAATTTCGCGCGCCATCCTCTTGCGCACCCCCGCCTGCCCCGGGGAGCGGCCGAATTTCACTCCACGTACGACCAGGTCGGCGGCCTGTCGCGGAAGGCGGAAATTCTTGTGCAGGGCTCTGTGCAGATCGATGGCGCCCCGGAGAGCAGGTATCTGACTGTACTCCACTGCCGGCATGGCTCGGTCCCCTAGAGAATTGAAACTCCGGCCAAGAAAATCACACTTGTGGCCAATGGAGCAACGCGAAACCGCGCATCGTCAATCGTATTCCTCGACTTCCCAGTGACCGGCCGCCAGCATCGCGTCGAGAATCTTCCAGTCGGTCATGGTGTCGAGATTTGCACTGCGTTCGGGCGGCATGACAAAGGCCAGAGTCGGTTCCGGCAGGAATGTCTGCTCCCGCAGCAGAACGTCCCGATCGATGAGGTAAAACGCACCGTTCAGCTCAAACAGGTCGGGCATGGTCTGGCGCGCGCGGCCCGCTTCAACGCCCAGGTATGAATGAAGCCGGCTTTCCACGATGCGCTGCAGCTTTTCCGGGTGCGCGCCCTGATGCGGGCTGACGCTCGCCGCCGCCTCAACCTGACCGTCCTGTTCGAACTGTTCGGCGAGTGCGTCGAGGTCGGCAAGCCTGCGCAGTGGAGTCGTGACCTGCAGAAGCAATATGTAGCCGGCTGCAATCTGCGCGTCGTCTATGAGATGCCGGACGGCATCGAGGGTTGTGGCGGTGTCGGTCGCAAGATGATCAGGACGCAGGGACGGTGCGGCGACGCCGTAAGCAGACGCAACGTCTTGCATGGCCGGGTCATCCGTGGTCACCAGAACTCGGTCGATCCGTGGCGCGGCCCCGGCAAACTTGATCGCGCGTTCGAGCAGCGTATCCCGGCCAACCTTGCGCAGGTTCTTGCCCGGAATCCCCCTGGAGCCGCCGCGTACCGGGATGACTGCCGTAACCGGCCTGGACCTGATCATCGCTCATTCCTGTCAATCGCGACGGCCGTGGTTCGGCCGCGAGCGGTTGCCGTATTCAATAGGTCAGCGACTTCTCAATCGTGATTTCGGTGCGGGCGATGGCGTCAGCGGTCTGCCGACCGGCGGTGCCGTCGCCATAGATGAGATCGCCTTCCCGCTGGCCCGCGGCCATCTGTCTCTTTACCGCTTCGAGAATTGCTGTCCGGTCATGCTCAACGTCAATCACGTTTCGCCCGCGGTCGCGCCCGCGCTGGCGACTGCCGATGTTCACCGCAGGCACGCCCAGATAGGCGCACTCCCGAATCGCCACGCTGGAGTTACCGACGATGCCCTTGCTGTTTATCAGAATCGAAAGGAAATCGAGGGGCTTGAGATTTCGGTAAAAGTGGACGTTCGGCAGGTCGTGATTCTCGCGGAAGGCACGGATGCCCTTGGACGTTCCATCGGAGCCCGCATCGACATTCGGCCAGAACCACAGCGTCGGGACGCCGGCGTTCTTTATGGCATGGAGCGTCTCGTCGACGTGCTCGCGCGCCAGTTGATACTCCGTGGTCACGGGATGCTGCAGGACGACAACATAGTCTCCCGACAGGTCCAGATCGGCGCCGACGCCACCATAGCCCGCCACAAGGCTCGACACATCGCGAGGTTCCGCGTCCCGTGCCTGACGGGCGAGATCGATCGAGGGGCAGCCCGTAACGACGACGCTTTCCGGGCGTTCACCCATTCTGATGACGCGATCGGCGGCCGGCTCGCTGGAAACCAGATGGAGATCGGCGAGCTTGGTCACGGCGTGGCGAACCTTCTCATCGATCGAACCGGTCACCTCGCCGCCCTGGATGTGGATGAGGGGAATATTCATGTAGGCCGCCGCAACCGCGGTCGCCATCGTCTCGAAGCGGTCGGCAATCGTCACCACGGCGTCCGGCTTGAGATTATCGAACACGGTTGCCAGTTCAGCGAGACCGAAGCCGGTCGACTTCGCCGAAGTGACGAGGTTTTCGCCCTCGACGATCATGTAGACCTGACGATCGATCTCGAACCCTTCATGAGCAATGACATCAACCGCATTGCCGTAGCGCTCAAGAAGAGCCGAGGCGGCGACAACAAGCTGCAGTTCCAGGTCGGGATGGGCGCGGATGGCCTCCAGCGCGGTTCTGATCCGCGCATAACTCGGCCGCGCGGTGATCACGACGCATATTTTTCGTGGCATGCTCTAACTTTCCAGATCGCTTTCCTGTAGCGGAACGTCGCGCTTGACGTCGCGTGCAAGCCGCCGTCCCAACACGGATTCAAATTCGCTCGCGGGGATCCCGGTGCCGGGCTTCTTCGCGCCGAGGTCTCCGGCTGCGATTACGGTGCCGGCTTCAAGGTCGCGGACCGGAACGAGACTCTTGAGAAAGATCTCGCGCAGCGGCGCGACAGATTCAGCGACCGCGCTCTTGTCCAGGGGATTGGCTTTCATTTCCTCGATGAAACGAATGCCCTGCACAAGGGTCGAAAGTTCTTCACCGGTCACCGAGGCCACGACATCCGGTCCGAACTGCTCGCGGCTCATGGTGACATGCACTTCAAGCACCTCGATTCCGATGGTGGCCGCGGCAAGGCCCGGATAGATCGTGCCCGAATGATCCGAGAGGCCGATAGCCGTTCCGTAGCGTTCCCTGAATTCGGGGATGATGTTGAGACCAATAGAGCCGGGCGGGCTCGGGTACTGCGTTGTACATTGCAGGATCGCCAGCGGCGCGCCCCTTGCGGTTATCCTCGCCGCGGCGGCATCGATCTCCGAAAAAGGGCTCATGCCCGTGGACAGAATCACCGGCTGACCGGTTGACGCCAAGGCATCGAGCATCTCGAAGTTCGTGATTTCGCCGGACGCCACCTTCCAACCGGCCACGCCGACCTCCTTCAGCAAGGCCACGGCCTCCATGGAAAAGGGCGAACTCAGAAACAAGAGCCCCTTTTCGTCGGCATGGCGCCTGAGTCCGCTCCACTGCTCGGCGGTAAACTCCATACGCCGCCAATAGTCCAATCGGGTCTCGTCCTGGAGGCTGAACCGTGTGCGCCAGGGTTCGGATGGCGTGCTTTCCGCGTCGGCGATGTGGGTCTGGAACTTGACCGCGTCCGCGCCGGCGTGCGCAGCACAGTCGATATAGGCGTGGGCGGCGCCAAGACTGCCGTCATGGGCCTGGGCGACTTCGGCGATGATCGTGCAGGGCGCGTCGTCGGCAGGATGCGCCAGCCACGTCCGGTTCTCGGTCTGAGACATCCTCGGGTTCAGTCAGCTAATTTCAAGACCGGGCCGGTTTTATGCCACTGCACCGTCGCTGACAAGCACCCTACTTCCTGCTGCGGGGATAATTGCCGGCCTGACGGCAAAGCATGGCCGCGTCGGCATCGTGCCCTCCGCCTGACGACGGCCTCAAAGAGCGACCGCGGCCCCCTGGGCAGGAGGCCGCGGTCTCCGACGGTTTTCGCTGGTCAACGTAGAGGGGCTGGAGAGAGTGCCGCTACGATAATGACCCACGAGTTGGCTCCCGCCGGTTTACCTTTCAGTCAATACGCCAGCCGAATCGCTCTCCGTTTCAATGCACCGAAATTGCCGGCATTTCGGGCCGGCGCTCGATCCAGTCCTGATCGCCGCGTGCCCTTAGCACCGGTGCGGCTATGCCGCGCAGCGCCCGCGTCGCCTCAAGGACCTCTTCACTCACATCGCACAGGATTGCAGTCGTCGGTTCGCCGTCGATCGTTTCCGGCAGTCCAAGCGGCCTTGGGTTCCATCCCGCTTCCAGAAACCTCGGGAGCCAGTACGTCTCAAGGACAATCGAGACCGCCTCAGCTCCCTTGCTCAATCCATATTCCTGGATACCGCACATGATGGCGCTCGCCACCGGACTGATGACGTGGGGCTCGCGCCGCTCCGGAACAACGAAATAGCGGGTCCACTCGAAGATCCGCTCGGACCTGGGAACCCCCTTGACTGCAGCAAGGTTCGGGAAAACGTCGCTCATGAGAGTCGGTTCCGTCGTCGGG
Organism: Hyphomicrobiales bacterium; assembly: GCA_965275905.1. Taxonomy (GTDB): domain Bacteria; phylum Pseudomonadota; class Alphaproteobacteria; order Rhizobiales; family JAJFHC01; genus CBDAQD01. The sequence goes on along the minus strand of CBDHYJ010000014.1, from coordinate 18,188 downwards.
ACGAGCCGCGACCCGCCAACGACCCTGTGGCCGTCCTCGATTGCCAAAAGATAGTCCGCCGCGCCGGTGTCGAACTGATCGATTTCACGTCCGTCGGGCCGATCGAGTTCCCGCCACCCTCTTTCGCGAACATAAATCTCGTACCGCCGCCGCCACATCTGCTCAATCTCATCCTCGTACAGATGACGATTGTCCAAGGTCACCACATCGATCATCGCACTCACTCCGCGACTAACTGTCCACTAACGCCTAACCACCCCAAGTCGGCATTCATTGGCTCACGGCGATCATGTGATTGAAATCCCCCAATTTTGGGGGTGAAATCGGCAGAAATTCTAGCTAAACGAGAGGCCTGCTACCGGCGGTTGCCGTCAGATGCGAATCTGTCCGGTGCGAATGGCTTCGGCAACGGCCTGAGTGCGGTTCACGCTGCCAAGCTTCAGCGATGCCGCCTTAAAATATCCGGTCACGGTGTTCTCACTCAGACCGAGGATCCTGCTGATCTCCCAGCTCGATTTGCCGGCGGCCGCCCATTTCAGGCACTCACGTTCACGGCCGCTCAACATGGGCTGTTCGCACCCTGCCCCGATCGAACCTTCGAGCAATGCCCGCGCGCGTCCGTGGGCATAAATCGACGCCAGATGAATGGAGGCACGCGTCTGCGAAGACAGATCAAGATCGTCCCCGGCCAAGGTAACGACCGACTGGAAGCCGTTCAGGCCAAATATAGGTACGCACAGTCCGTCATACATATTGAACTCGGTGGCTTCGCCCATGATCCGCGGACCAATCGGCCATCTGCGGCTATCGACCGCAACGTCGTGCCAGGCGAACGGCTGGGTGTTGACCGAGCACTGAAACGCGACAGGATCCTGATCGATGTAGCCGTGCTCTATGTAACGGTCGAACCACCCTTGCGGCCATGCGTTCAGCATGATCTCGTCTTCGAACTTGCCGCCCGGATCCGGCAGGCCCGTAATGAGGAAGAATTCGAACCCGAATTCGCGGACCATGTCCCGAAAACTGAAAATGATCTGGTCAGGCTTGTCCAAAGCCTCCAGTGACTCGATGAAATCGAGCGTTCTCTGCCCCAAGGCATTATTCAATTGATTTTCCCCGCACAGTAGGGATCCCAGCCCTCTTCGATTCGTTAATTAATACTATAATCCCGGCGAACGCAAAACAGGCGGTCAGCACTTTTACTCGTTGATTTCGAAAATTATTTTCGAACCGCATGGCGAAATTTGCCGGGGCAGGATTCGCAACATCACCTGTTCACGGTTTAATTGATTTGCATGCAAACGAAATCACTGGTTGAAATTGTTAACTTGGACGCTCCCCGATTTTACGGGACATTTGTTCAACCGCCTTGATCCATATCATGTTTTGCCGATCCCAAGGACGGATAAGGTGTCGCCACAGCGTATCCGGAGCTTTGGAAAGGCGACACAATGAAACGACATCCGCAGGCCCGCAATGAGGTTTCGACAGCCAATCGCGGCGCCCTGATCGCTGCGTTGATTGCCTTATCGTGTGCCTCTGCGGCAATCGGACACGCGGCAGGAAAAGAGTTCGGCGACGCCACCCGGGGCACGGCGGTCGCGGAACGATGGTGTGTGAACTGCCACGTTGTGTCCGACACCCAGACCAGCGCGCCCAAGGATGCGGTCCCAAGCTTCGCCGCAATCGCTGACCGCGAGGCGCTGAGCGAGAGTGAACTGGACCGGATACTGTCCGCACCGCACGGCCCGATGCCTACAGATGCCCTGTCACGGCAGGACCGCGCCGATGTGATCGCTTACATTCTCAGCCTGAGCACGCGCTGAAGGCTATTGCATGGGAATGACGCGGTCACGCGTCCGGCTGCACGAATTCCGCTTCCAGGGCCTTGACGAGCTGCATCAGATCATCCGGCACTGGCATGCCGTAGGCGCGCATCTCGTTTATCTTTTCGCGCAACTGGAGATAGAGTTCATGCCGGTCTTCCGGCTGGTCCTCCATCTGCTGGAGCAGCAATCCGATGCTTGCTTCGAGCTCGTCGAGATCCATCCTGCATACTCCTTGCTTAGTTGACTGCCCCGCGACGTTAGCACGAGTCGCAGTTCCTCCTCGCCTGATACCCGGCATCCTGACCGAGGCGGCAACGCTGTTGATTGAGCTGGATCAATCCTCTGACGGGAAAAGACCGGCGGTGCGACGGGTGTCAGTCCCGCGTGACCATAACCTCGATCAGGGCCTGCCGGCCCTCGGACCGGATGACAGAGACAGCCTCCTCGAATGCACCGGGCAGATCCCGTCCGTTGTCTACGCGCGCCGTCCAGGCCCGGCTCGCCTCGGCGACCTTGGCATAGTCGGGGCTCGGCCCCAGCGAGGAAATCGGCATGGTGTCCATCCTGGCCGCCCGCCCGTCCGGATACATCATCTTCGTGGTCTTGCGCACCGCGTTCCAGACGCCGTTATTGAAGACCACGGTCAGCACCGGCAGTTGGTTTGCCTCAGCAATCTGATGACAGGCCACAGGATTCGCGAACATGTAGGACCCGTCCCCGACGCAGGCCGCGACGAAACGGTCGCGGTCGGCAAGCGCCCCTCCGAGGGCGGCGGGGAGGCCCCAGCCAAGCCCGCCGGCCAGGGCGTGCGAGTGATAGCGGTTGCCGGCGGCAAATTGCATCACCGACGGATCGCACCCGAGTTCTGAAAACACCCTTGCGTCCTTCGGCAGAGCGTCGGACAGGCATTTGCTGACAAAAGCCGCTGTCATCGGCGACCCACCGCCCTCGCCCGCGCTGTCCGCGGCCATCTCCCGGCGGGCGGCCGACGCCTTCGCGATCTGTTTGGCCCGCCGTTCGATCTTTCCCGCAATATCCTTGCGGTGCCGGTCGAGTGCCTTGCGCAGCGCCGCGACCGCGTCCGCCGGACGCGCCGTAAGGTTGAGGCTCGACCGGAATCCGCGCACCGGCACTCGCGAGAACAAGGGGTCAGATCCGATCTGAATGACATGGGCATCCGGGGCCGGCTTCAGGCTCGACTCGATCCAGGGCACCAGGGCGTCGAGGACGATCACAACATCGGCCTTCTCCAGAACCGGTCCGGGATCAAAGCCGACATGCATGGGATGGTCGGACGCCAGCACGTTGCAGGACGGCCAGAATTCGGCAACAGGCAAGGCGAAGCGCTCACAGAATTTGGCCAATACGCCGGCGAGCCTGCCATCCGGATCGCCGCGCTGGGCAATGACCAGCGGATTCTTCGCCGTCGCGATCAGGTCAGCGGCAGCGGTCACAGTTTCGGGATCAGGCGCCGGCGGCGAGGAAACCGCATGACGGGGCGCGTCAAGCGGCACGCCCTTCGGCCATTCGCCGCCAAGCGGTTCGCGCGGCAAGCCCAGGTAGATCGGCCCGCGCGGCTCGCTCATTGCAATCGCAAAGCCTCTGTCGATCAGGTCCGCTGCCTGATCGGGCAGCTTGAGTTCATATTCCCATTTCACGAACTCGCGCACGATGCTGGACTGGTCGCGCATGTCCTGCCCCCAGTGGATCGGCAGGCTGCGGGCGCCGTGGCGCGCGCCTTCCGTGAAGGGCGTGCGGCCGGCCATCATGAATATCGGGATGTTGTCGCTCGCCGCGTTGATGATGCCCATCAGCGCGTTGGCGAGGCCGACATTGACATGGACCATGACGGCCTGCGGCTTGCCGGTTGCCAGATAATAGCCGTGGGCCATGGCGACGGCGGCATTCTCGTGGGGCGCGATGACTGGCTCCGGCAGCGCCAGATTGGATCTCCGGTTGCGCGCGTAGGTCTCGATCACCGGCGCAAAGTCGGTCCCGGAATTGGCGAACAGATAGTCGATTCCGTGCTGCTTGAGGCGGACAAGGACGGCCTCGGCGGCGGTTTCGGGAACAAAGTTTTCTGGCGAACGGGCCATTGGGGGAACTCCGGAGTTCAGTCGGTTTGAAGGAGAGGCGTCATCGTCTTATCAGACCGGGCAGCCAGGTGGCGAGTTCGGGGATCACGATGAGCAGGCCGAGCACGCCGAGCGCAAGCAGGATGAAGGGGGCCGCGGCCTTGTACACCTGTCCCAGCGTGATCTCCGGCGGAGCGACACCCTTCATGACGAAGATCAGGAGCCCGAAGGGCGGCGTCGTGAAGCTGATCTCCATGACGACCAGCATGAGCACGCCGAACCACAGAAGGTCGAGGCCCAGGCTCTGCGCCAGGGGAATGAAGAACGGTAGGGTGATCATGATCATCGACACCTGGTCCATGAAGGCGCCGAGCAGAAGCAGGATCGCCAGCATGGCCAGAAGGATGATTACTGGCCCGGCGTCTACGGCCTCGATCAGAGCCAGCAATCCATTCGTTGCCCCGGAAAAGGCCAGAATCTGAGAAAATGTCACGGAACCCGCGATGATGAAGAGGATCATCACGGAAATTTTCGCAGTCTCGGTCAGGGCCTTCACAAGCGACCGCAGCGTCAGCTTCCGGTAAGCCGCCGCTGCCACGACCGACGCCACGCTGCCGAGCGCTGCCGATTCCGTCGGCGTGGCGAACCCGCCGAGAATACTGCCGACCACGATCACAAAGATGCCGAGCAGCGGAACCACGTAGATCAGGAACGGCTTCCAGCGTTCACAGAGCGCGACGCGCTCGACGTCGTAGGCCGGGGCCAGATCGGGTCTGAGACTGCAGCGCACGACAATGTAAGCGAGGAAGCTCGCGGCCATCAGCAGGCCCGGCAGAATGCCCGCGATCAGCAACTTGGCAATGGAGATGCCGGCGAGACTGCCGAGCAGTACGGCCAATGCCGACGGCGGGATCAGCATAGCGATGCTGCCCGTGGCCATGATCGGACCCATGGCGATGGCCGGTTGATAACCGCGCTTCAGCATGTCGGGCAACAGTGCGCTGCCCAGCACGGCGGTGTTGGCGATGGTCGAGCCTGAAAGGGATGAGAATACGGTGCCTCCAAGTACGGAGACAATCGACAGTCGGCCCGGCACGCGGGCGATCAGACGGTCAATGGCATCGATTGCGGCAAAGGCGACCCGGGTCTGAAACAGGATCTCGCCCATGAGCAGGAAAAGCGGGATGGGCGCCAGCGAGAAATTGCTGACCGAGGCCACGGTGTTGCGGATCATCTGGTCGAGACCGATCTCCCCGCCGAGAAAGACGATCGCCCCGATGATATTGACGCCAATGAAGGCGAAGGCGACCGGCAGCCCGGTCAGCATGAGGGCGATCAGGGATCCCAGCATCAGGACGAGTGCAGCAAGCCAGTCCATGTTCAGATCCCCGCCTTGCGCGAGGCGGCGGTGCCGTCGTCCTGGCTCACAAGTTTCAGCGCGAACTCAGCAACGAGCAGGCCGCCGGAAACGGCGACCACGGCCAGAAACGGCCACTCGGGAACGACAAGTTCCTTGAAGATGAGATCGCCGCGCTCATAGGCATCGCTCGTGACCCGCAAAGCATACCAGGTGACGATGCCGGAGATTCCGATACCCAGTGCATTCGCGAGCAAGCCAAAGGCCCGGCGAGCCCCCGGCGGCAGGCCGGTCAGGAGGACGTCGACGCTGACATGAGCGCTCTCGCGCAGAACCCATGGTGCTGCGAGGAACGTCGCGGCGAACAGCACGTATTCCGAGACTTCCAGCAACCAGGGAAAATTACCGATCCCGGCATTGCGGATCACCACATCGACCGTGATAAGAACGGCGAGCACGCCAAGGCCGACGCCTGCGGCGAAGCCCAGTGCCTTCACAAAAAACCCATGCACCCGGGCCAGCGCGTTCACAGCCACCCCCGCCTCCAACCGTCGTGTGGATTGAAGACGGCGAACCTCGCCTGCGGGTTCGCCGTCATGTCGCCGTTTACTTGCTCAGCAGCTCCTTGAGCTTCGGCCCGGTTTCGGGATTGGCCTTGATGAACTCGGCCCAGCCGGTCTCATAGGCCTGCTTGAGATAAGCCTCGCCTTCGGCGCCATCAAACGAGATGGTCTGAATTCCGGCATCCGCCTGACGCTTCTTCTCCGTGGCGTTGATCTTCTCGTCCTCGGCGCACAGGCCTTCCATGAAGGCGGCTGCCTCCTGCAGGATCTTCTGCTGATCAGCCGAAAGCTTCTCCCAGGCATCGTTGTTGATCAGCACTTCGACGGAGGCCCGGTAGAAGGCGGGATCGACGCGGAACTTGGTGACCTCGTGCCAGCCGAGATCGAGCACGCCCTGTGTCGGCCAGCCGTAACCGTCGACCGTGCCGCGTTCGAGCGCGGTGTAGACGTCACCGGGCTTGGTCCTGATCAGGCTCGCGCCCATGGCCGAGAAGAAGGCACGGTAGATCGGTGTCGTGCGGATCTTCATACCGTTCAGGTCGCGCTTGTCGATCTTCTTGTTGATGTAGAGATGAAAGGGAACGCAGTCCTTCTGGCGGGCCAAGTGGTAGGCGTTCATCCGCTTCTTGTGGAGATCATTGGTATAGGCCCAGGCGCCGTTGGCGCGCTCTTCTGCGATGGTGAAGGCGCTGAGCTTGAAGACATCGGCCTCAGGCATGAGCTTGGTGTAGAAAGCGCCCGGCAGGTTGCCGATTTGAACAACGCCCGTACGGATGGCGTCGCCAAGCTGGAACGGGTTCATGACCTTGCCGCCGCCGCCCTTGTAGTCGATGCGGACCTTGCCCTTGCCGAGTTCGTTGGCCTTTTCGATAAATCTTTCGAAGTTCTTGGTGAACGTGGTCCCGTCGGCAAAGGCGCTGACGGCCGACAGCGTGGTTTCCTGCGCCGAGGCGGACGCAGAGACAAGTCCGGCAATTGCAATTCCAAGTACCAGGCGTTTCATGGTCTTCTCCCTGTTGTTGCGTCCTGTTCAAGCGGCGGACGCGTTTTTGTCGTTCACTTAAAATTCCCAATCACTGATTGGGCGCGCCGATGGCAACCGGGCGAACCGGCGATCCCGCGTGCCCCTTCGAGCGCAGCGGCAGGATCATGGTGCAGGATGTCCAGACCTTGTCCTTCGCCAGCGCGCCGAGATTGGCGTTCTGGATCTGGTGGATGCCGGCGACCGCGAGATTGTAGTGGTGGATGAAAAACGGCAGGCCGTCCTCCATACCCTGCGGCGGCATGGTCTTCTGCTGAAGCTGACCGTCGGCGACCGGATCGGTGAATGGATTGTCGAGGGCGACCAGCACGATCTTGCTTTCACCGAGGAACTTGACCGCGTCGATCGAGAGGCCGGGTCCCTTCGTGTAGTAGGTCTTGCTGGTGTCCGGATCGGACCAGTTGTCGCCCCAGCCGGTATAGATGTAGACGACGTCGCCCGGCAGGATTCCGCGCCAGTCGAGGCCCTGCGCCTTCAGCATCGCATCGATGTCGGCCTTTGTGACCAGGGTGCCGGGCGCCAGCGCTTCGCCCTTGCCCATATGCGCCCTGGCATCGAGCAGGACGGCTGACGTGACGATCGGCGGAACGTTCTCAATGCCAAGCTTCAGAAGCGGCGAATCCGGCGCGGGCTTGACGTCCTTCTGGGTATGACCGCCGTAATACTTGGCGGAATCCAGCGGCGGTTCGCCCTTGCCGTCCCAGGCCTTGTCGTAGAAGGCAAAGTGGCCCAACGCATCCATCTGGGTGCCCTGGGCACCGGGCTCGCCGCCGTTGACCTGCTCGCCGTTGAAGACATGGCGGGTGCCGGGCAGCGAGACCGACGGTGTGTAGGTGTAGGAGAGCGGCCGTCCGAACGGCGATGCCGGCATGGTGTTGGAGCGCACGTGGTTGAGCTCGTAGACCTTGGCGCCTTCGGCCATCATGTGCCCGGAGCAACGCATCCAGGTGCCGGGCCCGAGCGTATTGGCCATGCCCTTCTGGTCGCCGTTCGGCCACGGGCCGCCGGGGACCAGTGGCTTCGATTTTTCGACCAGCGCCTTCTGTTCATCGGATGCCGCCTCAGCCCGGTTATCGGCGCTGAAACCGGCGGCAAATAGTGCAAGCGCGCCAAAAGCGGCGGCGCACCGCGCGAGACCTAACCCCCGTGGTCCGGACATGGCGTCCTCCCTGTTTTTTGGTTATGGCGAAAAGTAAACAGGAAAGTCGGATGGCCGTCCAGCGGGACGCTGCACGGAAAGGCATTTGATTGCCCTTGCCAAGCGGTCCGCCACGCGAAATACAGAAGGTGGTCGACGGGCAAGCGGAGGAATTCCATGGCGACTGATGAGACCTACGAAGTCTACGCGGTGAAGTATGCCGACCGGAATGACCGGGTGCGCGGCGACAGCTTCATCTTCGATGACGATCATGCGTCGCAGCACCCGATGGACTATTTCGTCTGGGTCGTCCGCAACGCCGAGCGCACGATCCTCGTTGACACCGGTTATGACGCCCGGGAGGCCGCCGACCGCGACCGGCCGATCCTGATCGAGCCGCGCGAGGCGCTGGCCGAAATCGGGATTACGCCCGAAACCATCGACAGCGTGATCGTGACCCACCTGCACTACGATCATGCGGGCGGCCTCGCACAGTTTCCCGACGCGCGGCTGCACCTGCAGGATGCGGAGATGGCATTCGCCACCGGACGCTGCATGTGCCACGACACCCTGCGCATGCCGTTCACGGCCGAGCATATCTGCGAGGCGGTGAAACGCGTCTATTCCGGGAAAGTCACCTTCCATGACGGAGACGCGGAAATCGCACCCGGCATTTCGGTGCACAAGGTAGGCGGCCACAGCCGGGGGTTGCAGTGCGTGCGGGTCATGACAGTGAACGGCCCGGTCGTGCTGGCGTCCGACGCATCGCACTATTACGAGAACTTCGAAGCCGGCAAGCCCTTCCCCATCGTCGTCGATCTGGAAGACATGCTGGCCGGGTTCGACCTTCTGAAATCACTGGCCGGTCCCGAAGGCCGTATTATCCCCGGTCATGATCCGCTGGTGCGCGAGCGGTTTCCGCGCGCCTTCGAAGGGTCCTCCGCCGATGTGCGCAGGCTCGATATTTGAACCAGGACGACGTCGCATGACCGAAGAACGCCCCATAGCCAATGCAGGCCGCACATTCGGGTTCGTCGGCCTCGGTGACATGGGCGGGCCGATAGCCGCCAATCTCGCCAAAGCCGGAATCGATCTTGTCGTCCACGACAGGGCGGGGACTGCCGAACGCGCACCCGAAGGCGCGCGTTCCGCCGAGAGCACGGCAGCAGTGGCAACGGACGCCGACATTGTGTTCCTGTCCGTGCCCGACGGAGACGCGACGATGGCGGTTGCCCGCGAGTTTGCAGGCGCAGCGGACACCCGAACCGGTGCAGTGATCAACCTCTCCACGACAGGCATCGACGCCGCCGAAAACGCATCAAATCTGCTGGGTGGCGCCGGAATCGACTATATCGATGCGCCGGTGAGCGGCGGCCGGTCCGGCGCGATCAACGGCACCATCACGATTATGTGGAGCGGCCCGGAGCCGCTTTTCGATGCACTTCGGCCGGTCCTTGAGACGTTTGCCGGATCGGTCTTTTTCGTCGGCCCGAATCCGGGACAGGGCCAGGCGCTCAAACTGCTCAACAATTACCTTTCCGCAGTGGCGATGACAGCGACATCCGAAGCCGTGGCCTTCGGCCTCGACAAGGGCCTGGACATGAAAACCATGCTCGACGTCCTCAACGTCTCGACCGGCCGTAACTCGGCCACCGCTGACAAGTTCCCGAACCGGATTCTGACCGGCAGCTTCGATGCCGGGTTCCGCATGGCGCTGATGCAAAAGGACGTCGCGCTCTATACGGACGAAGTGCGCGCGTCGGGCACCGCCGACCGGCTTGCCACTGTCGTCGCGGACTGCTGGCGCGAAGGTGTCGACAAGTTTCCCGACGGAGACTTCACCGAGATTTTCAAGGTGATCGGCAAGGACGAGTTGCCTTAGCGCACTCCGGGTAGCACCGGACGCGTGCGGAAGATTCAGTCGTTGCGCTCGACCCACAACCATAACGTGTGACAATTCCGCACCATCGGACGCGGGAAATCGCGGTGCGACAGAAATGTACGTTGCGACCGCAACATCCCGCGGCTAACGATTGCGCAGGGGACGAACTTCTGCGGGGAAGTTCTTAATTCAGAGCAATGCAACCGCAGAAGAGGAACACGTGAGTAGTACACATTGGTTCAGTAACGCCCTAAAGGCGTTCGCCGTTACCCTCATCGCCTTCACCGCACAGTCCGCAACCGCAGCCGACCTCCCGCTGGGGCCGGAACCGGTGCAGGGTCCGATCGGCTCACCGCCTGGCTTCTACGTCTCGCTGAAGGCCGGCGCGAATATTCTCGACGACATCTCAGCCGGCGGCCTGACCGCCGACTTCGACACGGGTTACGCCCTCCTCGGCGCGATCGGTTACGACACCGGTGACATCTGGCATCTCGGCAAGGTCCGCATCGAGGGCGAGATCGGCTACCGCGAGAACGATTTCGACGACATCGGCGGCGTCAGCGTCGGCGGCGATGTCGAGCAGTTGTCGTTCATGGCAAACGTCTATCACGACTTCCTGCCGGGCTCGCGGATCAGGCCTTATATCGGTGCCGGTCTTGGCGCGGTCGACGTGGACGTTACCGCCAGCCTGGGCGGTTTCGCGGCTTCGGCCAGCGATACCGAATTCGTCTATCAGCTGATGGCGGGCCTGACCTTCGAGGCGACCCAGAACATCGCGATCGATGCCGAATACCGCTACACGGAAGTCGACACGTCTCCCAATGTGGAGAACCATGCCATCCTGATCGGGACGCGCTTCAAGTTCTGATCATGACAATCCGTACGACAGTGCGGACGGACTGAGTTGAAGGCCGGGAGAAATCCCGGCCTCTTCTTGGCAATTCGCTGCGGAGAAGGTGACAACCGCCAAATCCCTGACACGGCGGTCCGGAGCTAATCTTTCAGGTAAAGGCACGGCGCAGCATGGTGCTGAGGGTGTCCACGATCGTTACCGCCACAAGGATCACGAGCATGATCGCGCCGACCTGTGGATAATCAAGCAGCCGCAGGGAACCGACCAGTTCCGTGCCGATGCCTCCTGCCCCCACCATACCCATGACCGTGGACGCCCGGAAGTTATATTCCCAGCGGTACATGGTGACATCGGCGAACTGGGGAAACACCTGGGGCAGAACGCTGTGCGTGATGATTTGCATTCGCGTCGCGCCCGTCGCTTCGGCCGCCTCGACCGGTGCAGGGTGGACGTGCTCAATCGATTCGGCAAAGAACTTGCCGACCATACCCACCGAATGAAGGCCGAGCGCCAGAACACCGGGCAGCATGCCGAAGCCCACCGCCGCGACAAACACGATGCCCATGATGAGTTCAGGGATGGCCCGTAACGTGTTCAGAACAAGCCGCGCGACTTGGTGGACGAAGGGATTTGGCGTCGTGTTTGCGGCAGCAAGAAAAGCGAGCGGCACGGAAAGGACAACCGCGAGCGCGGTACCGGCGACGGACATGGCCACCGTGTCGATCAACGGACTCACCCAGTTGCGCCAGCGAGCGAAATCCGGCGGGACCATTTCTCCGAATACGACCCCGATGGCCGGCATGCCTTCCATCAACCTCGACCAGTCGAGCATGCCGGTTGCCCAGAGGCAGAGAATAATTCCCGCACCGACAGCAGCGGCCTGGACCAGGTGCAGCGCGCGCTTCCGCTTCTCGGCGTTTAAGACCTCGTCGACCTGGCGGGCGGAATGCCGTGAAGCAGTTGTATCGGTCATGGCGGCTGACTATCCGGATGGAAATTTCGATGCCCGGCGGCCGCAGGACCGCCGGGCCGGGGAGATCACTTCTGCACGTTGGCGCGGATTGCACGAATGATGTCGTAGTCCTTGTCCTTTATCTCGGCAAAACCGTCGGACTTGAACGGCTTCAGGATGGCATCACCCTCTGCCGTACCCTTCTTGAGGCTGTAGAAGGCCGTCCGGGTTGCCTCCTGCACAGACTTGTCGAGATCGGTGCGCATGACCCATGGATACTGCGGGATGGCATCGGAATAGGCGACAACCCGGACCTTTTGCGGATCAATCATGCCGCGCTCTATCATGCTTTCGAATATCGGCCTGCTGAGGCCGCCGACCTTGGCATTGCCGCGCTGCACATTGACGGCCACGGCATCATGGGCGCCCAGGAAATTCTCCTTGTAGTCGGCGCCCGGCTTCACGCCCGCCTTGAGCATCGTATATTTCGGCGCGAAGTGACTGGAGGTCGACGCCGGATCACCGAAAGCCAACTCGACGCCGGATCCCTTGATGTCGTCGAGCGTCTTGATCGTCGTTGCGGCGTTGGTGATAATCACCGACTGATACGTCGTCGTGCCCCCCTTGACCCGAGCGGCGAACGGCTCGATGTCGAGTTCGCCGCCTTTCAGCTTGTCCTTCGCAATCGTGTAAGACGCGGGACCGAAATAGGCGACGTCGATGCGTCCGAAACGCACGGCCTCGATCATCGACGAATAGTCAGTCGTTACCACCAGTTCTATCTTCTTGCCGGTCTTGGCTTCGAGGTACTTCGCCAGCGGCTTGTTGTTCTGGATCACGGTGGCGGCGTTCTCGTCCGGCAACAGGGCAATCTTCAATGTGTCGGGATTGTAGTCTCCGGCAGTTGCAGGCTGGCCGGCAACAACGAGACCCGCAGCAAGTATCGCGGACCCCAGAATGGCACGACGGTTCATGTTCACTCTCCTTCGGTTGGTTGCATCGCTCAGGGCGCGGGATCGATCCGGCCCTGCCTGGTTCAACTGCCGTAAATCTCCGCAAGCGCCCCGGCGTCGAGGCGGTCAGGGGAATCGTCAAAAACAACCCGGCCGCCGGACAGTCCGACAATGCGGTCGGCGAACTCGCGCGCGTATTCGAGCTGATGGAGGCTGATCACCGCGGGAATGCGGTCCTGTCTGCAGACATCTTTCAGCAGTTGGAGAACACGTCTCGAAGACGCCGGATCAAGGGACGCGACCGGCTCGTCCGCGAGAATCATGCGCGGTTCCTGTGCCAGCGCGCGGGCAATGCCGACGCGCTGCTGCTGACCTCCGGACAGATTGTCCGTCCTGGTCAGCGCTTTTTCAAATAGCGCCACGCGCTCCAGGCAGTTCAGAGCAAGCCGGCGTTCGGCATCGGAAAAAGGCAACAACGTGCGCCAGAACGAATGCTTGCCGAGCCGGCCCGTGAGTACGTTCTGCAGGGCTGTTTGCCGGCCGATCAACTGATGCTGCTGAAAGATCATCGCCGTATCGCGGCGATGTGCCCGGATTGCAGCCAGATCTTTGAGCGCGCCGAGATCTCGCGCAGTCACAGCCCCGGAAGTTGGCCTGACCAGCAGGTTCATAGTGCGCAGCAAGGTGGACTTCCCGGCGCCCGAGGGACCCAGCAGGACGGTGACCGACTGATCCGACACGTCCAGTGACATCGGCTGCAGCGCCACAGTCCCATTCGGGTACACGACCTCGACGTCCTTCAATTCGACGATTGCCGGCGCAATCTCAGGCGGGGAGATGCTTTCGCGCGCTTTTTCAACGGTCATCAGCATAGGGTGGTCCCCGTGAGTTCGAATCGACCGATATCGTTATCTGTTATTGAAATGACAAAATGATTACATATTGCAATCAACTCAAAAGAACCGGAGAATGCCGGAAGATTCGAAAGGACACGGAGATGGATGCGCCCGCCAGGATCGTGATTGCACAGCCAGTCGATGACGATATCGTCACGGCGCTTTCGCATTTCGGTGACGTAAGGATCAATCCGGGGCCAGAACCCCTTTCGTCGGAAGACCTTGCTGGGGTTTGCCGCGAAGCCGAAGCGCTTATGGCCTTTATGACCGAAAGGATCGACGCGGATTTTCTCGCCGCCTGCCCGAAACTCAAGGTGATTGCCGGTGCCCTGAAGGGTTACGACAATATCGATGTGGCGGCCTGTTCCAGACGTAACATCGCAGTCACCATCGTTCCCGATCTTCTCACTGCGCCCACGGCCGAGCTTGCCCTGGGCCTGATGATCGCAGTTTCGAGAAACCTGCTGCCAGGAGACAAACATGTGCGATCAGGCACGTTCGCGGGTTGGCGGCCGCGCTATTTCGGAAGTTCGATCCAGGGTGCGACTGTCGGTGTCATTGGTGCCGGCCGCGTTGGGCGAGCCATCCTGAAGCTTCTCACCGGATTCGGTTGCCATCGCCTCTATCACGACTTGAAGACTGTCGAATCCTCGGTTCAGTGGGATCTCGACGCGACACCGGCCTCTCTCGAAAAGTTATCACGCGAATCGGATTTCGTCGTCCTGGCACTGCCGCTCACAGACCGAACCTCGGGACTGGTTGACGAGACGTTTCTGGCACGCATGAAGCCGGGCGCATATCTGATCAATCCGGCTCGCGGCTCTCTGGTCAACGAGGCGGCGGTGGCGGCGGCGCTGGAATCCGGTCGGCTGGCGGGATATGCGGCCGACGTTTTTGAGACGGAAGACTGGGCGCGACCAGACCGGCCGTCAGGGATCAACAGCGACCTGCTGTCCTCGGCAAAAACGGTGCTGACACCACATCTCGGTTCCGCAGTAACAGATGTCCGAAAGGAAATTGTCCGCTCAGCCGCAAACAGCATATCCGAAGTGCTTCAGGGACGGCTTCCCGACACGACCGTAAATGAAGAAGCATTCAAGGAGCGCGAGGCGTGCTGAACCTGACTCTTCTGCGCAGCTTTGTCGTACTGGCAGAGACCGGCAATTTCCAGACCGCGGCCAGACAGCTCGAGATCGCTCAGCCCACCTTGTCGCAGCATATCCGCAAACTGGAGGAGGCTCTGGGCGTCCCGCTGATCGAGCGCAGCCATGCGGGCAGTCTGCCGACGCGCCAGGGCGAAGCCGCGCTGCCTCTGGCCCGCGGACTGATCGCTTCGGCGGAACGCTTCAGAACGGCTGTTCGAGAGGAAGAATTTCTGATCGGCGCGAGCAGCAACATTGCAAACTACTACATGGTTCCGGCCCTAAGCCGGTTCTGCGAAAGCTCAAGCAATCTGACCGATTGGCGCCTTGTCCAGGATAGGAACGCGCAGTTGATCGACAAGCTTGAGCGCGGCGAGATCGACGCCGCGGTGACGGAATGGTTGCCCGACCAGGGTGCCATCCGTTCGGTCCCGTGGTTGACCGAACCCCTCGTCGTGATCGTCCCGCAGGCACACGAACTCGCCGGACGGAAAACCATTTCGATCAGGACCCTGTGCAAGATTCCCCTGATCGGTGGCGAGCCCGGCACAGGGACAGGCTCGCTGCTGCGCGAGGCGCTTGGCGAGAATGCGGACCTGCTCCGCGTTGTTTCGAGCGTTGGATCGACCGAAGCGGTCAAGAGCGCGGTCATGGCCGGGCTCGGATGTTCCCTTATATTGCGCGGCGCGGTCGAGACAGAGGTTCTGGCCGGCAAGCTTGCTGTTCTGGACGTAAGCGGAGCCACACTCAGGAAGACGTTCTTCGTGTCATTCCGGACGGGCCTGCCAGACAACTCACCTGCCGCGCGGCTGGCAAGGTATCTGGGCCGTCAATACGTGAGTGGCAACTAGTCCCGACACGCCGGAGTGTTCAAAAACACCGCGGATCCGTCTTGTTCTCGAAGTAGAGGCTTGTTCTGCGGTCATGGGTCCGGCAGACCGGCTTGCGCGTCGTCCGAGAGGGCGTACGGCGGGTCCGCGGCGCCGGCTGGCGAACACGCGGTGCAGGCCGGTAGCGGTCCCGCGAATTCCGGGAGTTGTTGATCGCGCCGATAACGCCGTCGATGATCGCAGCGCCTGCCGCGGCCGCGGCCGCCGAACTCCGCGTATCGTGCTGTTGCCGGACCGTCCGGCCACGCGTGCAGTTGAAGCCTCCGTTCCAGCGGATCTTGCCGGCTTTCGACCCGCGCCCGTTGTTGCGCGCGCACCAGGCATTGGCCGTGCGCCGCGTCGGCAGGCAGTAATAGACGCCCTTCTTGTTGGGCCGGCCGGCGTAGTAGCCGCCGCCGAACTTGCGTCTGCAGTTGGCGTTATTGTCGGCACGCTGGCGGTCGCGCGTCCGGTTGCACTTGTAACCGCCGCGGGAATTGATCTTGCCCGCTTTCCAGCCCGAACCCTGGTTGTTGGCATTGCACCAGGCGTTGGCAGTCGCCCGCGTCGGAAGGCAGTAGTAAACGCCCTTATTGTTCGCCTTACCGGCATAATAGCCGCGGCCGTGCTGGCGGCGGCAACTGGCGTCGTTCTCTGCCTGCTGAACGGCCGGAGGCTTGATGCAGTCATAACCGCCTCGGGCGTTGATCTTGCCGGCTTTCCAGCCCGAGCCCTTGTTGTTGGCGTTGCACCAGGCGTTGGCGGTCGCCCGCGTCGGCAGACAGAAAAACTTGCCGCTGGCGTCGACCGGGCCCGGGTAATAGCCCTGACCATTCTGCCGGGTGCACCGGGATCGCCGGTCCTCGGCCTGACGCTCCTCTTCACGGCGCGTGCAGGTCTCCAGCCCTGTGGTCAGCATCTTGCGCAGTCCCCTGGCGAATTTTCCGTCCTCGCCTGCGATCTTGTAGTCGAACCTCTTGATGCTGCCGATGTCGCAGGAGTCGACCGCGCGGCGGGCGGTATCGCGTGCACGCGCGCGGGTCGCGATCCTGTCGAGGCCGCGATCGACCTTGTCATCGAGGCCAGAGCAGTCGCTGCGCCGCATCGAGGCACGGCGGCTTTGAATGTTGCGCAGGATGTTGCGCGCGGCATCGATGCGGCCGGCCGCGAACTCGGCCTTGGCCCGCTCCCACATGGCGATCACTGCGGCCTGTGCCTCCATACGGCTTTCGAGCGCCACCAGAGTGGGATGGGGCTTTTTGGAGTCCTTGTTGGACCGCTGCAGGGCACGCATGTTGGCGCGCAAACGGTCGGGTCTGCACTGGCTCAGCGACTGCTCGGCGATGCGCACCGCGTTGTCGAAGCGGTCCACCTTGTCGCGCGCCCTCGCGATCTTGTCGATGACGCTGGTACAGGCCGGCTTCCCGCCGAGCGACCTGATCGCCGCCTCCGCCTTGTCCAGTTCGCTTCGCGTCACTCCGGTGTCGCCCGCAAAGTATCTATTTCTGGCGCGTTCCCAGTCAGCCTTGGACTGATCGATGATGCCGGCACGGCGCTCAAGCTCGGCGGCCTTGCCCTTTATGCCCGGAAGTCCTGAGAACTTCGGATCGCGCAGTTGCGCCGCACGATTCCGCAGATCACCGGCCCTGCACTTGGCCGTCGAGGGATCGGCAAGTCTGTCGGCCTCGGCCTGAAGAGCCGGATCCACCGGCGGACGCTTGCCTTCCGCGACCCGGTGGCACTGCTGGGCGCGATCAAATGCGTCTTTGCGCTGCTGCTCGAGCCTGTCGATACGCTGTGCCAGCCGCGCAACCCGTGCCGCCTGCTCTCCGCGCAGCTTGACCAGTTTCGCCCGCACATCCTCACCCAGCACTATGCTCTCGGCGTGTATCTGGGGATAGCCCCCTTTGCCAAGGCACTGGCGGCGAACATCGTAGGCGGCATTCTCACATTCCATCAGATCGACTTTCGCCAAGGCGAGGCCCATCCGGCTTTGCCGCTTGTTGAGTTCGCCGCGGTAGGCCGCGGTCAGGTCCGGTGTCAACTTGCCGGTCTTCGCTTCGGCGAGCAGCGTCTCGATTGCGCGGACGATGCCCTGGGACTCTGCCGCCCGGTTCGCCGGCGTTTCAATCCTGTTCTGCAGACCGTCGCAGTATTTCAGCAGCGCATCGGCATGCGGCTTCATCTTCGCCTTGATCTTACTCATGGGCGGGATGTCCGAGACGTCCTTGAACCGCGCGTAGAGCGACGCGGTCGCGTCACCGGCTTTGTCGGCCAGCTGGCTTGCCAGCGTACTCATGTTCCGGCTCCTGAGCAGGCCGTCGCGGTCCACGGTCATGTCCGGGGCCGTGGCAGCCGAATTCGTGCAGACACGGCCGGATGCATCGCGCAACTTGCCGACAGTCGCTTCGAGGCTGTCGGTCAGTCTCGTTGCGGCCGTAAATTCGGCCTGGTCCCTGGCCGGTGTTCCCCGCATGTCCTCGATAACCTTGCGCGCCGCGACGCCGAAGGCCTTGAGACGTCCGGCGACCGTGTCGGGGCCGCCGCCGGGTTTGGTTGCGGACTTCGACGCTTCACACTGGGCGCGGTCATTCTCCATGTTGGTTTCGAGACGGCCAACCGCGGCATCGAGTTGGG